>NZ_MWQN01000001.1:5870000-6470000 GCF_002024165.1 Embleya scabrispora
TTGGTCTGCGAGCGGGCGAAGGTGCCGTCGGCGAGGATGTCGAAGGAACTGCCGTCGTCGCCGACGAAGCGGGTGCCGTTGCCGCGCGTCAGGCTGCCGTCCGTGCCGACGACCGACTTCTCCCAGGTGAACACCTGGTAGCGGGTGTCGGCGGCGAGGAAGGCGTGGTTGCCGGCCGGATCGGTCCGGTTGTCCGTCAGCCACTTGCGGGCCCAACTCGGCGGGCGCTGCTCGGAGACCCGGGTCGTGGTGAACGTCGAACCGTCCGCCTCGACCACGTGCTTCCCGGCCTCCTTGCCCTGCGGCGACAACTCGTCCCAGGACGCCTTGCGGAAACCGTCGGCGCCCAGCGGGTGTTCGAGGTAGTGCCGGGCGTGGTCGGTCCGGTGCAGTTCGCCCCACTGCTTCTGGACCAGTTCGCCCGCGTGGGTGCCGGCCCCCGGGCCGTGTCGGTCGCTCCAGCCGCCGTCCCAGTGCGCAGTACGCGGTCCGCTCGCCAACTCGTTGCCGGCGCCGTCGAAGCGGTGCCAGGTCCAGCCGTCGGTGCCCTTGACGCCGAGAGTGTGCCCGGCCCGGCCGTCGAACTTCTGGATCGTGTCCCGGAATTCGCGCACCGTGACGAAGTGCTGGTCGACGTCGGTGTAGCCGAAGCCGGACGTGTCGAACCTGCGCGAACCCTGGGCCAGGGGTGTGCCGTCGGCGCCCCACTCGATCCACTTGGTGCGGTGGCCGAAGGTGCCGAAGCCGCTGAGGTCGGTACGCCGGAACGCGTCGAGCGTGGTTCCGCCCGGCAACATCCGGCGCTCGAAGATCGCCACCTGGTCGGGCGAACTCGACTTCAGCCGCAGCCCGCCGTTGGCCGCGCCGCTCGTATCCACCGTGCCGCGCTGGAACTCGTTGCGGGTGAACGGGTCGCCGGGGGAGTCGGGGTGGAACTCCTGGCGCCAGGTCGGGGTCGGGGTGCTGTGGTCGACGACGTACTGATGCCTGGTCATCCGACCGTCGTCCAGCACGTTGAAGGCCTCGCGGGTGACCGTGCCGTTCGTGCCGAACTCGTGGAACTCGCCGTGGCGCGGGGAGTTCGGGTGCACGACGTCGATCCGGTAGCCGGTGTGCGTGCCGTCGGCGGCGGTGAGGCGGGTGAGCCGCTGCTCCGCCGGGAGCGGGTTGCCGTGCAGGTCGGTCAGGGTGTCGCCGACCGCGAACGGGCCCTGGCCCGCTCGACCCAGTTTGGTGCCGTGCTCGAAGGTGTTGGTGACGGTGTCGTGGCGGAACGAGTGGCCGGTGGCCGGGTCGGTGACGCGGTAGCCGTTGTCGACGACGGTGACGGCGCGGTCGGTGACGCGGACGCCGTTCGCGTCGGTGAGCACCCGGCCGGCGCCCTCGCCGACCACGAAGCGGGCCTCGCCGGGGCCGCCGACGGCGATGCCGCGTTCGATCAACGCGCCGTCGGCGCCGTGCAGGGTGGACACGCTCGTGCGGGTGTCGACGATCCGGAAGCCCTGGTCGGTGACCGTGGCGGTGTGGTGCGGCATCGGGGTGCCGAGCATGTCGGTGACGTGGCGGTTCGTGCCCTCGCCCACCACGAAGCGGGGTTCGGCGCCGCCGCCGAGGGCGATGCCGTGTTCGCCGACCCAGCCGTTGGCGGTGTAACGGGTGCTGTGGCCGCCGGCCGTCTCGGTGACCCGGTAGCCGCCGCCGATCGGGGTGACGTCGACGCCGGCGACGGGGGTGCCGCGTACGTCGGTGAGCACGGGGCCGGCGCCGCGGTCGACGATGAAGTGCGGCTCGCCGAGTTCGGTCAGGCCGAGTTCCCGCTCGATCGCGGTGCCGGTGCCGTCGTAGCGCACGGAGCGGCCGGTGGCCGGGTCGGTGACGTGGTAGCCGTTGTCGAACTCGGTCAGCCTGCGGTCGGTGATCGGCTTGCCGTGTACGTCGGTGAGGACCGAGGGTCGACCCTCGCGGAACAGTACGAAGTGCGGATCGCCCGAGAATCCGGTGAGCACGAGGCCGTGTTCGGCCACGCTGCCGTCGCCTCGATAGCGGGTGCTCTGTCCGCTCAGCGGTTCGGTGACGCGGTAGCCGCCGCCGTTCACCGGGGTGACGTCGACGCCGGTGATCGGGTTGCCGTGGAGGTCGGTGAGTACGGGGCCGTGTTCGCCGGGGACGACGAAGTGCGCGTCGCCGGGGGCGCCTTGGAGGGCGACGCCGTTGTCGGCGATGGTGCCGTTGCCGTGGTAGCGGGTGGTCTGTCCGCTCAGCGGTTCGGTGACGCGGTAGCCGCCGCCGTTCACCGGGGTGACGTCGACGCCGGTGATCGGGTTGCCGTGCAGGTCGGTGAGTACCGGGCCGTGTTCGCCGGGGACGACGAAGTGCGCGTCGCCGCCGCCCTGGAGGGCGATGCCTTCGTCGGCCGCGGTGCCGTTGCCGTGGTAGCGGGTGCTCTGTCCGCTGGTCGGTTCGGTGATGCGGTAGCCGCCGCCGTCGGTCGCGGTGACGTGCACGTCGTCGATGCGGGTGCCGTGGATGTCGGTGAGTACGGGGCCGTGTTCGCCGGGGACGACGAAGTGCGCCTCGTCGAGACCGCCGAGCGCGATGCCGTGTTCGACGACGCGGCCGTTCGTGCCGTATCGGACCGAGCCGCCGGTGGCGGGATCGGTCACTCGGTAGCCGTTGTCGAACGGGGTGAAGACGCGGTCGGTGATCGGCTTGCCGTGCGCGTTGGTCAGCATCGGAGGCCGGGCGTCGTTGCCGTGCACCACGAAGCGCGGCGCGCCGGTCCCGCCCAGCGCGATGCCCTGCTCGGCGACGGCCCCGTTGGTGCGGTAGCGGACGGTCTGCCCGCCGGCGGTGTCGGTGACCCGGTAGCCGCCGCGCACCACGGTGACGTCGAAGCCGAGGACCGGGTCCCCGTGCGCGTTGGTGAGGAACGGCCGGCCTTCGCCGTCGTCCACGATGAACCGGGGCTCGCCCGGCGAGTGCAGCGCCAAGCCCTCGTCGACGAGGCGACCGTCGTCGCCGTACCGGACGGAGTGGCCGCTCGCGGGGTCGGTGACGCGGTAGCCGTCGCGCACCGGTGTGCGTACGGTCGCGCCGTCGAGGTCGGTCGCACCGGCGCCGACGTGCGAGGTGATGGTCGTGTTCGGCGGCGGCACCGCTCCGGCGGCCGGCGGCGTCGGCAGCGTGGTGCCGACGCCGAGGTCGTGGTGGGTGCCGCCGACCGGTCGCGGACGCTCCAGCAGGCTCTGCGCCTGGATCTGGGCCATGCCCTGGTCGATCCGGGCCGGGTTCACGCCCAGTGCGTCCAGCCGGGCGGTCGCGGTCTCCACCTTCGCCGAGGCGGTCTGCACCGCGATCCCGGCGTCGCGCTCGTACACCGACGACGTGGACGACCCGCCGGGGCGGACCTCCAGGTCGTGCAACACCTGCTGGGCCCGGCCCAGTTCGTTGCGCGCCGAGGTGAGGTCGCGCCAGGCCTCGATCCGCTCGGCCCGCAGCGGGTCGTCGGCCTTGCCGAACAGTGCGCCGATCCGGTCCGCGTCGCGCTGCCACAGCTGTTCCAACTGGGCGCCCGTGAGCCGGTTGGGCGGGCCGGCCAAGTGGCCGCCGGGCGGCGGGGTCGGCGCGACGGCGACCTGGTTCGCGGTCGGCGTGCCGGGCCGCAACTCGCCGCCGCCGCCCGGGCCGTGCGGCTGCGGCGCGGTCGGCAGCGCGCCGGCATGGGCGGGCCCGTCCGGGCGCGGCATCGTCTTCGGGCCGTGGTCGAGCAGGTCGAGCGCGTTCCCGGCGTGGTCCGGGACCAGCGCCGTCGGCGGCGGGCCGCCCGCGAGCGCCGTCGGGCTCGGCGCGGACGGGTTCACCGTCGAGCCGAACCCGGTCGACTGGAGCTCCACGTGTGGGGCGGGGACGCCGTGGCCGGGCAGGCCCGGGCCGGACAGGCCGTGGCCGGCCAGGTTCGGCGCCGGCAGGCTCGGCGCCGGCAGGCCGTGGTTCAGCCCGGCCGCGGGCAGGCTCGGCGCGGTCACCTGGCCGGCAGGGGCGGGCAGGTGGGCGATACCGGCACCGGCGCCCGGGGTGTTGCCGGTGACCAGGGACGGCACGCTCGGCCGGTGGCCGGCCCCGGTCTGGACCAGGTCGAGCGCGGACAACGAGGACAGCGACGGGGCGTGCGTGACACCCGGGAGCGTGGACGGGCTGGGCAGCGCGTGTACCGCGCCGGCCGCGCCCGTGGTCGGGAGCTGTCCGATCGAGTGGAGCGCGTTGAGCTCCATCCGGCCGCTGTTCGCCGGCGTCGGCAGTTTTGCCCAGTCGCCGATCTGCACCATCTTCATGTCGCGCGCGCCGATGTCCAGGAGCGCGTCCATGCGGCGCACCGCGTCCGGCGCGAACTGCATCACCTCGCCGAGGGTGGTGGGGATGTGCAGCCCCGCAGGGGAGGTGACGGTCAGGTTCGTCGTCGGCAGGTCCAGGGCCTTCATCCGCAGCTCGTTCGCGCCGAACCCGGACCAGTCGCCGGCCCGGATCCGGGCCAGGTCGTGCACCGGCATCTCGGGCAGCGCGCCCAGGTGCGGCATCGTCGGGATCTGGCTCAGCCCGCGCCCGCCCGCGCCGAGCAGCGGCGAGGCGTAGCGGAACTTGCCGAGCACGCCGCGCTCGTAGAAGCCGATCTGCAACGCGCGCTTGAGCCCGAACCGGCTGATCTCGGCCGCGTCCACCGGCAGGATCAGCCGCAGCCACTTGGTGCCGCCGAGTTCGGACCTGAGGAACTTCCAGGTGCTGCCCGCGGCGCCCTTGACCATGCTCGGGATGGCGCGGAAGAGGGCCGGCATCGCCTTGAAGCCCTTGACCACCAAAAGGCCGCCCTTGAGCAGCGTGCCGCCGACCCAGGACGGCATCTTCAACGCCGCCGCGCCCACCCACAACGCGCCCGTCTTGATCCAGCCGCCCGCGAGCCGGGCGAAGTCCTTCAGGCCCGGGATGAACGCGAACGAGCGGAACGCGCCCGCGTTGAACGCGCCCTTGAGCGCGCCCCACGCGCCCTGCGCGAAGGGCTTGATGCCCTTGGTCCAGAGGAACTTCGCGCCGTCCTTGAACAGCTTGAACAGGTTCAGGCCCTTGGTGGTCGGCGCGATCATGCCCAGACCCGCCAGGAACAGGTCGAGCAACCCGGCCTTGCCGTTGGCGACGTCCACCGCGGTCTTGACGAACAGGACCAGGTTGATCCCGATCGCCAGCAGCGCGAGCGGACCGCCCAGGAGCAGCGCGGGCAGGATCAGGATGATCGCCAGCCAGTTGAACGCCTCCCAGAACAGGTCGCAGTTCGACACCGGCTGCTTGATCCCGGTCGCCGCGCTGTTGAGCGCCTTCGCGGCGGTCTCGGCCTGGGTGCGCTGGGCGGTGCCCGCGTTGCGCGCGGTCGTGCCGTACGTGGCGCGCTGCGGATCCTCCAGGGGCAGGTCCCGACCGTTCGCCAACGCGGTGTCGGCGACCCGCTGCTGGGTCTCCATCACGTCGACGTAGGTGTGCAGCGCCTTGGCCGAGTGCTCGAACGCGTCCGCGATGCTGGTCACGAACTCCCGGAGCGGACCGCTGATCTTCTCCCGCAGCGCGTCGGCGGTCTGCCCGACGAACGCGCCGTTGCCCGTCTTGTCCAGGACCGAGTTCAACGCGTCGTCGATCTCGCGGGCGACCTTGCCCAGACTCTCCATCGAGGTGATCAACGTGCGCAGCCGAACGGGGTCGCCCGGGGTGGGATCGGTGCTCAGGCCGATCGCGTTCCAGTCGGTGGGGCGATTGCCCATGACCCGTCGTCTCCTCGCCGTGCTCGCCGGACCTCGCCGTGACCACGCCGGGGCCCACCGGACGGTTCATCGGATGACGCGTCGGGATCACGATGAACCGGACGGTGGGCCCCGGCGTGGTCACGGCGACGGATCCGGCCGAGGGATCCGCGATGCCCGACGGGAGCGGACGTGGTCGACTTCGCGCTGGACTACAGCACGCTGGCCGAGGCCAAGAAGGACATGTACGACCTGGCCGACCGCATCTCGCCCACGCTCAAGTCGAGCGACTTCGCGACCCTGGGCAAGGGCGGTTACACCGACGCCCAGGCGGTGTTCGGCGACCCCACGCTGACCGCCGCCTTCCGCAGCCTGTACCGGCTGTCCGCGGGCCCGATGACCCGCGCCGAGGACCTGCTGAAGAAGCTCGGCGACTGCTTCGGCAAGGTCGGCGACGCCTACTTCAACGCCGACGCGCAGATCACCGAGGGCCTGGGCGTGATGGGCGCCACGATGGGCCTGGCGGAGTGGCGCAACAAGGTCGCC
Organism: Embleya scabrispora; assembly: GCF_002024165.1. Taxonomy (NCBI): domain Bacteria; kingdom Bacillati; phylum Actinomycetota; class Actinomycetes; order Kitasatosporales; family Streptomycetaceae; genus Embleya; species Embleya scabrispora. The sequence continues at coordinate 5,876,327 of NZ_MWQN01000001.1, forward strand.
GCCTGGAAGTACAAGCAGGACCACCTGGACGAGTGCGCCAAGCCCGGACCCGACGGCACACTCCCGGAGTTCTGCAAGGCCACCGACCCCGGCGACAAACCGCCGCTGGACAAGGTGATCACCACGCCCAACGGCGGCCGGATCGAGACCCACCTGACCCTGGACGCGGACGGCAACGTGATCAAGGAGGAGACCAAGGTCGTCAGCAACGGCCAGACGTACACCTCGGTCACCACCTACGACTCGAGTCGGCTGAACTACACCACCGTGTCCACCGCGCCGGACGGCGGCGTGACCACCACCGAGACGCACCTGAACGCCAACGGGGGCGGCACGCAGAAGGTGGTCGACTCCGAAGGAAAGACGCATACCTACGCGCGCGCCGACGGCAAGCACGAATGGGTGGACACCACCCCCAAGCCGCCGGAGAAGCCCGTCCCGCCGGGCGGTGGCGGTGGCGGTGGCGGGCGCATCCCGCGCCGCGACTGAGCCGCCGCCGTATACCCCATCGCCCGGCAGTCCCCCGTAGCTCCCCGTAGTCCCCGTTCGTCGTACCCCCACGACGAGCCGATCTTCCCTGGAGGAACCATGCCCGATATCGCACTCGACTTCGGCCGCATCGACGAGGTCGCCGGCAAGCTGACCAAGGCGAAGGAGACCATCACGCCGATGATCAACACGCTGCTGTCCGACGTGAACGGGCTGCTGGACAACGGCATGGTCTTCAAGGAGTCGAGCCCGGCCATGCGCGAGGCCTACTCGAAGTTCAACACCAGCCTGACCGCCGCCGTCGACGGCATCCTGATCTTCTCCGAGATGTTCGCCAAGATCCGCACCCAGATGCACGAGATGGACGTGGAGATGGCGAAGAACCTGAAGAAGAGCTGAGCCGTCGCCACACCGATTCGGGCCGCTTCCCCCTGGTGGGAAGCGGCCCGAACTCGTATGCCCTGCACGCAGGTTCGCCCGACTACTCGGCCGAACGCAACACCGTCAGCGGCACCTGTACCGCCATCGGCGCGCCGTTGGGTCCGGCGGTCCACGCCCGCCCGGGGACGGGCGGCGCCGAGCGCACCACGTTCGTCGGCAGTCGTACGCCGATCATGTCGCCCTCCTGCATGTTCTTGGGCGCGAGCAGGACGCCGCTGCGGCTGCCGCGTCGGGCCGCGGTGAGCCAACTGCCCATCGCCACCTGGAGGGCGTCGTAGGACCCCGCGTACAGCAGCCCCTGCCCCCGGTCGCGGCCCGCGACCGCCAGGTCGCGCAGGACCCGGTCGGCGGCGGGCATCCCGAGCAGTTCGGCGTCGTCCACGACCACCACGCGCGGACCGGACAACTCCGCCAGGGCCCGCTCGACCGCCTCGGCGGCGGGATCCTCCTCGGTCAGCAGCCGCACCTGGGGATGCTGCGCCAGCCCGCGCAGCGGCGACTCGCGCGGGGTGAGCACCACCAGCGACGTGCCGCCCGCGAGCAACGACACCGACAACGACGCGAGCGCGGTGCTGCGCCCGGTCCCGGCGGGCCCGATCACGCAGAACACCGACCTGGCCGCGAAGTCCGCCCCGATCGGCTCCGCACTGTCGCCGCCGATGCCGAGCAGCCCCCACATCGGGCGGCGTACCTCGGCCGGCACCCGCTCGTACGCGGCGGCGAACTCGACCACGCGCGGCAGCGTCGGGATCGGCACCGGCATCCGCCCGCGCGGCACCGAGGCATCGCGCCGCGCCGCCGCCGCACCGATCCGGCGCAGCGCCTCGGCCTGCTCCTGTCCGCTCGGATCGGGCGCGAGCAGCGCGACCTGACTCTCCGTCTGGGACAACACGTGCCAGCCGCGACCGGGCGAGATCACCGCCGGCACCTTGCGGATCGGCATGCCGGCCATCTGGTAGTCGCTGCGATCCGCCTGGCGCAGCAACAGCTTGTGGTCGTTGTGCGCGGACAACCGCCCGCTCAGCAGCGCCCGTTCGGACGTCGCCACGATGTGGATCCCGGCCGCCGCGCCCTCGCGCAGCAGGCGCATCGTGTCGTCCACGAGCCGGCCGCCGTCGTGGTCGTCGAGCAGCGCGACCAGGGAGTCCCAGCCGTCGAGCAGGATCACGATGTGCGCGGGCCGCTCGGCCGCCGGCAGGATCCGGCGCAACTCCACCAAGCCGGCGGCGTTGTGCGTGCTGCACCGTTCCTGACGCTCGGTCAACTCGCGGACCAGGTAGCCCAACAGCCGCCCCATCCGCTCCATGTCGTGCCGCGAGACCACCGCGCCGCAGTGCGGCAGGGTCTCCAACGCGGCCAGTCCGCCGCCGCCCGCGTCGATCCCGTACAGGTGCACGTCGGCGCAACTCGCCGTGGCCGCCGCGGAACCCGCGAGGGTGCGCAACACCTGGGTACGGCCCGAGCGCGGCGAGCCGATCACGTACAGGTGGCCGAACGTGGCCAGGTCCATCGTGGTCACCCGCTGCTCCTGGAGTTGCGGAACGTCCTCCAGGGCGTAGGGGATCGGCGGCGGGCAGGGGTCGGACGCGTCGACGTCGGCCCGCTCCACCGGCGGCAGGTCGTCCACCAGCACCCGCTCCGCCAGGGGCGGCAACCACGGGCTGGGCAGCGGGCGGTAGTCGGGCAGCGTCTCGGCGGCCTCGCGCAGCGCCAGGACCAGGGCGTTGAGGTCGGTCGGGTGGGGCGTGTCCGCGGTGTCCGGGCCCTCGTCGACCGTCGGCAGCGACGCGGGCCGGCCCAGGCCGGCCAGGGTCAGTTCGGTGGCGCGCACCGCGCGGGTCGGACCGGTCTTCTCGGCGCCGCCGGGGACGGGCCGCTCGGCGCCCACCCACGCGGCCTGGAACGGCACGGCGGCGTTCGGCCCGGTGCGGATCAGCGCCCGGCCGGGCGTGCCGGCCGAGATGTGCACGGCCTCCATGGTGTCGATGATGTCCTGGCTCTCGCCCGCGTCGGTCACCCGCAGGGCGATCCGCAGGTTGGTGTTGGCGCGGATGTCGCCGGTGACCACGCCGGCCGGACGCTGGGTGGCCAGCACGAGGTGGATCCCGAGCGAACGGCCGCGCTGGGCGATGTTGATCAACCCCGTGACGAAGTCGGGCACCTCGCGCACGAGGGTGGCGAACTCGTCGATCACCAGGATCAGTCGGGGCAGCGGCGCAAGCGTGGGGTCGCCGGCGCGCTTGCCCCGGTACTCCGGGTGGTCCTTGGCGCCGACGTCGGCCAACAGCTGTTCGCGGCGCCGCAGTTCCGCGGCCAGCGACTCCAGCGCCCGGGTGGCCAGGTGTTCGTCCAGGTCGGTGACCATGCCGAGGGTGTGCGGGAGTTCGGCGCACTCGCTGAACGCGCTGCCGCCCTTGTAGTCGACGAGTACGAAGGTCAGTTCGTCCGGGCGGTTGGCCACCGCGAGCGCGGAGACGAAGCTCTGCAACAACTCGGACTTGCCGGACCCGGTGGTGCCCGCGATCAGGCCGTGCGGACCGTCGCGCACCAGGTCGATGCGCAGCGGACCGTCGTAGCCGGCGCCCAGGGTGAAGGTGGTCGAGGCCGGGCGGCGAGCCCAACGGGCCAGGAAGTCGGCCGCCTTCGGCGGTTCGGCGTCGACCAGGTCGAGCAGCTTGACGGTCTGCGGCAGGCCGCTGTCGTGTTCGGGGCTGACGTCGCGCAACGGGGCAAGCGCGCGGGCCAGTTGTTCGCACCACGCGGCGTCCACGTGGTCGGCGCGCACGTCCGTCACGTCGGGCAGTCCGGTCTGGCGCACGGTGAGGTGTCGGCCGGCGGCCAGCACGACGGCGGTGCACTCCTCCGGCAGCAGCCGCTCGCGTTCGTCCAGGCAGACGCTGAACACCCGGGCCGCCGGGCCCTCGGTGAGCACCTGGACCATGCCGGGCACCTCCCGCAACTGCCGGGCGCCGTCGGCGATCACCAGGATGTCGGGGCCGCTGAACATGGCCTGGCCCATCGACGAGCCCATGCTGCGCTGTCGGCTCTGGATCTGCGCGACCAGTTCGGAGATGCGGTTGGCGGTGGACTCCGGGTCGGTGCCGAGCAGGGCGACCGGCGCGGCGGAGCGGGACTGCGGCCGCAGATGCGGCAACCACCGCACCCAGGCCCAGTCGCCGGCCCGCTCGGGAACGGTCAGCACCACCACGCGCAGATCGCGCGGGCTGTGCAGGACGGCGGACTGGATCACCAGCCAGCGGGCCAGCGCCTGGATCGGCTCGGTCGGGCCGGCCACGCCGAGCACCCCGTGGTCGGGGATCTCCACGCCGATGGGCGTATCGGGCAACGTCCAGCTCGCGGTGCGGTGGTGCTCGTCCCGGGCCGGGTCCTCGACCTCCTTGACCGACGGTTGGTCGACCGTACCGATTCGCAGCACCAGGTGGTCGGCGTCGCGGCGGCGCCGCTCCCACAGCCGACTGCCCGGTCCGGTCGCGATCAGCGCGACGGCGGCCGGGTCGGGGCCGACCTCGGCGCGGACGATGCGCTCGCGGCGCACGGCGGTACGGATGTCGTCGTGCAACACACGCAACCGGCGCCGGTACTGCACCCCGTCGAGCTGATGCTTGACCCGATTGCTGCGGCGGCCCGACACCCAGTTCGCGATCGCCATGAACGGGCTCATGATGCAGAAGATCAGATAGAAGTACGAGTGAAAGAACCCGACCATGGCCAGGCCCATCACCAGCGGCGCGATCATCACGAGCAGCGGGAACGGCACCCGGTTCGGCTCCAGCGGCGGCGAGGGCAGCCGGATCTTCTCCGCGTCCAGGTGCGGGGCGATCCGGGGCGGCCGGTTGTAGTCCAGGCCGATGCCGTCGTCGGAGGGCGTCACGTCGGCGTCCGCCTCGACCGGTCCGCACAGGCGCAGCAGCGACGGGCCGACGACCAGATCGGACGCGTGCGGCCAGGGGGTCCCGGGTGGCGCCTGGGGGCGGATCACCGGCTCCTTCGGCGGGGCGATCCGAGCGCTCTCCCGCTCGACCCTGCGGTCGGCCTCGCGCTCGTCCTCCAGGATGCGTTCCTCGTGCTTGCGGGGCAGCGCCGCGGCGGCGGTGATCGCGTCGGTGGGCGGCGGCGCCACCTCGCGGCCGTGCACCGCGCCGTCGTCGGGCCCGGTGCGATGCCAGTACGCCGAGCCGTCCGGGCACACCGTCACCCACAGGCCCCGGGTCGGTACGCCGGACACCGGCAGCCGGATCGCGCACCCCTCGTCGGCGCCGATCTCGTGACTGCCCGGGCCCAGCGGCCAGACCCGGCCGGTGTACGGGCCGGACACCGCGTGCACCTGGACCAGGGTCTGCGGATCGAAGGGATGCCGGGGGGCATGCACGCGGTCGGGTTCGGCGGGCGGGGCGCCCAGGCCCAGGACGGTGGCCTCGCGGATCCCGGAGACGGTCAGCGGGGCCTGCGGGTCGAGCACGGTGTCGCCGAGGTAGAGCGACTGTCCGGCCGCCGGCGCCTCGCCGTCCAGGAACGCGCCCAGGTCGGCGGCGCCGGACCCGGGGGCGGTATCGGCGGGTGCGGCCGGGCGGTGCACGGCGGTTGCGAGGTCCGCCACGATGCTCCCGGGCGGGAGGTCCAGGAGATGGTCGCGGCGCAGGCCGTCCGCGGCGTCCACGGTGGTGACGGTGAGTCTCACGTTGGTCGTGCTCCTGGGGGGTGGGGGACGGGTCGGGTCCGGCCGACCGGGGGTGTCGGCGAGGAGAGGGCGGTGTGGGCCGGGATGCCGGCCCACGGCCGGGCGGGCCGCGTCGGGGTGTCGGCGCACGCCGGACGGGTGGCCGCCGGCGTGTCCCGGCTCCCGCGTGGTGAGGCTCGGCGGGAGGCCGCGGACACGCCCCTGGGCCGCCCGTCCGGCGTGCGGGGACGCGGGTCACGCGTCGATGGAGACGCCGCTCGGCTTGTCGGTGTCGGCGGGCTCGGTGAGGTCGTCGTGTGTGGGGGGCGGGGCCTGCGCCGGGACCTGCGCCCGCGTCGTGGGGGGCGGCGCGGCCGGAGTCGGGTCGGAGTCGAGGTCCGGGTCGATCCCGACCGGGGCCGGGTGTACCGCGTCCTCCGTGGACCAGGGCGGCAGGCGCCACACCGTCGCGGCCACCGCGCGCGGCAGTGGGCGCGCGTCCACCCGCAGCGGCGTGCCGTGCACGAGCAGCGCGCCGTTCGGCGCGATCGCCAACAACCGGGCGTGGCCCCGGGGCCGGCCCGTGGTCAGCACCGACACGGGCGAGGCGGCGGGCAGTTCGGGGGTCTCGGCGCAGGCCACCACCTGCGGGTAGCGGCGGGTCGCGGCGACCGTCGTGGCGTGCGCGAACGCGTCCGCGGTGGTCGGGCCCGCGTAGCGCGGATGCACCCCGGCGGCGACGGTGACCGCGCCGGCCGGCAACCTGGCGTCGAGTTGGGCGGCCAGCGACTGTACGGTCGCCCGCGCGCCGCGCCGCTCGCCGGAGACCGCCAGCACGCGCGGTCCGGTCAGCAGGTCCAGGAAGACCACCGCCTCGTGCCGGGTGCCGATCGCGACCAGCAGCGGCGCGGGCCCGGATCCGGGCTCCAGGTCGGCGCGGGCGATCCACCACAGGCGGGGGTCGAGTTCGTCCACCGCCCACGGCTCGGCGGGCACGGGCAGGTCCGCACCGCAGCCGACCCACACCCCCACCACGTCGCGCTCGACCACGACGGCGTACGGGCGGGCGCTCGCGCTCACCTCGGCCGCCAGCATCGCCGCGTGCTCCGCGTCCGTCCAGGTGCCGGGCGCGCGCAGCGTGCGGACCAGGAGCCGGCGGCGCCGGCGGAACCGCACGAGCGCGGCGATCGGCTCGGCGAACGCGGCCACGGTGAGCGCGATCTCGCGGCGCAGCCGACGCCGGACGAAGCGCCAGCCGCCGCGCCGCATGGCGGCCCAGTGGGCCAGGGCGAACACGAGGACCAGGATCCCCGTCCAGCCGAGCAGGGTCATCACATCGTGTCCGGCGACCCGCATGGCGAGGTCCTCGGAGCCGGTCATCCGCTCTCCTCGATCGCGGCCGGCTCGCGCCGGATCGCCGCGATCCCGTGGTAGGTACGGGACTTGACCGTCCCGTGCGGTATCCCCAGGGCGCGCGCGACGTCGGCGCCGCTGCGGTCGAGCAGGTGTACGTGCGCGACCGCCTCCCGGTGCGGCGGCGCCAGTTGGCGCAACGCCCCCACCAGCACACAACGATCGACCACCGAGACCGCCGGATCGGGCACCGTGGGCAGCCCGGTGAACTCGCTCGGATCGATGCCCACCGGCAGTGAACGATTGCGCCGCCGGGCGTCCACGGCCAGATTCCGGGCCACCCGGAAGAGCCACATGCGGATCGGGCGACCGTCCCAGTCCAGGCGGTCCGCGGCCTCCCAGGCCCGTAACAGCGTTTCCTGGACGACGTCTTCGACCGTGTGCAGATCCGCCCCCAGGATCCCGCTCACGTATCTGCGCAACGGCGTGCTCTCCGCCATCAGCAGGTCGATCCGCCGCTCGCGCTCGTAGGTCTCCCGGCCAGGCGACACGAAACTGGGCTCCTCGGAGGCTCGGCCGGCGTCCGTTCCGCCGGTCAAGATCACGATATGGAGCGGGAATTCCCCCCGGCGGACCGGGAAATGAACAGCGGGCGATCTTCTGGCAGCCCCTCGGTGTCCCGGGTCGGTGCTATCCGAATTCCGGACGGTTCGGGGGCATTTGCGCGGCGTCGTAGCGCTCGCGGGCCCGGTCGACTTCGGGGATGTGCTCCTCCGCCCAGGTCTTGACCGCCTGCATGAGCGGCAGCAGGCTCGCGCCGAGCGGGGTCAGCGCGTAGTCGACGCGGACCGGCACGGACGGGGTGACGGTGCGCTCGACCAGTCCGTCGCGCTCCAGGTTGCGCAGGGTCTGGGTGAGCATCTTCTGGCTGACCCCGGCCACCCGCCGGGACAGGTCGCTGTAGCGCCGCGGGCCGTCGGCGAGCGCGTTGACGAGCAGGCTCACCCACTTGTCGCTGATCCCGTCCAGGAGCCGGCGGGCCGGGCAACTCGCCATGTACGCGTCGAACTCCGTACGGGCCTCGGCGCGGCGTTCGGCGGCGGTGCGGGTGGCCATGGCTCTCCTTCGGGTGGGATACGCACTTCGGGGTGTGTACTTCCTTCCGGAGAGTAGCTCTTCGTAGGTTGGCGGTCGAGGGGGCCGGGAGTTCGGCCCGTGGTCGCGGAGAGTGTGGGAGTGGTGGGTCATGCGTGCGGTGGTCGCCCGGGCCGGTGCGTCGGTGGTCGAGGTCGTGGACGGGCCGGTATGCGAGCCGGGGCCCGGTCGGGTGCGGATCCGGGTCGCGGCGGCGACGGTGAATCCGGTGGACGTGATGGTGGTGGACGGCGCGCCGGTGCGGTTCGGCCTGGTGCGCGAGCGTGCGGTGTTCGGGCTCGGGTGGGACGTCGCGGGCGAGGTGGACGCGGTCGGGGCGGGCGTGTCCGGGTTCGCGGTCGGCGACGCGGTGCTCGGGTTGCGCGACCGGTTGGACGTACGGACCGGCGCGCTGGCCGAGTTCGTGGTGCTGGACGCCGACGCGGTGGCGCCGCGGCCGGTCGACCTGGACCCGGTGGCGGCGGCGACGATCCCGCTGAACGGCTCGACCGCGCGGCAGGGGCTCGACCTGCTCGGCTCGGCGGCGGGGGACACCCTGCTGGTGACCGGGGCGGCGGGTGGGGTCGGCGCGTTCGCGGTCGAACTGGCGGCGGCGCGCGGGGTACGGGTGGTCGCGGTCGCGGGGGCCGCCGACGAGGCGTCGGTGCGCGACCTCGGCGCGAGGTGGTTCGTCCCGCGCGGCGCCGATCTGGCGGACCGGATTCGGGCGCTGCTGCCCGGTGGGGTGGACGCCGCGCTCGACGCGGCGATGCTCGGCCCGGACGCGCTGGACGCGGTGCGCGGCGGCGGGGCGTTCGTGGCGGTCAACGCGGGCGCGGCGCCGCCCGGGCTGCGCGGGATCCGGGTGCACCAGGTGTGGGTCCGCGCGGACGCCGCACAGTTGGCCGAACTCGCGACGGCGGCCGGAAAGGGCGAGTTGACGCTGCGCGTGGCCCGAACCTTCCCCTTCGCGGAGGCCGCCCGCGCCTTCGCCACGGTGGCGGAGGGCGGCCTCCGAGGACGGGTGGTCCTGGTGCCGTAGGCCCGGACGACGCGGCTTCGGCGCCGGCCGCGGGGTTGGGCACGGAACGGGGCGTGGTTCGGGTGGGGCGCCTGCGTGTCGGGCTCGGTTACCGGGTTGGCACGGCACCGGGCGAGGTGCGGGCGAGGTGTCTGCGCGTCGGGCCCGGGCTTGGGCTTGGGTGCGGCGCCGGGTGCGGGTCGGGCGAGGTGTCCGCGTCGGGCCCGGGTTCGGGCTTGGGCGCGGCACCGGGTGCGGGTCGGGCGAGGTGTCTGCGCGTCGGGCCCGGGTTCGGGCTTGGGTGCGGCGCCGGGCGCTGGTCGGGCGAGGTGCGGGCGCGTCGCGCCCGACTGCCGGGTCGGGCACGGAATGGGGTGTGAGCCGGGCAAGGTGCCGCCCCCGAGTGAGATGCCTGCCCTGGCGAGGTGCCCGGCTCGGGCGAGGTGCCCGGCCCCCGCGTGGAGTGATTGGGCGTCCCGGGTGGACGGGCGGGCTGCCCCGGCCGGGGCGCCCGGGGTCTACGAGGTACGGGCGGGCGGCGGCTTGGTTGCGTGTACCTGCTCCTCCCACGGCTGTCGGGGCGGCCCGGGGTGGATCGCCTCCTCGATCTCCAGGAGCGATTCGCTGTGCCATTCGCGCTCGAACGCCTCGGCCCCGCCGCGCACCCCGAACAGCCGCTTGGCGACGATGATGTAGACCACCGCGAGGATGTTCAGCACCAGCGTGCAGACCTTGAACCAGCTCACGTGCTCGCGCATCTCGTAGCCCTCCAGCGGCAGGAACGCCGCCGTGGCGACCACCGTGAGGTATTCCGCCCAGCGCTTGAGGTACCACAACCCGACCGCCTCGACGATCTCGATGACCGCGTAGACGACCATCCCGATCGCCACCCAGATCAGGGTCGAGCGTTTGTAGTCGAACGTCTTGCGGATCGTGTCGACGATCGGCGAGTGGTCCAGGTCGTAGTGGAAGTGCTCGGCCACGGGCCGGAACGCGGTCAGGTCGTCCTCGAACAACCGGCGCACCGAGTCCTGCGAGTTGCTGAACCGCCAGACCGCGTAGGCCGCGAGCAGGATCAGTACGCCGCGCGCGGCCCGCTCGACGGACAGGAAGCGCAGGATCAACACGTCGCGCAGCGCCCGGCCGCGCATCACCACCGGCGCGTCGCCGGCGGGACCGCGGCCCTTGACCTCGCCGAGCACGTAGTCGCCGCAGCGCAGGCAACGCCACGCCTCGCCGACCGGCGTGGTCGCGTGCAGCCGGGCACGCAGCGCCGGTTCGTCGGGGGCGTACGTCTCATGGCCGCGCCGTGCGCAGGCCCGTCGATTCCAGTCCACGCGGTGAAGTTACGGTCTTGCGGACCGGCCACGTTCACGATTCGACCGGGTTCGTACCAAGGATTGGTCATCGAAGCGTGAAATGAGGTTGTCCGTTCCGGATCAGGGCGCGCCGTTCCCGGCGAGAACGTGGTCCAGGCTCGCCGCCCACTGCCGTACGACCGCCCGCCGACGCTCGTCGTAATCGATGACCAGGGCGCTGATGCCGAGCCCGCGGGCCACGTCGAGGGCGGCCTCCACGGCCGCGGACACCCCGGGCAGCGAGACGTCGGCGTCGAGCAGCTCGACGGCCATGTCGTATATCGCCGCGGTCAGTCGCAGATCCAGCGGGATCACCCGCGCGCGCAGCACGGGATCGTTGACCGCCGCCGTCCACAGGTTGAGCGCGGCCCGGTACAGGGTGCCCCGGAACATCGACGCCAGTGCCTCGACCACCGCCTCGGTGTGCGCGGGGCCGGGCGGGATCCGGGCGCCGTCCAGGCGGGTACGGGCGACCAGGTCACCGGCGATGTGGTCGATCGCGGCGGTGAACAGGTCCTCGCGGGTGGGGAAATGATGCTGCACGGCGCCTCGTGAGACGCCCGCGCGCTCGGCGACCACGGTGACGGTGCCGCCGAGCCAGCCCAGCTCGGCCAGCACGTCGACGGCGGTGTCCAGGAGTCGGGCACGGGTGACTCGACTGCGGTGTTGACGTGGTTCGCGTACGGGTGCGCTGGTCACGTAGGTCAGCCTAACCCCCGAAACGGGGGTCGATGCCGGTTTTGTCGGTTGGAGTGCGCGGTACGGCGTAGTCCGCACGAAGGCGTCGCCGCCCGGGTCGATGCTTGACAGGGTTTGCGCGGGCGGGTCGAATGTCTTTAGCGAACGTTCAGTAACCTTGCCGGCAGGACCCTGCGGGAATCCGGGAGCGGCCGGTTTCACCAGTCGTGAAGGAGACGCAACGCCAATGACCACAGCCGTCGTCGTCGACGCCGTACGCACCGCCTCCGGCAAGGGCAAGCCCGGCGGCGCCCTGTCCGGCACCCACCCCGTCGACCTGCTCGCGCACACGCTGCGGGCCCTGGTCGAGCGCAACGGTCTGGACCCGGCCCTGGTCGAGGACGTGATCGCGGGCTGCGTCACCCAGGGCGGCGACCAGTCGCTGAACATCGCCCGCAACGCGGTCCTGGCCGCCGGATTCCCCGAGGGCGTCCCCGCCACCACGGTGGACCGGCAGTGCGGATCCAGCCAGCAGGCCGCGCACTTCGCCGCGCAGGGCGTGATCGCCGGCGCGTACGACATCGTGATCGCGGCCGGTGTCGAGTCGATGAGCCGGGTGCCGATGGGCCTGGCCTCGCACGGCGGCAACCCGTTCGGCGGTGGACTGCTCGCCGGGCGCTACCCCGAGGGTCTGATCCCGCAGGGCTACTCGGCCGAGTTGATCTCCGCCCGGTGGAACCTGGACCGGGAGACGCTGGACCGGTTCTCCGCCCGCTCGCACCGCCTCGCCGCGCAGGCCGCCGCGGAGGGTGCGTTCGACCGCGAGATCGTGCCGATCACCGTGGCCGGCGGCGAGCACCGGGTGGACGAGACGGTACGTCCGAGCACCTCGGAGGAGGGACTGGCCGGTCTCAAGCCGGCGTTCGTGGACGAGGGCATGGCCGCGCGGTTCCCGGAGATCGACTGGCGGATCACCCCGGGCAACTCCTCGCCGCTGACCGACGGTGCGTCCGCCGCGCTGATCATGAGCGAGGAACGGGCGAACGCGCTCGGCCTGACGCCGCGTGCCCGCTTCCACGCGTTCGCGGTCACCGGCGACGACCCGCTGCTGATGCTGATGGGCGTCGTTCCGGCCACCCGCAAGGTGCTGGAGCGGGCCGGCCTGGGGATCGACGACATCGACGCGTTCGAGGTCAACGAGGCGTTCGCGCCGGTGCCGTTGGCGTGGGCGGCGGAGGTGGGGGCCGACCCGGAGAAGGTGAACCGGCGCGGGGGCGCGATCGCGATCGGGCACCCGCTCGGCGCCTCCGGCGGGCGGCTGCTGAGCACGCTGCTGGGTGTGCTGGAGGCCACGGGTGGGCGGTACGGGTTGCAGACGATGTGCGAGGGCGGCGGGATGGCCAACGCGATGATCATCGAACGGCTCTGAGGTCGGGTCGTTTTCGTCGGCCGGTTTTTGTCAGTGAGTAGCGAGTTACGGAGACATACGTATGCGCATCGAAGGCACCACCGCCCTGATCACCGGCGGCGCCTCGGGGCTCGGCCTGGCCACCGCCGAACTGCTCGTCGCGAAGGGCGCGTCGGTCGTGCTCCTCGACCTGCCCTCGTCACAGGGCAAGGAGGTGGCCGAACGGCTGGGCGAGCGGGCCCGGTTCGTCGCCGGCGACGTCACCCGTGAGGACGAGGTGCGGGCCGCGGTGGAGGCGGCCGACGCGGACGGCACCCTGGCCGTCACGGTCAACTGCGCGGGCATCGCGAACGCGGCCCGCACCGTGGGCAAGAAGGGCGCCTTCCCGCTGGACGTGTTCGCCCGCGTGGTCAACGTCAACCTGATCGGCACGTTCAATGTGCTGCGGTTGGCCGCGGAGCGGATGAGCACACACGAGCCGGTGGACGGCGAGCGCGGCGTGGTGGTCAACACGGCGTCGGTCGCCGCGTTCGACGGGCAGATCGGGCAGGCCGCCTACAGCGCGTCCAAGGGCGGCATCGCGGCGATGACGCTGCCGGTCGCGCGGGACCTGTCGGGGTTGGCGGTGCGGGTGATGACGATCGCGCCCGGGTTGTTCGAGACGCCGCTGCTCGGGTCGCTGCCGGAGGCCGCGCGGGAATCGCTGGGTGCGCAGGTGCCGCACCCGAGTCGGTTGGGGCGGCCGGCGGAGTATGCGGCGCTGGTCGCGCACATCGTGGAGAACCAGATGCTCAACGGGGAGGTCATCCGGCTGGACGGGGCGATCCGGATGGCCCCGCGGTGACCCTCGGCACCGGGCCGCGTAGGGCGTGGCCTGTGACCCGGGTGTTTTGGCCTCAAACGCCGGCCGGGCTGGAGGGGTTGGCGCCGCCGCCGAGTCGGCCGAGGCGCGGGCCCGATGGGCCTGCCGCGTCGCGTGGTGAGTCCGGGGTCGCTTGCCGTCCTCAGACGCCGGACGGGCTGGGTTTGGTGGCGTTGGCGGGGTGGTTGCGGTGTGGGGCTGGATGGGTTTGCCGCGTCGCGTGGTGAGTCCGGGGTCGCTTGCCGTCCTCGGACGCCGGACGGGCTGGGTTTGGTGGCGTTGGCGGGGTGGTTGCGGTGCCGGGCCCGATGGGTCTGCCGCGTCGCGTGGTGAGCCTGGGGCCGCTTGTCGTCCTTGGACGCTGGACGGGCTGGGTTTGGTGGCCTGCCGTTCTTACATGTCGGACGGGGTGGGTTTGGTTGTGTGGCCGACTGTGGACAGGCTGATTTGTACGTAGCGGTCGGCGATTTGTTGGGGGGTCAAGGGGCCCGTGGGGCGGTACCAGTTGGCTACTGCCTGGCAGCAGGTGATGACCGCTCGGCCGGCGTCGATCGGGTATGGGGTGGTGAACTCGCCCAAGGCCACGCCGTCGCGGACGGCGGCGTGCATGAGGGATTCGAGTTCGTCGCGCATCGCCACGTAGCGGGCCCGATTGGCCGGTTCCAGGCTGCGCATCTCGGTGTCCAGGAACGCCAGCGGTGCGCGGTTGGCCATGTACAGGACGATGCACTCGACCAGTGCGGCGAATCGTGCGGCCGGTGTTTCCTCGGCCTCTTCGAGTGCGGCCCGGCAGCGGCCCAGGGCCGCGTTCATCGAACCGATCAGCAACTCGACCAGCAGGGCCTGCTTGTTCCGGTAGTGGTAGTACAGCGCCGGCACCGTCACGCCGACCCGGCGGGCGATGTCGCGCACCGTCGTGCCGTGATAGCCGTGCTCGTCGAACGCGGCGAGCGACGCGGCCAGGATCGGCGGCAGCAGCAGTGGTCGGTATGCGCGCCAGTCGGTGTGACCGTCGGCGCGCAGATCCGCCGCCAAGGGCTCCGCCATGGGTCCGCCTCCTGATTTTGCGGACTTGCTCCGGCCGTTCCGGGACGCATCGTCTTGGTTGCCCGGCATTCTAACGATCGCTCGCTCGGTACCCGTACCCGCGCGCCGACCGCGCGACCCGGACCGCGGCCCGGGTCGCGCCGGGGTCAGCCGCCGATCTCCTGCAGGGTCTTGACCAGTTCGGCGAAGCCGATGCCCACCTCGTCCAGCACCCGGAGCAGGGCCGGCGGCGGGTCGCCGATCTGCCGGTTGAGCGGGCCGACCCGGCCCGGGACGCTCGCCAGGTCGCCGCCGCGGAAGCGCGACTCGGGGTCGGCCGGCGGGCGTATCTGGTAGCTGCGCCAGTTCCGGGCGGGCCAGTTCAGCAGGGTCAGGTCGGGCGCGTGCCAGGCCATGAAGGCCCAGCGGCGCTCGTTGCCGGCCTGGATCAGCACCGGTTCGCCGTACTGCGCGAGCCGGGTCGCGGCCACCGCCGCGATCGGGACCGGGTTGCCGAACGAGCCGGTGATCCGCCAGATCCCGTCCTCGATGCCGGCCACCCAGCCGTGCGCGGCGAATTCCTCGATGGCCTCGGCGTAGGGGCTGTCCTCGGCAGGCGCGGGGGCGAACGTGGTGGTGCCGGCCGCATCGAACTCGGTCCCGGAGGCGACGTAGAGCGGCGGCGGGGTCACCACCGGGGCGACCGCGGGAGTCGGAGCGGGCGCGGCGACCTCGACCGGACGCGGCGGCGGGTTCACGGGTGCCGCCGGCGCCCGGGGCGGCTCGGGGGCCCCGGGCGCGGCGGGAACGGGAGCCGGCGTCGTCGCGGCCGGCGTCGGCTCGGCTCGCGGCGTTACCCGCTGCTCGCTCGGCCGTGCGGCCGTGGCCGGGCTGTACGCGAAGACCACGCCGGAGTGCGTCACACCGCCGTCGGCGCGCGGGAGGCTGCCCCGCACCGCCGGGCCCTGACCGGCCGCCGGCGGGAAGGTCGCACTCGTCGCACCGGCCGGGACGGCACCCAACTCCCGCCAGGAGCCCGCCGATCCGTCGACGGACGTGGCGATCGTGACCGGCTCGCGGGCCGGCCCGGCGAGCACCACGTGCAGCCCCGCGCCGTCCGCTCGGGCGCCGAGCAGGACCAGTTCGGGCGTGGCCGCCACTCCGCGCAGCGCGTCCAGGTCGGTGGGCGCGACGGTGCGGCCCTCGCCGAGCGCCAGGACCGGGCCGCCGACGGTGTGAACCGCGAGGTCGAGACCGCCGCCGGCCGCCGCGGTGGTGCCGAGGCCGGCCCGGCTCAGGTCCGCGTTGCCGGTCAGCGCGGACCACTGCTCGCCGATCCGCCACTGTACGAACCGGCCGTGCGTCAACCGCTGTTCGGGCAGCACCCGCACCTCGGCCGGCCGCCCGGCGAGGGCCGAGCGCAGCACCGCGCCGGAGTGGCCGGACCAGTTCTCGTGTACGCCCAGCACCACCCGCGCGGGAGCCAGTCGGGCGATCAGCTCGCGCAGCGTCTCACCGGCCGGGTCCACGACGGGGGCGTACAGGTGCAGCTCGTCCACCGGACCGCTCGGGAGTCGGTCGAGCAGCGGGCGGTCGAGGTTGTCCAGGAGCCGGGCCTCGGGACCCGGGGTCTCGTCCGCCAGGATGTGCCGCTCGGTCAGCAGCCCGGCGATCTCCCGCAGGTGCTCGGCGGCCCACGGCGCCATCGCCACCGCGTCCAGGTCCGGCAGCTTGTCCAGCCAGTCCGCGACGTCGGCCAGCAGTGCGTTGGAGGCGTCGTCCTCGGTCTCGACCACCGTCCACAGGCGGTCGTCGCCGGCCCAGCCGGGCAGTGCGGGCGAGCCGCCGCCGATCGCGATCCGGCACGCGTGTTCGCCGATGAGTACGACCAGCTTGGCGCGCAGCGCGCCGGGACACACGGTGGGTGCGTAGAGGTAGTCCCGACCGGCGCCGCGCACCTGGCTCGGGTCGTGCGTCTCCTGGGCGGCGTCGCCGAGGATGGCGACGCGGGCGGACAGGTCCCGGGCGAGCGGTACGGCGACCCGCTCCAGGAAGGGCAGGTCGACGCCGAGGCCGAGGAACAGCGCCTCGTGCAGGGCGGCCCCGTCGGTGCGCTCGCGCCATTCGCGCAAAAGCGTGATGGGGGATGCGGATCGGGTGTGCTGCGACACGGTCATATGTCGATGTCCAAGGTCGTTCGTCCCGAGGGGGTGGCGTGCGGCTGCGGCTCGCGGATGCGGTCGGTGGAGCCTTCGACACGGTTTCGATGGTAGGCCCGGTCGCGCCGTGGACGAGGGGGATCGGCGGGCGGAGGTACCCCCGGCCGGACGCCGAGCGGCGTACGGGCCGCGCAGGTCACGCCGGCGAGCATCCGAAACCACCTTCCTCGTCGCGAGGATCATCGCAGGAGCCGGCCCCGGGAGGGCGAAGGCCCCATCGGCCGGGCACCACGACGGGCCATGTCCGGGGGCGACGCGCCCCCGCGTCCATGTCGCCGATCCTGCTGCCTGAGATATTAGGCGCATCGGTGCGGGAAGACGCCGGCCGCCTCGGGATCGTCCGCCGGCGGCGCCCGGCCGAGCCCGTCCGGGCACCGATCGGGCTTGCCGGTCTTCGCCGATTCGCGTGTGCGGACCCGACCGCGGCCGGGATCCGGAGAGAATCCGGGCATGACATCGAGCTCGCCGGCGCGCCCGAAGAGCCGGACCGCCGTTGCCCGCGAGGTGATCCGGCGGCGCATCCTGCGCCTGGAGATGCCGCCCGGGACGGTCTTCAGCGAGGGTGACCTGGCCGCCGCCCTGGACCTGGGCAAGACGCCGGTGCGCGAGGCGCTGAACCTGCTCACCCACGAGAACCTGGTGGCGGTCGCGCCGCACTCGGGCTATCTGGTCATGCCGGTCACCCTGCGCGACGTCCGGGAACTGCTCGAACTGCGAGTGACGGTCGAGACGTTGCCGGCCCGTCTGGTGGCCGCGCGGGCCGAGGGCACCGCCGGTCTGGACGCGGCGGCGCTCGCATGGTGGCAGGCGACCAGCGGCGAGCGCGCGGACGCGGTGCCGACGCCGGTCCAGGGCCTGGCCTACGCCGCCGCGCTGGCCGAACGGGCCGGCAACGCGCGGGCGGCCGAGGTCGAGGGGTACGTGCTGCGCCACCAGCTGCGGCACCTGTACCTGGCCACCGCGCTCGGCGACCCGCACTGGCCCAGGCCCGACCGCTCCGCGCTGCCGATCGCGCTGGTCGCGGGCGACCCGGACGGCGCGGCGGCCGTGGTCGAGGACGGGATCCGGGCCCTGGGCGCGGCGCTGTTCGCGACGCTGGTGCCGGTCGTCGCCGCGTACCTGTCCCGGCCCGCGGACGGCGGGCCCGGGGGCCCGCCGCCCGACGCGGTGCTCGACCTGGACCTGGGCACGCTGCTTCGCGACGGCGTCGGCGCCGGTCGCGCGCGGCCGAGCCGGGTGGTCACCGCCGAGGCGACGGCCCGGTGATATTCACGTCGAGCAGCGCGTCGTTGGCGAGCAATGTGTCGAGCACCCGCTGCCGACAGCCGGTCAGCCGGGTGTGCGCGGCCCGCCCGGCCGCCTCCGCGTCGCCGTCCGCCAGCGCGTCGAGGAGCGGACCGTCGTCCCCCGCGATCACCCGCAGGTGCGGCCCGTCGGCGGTGACACACAACCGCAGCAGCCGGTGGTGGGCGTACAGCGTGCCGGCCAGCGCGCGCCGCAGATGCCGATTGCCCGCCAGGTCGGCGATCACCAGATGCAGCCGGGTGTACCGCTCCAGCCAGGCGTCCGGCCCGGCCACCGGCGTCGGCGTACGCACCCACGCGCCCTCGCGCGCCGGCGCCGTGCCCACCTCCGCCGCCCGCCGGGCCACCGCCGCCGAGGCGTCCCGGGCGAGCACCCGGTGCAGGTCGAACAACTCGCGCGCGGAGCGCAGCGTGACCCGGGTGACCCGGTAGCCGCTGCGCGGGATCACGTCGACGAACCCGTCCTCGGCCAGCAGCGCCAGCGCCTCGTGTACGGGCGTCTTGCTCATGCCCAGTTCCTCGGCCACCGCCTTCTCGGTGAACCGCGCGCCCGGGGCCAGCTCCAGGTACAACACCCGGCGTCGGATCTCCCGATACGCCGAGCCGGTCAGCGACCCCGGTCGCCCTTCGCCACCGGTGCGGTACCCGGGCGGACTCGCCTGCGCCATGACACTCCTCGGGACTCGGTACGACTCGTACGACTCGGTCGGGTGCGATGTGGTGCGGTGGGACGCGTTGCGGTGGGACTCGGTGCCGTGCGGGCGGGCTCGATGCGCGGCGTTCGGTGCTTGGTGCTCGGTGCCTGGTGCTCGGTGCTCAGTAGAAGTGCCGCAGGTCGGGCCAGATGCGGGACCAGGGCTTCGTGGTGCCGGCGCACAGCTCGACCACCGCGTGCTGCTCCTCGTTGTCGACCCCCTTGCCGTTGTCCACCCGGGTGACCAGCCGGCAGTCGACGAAGTCGCGGAATCGCGCGGTGACTTCCCCCTCGCGGACGACCACGACGGGCCCGTCCGCGCGGTCCGGCGGCGGGCCCCAGTCCGCGAAGGACATGTGGCCCGAGTACGGCCTCGGCAACCCCCGGGCCGGGCCGTACCGGTCCAGCGCGCCGGCCTCGCCGTAGTTGCCCGCGAACAACACCGCCCGGCCGCGCTGGTCCGGCGGGATCCGCCCCCAGGCCACCGCCGCCGCGTCGGCCAGTTCCGGCCAGCCGATCTGCTCGCCCTGTTCGGGGTTGATCCCGATCACCGCGTTGACCCGTCCGGCCGGCAGCAGCGGCAGCGAGATGACCGCGCTGGTGACGGTGGCGACCAGGAGCATCGAACCCACCGGCACCCGCCGCCCGGGCCGACTCGCGGCCCACCGCACGGTCGGCTCGCACCCCGCCGCGACCAGTACCAGGAGCAGTGGCAGCGCGTAGTACGACTTGCCGCCGGAGGCGATCACCAGCACGCACAGGATCGCGTAGCCCGGCACTATCGAGTGCGCCCACCGGATCTGCGGCGCCCGCAGCAGCCGTCGCGCGCCGGCCACCCAGATCGGCACGAACAGCGGCGACAGGTAGGCGATTTGCAGCGGGACGAACATGATCCGGTTCTTGATGCCGTCGTCCGTGCTGATTCCGCCGGCCACGGTGAACTGCGGCCATCCGTGAGTGGCCTGCCACCACAGACCCGGCGCGCTCAGCCCGATCGCGATCGCCGCGCCGCCGACCAGCCACCGGCTGCGCAGCACCTCGCGGGGGCCGACCGCGAACAGGCTCACGAGCAGGGCGACCACGAGATAGCCGACCAGGTACTTGTTCAGCATCGCGAAGCCGACGGCGGTACCCACCGCGAGCCACCAGCGCCCGTCGCCGGTGCGCAACAGCCGCAGGACGAACCACGCGATCAGCAGCCAGGCGACGATGTCCAGGGTCGCGGTGGACCACAGGTGACCGATGCCGAGCACGATCCCGGAGGTGGCCGCGCAGGCCGCCGCGAGCAGCTGGCCCGCCCGTCCGCTGCCGAACTCCCGGGCGATCAGGGCGACCAGGAGCACCGTCCCCGCGCACGCGAGGGCGGCGAATATCCGCAGGTCCTGCGGATCGTCCCCGAACAGTTCGCCGGACGCCCGGGCGAGCAGCGGGGTCAGTGGAGGCTGGTCCACGTAGCCCCAGGCGAGATGTCGACCGGCCACGACGAAATAGAGCTCGTCGCGGTGGAATCCGTAGCGCGCGGACACCGCCGCCTGCAGTGCGAATACCGCGACCATGATCAGCACGATCGGTCGCTTGGCGAGCGGAGGCAGGGCGGGCGGGGCCGGGGCAGGCGGCAACGGTTCGGTCGACGTGCCCTTCTCCACACGGCTCATTAGGTCATGGTGCCGGATCGACGAGCGGTAGGGCAGAGACTCGCGCGCAGGTCCGGACAACAAGTCGGGTCGGTCGAACGGACGGCCTAACGTCGCCGGGGCGGAATCCGGACGGAGCCGGGGATGACCGTTTTCCGGCGAGATGACCGGACCCCGGCGCACGCGCGACGTCGAAACCCGCCAACGTGCCGTTCGCGCCGACCGCGCGGATCGCCCCGGCCGATTTCGGGACCGCGGTGCACGAGGACGACGTGGGGCCGATCGCGTCCGGGGTGATCGGGACGACGGCGTCCATCGTGCGGGTCACGGCCACCGACCGCGCGCTGCCGGGGGTTCGGGCCGGTCGTACCCGCCGTGGGAGTCGTATCGCCCGACGCATGACGGCCGGTGGCGGGCCGTCGCACCGAGGCAACTCCCGTGCGTCGGGAGGCAGACCGGGACCGCGCTCGGGGCGGCGGCTGCTACCGTGGCTCGTCCCGACCGTCCGGACGGTCCGGAGGGTTCGAGTGGGCTTTCACACGGGGACGGGGGCGTGCCGATGCGTGATCGGCTGTTGGACGCGGTGGAGCGGCTACTGGTTCGGGACGGCGTGGAGTCGGTTCGGCTGGACGCGGTGGCCCGCGAGGCCGGGGTCAGCAAGGGCGGGTTGCTGCACCACTTCCCGAGCAAGCAGGACCTGGTGCGCGGGGTCGTCGAGCGGCTGGCCGATCGGTTCGAGGCCGCGCTGCCGGAACCCGACGCGCCGCCGGGGGCGTTCGCGCTGGCCTGGTTGCAGGCGAGCATCCCGGCCGAGTCGCCGACCGGCGATCGCAGCGGCGCCGACCGGGTCCCGCTCGCGCTGCTCGCCGCGGCGGGCGGGCCGGACGTCCTGGCCGCGCTGCGGGCCCGCTACGCCCGCTGGCAACTCCGGCTCGCCGACGACGGCCTGGAGCCGGCCGTGGCCGATCTGGTCCGGATGGCCGTGGACGGCTGGTGGACCGCGCGGCTGCTGGGCCTGGGCGTGCCGCACGACGACGCGCACATCGAACTACGGGCGCTGCTGGTCGAGTTGATCCGTACCCGAGGCGGCGCGGGGTGAGCGCGGGCGTGGGTGCGTGTGTGCGCGAGCTGCTTCCGAGCGGCGTGAGCCGGGTTGTGTCCCGGGCGCGGACCGTCGACGTGATGTGCTTCACCCGCGTTTCGATGGCCGTCGCCGACGTGGGTTTCCTGCTCTACTGGACGGTCACCCTCCTCGCGCTGCTCCCGGCCGAGTACGCGTACAAGGACTACGCCGATCCGGTGATCAGCGACTGGAACCACTCGTTCGTGCCGCTCGATCTCGCCGCCGCGGCGACCGGGCTCGCGGCGCTGCGCCTCGGGCGGCGGATCGCACCGGAGCGGATACATCCGCTGCTCCCGATCTCGCTGGTGCTGACCGCCGTCGCCGGCCTCCAGGCGGTGGCGTTCTGGACCCCGCGCGGCGACTTCGCGATCGAGTGGTGGTTGCCCAACCTCTTCCTGCTGCTGTTCCCGCTGCCCGCGCTCGCCGTGCTCGTGCGGCGTACGACGATCGCCCGGCCCTGATCGGGGCGGGTAACGTCACCACCCGGAACGCTTCGTGTTCCGCGCCCGCGGGCGGCTCTCCGGCCCGGACGTCCGACCCCTGCGAGGAAGCCTCCACGTGTCCAAGACCCCCGACATCGGCGCCCCGGCACCGGACTTCACCCTCGACGCGGTACGCCTGAGCGAGGGCACGGCGATCCGCGAACCGCTCACCCTGTCGGCGCAGCGCGGCCGCCCGGTCGTGTTGGCCTTCTACCCCGGCGACGACACCGCGGTGTGTACGAAGCAACTGTGCTCGTACTCCTCGGGCTTCGAACAGTTCACCGATCTCGACGCGGTGGTCTGGGGGATCAGCCCGCAGGGACTCGACAGCCACGAGCGCTTCGCCCGCAAACACGGCCTGCGCATGCCGCTGCTCGCCGACACGGAGCACCGGGCCGTCGATTCCTACGGCATCGGCATGGGCGGCAAGGCGCTGCGCCGGGCGGTGTTCATCGTGGACGCCGAGGGTGTGCTGCGCTGGAAGCATGTGGCGCTGGTCGGGCTCACCTACCGGGGCGTCGACACGCTGACGGCCCAACTGAGGTTGCTCGGCGCCTGAGTCGGGCGCGGGCGTGGTGCTCGCGTTCAGAAGTTCAGCGGCTGCACGAAGGTCGGCGCCCCCTCGGTCGGCCCTCCGCTGATCAAGGCCACCCCCGTGGAGCCGGTGTGGACCGGGCCGCCGGAGTCGCCGGCGGCACCGGATTGGGTGCTGCGGGCCAGGCCGGTGACCGGGCCCTCGGGATAGTTGACGGTGACGTCGACGGCGTCGATGGTGCCGCAGCGGGTCCCGCTGGAGGCACCGGTGCCGCAGACCCGGTCGTTCAGGCGGGGGCGGCCGAAGGCGGTGATGGTGGTGGTGGCGTTGCCGTCGAGGATGTCGGGGGCCAGGGTGACGCCGTCCGCGCCGGGGATGATCGCCCAGTCGGCGCCGGGGAAGCGGGAGTCGCCGACGGTGCCGATCCGGGTGCCGGTGCCGTCGTACCAGGTGGACGCGTCGTGGGCGCAATGGCCCGCCGTCGTGGTGGTGTGCGGGCGATACCCGTTGAAGCCCGCGGTGCAGATGAAGACCGTACCGGTGAGGCCGCTGTACAGGGTGCTGCCGCCGTGGAAGCCGGCGGCCGGCCGCGGCGCGGCCTCGCTCGCCGGTGCCCGGGCCACGCGCGGGCGCATCGGGGTGTCCACCTCGGTGATCTCGACCAGGGCGGGTACCAGGCGGGCGGCCGCCAGGAAGGCCGTGGTGAGCGGGTCGGCGGCGCCGCGCAGGGTGGCCAGGGTCACCGTGCAGCGGCGGTGGTCGACGTACCAGTACTGGCCGGCGCCCGCCCGGCCGTCGAGCGCGAGCGCGTCGAGGCGGCCGTGCAGCGCGCGCAGCCGATCGAGGCGGTCGGTCAGGCAGCGGGGGCCGGACGGGTCGGCGCCGGCCGGGATGGTGAGCGAGGTGAGCACGAGGACGGCCGCCGCGACCATCGCCCCCGTCGACCGCGTCACCGTGCTCCGCGTCGTCCGCGTGGTCCGCTTCATGCGCAAGACCGTACGGATCACGCCCGGTTCGGGCCGGCGAAACCGCGCCGAGGTCACCCGATCGGGCGCCCCATGCCCGCATCGGAGCGTGGGCATGGGGCCGTTCCGCATTCCGGTGGCGCGTCGATCCGCGCGGACGGATGTGTTCGCCGGCCCGGACCACCTTGCGCCGAATGCGCAAGGTAAGGCTAACCTAAGTGACGTCCTGGGGGTGATGCCGTGTTCACCCCCGCCCTTTCTCGCGCCCGGAGCCCCACATGCCCACTTCTCTTCGCCCGCTCGTGACCGCTCGGCGGCGCGCGGTTCGGTTGCTCGCCGTGGCGGGGGCGGCCGGTCTGCTGCTCACCGGATGCGGATCCGACTCCGACTCCAAGTCCGATGCGAAGCCCGCCGCGAGCCAGGGCGGCAGCGGGGGCGGCGACTCGGCCGGCGGCACCCGGACGGTCAAGGACGCCACCGGTACCACCGTCCAGGTGCCGGCCAACCCCAAGCGCGTCGTGGTGCTCACCCAGGAGGACCTGGACGCGGTGCTCGCGCTCGGCGTCAAGCCGGTCGGCATCACCAACGGCCAGGGCCTGGACAAGCCGCCCGCCTACCTGGCCGACAAGGTCAAGGGCATAGAGGTGATCGGCAACCTGCTCCAGCCGGTGATGGACAAGGTGATCGCGGCCAAGCCCGACCTGATCCTGGCCGGCGACATGCAGGACACCCAGATGCTCGGCCAGCTGCGCAAGATCACCCCCGCGACGCTGGTGACCATGGCGCCCACCGACGACTGGAAGTTGTCCTTCCGCGGTGTCGGCAACGCGGTGAACAAGCTGGAGCAGGCGAACAAGGTGATCACCGACTACGAGGCCAAGGCCAAGAAGACCGGCGAGGACCTGACCGCGAACAAGGGCGCCGCGGTGAGCATCGTGCGCTGGAACCCGAACGGCCCGAGCTGGATGGAGAAGCGCCAGTTCGCCAGTGGGGTGGCGTTGGACATGGGCCTGACCCGGCCGAAGGCGCAGGACAAGGACGGCAACGCGCACACGCCCGCGCTGAGCCTGGAGAAGATCTCCGAGATCGACGGCGACTGGCTCTTCCTCGGCACGCTCACCGCGGACGGCGCGAGCGCGCTCAAGGAGGTGCAGAGCAAGCCGGCCTACAAGGAGTTGAACGCCGTGCAGAAGAACCACGTGGTCACCGTGGACGGTTCGGTGTGGTCCACGCGCGGCGGGCCGCTGGCGGCCGACGTGGTGCTCGGCGACATCGCGAAGGCGTTGTCGGCGACTTCCTGAGCACGGTGGGGGAGCCCTCGACTCGGTGATCCCGAGACCCGAGGGCTCCGGGCCCGACCGGCTTCGGGCCGACTGTTCGCGCATCGACTGTTCTCGACCTGCGGAAGGTGACCGGCATCATGGACACCCCGATACTGCACGCGCTGAGCCGGGCGGTCGACGCCGGACGCGCCGACGCCTGCGCCGAGTTCTGGGCCCGGGTCGAGGCGGTCGGCGCCCCGCTGGTCGAGCCGGATCCGGACGATCCCGGGCAGCGGCTGGTCACGTTCGTATGGCGGGACGACCCGGCCGGGCCCGCCGGCGACGTGCTGGCGCTGCTGCACACCTTCACCGATCGGGACCGGCACGCGGGCGATCTGACGCCGCATCTGCTGCGCCGGGTGCCGGGGACGGACGTACGGGCGATCACCCACCGGCTGCCGGCCGGGCTGCGCGCGTCGTACCAGTTCTTCGTCGGCACCGGCTCGCGGGCCGAGACGCTGCGGACCGATCGGGCCGCCTGGCTGGGTGTGCTGGACGCCGCGGTGCCCGATCCGTACAACTCCGCACCCACCCTGGCCGCCCGGGACGGCCGCAACCCGTCCTCGGTCCTGGCGCTGCCGGACGCCCCCGCGCAGCCGTGGGCGCGGCGCCGGCCCGGGATCCCGCGCGGCCCGCGCGAGGACACCACGGTCGACGGCCGGCGGGTGAGCGTGCTGCTCCCGCCCGCCATGGGACAACAACCCTGCCGGGTCGTGGTCTTGCTGGACGGGGAGGTCTGGGGGTCGGTGCTCGCGGTCGGCGACACGTTCGACAACCTGCATGCCGACGGCCGCATCCCGCCGACCGTCGCGCTGCTCGTGGACACGATGGGCCGGGAACGGCGGATGGCCGATCTCACCTGTAGCGAACCGTTCGTGGACTGGCTCGCCGACGTGTTGTTGCCGTGGGCGGGCGAGCGGTACGGCGTGAGCACGGACCCGGCGCATACCGTACTTGCCGGGCAGAGCGCGGGCGGGCTGACCGCCGCGTTCGGGGCGTTCCATCGGCCGGATCGCTTCGGCAACGCGCTGTCCCAGTCCGGGTCGTTCTGGTGGCCCGACCCGGACGAGAGCAACGACGGGCCGGAGTGGCTGACCCGGCGGTTCGCCGCGACCGAGCGGCTGCCGATCCGGTTCCACCTCGAGGTGGGCCTGCTCGAATGGATGCTCGTGGCCGAGAACCGGCGGCTGCGCGACGTGCTGCGGAAGCGCGGATACCCGCTCACCTACACCGAGTTCGACGGCGGCCACGACTACGCCTGCTGGCGCGGCGGGCTCGCCGTCGGACTCGTCGGACTGCTGTCAGCCGGAGGCTGACGCGCCGGTGGGCGCGGCCGACTCGCCTCGGCCCGCGGCCTCGCCCTCGGCGGTGACCCGGCTGCCGTCGGTGGTGACCCGGCTGCCCTCGGCGGTGACCTCGCTCCCGCCCTCGATCCGGTCCTCGCTCGGCTCCGCGCCGTCCGGCCCGTCGTCGTCGAACGGCGGCGGTGCCGGCGCCTCGCGCGGCAGTCGCAGGGCGAACAGCGCGCCGAGGGCGACCAGTCCGGCCGTGACCCAGATCGCGGCCCGATACGGCCCCGGCGCGCTCGCGTCGTGTCCGTCCGCGCCGCCGGCCTCGATCACCGCCGCGCCGGCCGCGATGCCCAGCGAGCCGCCGAGCGTGCGCACGATGGTGAACAGCGCCATCGCGTGCCCCATGTCCGGCGGTTCGATCTCGCCGAACCCGGCGATCTGCACGGTCAGCACCGCCGTACCCAGCACCAGTCCGACGCAGAACATCAACACCCGCACCGCCCACGCGGAATCGGCCACCCCCGGCAGCGCGAGCGCGCCGAACACCAGGGCGGCCAGGACCAGCGCGGGAGTGGTCAGCCGGCGCGGGCCGAGTCGGGGCAGCAGGCGGTCCACCACCTGCGAGGCGAACATCAGCCCGACCGCCTCCGGGAACACCCCCAGCCCGGCGTCCAACGCCGAGGCGCCCAGCGCCGCCTGATAGAGCAGCGGGAAGACGAACAGCACGCCCATCAGACCCGCCGAGGTGACCAGCGCGAGTGCGGTGGCCGCGCCGAACGCCCGGTCGGAGACCAGGCGGAGCCGCAACAGCGGCTCCTCCGTGCGCAGTTGGTGGGCGATCGCGACCGCGAGCAGGATCAGGCCGAGCAGGCCGGAGACGGCGATGGCGGGCGTGGTCCACCCCTGCGACGGGCCGAAGCCGAGCGCGTAGGTGAGCAGACCGAGGGTGGGCGTGGTGAGCCAGAACCCGGTGCGGTCGAACGGGCCGACCACACCCGCCCGATGCTCGCGCAGCCCGTACAGGCCGAGCAGCACCGCGGCCGTGCCGATCGGCACATTGACCAGGAACAGCCAGTGCCAGGAGAGGTGTTCGGTGAGGAATCCGCCCAGCGGCGGGCCGAGGGCCGGCATCAGCGCGGTCGGCACGATCAGCCACTTCGCCAGCCGCATCCGCTCGTGCGGCGCGAACGCCGTGAACAGGATGGTCATCCCGACCGGCGTGAGCAGCCCGCCCGCCAGGCCCTGGACCACCCGGGCCAGGACCAGCGAGACCAGGTTCTGCGACAACCCGCACGCGGCCGAGGCGGCGGTGAACACCGCGAGCGAGCCGAGGAAGACCCGCTTGGTGCCGTGGCGGTCGCTCAGCCGCCCGGCCACCGGCAGCGCGGCCACCAACGCGACCAGGAACGCGATCTCGACCGTATTGGCCGCCACCGCCGGGCGATCGAAGTCCTCCGCGATGGTGAGCAGCGCCGGGTTGACGATGGTCGAGTCCAGGCCGTTCATGCACATCGCGGCCGTGTAGACGAGCACCACGATCCAGGCGGAACCCCGCGGCGTGGCGGTTCGGGTCGCGCCCTGTTCGGTGGGTTCCGGGCTCACCGCGCGACCGGGCCGAGGTCGGTCCAGTGCGCGGTGATCCAGTCCAGCGCCGCCGGGCGCGGGCACGGCCCGTGCGCGACGGCCCAACCGTCCGGCACGGCGGCGAAGTCCGGCCACAGGGAGTGCTGACCGACGTCGTTCACCAGCACCAGGAACTCGCCGTCCTCGTCGTCGAACGGGTTCGTCGGAGTCTCGCGATCACGGCTGCTCATCGGTCTTGCTCTCCAATGCGCTCAGGCGGTCGGCGACCACGCGGGCGATGCGCGCGATCGGGCCGGGCAGGGTCATGTCCTTGTGCGAGCAGGCCACGTCGGTGTTGTCGATCCGACCGCTCACGTACGGGGTCCAGGTGTCGGGGGTCAGCGTGTCGTCGATGGTGTCGACGGTGGCCCGGAAGAAGAGCACGTCGCCCCGGAAGACCCGGTGGTCGAAGGCGCGGACGAGGTGATTGGTGTTCAGGTAGATGTCGCCCAGCGCCTCGATCGTGGCCGGTTCCAGACCGGCCAGCGGACTGCCCTCGCGGCGCAACACCTCGATCACCGGGCCGAGTTCGAGCGGCGCGCCGGCCAGGCTCTCCGGCCCGTAGCCGCCCATCGTGAGCAGCGCCTCCAGCGCCTCCGCCCGGTCCGGGACGGGCAGTTCGCGAAAACCCTCGGCCGGATAGGCGTCCAGGATCGCGAGCAGCTCGACCGGCAGGCCCAGGTCCTGGAGCCGGGTGGCCATCGCGTGCGCGATGATCCCGCCGGTGGACCAGCCGAGGAGCCGGTACGGCCCGCTCGGGTCCACCTCGCGCAGGCGGTCCACGTAGTGCGCGGCCAACTCCTCCAGCGTGGCGGGCAGCGGCTCGCCGGCGGTCGCCGCACCGACCCCCTGGGCCTGGAGGCCGTGGATCGGCACATCGGCCGGCAGATGCCGGATCAGGCCCGCGTAGCACCACGACAACCCGCCCGCCGGATGCACGCAGAACAGCGGCGTACGATCGCCGGGAGCGGCCGGGCGCAGCGGCAGCAGTACGTCCAGCGCGTCGGTGCGGTCGGTGGCCTCCAGGGCGGCGTCCAGGCCCGCGGCGGTGGGGGCCTGGAAGACGGTGCCGATGCCGATGTCGACGCCGAGTGCGGCCTTGATCCGACCGGCCAGGCGCACCGCGAGCAGCGAATGGCCGCCCAGGTCGAAGAAGTTGTCGTCGACGCCGACGCGGGGCACGCCCAGGACCTCGGCGAGCAGCGCGCAGAGCAGTTCCTCGCGCGGCCCGCGCGGCGCCCGCCCCGTGGCGGTGGTCGGGGTGTACTCCGGGCGGGGCAGCGCCTTGCGGTCGAGTTTGCCGTTCGCGGTCAGCGGCAGGCGGTCGAGGACGACCACGGCCGACGGGACCATGTGCACGGGCAGCGCCGCGGCGGCGTGTTCGCGCAGCGCGGGTCCGTCGGCGGCCGGCCGCGCGGCGGGTTCGGCTCCGGGTTCGGTCCCGGGTTCGACTCCGGGATCGAGCACCGGTTCGGCGGTGGGTTCGGCGGTGGGTTCGGCGACCACGTAGCCGACCAGGCGCTTGTCCCCCGGGGTGTCCTCGCGCAGGATCACCGCCGCGTCGGCGACCGTCGGGTGCGCGGCCAACACCGCTTCGATCTCGCCCAGTTCGACCCGGAAGCCGCGAATCTTCACCTGCTGGTCGGCGCGCCCGAGGTAGTCGAGCGTGCCGTCCGCGCGGCGCCGGGCCAGGTCGCCGGAGCGGTACATCCGGGTGCCGCGTTCGCCGAACCTGGCCGCGTGCGGGTCGGCGACGAAGCGCTCGGCGGTGAGCGCGTGCCGGCCCAGATAGCCCCGGGCCAGGCCCTCGCCCGCGACGTACATCTCGCCCGTCACCCCGGGCGGCACGGGCTGGAGGTACCGATCCAGGACGTAGACGCGCAGGTCGGGGATGTTCACCCCGATCGTGCTCGCCGTGCCGGCGGCGGCCGAGGCGCGGTCCAGCGGATGGTAGGACACATGCACGGTGGTCTCGGTGATCCCGTACATGTTCACCAGGCGCGGCGCGTCGTCGGGGTGCCGTTCGTACCAGTCGGCGAGTCGGGCCGGCTCCAACGCCTCACCGCCGAACACCACGTAGCGCAGCGCCAGTTCGCGCCCGGGGCGCTCCCGGTCGGCGGCCACCGCCTGGTGGAACGCGGACGGCGTCTGGTTGAGCACGGTGACCTTTTCGCGGGCGAGCAGGTCCAGGAAGGCGGCCGGATCCCGGCTGATCTCGTGCGGCACCACGACCAATCGGCCGCCGAACAGCAGCGCGCCCCACAACTCCCAGACGGAGAAGTCGAACGCGTAGGAGTGGAACAGGGTCCACACGTCGTCCGGGCCGAAACCGAACCAGTGGTCGGTCGCGGTGAACAGGCGGGCCACGTTGTGGTGGGTGACCGGCACACCCTTGGGCCGGCCGGTGGATCCGGACGTGTAGATGACGTAGGCCGGGTCCGAGGCGCGCAGCGGGCGTTTGCGCTGGGCCTGGGTCAGGTCGAAGCTCGGGTGGGCGTCGGCCTCGCGGCCGTCCACGTGGATCCGGGGCAACTCGTGGGCGGGCAGGCGGGACGCGGTCGCGGTGTCGGTGAGCAGCGCGGCGGGACGGGCGTCGTCGAGCATGTAGGCCAGCCGGTCGGCCGGGTAGTCGGGATCCAGCGGCAGGTAGGCCGCGCCCGCCTTGGCCACCGCGAGCAGCCCGACCACCAGGTCCAGCGAGCGGGGCAGGGCGAGCGCGACGATGTCGCCGGGGCCGATGTCGCGCGCCACCAGGAGCCGGGCCAGGCGGTTGGCCCGGGAGGAGAGTTCGGCGTAACTCAGCGACAGGCCCTCGCAGGCGGCGGCGATCCGCTCGGGGTGCTCCGCCGCGACGCGCTCGTAGCGGGCGACCAGGGTGGTCGAGGAGGTGGCGGTCGCGGTGGGGCCGACGTTCCATTCGACCAGTGCGCGGTGGCGTTCGGCGTCGTCGAGCAGCGGCAGTCGGTCGATCGGGGTGTCGGGTTCGGCGACGGCGGCGCTGAGCAGCGCGGCGAGTCGGCGGGACAGGCCCAGTGCGGTGGTCCGGTCGAACAAATCGGTGCGGAACTCCAGGAAACCCCCCAGACCCAGGCCGGGTTGCTCGCCCACGTTCAGGGTCAGATCGAACTTCGCGGTGCCGGTGGGCGTGGCCACCATGCGCGCGCGCAGCGGGCCGAGCGCGAACTCGGCGTCGGGACGCGACTGCCACGCGATCATCACCTGGAACAGCGGGTGCCGGGCCAACGATCGGGCCGGATTGAGTTCGTCGACGACCCGGTCGAAGGGCAGGTCGGCATGGTCGTAGGCGGCCAGCGTGGCGGTGCGGACCCGGTCGAGCAGGGTGCGGAAGTCGGGGGATCCGGAGGTGTCGGTGCGCAGGACCAGGGTGTTGACGAAGAACCCGACCAGGTCGGCGGTGGCGTCGTCGTCGCGGCCCGCGACCGGGGTGCCGAGCGGGATGTCGGTGCCGCAGCCGTGCCGGGTGAGCAGCGCGGCGAACGCGGCCTGGACGGCCATGAACACACTCGTCCCGCTCGCCCGGGCCACCTCGACCAGGCGGGCGTGCGTGGTGGCGTCGAGCCGGAACGGCACGGTGTCGCCCGCCGTCGAGGCGACCCGGGGGCGGGGCCGGTCGGTGGGCAGCGCCAGTTCGTCGGGCAGCCCGGCCAACGTGTCGCGCCAGAAGTCGAGTTGCCGCCGTGCGAGGGGGGTGGGGTCGCCGGGGTCGCCGAGCAGCCGGGCCTGCCACGCGACATGGTCCGAGAAGCACACCGGCAGCGGTGCGAGGTCGGGCGCGCGACCGGCCACGCGTGCGCTGTAGGCGGCGGCCAGGTCGCGGGCGAGCGGCGTGGTGGAGGCGCCGTCGCCGGCTATGTGGTGCAGCAGCAGGACCAGGGTGTGGGTGGTGCGGTCGGCGGTGAACAGCGTCGCGCGCAGCGGGGTTTCGACGGCGAGGTCGAAGGGGTGGCGCACGGCGGCGGCGAGTTCGGCGGCGGAGGCCGCGATGTGCAGGGTGGGGCGGGCCTGATCGGGGCTCAGGATGTGCTGGTACGGCGTGTCCTCGACGGCCGGGTGCACCGTGCGCAGCGTCTCGTGCCGGTGCACCAGGTCGGCCAGCGCGAGGTCCAGCGCGGCGCGGTCCAGCGGTCCGGTCAGGGTCAGCACCAGCGGGATGTTGTAGGTGGGGCTGGGCCCTTCGAGCCGGTACATGAACCACAGGCGCTGCTGGGCCGGGGACAGCGGCAGCCGGTCGGTGTCGCGCGGGACGGGGGCGAGCGCGGGACGCGGCTCGGGACGGGCGCCGGCGCGCGCCAGTTCGGCCAGGCCCGCCGGGGTCGGCCGGCGGAAGACGTCGGCGAGGCCGATCGGGGACCTGAAGCTCTCCCGGGCCCGGGCGGCCAACCGGGCGGCGAGCAGCGAGTGGCCGCCCAATTCGAAGAAGTCGGCGTTGCGGTCGGGCCGTTCGGGCAGCGCGAGCACGGCCGCGAACAGATCGCACAGGATCTCCTCGTGCAGTCCGCGCGGGCCCTCGCGCAGCCCCGGTGCGGTCGGCGCGGGCTCCGGCAGCGCACGCTGGTCGATCTTGTCGTTGGCGGTGCGCGGCAGCGCGGGCAGCACCTGGATGGCCGCAGGCACCATGTGGTCGGGCAGGACGTCGGCCAGGTGCGCGCGCAGCGACTCCGGCGCGGGGGAGCGGCCGGCGACGGGCACCGCGTAGCCGAGCAGGCGTTTGCCGTGCGCGCCCTCGCGGGCGATCACCACGGCCTGGGCGACGTCGGGGTGGGCGGCCAACACCGCCTGGATCTCGCCGGGTTCGATCCGGAAGCCGCGGATCTTGACCTGCTCGTCGGCGCGCCCGAGCAGTTCGAGGGTGCCGTCGGCGCGGCGGCGGGCGAGGTCGCCGGTGCGGTACATCCGGGCGCCCGGGTCGCCGTGCGCGGCGCCGAACGGGTCGGCGACGAAGCGCTCCGCGGTCAGGTCTGGCCGGCCGAGGTAGCCGCGGGCCAGGCAGGCGCCCGCGATGTGCAGTTCGCCGGTGACGCCGACCGGGGTCGGTCGCAGCGCGCCGTCCAGGACGTAGGCGCGCGAGCCGCGCACGGGCCGGCCGACGCCGTCCGCGCCCCAGAAGTAGGCGTCGACGGTGGTCTCGGTCGGCCCGTACAGGTTCAGCGGCCGGCTGCCGGGGGTGGCCGCCAGGCGGCGCCACAGCGGCTCGGGCACACCCTCGCCGCCCACCACCAGGATCGCCGGGTGGTGCCGATCGGGGTCCAACAGGCCGTCCGCGACCAGGACTTCGGCGTAGGTGGGGGTGACGTCGAGGTAGTCGAGGCGGTGTTCGTTCACGTAGGCGATCAGCGCGCCGGGGTCGCGGTAGGTGGCGTCGTCGAGCAGGTGCAGTTCGTGGCCGTGCACCATCCACAGGACCGGGTCCCACGACGCGTCGAACGCGAACGACGCGCTGTGGCCGATCCGCAGCCGCTCCCGGCCGGTGCGTTCGACGGCGGGCGCGATGTGGTCGGTGCCGTGCCCGGCGTACAGGTTGGCGAGCGAGGCGTGGGTGACCGCGACGCCCTTGGGCCGGCCGGTCGAGCCGGAGGTGTGGATCACGTACGCGGTCTGCCCGGGGCGCGGCGGTCGCGGGGCCCGGTCCGGGTGTGCGGCGAGCCGGGCGCGGGTGTCGGGCCGGTCCAGGACCAGGGTGCGGATGCGGTGCGCGGGCAGGGCCGCGAGGGTCTCGGCGGTGCCGATCAGGCAGGCGGGCCGGGTGTCCGCCAGCACGTCGGTGATCCGCCGGGCGGGGTGGCCCAGATCGAGGAACTGGCAGACGCCGCCCGCCTTGAGCACCGCGAGCAGCGCGACGGCGGTGTCCGCGCCGCGGTGCAGGGCGACGGCGACCGGGACCTCGGCGGCGACGCCGGCCGCGATCAACTCGTGCGCGAGCCGGTTGGCGGCCGAGTCGAGTTCGGCGAACGTACGCGCGTCGGCGCCGGCGCGGACCGCGATCGTGTCGGGGGTGCGTGCGGCCCGGCGGGAGAACAGCTCGGGGAGCGCGGCGTCGACCGGCGGTTCGGCGCGGCCCTCGGTCGCCGCGTGCACCTCGGCGGGGGTGAGCAGGTCGATCCGGCCGATCGGCAGCGCCGGCGTCTCGTGGAGCAGTGTGACCAGGCCGTCGAGGTAGCGCAGCAGGCCGCGTTCGTGCTCGGCGAGGGAGGTCGGGTCGTAGTGGTCGCGGTGCGCGTCCAGGTCGATCCGCAGGCCGCCGGCGGGGGTCGGCACCACGCCGAGGGCCAGGTCGTCGATCGGTCCGGCGGCGAGGTTGTGCACCCGGCCGACCGCGTCGCCGAAGAGCAGGTCGCCCTCGAAGGTCTTGATGTTGACCATCGGCCCGTAGAGCGGCTGTTCGCGACCGGTGGCGCCCAACTCGCGCAGCAGGTCCTCCTGGCGGAAGCGCTGGTGGCGGCGCACCGCGCGCAGTTCCAGCACGACCCGGCGCAGCAACTCGGGCGCGGTGTCGCGCGGTTGTACCGCGATGCGCATCGGCAGGATGTTGACCGCCATCGCGGGGGTGCGCAGGGCGGTGACGCTGCGCCGGTTGAGCAGGGGCAGCCCGAGGGTGATCTCCCGCGCCCCGGTGACGCGGTGCAGGTATCCGGCGGTGGCGGCGAGCAGGAGTTCGGCCCAGGTGGCGCGGACGGTGGTCGCGGCCTCGGTGAGGCGGGTGGTGCGGTCGGCGTCGAGTTCGAGGGTGCGGTGCAGGATCGGCGAAGCGGGGGAGGGGGGTTCCGGCTGCGATCGTGGGACCGGCGCGGGGGATCGGGATCCGGCCAAGGTCACGGATCGGGGTCGGTCCGCGAGATGTTCCAGCCAGAATGCGCGATCGGTGTCGTACGCTTCGCTGGCTCGGTAGTCGGCCTCCTCCGCGACCAGTTCGCGCAGGGTGCCGAAGGGGTTGGGGGTGGTCGGGGCATGGGTGGCGAATCCGGTGTACAACTCGGCGACGCGCCGGCCGATCAGGGTGAGTGCGTACGCGTCCACGGCGATGTGGTGGACGCGCCGGTACCACCAGTGGCGGTCGTCGGCGAGCCGGAACAGCGCGTGGGTGACCAACGGACCGGTGGTCGGGTCGATCGGCCGGGCCAGGTCGGCGCGCAGCCACTCCTCGGCCGCCGCCTCCGGGTCGGCGGCGGTGCGCACGTCGATGCGGTGCAGGGCGTCGTCGCGGCCGTCGGCCGTGGATCGTACGCCCTGGACCGGGGTGCCGTCCGGGCCGATCGACACCAGCAGGTTCAGCGTCTCGGCCTCGGTGCCCACTTGGCGCAGGGCCCGCGCGAACAGGTCGGCGTCCAGCGGGCCGCGGATCTCGATCCGGTCGGCGGTGTTGTACTCGGGGTCGTCCGGGGCCAGGGCCTGCGCGTAGTGGATGCCGGCCTGGGCGGCGAGGAGGGGCATCCGGACGGATTCGGGGACTCCGGGGCCGTCCTGACTCGGGTCGGCGTCCGTGACCGTGGGCTGGGCCGGGTAGTGACGCATGGTGTGGGGACTCCCGGAATGCGACGAGGGCAGGCGGAGCGTACCGATCCCCGGCACGCCAACTTAGGTAAGCCTAAGCTATCTTTCGAATGCTCGACGGGGTGCCCCCGGGAGCGGCGGAATTCGATCGGGTGGAGCTCTCGATCAGGCGGAGCTCCCGAAGGGACGCGGCTCTCGCTGGAGAACTTGCGGCTGAAGAACATGAACTGGAGCGGAACATGAGCGTGGCCGACGTGCTGAACCTACCGGCCTCGGACGCCGACCGGGCCGCGATTCGTGATCGAGTCCTGACGAACCGCGACGAGTTGCTCGCGCTGAGTCGACGCATCCATGCCTACCCGGAGCCGGCGTTCGCCGAACACCGGGCTTCCGCATGGTGCGTGGAGCTGCTGCGGGCGCACGGCTACGCCGTCACCGCGCCGGCGCACGGTCTGGACACGGCCTTCGTCGCGACCGTCGGCACGGGCCCGGTGACCGTGGCGATCGCGTGCGAATACGACGCGCTGCCCGGTCTGGGCCACGCGTGCGGACACAACCTGATCGCGGCGGCGGGGGTCGGCGCGGCCCTGGCGCTCGCCCCGGTCGCCGACCAACTGGGCCTGACCGTGCGGGTGATCGGCACGCCGGCCGAGGAACGCGGCGCGGGCAAGGCGCTGTTGTTGGAGGCGGGCGCGTTCGACGGGGTGGACGCGGCGATGATGGTGCACCCGTGTCCGTTCGAGGTGGCCGAGTTCCGCTCCTTCGCGCTCGGCACGCTGTCCGTGGAGTTCCTGGGCACCGCGGCGCACCCGAGCCTGAATCCGCACGAGGGCCGCAGCGCCGCCGACGCGCTGACGGTGGCTCAGGTCGCCCTCGGGCTGCTCGGGCGGCAGCTGCCCGCCGACTGGAGAGTGCACGGCATCACCACGGCGGCGGGCACCGCGCCCAACGTGGTCCCGGAGCGGGCCACGGCGGAGTACGAACTGCGCACCACCGACGCCGCCGACCTGGCCGAACTGCGCACCCGGGTCGAGAACTGCTTCCGCGCGGGCGCGTTGGCCATCGGCTGCGAGGTCCGCCTGACCCGCCCCGAGCCGGACTACCTCGACTTCCGCACCGACCCGACCCTGATCGCCCTGTGGCGCGCCAACGCCCGGGAACTGGGCCGCCCGGAGCCCATCACGCGCCCACCCTTCGCCTGCACCGACATGGGCAACGTCTCCCACGTCATCCCCACGATCCATCCGGTCCTGGACATCACCGGCGGCACCAGCGGCCCCCACGAGGCGGCCTTCGCCGAAGCCGCCATCTCCCCCCAGGCCGACCAGGCCCTCCTGGACGCCGCGATCGCAATGGCCTGGACCACCGCCGATTACGCAACCCTCCGCCACAACACCCCCCACTGACACACCCCACCGCCCCCGAACCCAAATCCTCGCGCGGTTCACACCCCGATCGGAATTCCGCCTGATTTCTCGCATGCGGTCTCGTCCCGAATCGGCCCGTTGACACGTGTCGGGATCTGGTATGCCCTATCTGCTCATCTTTGTAAAAGAATCGACTTCACGATGATTCGACGTCGATGCCGCAGAGGGCGCGGTGAACGGAGGGCGGTCAATCCGGTTCAAATCCCTCGGAGGACACCGGTTTTGCCGAAGACTTATAGACAAAGCCTTGAGCTCTTGTCGTCCTCACGCGCCCCTGACCTATCCGGCCGGCTGTCCGGATGTGTCACTTAAGTGCCGTGACTTTACCAAGTCTTTATTCATGATCCTTGTCTCGGTCAAGTCCTGATCTTGTGTCGGAGTCGGTAAAGGAAAAAGAATCCAACCGCGCCGTCTGGCGTCGCTGCACATCGCCCCGGGTGGGGGGTCGTGACCGGGGAGAGCCATGTCCGCACGTGGTGGGTCCATTTTCCGTACGCGCATTCCGCGTATGCGCCGACGCTTCGGAGCGGTCGCGGTCGTCGCCGCGATGACCCTGCTCGGGACGACGGTGCCGAACGCACTCGCGACACCCTCGAAGCCGAGCACGTCGATGCCGGACCTCCCCGGCCAACCCGGCGGAACCGCGCCGGCCGAAGCCACACGGTCGACAGCGACGCGACGCGCATGCCGGGAAGCGAACGATCCGCGAAAGCGGCGTCGGAGACGCCACAGGACAAGCGCAAGTCGGCGGCGCCCGGGAAGCCCACGCTCAGCAACAACCTGAAGCCGCAGACCCCGGGGCCCGCCGATCCCAAGGATGTGAAGTTCCCGGTCGACCCCAAGAACCCCAAGGGCGCGCAAGGTTCGGCCGCGGGCGCGCCGCCCAAGGGTTTCGATCCGGCGACCAGCGTCGAGGAACCGCAGCGTCGCGACGAGACGACCAAGGTCTTCCGCAACGCGGACGGCACGTTCACCACTCGGTCGTACGCGGTTCCCGTGCATGTGCGACAACCCGACGGTTCGTGGACGGACATCGACACCACACCGGCCCGGCAGCCCGACGGGCGGCTCAAGCCGCGGCAGACCGAGGCCAAGTCCGATCTGGCGCCGCGTGCGGACGACCGCGCGATCCAGAGCCTGAAGATCGACGACGGGCACTCGGTGTCGCTCGCGCTGGCGGATGCCGCCCCCGTCGCGTCGCGGATCGACGGCAACGCGGTGACGTATCCCGACGCGCGCCCGCACGCGGACGTCAGGTTCGAAACCACCAACGCCGGGATCAAGGAGACGTTGGTCCTGGACTCGCCGCAGGCACCGTCCACGTGGACCTTCCCGATCACCGCCACGGGTCTCCAGGCGGTTCGGACCGCAGAGGGCGAGATCGAGTTCAAGGACGATCACGGCGTCGTGCGGGCGGTGATCCCCCGGGGCTGGATGGAGGACTCGTCCGGCAAGGGTGAGGCCGGTGCCGGGGCCCGCTCGTACGGAGTGGCGTACGACCTGGTGCAACACGACGGCGGCATCGCGCTGCGGGTCACCCTCGACCAGGACTGGCTGCGTGACCCGAAGCGTGTCTATCCGGTGATGGTCGACCCGTCGCTGAACAACAGGTCCAGCTTCTCCACGTTCGTCGACTCGTGTTCGACCGATACGCACCACCACGCCGCGTACATGGTGACCGGCACCAGCAACACCGGATGCGTCAACCAGGCCTACATGGCGTTCAACAACTTTCGGACGCAGCTCCCCAATGCCTACGTGACCGGAGCGGCGCTTCAGACGTACGTCACCTACTCGGCGTCGTGTGCGCCCAATGTGGTCAACGTCGTTCCGATCACGCAGTGGTGGGACGCGAGCAAGTTGCGCGCCTTCCCCGGGCCGGCCACGGGCGGCGTCATCGGCTCGGCGTCGTTCTCCGGTGGTGAAACGCCGTCCGGGACGAACTGTGGTCAGGCGCCGGCTTGGCGGGCGATTCCGTTGAATGCGGGTGGCGTCGACCTTCTCACCTCATGGGCCCAGGGCCGCGACAACTACGGTTTGTCGCTTGTCGTCGACGCCGGCAACCGCGACGCCTACAAGATCTTCGCCAGTTCCAACGGCGTATCGCAGAACGCGCCCTACCTCCAGGTCGAGTGGAGCCCGTGGAACGCCCGCTACGACTGGGGCCAGTTGAACCCACCACCCACCAACAACACGCCGGGCAAGATCCGCTTCCGCGCGGAGAACATCGGCATGAACACGTGGACCGTGGGTGGCAACGGGATCATCTGGAGCACGGTCGACCCCAACGGGGCCACGTGGACGGGCGGGCAGCCGATCCCCTTCGACACTCCGAACGGCCACAATTTCGAGACCGACGTCAACATCGATCCGATGCCACCGGGCTCCTACTACCTGTGCATCGAACTCACCCGTCCCGGAGGGGTATTCGGCGACCAGGGTGTGACACCCCGCTGCGGGACGATGACCGTCGGCAATGTGCCTCCTGTGCTGAACAACACTTGGCCACCGAACAACTATGTTCAGGGCTCCTTGACCCCGCAGTTGATGGCATATGGCAGCGATCCCGACGGATCACCCGGAGGTCCCCTCCAGTACAAGTTCACCGTCTGCCCCGAAAGCGGCTCGTGCACCGAGTCGGGTTGGGTCGGTGAGCGTTGGCGGGTGCCTGCGGGTCTGCTGGCCTGGGACAAGTCGTTCTCCTGGAGCGTCCGGATCTCTGACACGGTGGATCTCGATCAGACCGAGACCTGGTGGTCGTCGTTCCGCACCCAGGTGCCGCAACCCGGCGTGAGTTCCAACCTGGCCGGGAAACCGGGTGAGCAGGCGATCAAGGGCGTCGACCCGTATCTGGGCAACTACACGACCGAGAGCGTCGACGCGTCGATCAAGGCGGCGGGGCCCGCGCTGGAGATCCGCCGTACGTACAACTCCCTCGATCCGCGAGGGAATGGGATCGGACGCGGTGCGCCGCTCTTCGGGCCGGGATGGTCCACGGTGTACGACACGCGCATCTGGTCCGACGACATCGGTGCCATGGTCACGTATCCGGACGGCCGACAGGTCCGGTTCGGGCGCAACGGCAACGGAACGTACGAACCCCCGCCGAGTCGGCAGTCGACGCTGCTGGGTGGATCCTCGGGGTGGCTGCTCACCGACAAATCCGGGTTCCGCTACATCTTCGACCAGTGGGGCCGCTTGACCCAGTTGGCGACGCACGACGGGCGTACGCAGACCATCACGTACAACAACGTGCTGGGCGTCGACCGTGTCGTCGACGACACGAGCGGCCGGTCGCTCCGCTTCACCTGGAACGCCTCGCCCCTGGTGGGTGGTCATGTCACCAAGGTGACGGCGGACGCGCCGTCGGCGGGGGCACGCGCCCCGGAGTGGACCTACGAGTACACCGGCGCCGCGCTGACCAAGGTGTGCTCGCCCGATGCGGGTACCAAGTGCACGGCGTACGGCACGACGCCGATCTCGCAATACCGCTCACTGATCGCCGACGCGATGCCGGAGAGCTATATGCGGCTCGGCGAATCGGCCGGTTCGGCGACGGCGGTCAGGGAACCCGGGTATTCGGTCGCCATGCCGGATGGCCAATACAGCGGCAATGTGCTGCTGGGCGTGCCGGGGGCTCTGACCGGTTCGAGCAACACCGCGGCCAGATTCAACGGAAGCTCGTCGGTGATGGAGCCCTGGCACAACCTCCAGAACCAGACGGCGGAATCCGCGATCGAGATGTGGTTCCGGTCGACCTCGAACAACGGCGGCGTGCTGTACGGCATGCAGAACAAGAGCGTTCGGGACAGCACGGAGACCTTGGATCTCTGGCCGGCGTTGTATGTCGGTACGGACGGCAAGTTGCGCGGCTCACTGCCCGGGATCGCCGCCTACGACCCCATGACATCGGCCTCGTCGGTTACCGACGGCGCTTGGCACCATGTCGTACTCACCGCCGACGGGGTCAATCAGCAACTCTATCTGGACGGTCGGCGCCTCGATGAACGCGCTGGTGTGGCACCGGCGGCGTCAACGCAGACAAACGCGTCCGTCGGCGCCGGGTACATCCACAGCTGGTGGCCTGCAGCAGGGCAGAATCCCCGCGGTTGGTTCAACGGGGACGTCGACGAATTCGCACTCTACGACCACGCGTTGAGCGCGACGCTGGTCGGCCAACACAGCGACATGCGTTCCGGTGGGTTCGGTATCACCTCGATCACCACGCCAGAGGGAAGGACTGCCGCCGCCCTCACGTACGCAACCGGTCAGGATCGAGTCGGGACGGTCACCGACGTCAACGGTGGCAAGTACTGGATCACCTTCCCGGACACGTCCAACACCAGCACGTACTACCCGAACTCGGTGCTCAAGGCCCGGCCGTACGACTACTACCGACTGGGCGAACGGTCCGGGACCACGGCCAAGAGCACCGTGTTCAACGACGGGCACGACAGCAACGCCGCCTATACCGACGTGGCGCTCGGGATGGAGACACTGCCCTTTCTGAGGGCGGACGACACGGCGGCGGGCTTCAACGGAAGCACATCGCAGGTCAGGCTCCCGGACGGCGAACTTTCCGGCAGCCCCAATCTGACGGCGCAGATGTGGTTCAAGACGGACCGCGCCGGGGTGCTCCTGTCCAGTCAAAAGCGCGCAATCACCGATCCCGCCGTGACCACCGGGGACTACACACCGGTGCTCTATGTCGGGACCGACGGTCGGGTACACGGACAGTTCTGGGACAACTCGCTGAATCCGATGACGAGTCAGAACCGGGTGGACGACGGGTCTTGGCACATGGTCACGCTCATCGCGAACGGCGGTTTCCAACTCCTGGTCGTGGACGGCGCCTGGGCGGATTCGCGGGTGGGGCAACCGTTCAACTTCGACGACCAGCGTTTCGTCTACGTCGGAGCCGGCGCGATCTCGGGTGGCTGGCCGGCCCAGCCGGCCGACAAACTCGGACACTTCAACGGGGTAATCGACGAGGTCGCCATCTACCGGCACGCCGACCTGGGTCTGTTTCGGGTAACGGCCCAATACCGTCGGAGCCTCGGCCTCCAGGGCGAGATGATCCACGTGCTCGCCCCGGGCAACAACGTGCTCAGCTACATGTACGAGCCGGAGAACCGAGGAAGGCTGCTGTCCTACGTCGACGCGGCGAATGGCAAGTGGCTGTACGACTACGACGATCACGGCTACCTCAAGGCGACGACGGACCCGAACGCGCACACCGTCAGATATGACAACGACGAGCGCGGAAACGTGCGTTCCAAGGAGACCTGCCGCAAGGCATGGGATTGCCAACGCGAGTTGTACAAGTACTACCTGGACGAGGCGAATCCGACCGATCCGCGTAACGACCAGGTGATCGGTTCGTGGGATGCCCGGGCGGCGGGGTACGACGACAACCGGTACGCGAGGGGCTACATCTACGACGCGTCGGGTCGACTCGCGATCTCCTGGGAGCCGGATCCCCTGGACGGCGGCGGCAGTTCGCAGTTCACCGTTCGCGAATACACGGCCGGGACGGAGCCGGCGGCGGGCGGAGGCACCCAACCCAAGGGGTTGGTGAAGGCGGAGACGACGCCGGGTGGCAAGAAGACCGCATACGCGTACAACCGTGCGGGTGACCTCGTGTCGACGGTGGCTCCTTCGGGACTGGAGACGCGATACACCCACGACGCGCTGGGACGGGTCCTGACGCGGACCGAGGTCTCCGATTCCCGACCCGCGGGTGCGACCACCACATTCACCTACGATGCGTCGTCGCGTCTCACCATACGGGTGGACCCGGTGACCACCGATGCCGTCACCGGTCGCGCGCATCTGCCAGTGACCACCACGCAGTACGACCAGGACGGCAACCCCACACAACAAGTCGTCGGCGACTACACCGGCGCCGACCCCTCCCGAACGACCTCGGCCACGTACGACGCCTCCAACCGCCTGGCGACGAGCACCGACGGCGCCGGCAACGTCACCACGTACGGATACGACACCTTCGGCAACCGGACCAAGGTGATCGATCCCCTGGGCGCCGAATTCGCCTACACCTACTCGCCCACCGGGCACCCGACCCAGAGCGCGCTGAAGAACTGGAAGGGCCGACTCGGGGACGAGACCGCGAAGACGCTGGTCCTGGAGTCGAAGGCATACGACCCGGCGGGCCGGTTGGCCACCACGACCGACGCGATGGGTCGCACCCGCCACGTTTTCTACTACGACGACAACCTGGTCGGGATGGTCCGCCAGGACGGCTTCCGCAACGCGGACGGCACCACCCGCGACATCGTGCTCCAGCGCAACGAGTACGACAACGCGGGCAACATGATTCGGCAGACCGTGGGCGGCACGGACGTCACGGAGAGTACGTTCAACGCGGCCAATCTGGTCACCAAGACCGTGCGCGACCCCGGTGGGCTCGCCCGCACCGACTCGTACTCGTACGCCCGCGACGGCGAGATCCTTACGACCACGCACGCGCAGGGCACCGTCGCGCAGACGACCAAGTACGCGTACAACCCGGCAGGCATGCAGATCGGCAAGACCGTCGGCGACTCGTCCACTGCGGCCGTCACGTCGTGGACGCGCGACCAGCGGGGCTTGGCACTGACGCAGACCGAGCCGAGAGGGAATGTGAACGGCGCCGACAAGGCGGCTTTCACCACCACCTTCGGATATGACGAGGTCGGACGACAGACCAAGACGATCAGCCCCACCATCTCCATCGAGTCCGCGGGCGGCGCGCCGGTCTCGTCACGAGCGATCACCATGACCGGTTACAACACGTTCGGCGAGGTGGCCGAGACCAGCGACGCCAACGGCAACATCACCACGCGCACGTGGTCCGCCAACGGCATCAACACGGCGACCGCCGCACCCGCCTATACGCCGCCCGGTGCGACAACTCCGTTGAAGCCGACGGTGTACAGCCTGCCGGACAAGAACGGCCGTCCCGTCGCGGACATCGACGCGAACGGGGCGATTACCCAGACCAAGTACGACGCGCTCGGCAACGCGGTGGAGCGGAAGGACCCGGCGCTGCCGGGCAAGGACGCCGGAATCTGGTCCTTCCACTACAACGACGCCGGCGAGCGCATCCAATCCGTCGCGCCGGACGGCGGATTCAGCACCGCGACGTATGACGACCTCGGGCGTCAGGTCACCGCCACCACGCTGGAACTGGTACCGACCGGCAAGACGTACACCACGAAGTACGCGTATTCGGACACCGGTGAGCGGCTCGGCACGGTCGGACCGAACGGCGAGACGGAATGGACGTTCTACAACGCCCTGCATGAACCGACCTTGTTCATCGACGCGACCCAAAGGAGCCGCGTCGTCGAGCGTGACCTCAACGGCAAAATCACGAAGTCGACTTTGGCCGACGGGACTTACCATACGCAGACGTACGACGCGTTGGGTCAGCCGATGATCACGAGCGACTACGACGCCGACAACACACTCCTGCGGATCAGTTCGACCTGGTATGACGTGTCGGGCAACCTCATTCAGACGATCGACCCGAAGCTCAAGTCGACCAGGTACGAGTACGACGCCCTGGGCCGACGCACGCGGCAGATCGAACCGGGCCCCACGTCGGCGGGCATCGTCACCGCCCTCGGCTACGACGCGGCGGGCAACCGGACGCGGTACACCGACGGCAACGGGAACGTCACGACGACGACATACAACTCGCTCGGGCTCCAGGCGTCGATGGTGGAGCCGGCCACCACGGCTCACCCGGCCGCGGCGGATCGCACCTGGTCGACCGGGTATGACATCGGCGGCCGGCCGCTCAAGGAGACACGTCCGGGCGGCGTGAACGTCGATCGCACGTACAACGTGCTGGGCGGGCTCACGTCGCAGACGGCCACCTCCACGGGACCCGACGCGGCGTCGTCGAGCAAGACCTTCGACTACGACCGTCAGGGCCGCCTGGTGAAGGCGTCCACGCCCAGTGGCGACGATACGTTCGGCTACGACTGGCGCAGCCACATCGTGTCGACGAGCGGCCCGTCGGGGACGTCGAGCTTTGTCTACGACCATCTGGGCCGGATGACCGGCCGGACCGATGCGTCCGGGACGTCGAGCTACACGTATGACGAAGCCGGTCGCACCAAGACTGCGACCGACGCCGTGACCGGTACGAATCTGGCCTACTCCTACGACGGCATCGGTCAGTTGACGCAGGTGGCGTACGGCGGGACGGGCGGGTCGGTCCGGACCTTCGGTTACGACAAGCTGCACCGGATGACGTCGGACGTACTCAAGACGTCCACAGGCGCGCAACTGAACTCGATCACCACGAGTTTCGATGCGGCCGACCGGATGATCGGCAAGACGACGAACAACGGCACCGGTCCGGTCGTGAACACTTACGGCTATGACGACGCGGGCCGGCTGACGAGTTG
This sequence comes from Embleya scabrispora, assembly GCF_002024165.1. Lineage (NCBI taxonomy): Bacteria > Bacillati > Actinomycetota > Actinomycetes > Kitasatosporales > Streptomycetaceae > Embleya > Embleya scabrispora. The sequence continues at coordinate 5,921,324 of NZ_MWQN01000001.1, forward strand.
GAACAACGGCTCGACGACGGTGCCCTACGAGTACGACAACGCCGGGAACCGGACCCGGGACGGGCCACGCACGGCGACCTACGACCAGCGCAACCGACTGCTGAGCGATGGCGCGTACACCTACGACTACACCGCGCGTGGCACGCTCGCGAAGAAGACCACGGTCGGCGGCTCGGCGTTCACCACCCTCACCTACGACGCCTTCGATCGGCTCACCGCCGACGGATCGTCGAGCTACACGTACGACAGCCTCGACCGGGTGCTCACCACCGGTGGACGCACCTTCGCCTACAGCGGCACGGGCAACGACCTGGCGACGGACGGCGCGGACACCTACAGCCGCGGCGCGAACGGCGACCTGATCGGCATCCGCAACGGCTCGACCGGCCAGGCGGACCTGGCCGTGGTCGACGAACACAGCGACGTGGTGGCCACGTTCCAGGCGAGCGGGACGACGCTGAGCCGATCGGTGACGTACAGCCCGTACGGGCAGGTGCTCACTTCGTCCGGGCCGCGCACCAGCGTGGGGTACCAGAGCGGATGGACCGATGCCGGTAGCGGCAAGGTCAACATGGCCGCACGCTGGTACGACCCGTCCACGGGCGCGTTCGCCTCGCGCGACAGCGTGACGCTGGATCCGTCGGCGTCGACCAACGCGAACCGGTATGCGTACGCGAGCGGCAATCCGCTCATGTACACGGATCCGACCGGCCATTGGTCGATCAAGGGGGCACTGAAGAAGGTCGGCAAGGTCGCCGCTGTCGCGGCGCCGATCGTCGGCGGTCTGGTCGGCGGCGCGGCGGGCATGGCCATCGGCAACCCGGCGCTCGGCGGTGCCATCGGCGGCGCGCTCGGGGGTGCCCTCGCCTACGGCATCACCACCGCCATCAACGGCGACAACTTCAGCTTCAAGGAACTCGCGTTCCAATCCGGGCGCGGCGCCATCGAGGGCGCGATCGGCGGGCACTTCGCCAAGGTCGGCGGTTATGCCGCCCAGTTCGGGTTCGGCGCGTTCGCGAGTGGCATCGGCTACGGCTTCGATGTCGTCACCGGGCGGGCCGACTTCAGCTGGGGCGACCTGGCCATGCAGATGGCCGTCGGCGGCTTCTTCAACGCCGCCGGCCGCTACGTGAGCAACAAGTGGAACAAGTGGCGCGGCGGCCGGGAGGATGTCGAGGGCCCGGGCGGCCGAAGGGGCGAGGAGGACGGCCCCGGCGGTCGGCGCGGCGACGAGGACGAACCCGCCGCGCGCAAGGCCCGCGAGGACGCCGAGGCCAAAGCCCGAGAGGCCGCGGAGGCCGAAGCGGCCCGCAAGGCGGAGGCGGCCCGTCTCGCCGAGGAGGTCCGAGCCCGTTCGCCACAGGGCGCCGCCGACGACGCCTCGGCCGGCAAGGGCCGCGCCTACGAGGCGGCCACCACGTACGCCCCACGCCCGGCACCGATCCGCCCGGAGTACCTGGCCAAGCCGGCCTCCATCCAGGAAGCCCAGGCCCAAAACGCCGTCCGAGTAGTCGAAAACGCCCCCAAACTCAACGACGGCTCCACCACCGCAACCTTCACCCCCGCCGAAGCCACGAACACGTCATCGTCGCGAAGCGGTCCGAGCGAGAGTGGCGGGTCACGCGCGAGGGAGACGCCAGAGCAGGGAACTTGCCAAAGGCCGAACAGCTTTGTTCCGGGCACTCAAGTGCTGATGGCGGACGGTAGCCACAAGAGCATCGAGAACGTCCGGATCGGCGACGAGGTCCTGGCTACCGACCCCGAGACCGGTCAGAGCGGCCCTCGAACAGTCACCGCCGAGATCACCGGCACGGGTGACAAGAACCTGGTCGAACTCACCGTCGACGTCGACGGCCCGGCCGACACCCGAACCGAAACCATCACCGCCACCGACAACCACCCCTTCTGGGTCCCCGAACTCGGCAAGTGGAAAAACGCCGCCGACCTCAAGCCGGGCCAATGGCTGCAAACCGCCGCGGGCACCTGGGTCCAACTGACCGCAACCCGCTCCTGGACCCAACTCGAATCCGTCCATAATCTAACCGTCGACGACCTGCACACCTACTATGTGCTTGCAGGTGCGACGCCGGTTCTCGTCCATAACGAAAACTGCGGCGATGAAGCTATTGTTCACATGGCAAATTATCCGGATAGGCAACATGCTCTCATTACCATTCATTACGGTGATGATATTTTGCGGACCCATCAGTTCGGCAGTCTTACCAATCCAGTCAATGGTATAACCAGGTTCACCCTGGATGAGCTGCCGAGGCTGACGATCAACCTTCGAGTGCCTTTGCCGCATGGGCTGCGAGCAATCATGAAAGCAGAGGATGGGTTGTATAAAACGGAAATGGGAAGGTATCCGCCCTACAGTTTGCCGGATCAGGGTTGTGTTTCCTATTGTGCGCAAGTTTTGAAAGCCGGAGGCGTGGAAAACATTCCGGAGCACAATGACGAGGCTCAAGCATGGCTCTTTGCGCGCTATGGATAAAGGATGGTGATGTATGTCTCGACCTGAAGGTTGGGAGTGGCTGGACGAGCCGCGAGAGCATTGGGATATCCCTGCTTCCCTCCGCAGGCCCGGCGGCTCGCCACAATCCAACCTCGTCATCGCAATGCTCTCCTGTGAATTCTTGGGTCACGAGACCGTAGCGCTCGCAGGTCGATTCATCACCGAGTATTCGATGCTCTATCTTCGTCCACCGGACAGAGGGCTGAACTTCCACGAACAGTCGCGACTCGGGGCGGTGATCACCAGGCATACCCGGCGCACATATGAGGCGTGGGAGGGGTTCAAGGCGGCTGCGGAGAACGATGGTCCGGCGGCTGAGGTGCGTCGACTCATTCAGGAAGGCAGGCAGGCGCTTGCCCTTGAGCTGAACAGTGCGATCTCGGCCTTCCGGCAACTTCCGGGTAGCGTGCTGTGAATTATCGGTGTGCCATCCATGTGGCGACGCGGCGTGGTGATGGAACATCCTGCGACAGAGGTGTCCTTCGCGGGCCTGCGGAGTACTCGGTATGCACAGCCACGACGTGTTCTTGGACGGTCCGCAGCGGCGCACGGGATGTATTCGATGTCCGCCATTCGTGAGGCAATCAGATGCCCACCGTGGTGCGGATGAGGTTGCGGACTTGGGAGTGGGTGGTTTTGGGGTCGGGGGATAGGACGGTTATTTGGGGGGCCGGTTGGACGGAATCCGCTATTGCCCATTGGATGTCTGTGGTTCGGCCGGCCAGGGATCGGGCGGCTGCGGTGACTTGTGGGCCTGTGGCGATGATTATGCGGCATTTGCGTGCCACGAAGGCGGTCAGGTAGGTCTCGGCGTCGGTGGGGGATGTGGCTGGGATTTGTAGGCGTTGGGCGTTGACCTTGTTTGTAGTGGCTGCGTCCTGGAGGGCTTGCCAGGCTGCGTCGGCGGTGGCCGGGCCGCTGGGGTCGTCGGTGCCGACTGCGGCGCAGACCACTGGGTTGAGGGAGACGTTGCGGGCTTCCGGGAGCTTTGGTTTGTCGTTGCCGGTGTCGTCGCGGAGTGCGAAGAAGGTGATGATTCCGGCGATGGTTACTGCTACGGCTGTGGCTGCGGCCAGCAGTTTGGTGCGCATCGGGTGGACCCGCCTGTTCGTGTGAGGCTTTTGGCTCGCCTCGAGGTGGGAGAACCTGAAGGGGTTTCTATCACTCGGGTCGCTTGTTGGTCAGTCGTTGTCGGTTGTGGTGGGGAGGAGTTTTCGGGTGATTGTGGTGAGGAAGGGGTCGCGGAGGGACTGGGAGGGTTGGTCGTCGACCATGTAGGTCCAGGTGGTGCTTGGGCGGGTGAGGTTGGAGGCTTTCTCGTCGAGGCCGGACTTGGTGATTTTGGCGGTGTTGAGGTGGTTGGCTGCGGTTGTTTGGGCTTTGTGGAGCAGTGGGGCGAAGGCGCGTTGGGTTTCGGCGTGGAAGGCGTCTATCGGGTTTTGGCGGGCCAGGGCGCGTAGGTGGATGCCCTCGCGGAGGTCGGCGGTGCGGGCCAGGTGGTCGGTCCAGGCGCGGTCGAGGGCGTGGAGGAGGAGTTGGCGGGCTGCCTCGGCCAGGACGGGATTGCCTACCTCCTCCAGGAGTTCGGCCCAGCGGTCCGGGTTGAGGTCGGACAGGATGACGGACGCGGCGTCGTCGTGCAGGACCTCGTGGCGCAGGGCCAGGACCTCCTGGCGTTGCAGGTGGAGTTGTTGGTTGTACATCCATGTGGTGCGGTGGGTGTCGAACAAGGTGCCTTCGGCGACTCTTTGTGCCTGTTCGACGTAGCGGCGCACGGCCGCGTCGAGGATGCGGCCGTCGGGCTCGACCCGCGCCGCGCGGGGTGGGGGCTCGGTGGTGTGCCGGGTGATGGACTCGTCGTCGAGGCTGGTCAGGAAGACCGAGGTGCCCGGGTCGCCCTGGCGGCCGGCTCGGCCGCGCAACTGGTCGTCGAGGCGTCGGGTGTGGTGTCGGCCGACCCCGACCACGAGCAACCCGCCCAGTTCGACGACCCGTTCGTGGTCCGCCTTGTCCGCACCGCCGAGGCGGATGTCCGTACCGCGCCCCGCCATCTGGGTGGATACCGTGATCGCGCCGATCGCCCCGGCCTCCGCGATGATCGCGGCCTCGCGGCTGTCGTCCCGGGCGTTGAGCACCGCGCACCGCAGGCCCGCTTCGCGCAGCGCGGCGCCGATCCGCTCCGACGCGGCGACGTCGCGCGTGCCGATCAGAATCGGTCGGCCCGTGGCGTGGGTGCGTTCGACCAGGGCGAGCAGCGCCGCGTCCCGGGTTTCCTCGTCGTCATAGAGCCGATCCGGCTCGTCCACCCGCACGCAGGGCAGGTTCGGCGGCAGGTCGCCCGTCTCCAACCGGTAGAACTCGCGCAGTTGTTCGGAGACGATCACCGCCGTGCCGGTCATCCCGGCCACCGTCGGGTAACTTCCGATCAGGTCCTGCACGATCAACTGGTCCAGGACCTCCCCGCGCGGCCCGGCGGTCAGCCCCTCCTTGGCCTCCACCGCCGCGTGCAGCCCGTCGGGCCAGCGCTGCCGCTGGGCGACTCGGCCCCGGTTGGCGTCGACCAGCTTGATGCCGCCCTCGCGCACCAGGTAGTCCACGTCCCGGCGCAGCAGCGCCCGCGCGTACAGGGCGACGTTGACCTGGGACAGGCGCGTGTCCATGCCGCGCGCGTACAGGTTGTCCACGCCCAGCGCCCGCTCCACCTCGGCCACGCCCGTGTCGGTGAGCTGTACGGTCATCGCGTCCGACGCGGCCTCGTAGTGCCGGCCCTCGACCAGGTCCGCCACCACCCGGGCCGCCTCCGCCTCGTCGGACCCCGCGGCCACCCCGCCGGCCAGGACGAGCGGGATCCGGGCCTCGTCGATCAGCACCGCGTCGGCCTCGTCGACGATCGCCACATCCGGTGCGGGCAGCACCAGTTCGGCGACATCCGTACGCAACCGGTCGCGCAGCGTGTCGAAGCCGACCTCGGTGACGGGCACGTGCACCACGTCGCGGCCGTACGCGGACCGCCGCTCCGCCGGGGTGGACTCCTGGGTCACGTGCGACGCGCGCACGCCGAGCAGGTCGTAGACGGGCCCCATCCACTCGGCGTCGCGGCGGGCCAGGTAGTCGTTGACCGACAACACGTGCACCCGGCGCCCCTGGAGCGCGAAGGCGGCGGCGGCCAGCGCGCCGACCAGGGTCTTTCCCTCGCCGGTGGCCATCTCCACCACCGTGCCGCGCAACAGGCTCAGTACGCCCAGGAGTTGCACGTCGTAGGCCCGCTCGCCCAGGGCCCGGCGGCCGGCCTCGCGCCCCAGCGCGCACAACTCGACCATGGCGTCGTCGTCCCAGGGCGTGCCGGGGATCCCCGACGCCCGGGCGGCACGACCGAACCGGCCGCCGGAACGCGCGGCGGCGGCCCCCGGCTCGGGTTCCGCGCCGCCGACCCGTACCCGTAGCGTGTGCGCCGCCGCGCGCAGTTCGGCGTCGGACAGATCGCGCAGCGCCGCCTCGCGGTCGGCGGCGCGCCGGACCAGGGGGCGCAGGCCGGTCGGGGTCACGGTTCCGGGTTTGCCCAGGAAACGACGGACGGACCGGGTGAGAGCGCCGGACGAACCCACTGGGCCTCCACTTTTGCGGGGCGGGTGGCGCCCCTGTCGTCGGCAGCCGAGGCGACGGCGACGCGGCGGTCGGATGCCGTGCGACGCGCGGTGTACTCACCCGCGCCCGCCCCTTCCGAACCGCGCCCCCGTAACCCGACACACGTCACAACCTCGACCCCACGTCGCCGAGGATCCGGTCGGTGCGGCCGTTCGGACAACGAAGCGAGGTCCATGGCTGTTCCCCATTCGTGACCCGGATTCCCTGTCCGTGATCGTCTGCCCCGTGATCGGTGACCCCGACCGGCGGGATCGGGCCGAGGCGATCCGACCGGCGACCGGCGCGGCGGTCCGAAACGCTCGGCGGGGCAGATCGACCAGGGGCGGGGCCGCGTGTTCGTGCGGCCCCGCCCCTGGTCGATTCGCCCCGAATGCGAAGTATGTGAATGGCGCGAAGTGCGCTAGTCCGCGAGCAGTTCCGTGCGCAGCCGGGTCAGGATGCGGCTGAGCAGGCGGGAGACGTGCATCTGGGAGATCCCGAGCCGGGCGCCGATCTGGGCCTGGGTCAGTTCCTGGCCGAACCGCATCGACACGATTTCCCGATCCCGCTCCGGCAGCGCGGCCAGCAGCGGCTTGAGCACATGCAGGTTCTCCGCGACCTCGTAGCCGGGGTCGACGTAGGACGAGCGGCCGGAGTAGCCGTCGCCGGGACCGTCCTCCGAGGTGGGCGCGTCCAGCGAGGCGGCGGAGTAGCCGGCCGCCGCGGTCAGCCCCTCGGTGACCTCTTCGATGCTGATGCCCAGGTATTCGGCCAGCTCGGCGGGGGTGGGCTCACGGTCGAACCGACCGGTGAACGCGTCCCGCGCGCGGGCCAGTTCGAGCCGCAGCTCCTGAAGACGCCGCGGCACGTGCACGGCCCAGCTGGTGTCCCGGAAGAAGCGCTTGATCTCACCCGAGATGGTGGGTATCGCGAAGGTGGGGAACTCGGTCCCGAACGAGGCGTCGAAGCGGTCGATCGCCTTGATCAGCCCGATGGTGCCGACCTGGACCATCTCCTCGACGGACTCGTGCCGCGAGCGGTAGCGACCGGCCACGAACCGGACCAGGGGGAGATTGAGTTCGATCAGGGTGTTGCGCACGTACTGGTACTCGTGCGTGCCCTCCTCCAACACCCTCAGTCGGTCGAAGAGGACCTTGGACATCGCTCGGGCGTCGCTCGCGGTCGGCTCCGCGTGATCGGGCGAAGCCAAGGTGTCGAAGACCCGGTCGGCGAATTCGTCGGACGTGCCGACCGAGGATTCCGGAGCCGAGGACGCGAGTGCCGGGAATGCGACGGGAGGAGCCGTGTGAGCAATCTCCGCGGCGGCTGTGGTCGCGGTCGTCGTGCTCGGGTTCATCGTCTGCCTTCCCCTCTTGTCGTACGCGGTGCGTGGGCGCGGTGCATTGTTCCGACGTCCGGGCATACTGCCCCGCCTCTTTCGGCGTACACCCCTTCGCCGAGGATTATTACGATCCGGCCGCGCCCCCCACCTTACGCGCGTGCCGAGGCCGACCGACCCAGCAGTACCCACAGCAGGAACGGGCCGCCCAGCACCGTGGTCACCACGCCGACCGGAATCTCCGCGCCGTCCAGGACGATTCGGCCCAGCATGTCGGCCAGCACGATCAGGATCGCGCCGACCAGCATCGAGCCGAGGACGGGCACCCGCAGCGGCCCGGTCAACCGTCCGGCGATCACCGGCGCGGCCAGCGCCACGAAGCCCACCGGCCCGCAGATCCCGACCGCCAGACCCGCCAGGCAGACCGCCGCGACCAGGCAGACCAGCCGGATCCGGCCGGGATCCAGGCCGAGCGAGGAGGCGGTGGAGTCGTCGAAGCGCAACACGTCCAGCTTGCGCCCGAGCGCGAGGGCGAGCGGGACCAGTACGGCGAGCCCGATCAGTACCGGCCATGCCACGCTGTAGCCGCGCCCGTTCAGGCTGCCCGAACTCCATACGTACAGCGCGCTCGCCGAGTTGAGCGAGCGCCGGGCGAGCACCACCTGGGTGATCGCGGACGCCAGCGCGGACAACGCCAGGCCGACCACCAGAACCCGATAGCCGCGTTGGCCCAGGCCGCCGGCGACCGCGGTGACCACCACGGCGGCGACGAGCGCGCCGATCGGTCCGGCCCACCACGCACCGAACGAGCCGCTCGCGCTGAAGCTGACCGAGATCAGGACGGCGGCGGTGGCGCCGTCGTTGACGCCGAGCAACTCCGGGGTGGCGAGCCGGTTTCGGGCCAGTGTCTGGGTCAGGCAGCCCGCGACGCCCAGGGCGGCGCCCGCCGCCGCGCCGGCCACGATCCGACCCAGGCGGAACTCGCGGACCAGCAGCACGTCGAAGTGGTCGCCCCGGCCGAGGATCGCGTCGAACGTGCGGACCAGGCCCAGTTCGCGCTGGCCGGAGTACACCGACACCACGATCGCCGCGGCCAGCGCGACCGCGAGCAGCGTCGTGGCCAGCACCGCCCGACCGGGCAACAGCAGGGAGAACCGACCCCGGCGCACCACCAGATGCTCGGGCAACCGGCGCACGCGCCGCACGAGCGCCGCCGAACGCGCGGCCTCGTCCGCACGCGCCGCCTCGCACTCGGGCGCATCCTCGCCCGCTCGCGCATCCGCGCCCGCACGCGCCACCCCGGCGCCCCCGCCCGCGCCCCCGCGCCCGATCCCGAGCAGGCGCCGCACCCGAGCCGCCCCGCCGACCCCCCCGCCCGACGCCGACGTCGGCTCCGGCGCGTCCGTCAGCCCCAGCGCGCCCAGCCGCCGCGACCGCACCACGCCGATCAACAGCGGCGCGCCGATCAGCGCCACGATCACCGAGACCGGCGCCTCGAACGGCCGGGCCACCACCCGGGCCGCGACGTCGGCGGCGGTCAGTACGGCCGCGCCGATCAGCGCGGAGAAGCACAGTTGGGCGAGGATGCGCGGGCCGGCCAGGGTCCGGGCGAGGAAACCGGCGAGCAGACCGAGGAAGGAGATCGGGCCGACCAGGGCCACCGACGACGCGGTGAGCAGCGTCACCGACACCGCGACCAGGGCCCGGGTCAGCGCCGGGCGATGGCCGAGCCCGCGCGCCAGGTCGTCGCCCAGGACCAGTGCCGACAACGACCGCGAGACCAGTACGGCGAGCACGAACCCGCCGGCGAGCACCGGCGCGAGGCTGCCGAGCGAGTCGAAGCCCTGGATGCCGGCCAGCGAACCGAGGATCCAGAAGCGGAAGTTGTCGTACGCCTCGGTGGAGTTGACGATCAGGATGTTGGTGATCCCGCCGAAGGTGGCGCTCAGCGCGGCGCCCGCGAGCACCAGCCGCATCGGCGAACCGCCGCCGCGTCGGGCGGAGATGGCCAGGACCAGCAGCCCGGCCACGGCGGCGCCGGCGAACGCCCAGACCAGATAGCCGTATCCGGTCTGCACGCCGACCAGGGTGATGCCGAGCACGACGCCGAGCGAGGCCCCCGCGTTGACCCCGAGCAGGCCGGTCTCGGCGAGCGGGTTGCGGGTGACGGTCTGCAACAGACAGCCCGCCGTGCCCAACGCGGCGCCGGTGAGCAACGCGGTGAGCGTGCGCGGCAGCCGCAGATCGCGAATGACCAGGGTCAGATGACTGTCGGAGCGGGCGCCGTGCCGGTTGAATATGTAGTCGAAGGCGCCGCCGACACCGACCTCGCCGGCGCCCACCGAAAGCGAGATCCCGGTCAGCACCACCACCGTCGCGGTCAGCGCGATCGCGGCGATCAGGACCGTACGCCGACCGGCCGCGCGCCCCGAGGGGTCGTCGCGGCGATCGTCCGAGTGCGCCCCGGGCGTGGCGTCGGTGGACAAGCTCGGCGGGCCACCCAGGTTTTGCAGAATCGGCTGATGCACAGTCATAAAGTGAGGCTAACCTAACCACCGAGCACCCTTGGAAGGCCGCATCACGCCGACTTCGAGCCCGCGTCGAAGGCCTCGCCGGGATCGACCATGAGATCGATATTAGGTTAGGCTAACCTAAATCCCGATCAACGGGGTTGTGCTTGCCAAGGGGAGTTTCGTGCACCCATCAGACCTCGCCGGTCGCGTCGCGGTGGTCACCGGCGCCGCGCAGGGCATCGGTGCCGCCGTCGTCCGGGCCCTCGTCGACCACGGCGCGACCGTTGCCGCCACCGACCGCAATCCGACCGGCGTCGAAAACCTGATGGCCGACGACGGCACCGACGCGGTGATCGCCTACCCGCTCGATGTCACCGACGCCTCGGCGGTCGACACCACCCTCGCCGCGATCGAGCGCCGGCTCGGACCGATCGACATCCTGGTCAACGTGGCCGGTGTGCTGCACGTCTCGCCGGTGGCCGAACTCACCGACCGGGACTGGGCCGACACCTTCGCCGTCAACACCACCGGGGTGTTCCACACCGGCCGGGCGGTGGCCGGACCGATGGCCGCGCGCGGGCGCGGCAGCATCGTCACCGTCGGCTCCAACGCGGCCGGCATCCCGCGCACCGGGATGGCGGCCTACGCGGCCTCCAAGGCCGCCGCCACGATGTTCACGATGTGTCTGGGACTGGAGCTGGCACGCAGCGGTGTGCGCTGTAACGTGGTCTCGCCGGGTTCCACCGACACCCCGATGCAACGCGCCCTGTGGACCGACCCCGAGGCGCCGAAGCGGGTGCTCGACGGCGACCCGGCGACGTGGCGCACCGGGATTCCGCTCGGCCGGATCGCGGACCCCGCCGACATCGCCGAGGCGGTCGTGTTCCTGGCCTCGGACCGAGCTCGGCAGATCACCATGCACAACATGTACGTCGACGGCGGCGCCACGCTGCACGTGTGACGAACAGGCGCCCCTCGTATGGGACTTCGACCACGAGCCGCCCGGCGGATCGGACCATGCACCCTGCACCCCCGCGCAACGCAAGGCAACGCACCGCGCGCGCGGCGACCGGAACCGCAGACCGTGGAAGCGGACCGCAGCGCATCCGTTCGACGTGCCCCACTCGCCCGGCCCACCGGCCGACCGGCCGGTCGTCGGTGCCGCACGGACTCCGCACCACCCCGTCGGAGAATCAAAGGAGCCTCAAGGTGACCACCCCAGAAGCCACCGGCCTGGCCACAGTGGGCGCGGCGACCGCGCTGCTGGAGGCGTATCGTCCGGGCGACACACGCTTCTTCGCGTCCCCCACCCGCACCCTGCTCGCGCACGGCACACAGGCCGAAGTCGCGCACGACGCGCGCCCGTTGCCGACACGCGTGGCCGCGACACTGGCCGACGCGAGCCCGGTCGGCGGCCGGCCCCCGATCGTGCTGGGCGCGGTGCCGTTCGACCAGAGCGCACCCGCCGCGCTCGTGGTGCCCGGCACGATCGACTGGGGGCCGCCGCTGTCCGCCGACCCGCTGATCGCACTGCCCGCCCCCGCGCCGCCGCCGACCGACTGGGACATCCGTCCGGTACCCGCGCCGGAGGCCTACCGCGCGGGCGTCGCCGAAGCCGTGCGGCGCATGCGCGCCGGGGCGTTCGACAAGGTCGTGCTCGCCCGCACCCTGGAACTGCACGCGGCCGATCCGCCGGACATACCCGTCCTGTTGCAGCGCCTGGCCCGCCGCGACCCGCAGGGGTACACCTTCGCGGTCCCGGGCACCCGGCCCGACCACACCCTGATCGGCGCCAGCCCCGAACTGCTCGTCTCCCGACGCGGGGACCGTGTGGTCGCCAACCCGCTCGCCGGATCCGCCAAGCGCAGCACCGACCTGGCCGAGGACGTACGCCGCGCGATGGCCCTGCTCGAATCCGAGAAGGACCTGCACGAACACGCCGTCGTGGTGGCGGCCGTGCGGGACGCGCTCGCCCCGCACTGCGCCACGCTGGAGATCCCCGAACGGCCGACCCTGGTCTGCACCGCCGCGATGTGGCACCTGTCCACCACCGTCACCGGCACCGTGCACCCGGAAAGACGGGCCTCCGCCCTGGAGTTGGCCTGCGCACTGCACCCGACGCCGGCCGTCTGCGGCACCCCGACGACCACCGCGCGGCAGACCATAGCCGACCTCGAACCCTTCGACCGGGGCCTGTACACCGGCATGGTCGGCTGGGGCGACGCGGACGGCGACGGCGAATGGGTGGTCACCATCCGCTGCGCCGAGGCGGCGAGCGACGTACTGCGCCTGTACGCCGGTGCCGGCATCGTCGCGGACTCCTCCCCGGACGCGGAAACCGCGGAGACCGAGGCCAAGTTCCGCACGTTCCTGCACGCCGTGGCGGGTGAGCGATGAGCACCCCGAGCACGCCGACCACGGCGAGCACTCCGAACCCCGGTTCGGCCGCGCCGACTTGGCCCGCCGAGTTCGCCGAGCGCTACCGCGCGGCCGGCTGGTGGCGCGGCGAGACCTTCGGCGGCGTCCTGCGCGACCGCGCCGCCGCGCACCCGGACCGGGTCGCCATCGTGGACGGCGAACGCCACTGGACCTACCGCGACCTGGACGAGCGAGCCGACCGCGTCGCCGCCGGACTGCTCGCGCTCGGCGTCGTCAAGGGCGATCGGGTCGTGGTGCAACTGCCCAACGTGGCCGAGTTCTTCGCCGTGATCTTCGCCCTGTTCCGGATCGGCGCCCTGCCGGTGTTCGCGCTGCCCGCGCACCGCCGGACCGAGATCGGCCACTTCTGCGCGTTCAGCGAGGCCGTCGCCTACGTGATCCCCGACGTGTCCGACGGCTTCGACCACCGCGCCCTGGCGACCGAGGTGCAGGAGGCCACGCCCACGCTCCGGCACGTCCTGGTGGTCGGCGACCCGGGCGAACACACCGCGCTGGTCGACATCGAGCGCGACCCGGTCGAGATCACCGACCCGCCGGCCCCGGGCGATCTCGCCTTCCTGCAACTGTCCGGGGGAAGTACGGGCGTGCCCAAGCTGATCCCGCGCACCCACGACGACTACATCTACTCGCTGCGCGGCTCCAACGAGATCTGCGCGGTGGACGCGGACAGCGTGTACCTGTGCGCGCTGCCGGCCGCCCACAATTTCCCGCTCAGCTCGCCCGGCACACTCGGCGCGCTCTACGCGGGCGCACGCGTGGTGTTGTGCCCCAAGCCCACCCCCGACGTCGCCTTCGCGCTGATCGAACGCGAACGGGTGACCATCACCGGCGTGGTGCCGCCGCTCGCCCTCGCCTGGACCGAGGCCGCCGAGCGCGGCGGCCACGACCTGGGCAGCCTGCGCGTACTCCTGGTCGGCGGGGCCAAGTTCAGCGAGGAGGCGGCCCGCCGGGTCACCCCGACCCTCGGCTGCACCCTGCAGCAGGTGTTCGGGATGGCCGAGGGCCTGGTCAACTACACCCGCCTGGACGACCCCGACGAGGTGATCGTCACCTCGCAGGGCCGGCCGATCTCCCCGGACGACGAGATCCGCGTCGTCGACGACGCCGACGTCCCGGTCCCCGACGGCGAGACCGGACACCTGCTCACGCGCGGCCCCTACACCATCCGCGGCTACTGGAACGCGCCCGAGCACAACGCGAGATCGTTCACCGAGGACGGCTTCTACCGCACCGGCGACGTGGTCCGCAGGCTCCCCTCCGGCCACCTCGTGGTGGAGGGCCGGGCCAAGGATCAGATCAACCGGGGCGGCGAGAAGGTGGCGGCGGAGGAGGTGGAGAACCACATCCTGGCCCACCCGTCCGTACACGACGCGGCCGTGGTCGCCGTACCGGACGCCTACCTGGGCGAACGCACCTGCGCGTACGTGATCCTGCGCGCCGGCGCCGAACCGCTCAAGCCCGTGGCCATCCGCCGCTTCGTCCGCGAGCGCGGCCTGGCCGGCTACAAGGTGCCCGACCACGTCGAGTTCGTCGAGACGTTCCCCTATACCGGCGTCGGCAAGGTCAGCAAGAAGGACCTGCGCGCGGCGATCGCGGCCGGACTGGCCACCCGGGCCGGCTGAGACCCCCCGTCCACCCCCATCACCCACCTCCCGAAGGACCGCCTCCCCGATGGCCCTGCCCAAGATCGCCCCCTACCCCATGCCGACCTCGGCCGACCTGCCGACGAATCGGGTGGACTGGACCGTGGACCCCACCCGCGCCGCGCTCCTCGTGCACGACCTCCAGAACTACTTCCTGTCCGCGTTCACCCCGAACGCGTCGCCGATCACCGAACTGCTCGCCAACGTCGCCCGCCTCAAGGACGACTGCGACCGACTCGGCGTACCCGTGGTCTACTCCGCGCAGCCCGGCGGTCAAACGGCCGAACAGCGCGGCCTGCAACAGGACTTCTGGGGACCCGGCCTGCCCGACGACCTGCACGCGGCGGCCGTCGCCGCACCGGTCGCGCCCGGCCCCGCCGACACCGTGCTGACCAAGTGGAAGTACAGCGCCTTCGTCCGCACCGAGTTGCGCCGCTGGATGCGCGACCTGCAACGCGACCAACTGATCATCGTCGGGGTGTACGCGCACATCGGCGTGACCACCACCGCGTGCGACGCGTGGATGCAGGACATCCAGACGTTCGTGGTGGCCGACGCGGTGGCCGACTTCACCTCGGACAACCACCGCATGGCCCTGTCCTGGGCCGCCGCGAACTGCGCGGTGGTCACCGATACCGAATCACTCTTCGCGGGAAAGTAGACCGGACATGGCCCTGACCCTCGAACTGATCCGCACCGATGTGGCCGACATCCTCGGCGAGGACCCGGCGGACATCCCCGACGACGAGAACCTGGTCGACTACGGCCTGGACTCGGTCCGGGTGATGGCGCTGGTCGAGCGCTGGACCCGCGACCACGGGGTGAGCGTGGACTTCGCCGACCTGGCGGAGCGGCCGACACTGGAGGGGTGGTCGCAACTGCTCGCGCCGAGGCCGTAGTCGCCAGGTTCACGGGTGGCGTGGATCCGGGGCGCACAGGGCGTGGTCGATCAGCGCCCTGGTCGCCGCGTCCACCCGTGCGCCGCCCGCCTCGTCGTTCGCGTCGACGCCGTTGCGCACCACCAGGACCGCGCGGCGCCCGTCGGCGGTGACGCCGTTCTCGCTGGAGAAGCCCAGGTCGTCGCCGCCGTGGTGCCAGTACCGGCCGCCGCAGCTCGACTCGGTGCTCTCCAGGCCCAGCCCGTAACCGCGTCCGGGCTCGTCGGGGATCGGGTGGGTGCGCCGCATCTCGGCCAACTCGGCGGGGCCGAGCAGCCGGCCGGACAACAACGCGACGAAGAACCGGTCGATGTCGCTCGGCGTGCCGTGGATGGCGCCCGACGCGTCGGCGACGGTGTGGTTGAGCACGGTCGTGTCGGTCGGGCGGGTGTCGCCCGCGAAGGTGTGCTGCGCCCGCGCGTGCGGCCGCGGCAGGTACGGATCGTCGCCCGGGACGCGGGTGTCCTGCAGGCCGAGGGGGCGGATGATCCGATCCTGTACCTCCTCGCCCCACGAGCGTCCGGTGACCTGCCGGATGATCAGGCCCACCAGCAGGTAGTTGGTGTTCGAGTACGCCCACGAACTCCCCGGCTCGAAGCGGCTCGGCAGGGTCAGCGCGGCGGCGACCAACTCCTCGGCCCGATAGTGCCGGAAGCGGTTCTCCCGGTAGCCGGACGCCGAGTACAGGGCGGGTACGGCGGCGGGCAGCGCGGTGTAGCCGGGAATGCCGCTGGTGTGTTGGAGCAGATGGCGCAGCGTGATGCGGCGGCCGTCGTTGCCGTTGGCGCGCACCACGCCCGGGAGCCAGGTCTCGATCGGGGCGTCGAGTCGCAGCCGGCCCTCGGCGACCAGTTGGAGGGCGACGGTGGCGACGAAGGTCTTGGTCGTACTGCCGGTGCGGTAGTGACCGTTCGGGGCCGGCGGCCGGCCGGTGTGCAGTTCGGCCTCGCCGCTGCGAGCGGTACGGACGGTGGCGGGGCCGCCGGGCGTCGGGCGAGCCGTGTAGTGCACGGTGACGCCGATCGCACCGGCCGCGTGGATCGCGTCGGTGTCGCGCTGGAGGCGGGAGGCCGGGGGAGGGTCGGCGGAGGAGTCGGCGCTCGCCGCCGCCGCGCCCGGGCCGGCCGTCGTCAGGGTCAGGGCGATGCCCAGGGCCAGGGCCGTCGGGCGTGGCAACCTGCCGCGGGTCCGGTTCGGCGCGGTCATCGTCGCGCGCTCCCTTCGGGGCAGAGCAGGCGGTCGGTGAGTTGTTGCACGGCCACCTCGGCGCGCAGGCCGTGTTCGTCGTCCGTGTAGGTGCCGTTGGCCACGATCACCACGCCGCGCCGGCCGTGCTCGGTGACGCCGACGCGGATCTTGGAGCCCTCGACGTCCCCGCCGTGGCCCCAGCGATACCCGCCGCACGGCAGCGGTTGGCGCATCAGGCCGAGACCGCACCGCACGCCCGGCATCACCTGCTCGAAGTCGGGCGGCATCGGTACGGTCTCGCGCATCAGCGCGAGGTGTGCCGGCGGGAGCAGCCGGCCGCGCAGCAGCGCGGTGAAGAAGCGCTCCAAGTCGGCGTGCGTGGTGACCAGTTCGCCGGCGGCGTCGGCCCAGGACATGGTGCGTACGGTCGTGTCCACCCACTGGTCCCGGTCCGGGAAGCGGTGGTACGAGTGGGCGTACGGCGCGGGCAGGGTCGGGTCGTCGCCGGGGGCGTGTGTGCCGGTGAGGCCGAGCGGGCGAAGGACCCGGGCGCGCACCTCCTCGGCCCAGTGTCGCCCGGTGATCCGCTCGATGATCATCCCGGCCAGGACATAATTGGTGTTCGAGTACTCCCAGTTCGGCGCCGGGTCGTCGGGTGCGGCGGGCGGGAAGCTCGGCGGGAACCGCAGCGCGGCGGCGACGAGCTCGGCCGGCCCCGTGTGGCGAAACCGCAGCCGCTCGAAGTCGGCGGCGGTGTCGCCGAGTTCGTTGCTGTAATTGTGCAGTCCACTGGTGTGACCCAGCAGGTTGCGCACGCTCACCCGGCGCCCGTCGTTGCCGTTGCCGGCCACCAAGCCCGGCAACCACCGGTCCACCGAGTCGGTGAGCGACAACCGCCGCTCGGCGACCAGTTGCAGGACGACCGTGGCCACGAACGCCTTGGTGGCACTGCCCGCCCGCAAGGCGCCGCCGCGCGGCATCGGTTGCCCGGTACGCAGGTCGCCGGGTCCGGCGCTTGCCTCGATCCGTTCGGATCCGTCCCGGAGCAGGATCGCGACATTGACGTAGCCACCCTCGCGAAGCAGCCACTCCGCCTCCCGGCGCAGTCGCGCACCGCCCGCCTGTGCCCCGTGCGCGGCAGTGGCGGTGGCAGTGGCGGCAGCGGCGGCGGGCGCGGTGGCGACCACGGCGGACCCGGCCAGCGTGACGGCCAGTACGCAGCACCGGCGACGGGTCACGGCGGTGGGATTTCCGGGCAGGTGGATCGTATTCGGGAACACGCCGACTCCTCGGGGACGCACGGGTATCCCCCGAGGGTCCCGCCCGACGGGATGCCGCAACGACCGTGCGGGCACCCGAACCGGCAGGGGTGGAGCCCGGTGCGCGGAGGTGGGGTCAACCGAACCGGGCGGGTTAGAGTCGGGGCATGGCAACAGACGAGGGGACGACCGTTCGGGTCGACAGTTGGATCTGGTCGGTGCGGCTGACCAAGACCCGCTCGCTTGCCGCCGCGGCCTGCAAGGCCGGGCACGTGCGGGTCAACGGGGACAAGGTCAAGCCCGCGCAGACCGTCAAGGTCGGGGACGAGGTGCGGGTGCGCGTGGACGGCTACGAGCGGATCGTCGTGGTCAAGCGCATCGTGCGCAAGCGGGTCGGCCCGCCGGTGGCCGCCGAGTGCCTGACCGACAACAGCCCGCCGCGTCCGCCTCGGGACGAGGTCCTGATGGTTCCCCAACGCGACCGCGGCACGGGCCGCCCGACCAAGCGCGACCGCCGCCTCCTGGAGCAGTTCCGCGAGCACTGACCGATGGCGCGGTGGGCCCACCGAGCGGAGTGGGCCCACCCACGCGGGTCAGAGCGCGGTGGGTCCCGAGGGTCCCTCGCTCTTCCCCGACCCAGCAGACCCAGTCGACCCGGCAGACCCAGCAGACCCAGTCGTCCCCGGAGACCCCGCCGTCCCCACCCACTCGACCACGGCGTCCCGCGGTGCCACCGCGCGCGGCAGCGTCTCGCCGCGGAAGAACGACGGCGCGACGAACCGGTACCCGAGCATGAGCACGGCGCCGAGCAACAGTGCGCCGATCCCGGTCAGGAACACCCCGCCGAGCTGCCAGTGCGGCGCGAACGGCAGGCTCCAGTACGTCGTGCCGTAGTCCTTGTCCGAGTAGACATAGCAGGCGTCGACGAAGAAGTACGCCAGCAGCGCGCCGCCGAGCCCCGGCATGATGCCCTTGGTGAGCAGGTCGCGCCGGCTGCGGGTGAGCACGCGCCGGTGGTACCAGACGCAGGCGAAGCCGGTGATGCCGTAGTAGAACGCGATGGCCAGGCCGATCGAACCGATGGAGTCGGTCAGGACGTTCGTGCTGACTCGGGTGATCGCCACGTAGAAGGCCACCGACGCGATCCCCATGCCGACCGTGGACCAGGTCGGCACCTGGTTGCGGGTGTGCACACGCGCGAACTTCGCCGGGATGGCCCGGTGCGCGGCCATCGACAGCGCGGTGCGCGCGGTCGGCAGGATGGTGGTCTGGGTGGACGCCGCCGACGAGGTCAGCACCATGAACACCAGCAACTTGGCCATGAACCAGCCGAATCCGACACTGCCGAAGACGCTCGAACCGAGGCTGGACAGTACGTCCCCGGAGTTGTCCGGATTGGCCAGACCGTTGCCGGTGTCGCCGGCGCCCGCGAAGGACAGCGCCGAGGTGCTGATCAGGACGTAGATCAGGAGGAGCAGGACGGTCGAGATCACCGCGGCCCGGCCGGGGGTGCGCGCGGAGTCCGCGGTCTCCTCGTTGATCGACACGGCCGTGTCCCAGCCCCAGTAGATGAACACCGCGGCCAGGACGCCCTTCGTCAGCGCGTCGACGGAGTCGATCTCGAACGGGTCGAACCAGGACCACGCGACGTGGACCGAGCCGTCCGGGGCGTTGCCGAGGTAGACCTTCCAGAGCGCGGTGAGGCCGAGGGCGACCAGGACCACGATCTCGATGGTCAGCAGTACCTTCTGCAGGTTGGCGGACAGTTCGATGCCGACGTAGCAGATCCAGGTCATCAGGACGATCCAGACGACGCCCGCGAAGGTGGTCCAGAACGTGTCCTCGGCGAGGCCGTGGGCGCCGACCAGTTGGAAGCCGTACTGGCCGGCGATCTGCGCGAGGTTGGCCATCACGACGACGTCCGCGACGATGATCGCCCAACCGCCCATCCAGCCGGTCATCGGGCCGAACGTGCGCGATCCCCAGGTGAAGGTGGTGCCGCAGTCCGGGTTGTCCTCGTTCAGTTCCTTGTAGCCGTAGGCGATCAGGAACATCGGGACGAAGGCCAGGACCATGACGATCGGCGATTGCAGGCCGACGCCCGCGACGATGATGCCGAGGGTGGCGGCCAGGCTGTAGGCCGGTGCGGTGGAGGCGAGCCCGATCACGACGCTGGACGCGAGGCCCAGGGCGCCGGTCTTGAGGCCCTTCTCGCCGGCTGCGCGACGCAGGGGCGGTTCGGGCGAGGAGGGTCTTGCGGGGTCGGTGGAGACCATGGCGAACCGTCCTGTCCTAGCCGGGTGGTTTACACCCGTTTGACCGAAAACGGACCATTGCAGCAGAGGATCAGATTAGACCCCCCGGCAAGCCGCCCGGCAGCCCCGAAGGCCGGAAAAATCAAGGGAACTGATGCTGTGTCAGGCACTTGGGACGGCAGGTGTCGCGGGGTGGCGGGCCGGTTACCCTCGGCCACGAACCCGACACCGCGCGACCGCGTCGCCGCCGGGCGCCGCTCAGGCCGGCACCCGGGTCGCTTCGGCGGCCGAGTGCTCGGCGGCCGGGTGCTCGGCGGTCGGCTGCGCGACGTGCGCGGATGTACGCCCGCGCATGCGGGAGTCCGTCCAGGCGCTCGCCAGCGCGATCAGACCCAGCGCGACGCCGACCCACGCGACCGCGGCGTAGCCGAAGCCGGCCGCGATCACCCGGCCGCCGAGCAGTGGGCCGACGGTGATGCCGACGTTGAACGCCGCCGTGTTGGCCGCGCCGGCGAGGGTGGGGGCGTCGGACGCGATGGCGAACACCCGGGCGTTGACGGCCGGATTGGCCGCGAAGCCGCCCACGCCGAGCAGGAAGACCAGGACGAAGGTGGCCGGCACGTGGTGTGCGGTCAGCGCGAGCAGCAGGGACACGACCACGATCGTGCCGATGCTGCCGTACAGGGTGGCGAACGGGTGTTCGTCGGCCACCCGTCCGCCGATCGTGATCCCGACCACCGCGCCCACCCCGTACCAGGACAACACCAGCGGTACCCACGCCTCGCCGATCCCGGTGGTGTTGGTCAGCATCGTGCCGAGGTAACTGAACACCGCGACCACGGCGCCGAAACCGGCCGCCGTCGTGGTGTACGCGACCCACAGTCGCGGCCGGCGCATGGCGCGCAGTTCGGTCCGGACCGAGCGCGGCGCCTCGTCCGTGGTGTGGCCGCCGGGCAGGACCGCGTATACCGCGACCGTGCTCAGCGCGGTGAGCAGGGCGACCGCCCAGAAGGCCGCGCGCCAGCCGGCCCAATTGCCGATCATGGTGCCGAGCGGAAGGCCGACCACGGTGGCCAGGGACAACCCGCCCGCGACCACCGCCATCGCCTTGGCCCGCGCGTTCGGGGCGACCAGGCCGATGGCGGTGACGGCCGCCACCGCCCAGAAGCCGGCGTAGGCGATGGCGCTGACCACGCGGGTGGCGAGAATCAGCCAGTAGCCGGGGGCGAGCGCGCCGACCACGTGGCCCAGGACGAACACGCTCTGGAAGGCGATCAGGGCGGTACGTCGCGGCCAGTGCAGGGTGAGTACGGCGAGCAGGGGCGCGCCGATGACCATGCCGACGGCGAAGGCCGAGATCAGCAGCCCGGCGTCGGGGATGGAGACGCCGAGGTCGGCGGCCATCGTCTCCAGCAGTCCGGAGAGCATGAACTCCGAGGTGCCTTGGGCGAATATGCCGAGTCCGAGGACGTAGACGGCCAGGGGCATGGGGGACTCCCGAGTCGGTGGTGCGGTGTGCGTTCGCGTTTTGGAATGTTCGGTTCAAAATCAGGGCAGACGTGGGCGCGGCCGAAGGTCGCGGCGGGCGCGCCGGGTCGGCTCGGTGTGCGCGGGTCGCTAGAGCGCCGCGAGTGTCGTCTCCGCGATCGCCGTCAGCCCCGCACGGTTCACCCCGCTGCGGGCGGCGAGCCGGATTCCCGACACCGCGCCGATCACGGCGTGGGCGAGGGCGTCGGCGTCCTTGTCCCGGTCGATGTCGCCATCGAGCCGTCCGGCGTCGATCGCGGCCTTGATCGCCGCGTGCCGGCGGAGGTAGTCCCGTTCGAGCAGTGCGGTCACCTCGACGTCGCGGCCGGACAGTTCGATCGCGGTGTTGACCACCAGGCAGCCGCGCCGGTCGCCGGGGTTGTCGGTCTCGTCGACCACGATCGTGGTCAGCAGGTCGCGGATCTTCTCGTGCACGGGCCGATCGCTCTCCAGGTTCGCCACCTGGACGCTCGTCATGTGCTCGATGTAGCGCCGCAGTGCCCGCAGGAACAGATCGCGTTTGCTGCTGAACGTGTTGTAGATGCTGCTGCGGCCGAGGCCGGTCGCGTCGCACAGGTCCTGCGTCGAGGTGGCCTCGTAGCCCGCCCGCCAGAACGCGTCGAGCGCGGCCTGGACCGCCTGTTCCTCGTCGAACTTCCGTGGTCGGGCCATGCGGAGCACGCTAGCAGGTTTTGTAATGAGTGGTCCAATAAGGTTGATCGCCCCCGACCGTCGACGCCGCGCGCCCGAGAGGGAAAGATTGTCGACCATGGTGGAGTGGGGGCCTTTGGCCGGGCTGGACGGGATCGACTGGGCGGGTTCGGGACACGCGTACGGCTCGGCCGAGGACGTGCCGGAACAACTGCGCGCGTTGCGCTCGGCGGACGCGGGGGAGCGGGGGCGGGCGCTGGACGCGCTCTACGGCAATATCTTTCACCAGGGCAGCCGATACGAGGCGACGGCGCACGCCGTACCGTTCCTGCTCGCGCTCGTCGCGGATCCGGGCACCCCCGATCGGGCCGAACTGGTGCACCTGCTTGCGGCGTTGGCGATCGGATTCGACGAGGTACACCTTCCCGACGGGGTGGCGATCGCCGCTTGGCGCGCGGCGGTGCGCCAGGCGCGCGCGGGGGGCGCGGAGGGGGCCAGGCGGCGGTTCGACGGGTGGATCGCGCAGGCCGACGGGGAGGCCGAACGACGCGCCCGGGAGCGGCGGCGGGACACCTTCGACTTCGAGCGGTCGTGCCGGGCGGCCGAGTACGAACTGCGCGCCTACGACGCGGTGCGCGCCGGCGTGCCGACGCTGTGCGGTGTGCTGACCGATCCGGATCCGCGGCTGCGGGCGGCGGCGGCGTACGCGGTCGGCTGGTTTCCCGAGGAGGCGCCGCGGATCCTGCCCCGGCTGCGCGACCTGCCGGCGACCGAATCGGTGCCGGGCGTCGCGGCGAACGCGATCGTGGCGATCGGCCTGCTCGGCGACGCGGCCCAGATCGCCCCGCTGCGGGCGTACCACCAGGGTGCCGACGAGCCCCTGGCCCGCTGGGCGGCGGCGACCGCACTGGCCCGCCTCGGTGCGGCCGACCTGGAGGTGATCGCCGAACTCGCAGCCTGCACGGTGGACCCGCCGGCCGACGACGAGGCGGTCCCGATGGGCTTCTTCGACGGGGATCTGCGAGCCTACGCGTCGAGCAGTCTGGCCGCCCTCGAAGCCGGCGAACTCCCGGTCGACGTACTGGAATCGATCCTGGCCGGATTGTCCCGCACCTCCGGCCCCTCGGCCTTCGCCATCACGGACGCGGCGCTTCGCCTGGCCTTCGGCACGGAGGCGCTCGGTGCGCCGGCGCCGGCCTTCGCCGACTTGTCGGCGGCGCGGCGCCGGGTCGTGGCGACCCTGGCCGAACTGGATGTGGACACCTGGAAGTGGGTCGACTTCCGAGAGTTGCTGCGGGCGCGCGATCTGCCGGACGACCGGGCGGCGTGCCGGAGGTACGCGGGGTTGGCGCAGGACTGAGCCCCGGCGGGGTGCGGGCTACTCCGTCATCGGCGCGCGCAGCGCCTCCGGGTCGGTGGCGGCCGACAGCAGGCGGGCGCGGATGGCGGTGCCGGCCCGGGTGTAGGCGTCCTCGTCGTCGTGCAGGACGCTGATGCCGTTGGCGGCTTCCAGGAACGCGATGATCTCGAAGACGAGTTGGGCCGTGTCCAGGTCCCGGTGGGCCTCGCCCCGGGATTTCGCGGCCTCGGCCTCGGCGATCAGCAGGGCGCGCCAGCCGCTCCAGGCGCCGGCCAGTGCGTCGCGGACCCGGCCCGGGCGGGCGTCGAATTCGGCGGCGGTGTTGAAGAAGAAGCAACCACCGGGGAAGACCCGGTCGCGCGAGTAGGCGATCCAGCGCTCGGTCAGCCGCCACAGCCGGACCAGGCCGGCAGGCCCCTCCATCGCCGGGGTCACCACATGGTCCACGTAGACCTCGACCGCCGCGCCGATCGCCGCGAGTTGCAATTCCTCCTTGGAACCGAAGTGGGCGAACACCCCGCTCTTGCTGATCTCCAGGTCGCTCGCGAGCCGGCCGATGGACAGGCCTTCCAGTCCCTCCATCGAGGCGATGTCGGCGGCCCGGTGGACGATCGCCTGCCGGGTGCGATCGCCCTTGCGGACTCGCCCGTCGGTCGCGGACGTGCTCATGACCCCTCCTGTTTCCGCCGGCCCGACCGGTCCGGCCCCTCGGGTCGGCCCGCCGCCTGCTCGGCCGACCGGCGTCGATTATCCCGCTGTCGGGCCCGCCCCCGGCCTTGACAGTCTTCGCCGACCTGATAAATAGTACGACCGATCGTGCAGTTTTGATCCGGCTGGTTGCGTCTCATCCAGGCGAACCACTCACCCAGGGGGCATGCGGACATGACCCATCCGAAGGCGTCCGGCGCCATCGCCGGCCCGATCGATCCCGAACTCGCCTCGATGGCACCGGCGTTGACCGATACGCGGAGGCCCACTCGGTCCGGGGCGGGCGGCAGGCGGGCCGGGGAGACGTCCGCGCGGTTGGCCGTGCGGGCGGCGACGGCCCTGTCCCCGCGGGCCGCCGGGGCACTGGCGTATGTGCTGTTTCGGCGTCCGTTCGGGCGCAGCCCGGTCCGGCCGGCGGAGCGCTCGGCGCACCTGTTCGCGGTCACCGACACCTTGGATGTCGGCGGCCGGAAGGTGGTCACCTACCGCTGGGGCGACGGGGCCGAGCCGGTACTGCTGCTGCACGGATGGCAGTCCCGGGCCTCGCGCTTCGCGCCGTTCGTCGAGGAGCTGCGGGCCCGGGGGCTGACCCCGATCGGCTTCGACGCGCCGGGCAACGGGGATTCGGGCGGGATCGGCCCCACGGTTTTGGACTATGCCGAGATCGCCCGGCAACTCCAGGAGCGCCATGGGGAGTTCCGGGCCATGTTGGCGCATTCCTTCGGGGTGCTCGGGGCGTTTCAGGCGTTGCGCTCGGGGGTGCGGGCGGATCGGGTGGTGGCGATCGGCGGAGTGTGCGACATGGAATACCTGTTGCACCGGTTCAGCGCCCGACTCCGGTTGGACGCGCGGGTCGTGGCGCTGGTCCGGGAGCGGGCGGACGAGCGGCTGCTGGCCCCCGAGACGGACATCTGGGAGCGGTTCTCCGCTTCCCACGGTCCCGAGCGGGTACGGGTGCCGATCCTGGTCGTGCACGACGAGGACGACCCGATGGCGACGGTGGACCAGGGGTATCGGCTGGCGGCGGCCCATCCCGACCGGGCCCGGCTGTTCGTCACCAGGGGACTCGGCCATCACCGGGTGATGAGCGACCCGGTCGTGGTCGCCGAGGTGCTGCGTTTCCTCGACGAAGCCGAGGCGCCCGCCCCGGCGGCCTGCCGGTCCGGGGCCGCGTAACACGGCGTCGGGTGCCCGGTGTCGGGTCCCGGGTCACGTACGTGGTGCGCGCCGGCGGGGGTCGGGGTGCCACGGGGAGATTCGGGCCGGGGGCCACGGGTACCGGTCGAGGACGCGCGACGGCGTGGTCGCGCTTTCGTCGTCGACGACGTGGAGGTAGCGCAGGCCGACGTAGTTCGCGGTCGGGTGGCCGGCGAGCAGCGGGCTGTCGAAGCTGCCGGTGCCCTTGGCCATGTCGGCGCGCGGGTTCGCCAGTTGGATGTACGTGAACGTGCCGGCGCTCCGGGCGATCCAGCCGGTGAAGATCACCACGTGGCCGTCGGGGGTGTCGTCCAGCGCGTCGCCGGGGAGCAGATCCTCGCGGGCGACCCGATCGGTGACCGAACGCCGGTCGAGCGAGTCGGTGTTGAAGTCGGTGCTCGGCAGATGCCAGGCCATCGCGACCATCCCGGAACAGTCCGTGCGGTAGTCGTGCGCGCCGTCGGCGTCCGGGGCGACGGCCTGCTGGTCGTACTCGATCCCGCGGTCGAACCAGTCGCTCGCCCGGGCCAGGACCTCCGAACGGGCGATGGCCCCGCCGCGTGCGGAGGCGGCCTCGGCCGCCGGCGCGGCGGTCACGCCGAGGGCGGCCGCGAAGAGGAGGAGGGCGATCGTCACCCGGGCGCGGAACCGGGTGTGGACCTGGGCGTGAACCCGAGACTGGGCCCGGGAACGGGCCCGGGCATAGGTACGGGCCGCAGTGCGACGGCAGACTGCCATAGGGTTCAAATGGTGCATTTCACTAGGTTTATCCACGACGCGACGATCTCGATGCACCTGCCGGGGTGTGTCGGCCTGCGGATCAGTCGCCCAGTGCCGCCCGGGACGCGGCCAGGGCGGCGGCCTCGATCGACCTCGGCGGGGTGCGACCCGCCCCCAGGTGTCGGCGCAGCGCCGCATACGGCACGTCGACCAGCGCGAACGTGACCCGTTCCAGGCCCGCCGGCGAGACGCGGCCGAAGCGTGCCCGGGTGTACGCCCGCAGCGCATCCCGCAGTGCGTCGTTGATGCCGGCGGGATCCTGGTCGAGCTCGGCGGGCCAGGAGGCGACCAGGTCCTCGCGGCGATGGAGGAGCAACACGCGAGCCTGGTCCGGATGCTCCCGGGCCCAGCCCAGTACGGCCCGGATCGCCCGGTCGGCGCCGCGCTCGGGGTCCGGGTCGGCCAGCGCGGCCAGGAAGGGTTCCTGGAAGCGGTGCACGGTGCGCACCCACAATCGGGCGAGCAGCAGGTCGCGCGACGCGAAGCGGTGGTACACGGATCCGACCGGCGCCGACGCCTCGGCGGCCACGGCCGCCATCGTCACCCCGGCGGCGCCGGCCCGTGCGGCGACTCGCAGTGCGGCGTCGAGGAAGTCGTCGTCGCCGAACCTCGGTTTGCGGCCCACGTCCGTCCGCCTCACCCTCGTGCTTGATTTTTTATGGAGCCATGATTCTAGTATGGAGTCACCAATATCGTGGAAACGCTGTGAACGATCGGCGGTCGACCATGCTCATCACCCCCGCCCTCCTCGACACCGCCCTGCGCATCGTGCGCTCGCATGGGGTGGGCTTTTTGGCCACCACCGACGAGTGCGGCGCGCCGCGGGTGCGCCCGGTGCAGCACCTCGCGGTCGAGGACGACGCCACGATCTGGTTCGCTACCAGTCCACGATCGCGCAAGGCGCTCGACCTCCGGGCCCGGCCCGAGGTGTCGTACTCGGTCGAGGACCGCCCGGCCGTCGCCTACGCGACGCTCTACGCCAGGGCCGAAACGGTCGACTCCGAGGCGGAGTCGAGCGCGCGCTGGGACGAGACGCTGCGGCCGTTCTTCCCGGCGGGTCCGACCGGGGGCGACTTCCTGCTGGTGCGCCTGGTGCCGCATCGAGTCGAGGTGCTCGACTTCTCCGCCGGGGTGCACCCGGAGCCCTACGGGCTGGTGCCGGCGATCTCGGTGCTCCGGGGTGCCGGATCGGGGCCGAGTCAGGCGGGGAAGTCGAAGCTGTAGCCCTGTTGGACCAGCCAGGGAAGCAGCTGCTTGAGCGCGGCCAGGGTCTGTGCGCGGTCGCCGCCCGCGTCGTGCATCAGGATTATCCCGCCGGGCCTCAGCTCCTTCTCGGCGGTGGCCAGGATCTTGTCCGCGCCGGGGCGCTGCCAGTCGCGGGTGTCGTCGGACCAGTCCAGCGAGCGCATGCCGTACCCGGCCGCCATCGCGCGCACCTGCGGTGACCAGTCGCCGCCGGGCGCGCGGAACCAGTCGACCTTCGTGCCCGGTCCGGCCGCCGCGACGATCTGATCGTGCGCGGTGGTGATCTCGTACTTGATCCGGGACAGCGGGCGCTTCGCGATGCCCTCGTCGTGGGTGACCGAGTGGTCGCACAGCCGGTTGCCGTCCGCGACGACCTCCTTGACCAGCTTCGGATTGGCCTTCGCGTTCGGGCCGAGCATGCAGAACGTCGCCTTGGCCTTGTACTGCTTGAGCAGTGCGAGCACCTGCGGTGTCCACTGCGGGCTCGGCCCGTCGTCGAAGGTCAGCGCGACCGTACGCCCGCCGGTCGCGGTCTTGCGCACCAGCGCGTCCGGCACCAGCGGCGCCGGTATCGACGCCTGCGGATCGGCCGCGGTGGGCGCGTCGGACGGTGGCGGACCGACCTCCGCGGACCCCTCGCGCCCACCGGGCTTCGCGTCGTTTCCGGAACCTCCCGAGTCCGACGAACACGCCGCGGTCCCGGCGGCGAGCACCCCGGCCACGGCGAGAACGGTCAGACGACGCAGGACACGGCGGGTGGGCAGGCTCGTCACCGGGAACTCCAAGCACTGTTCGGAACTACGGACACATGTCCGAACACGTACGCGGCCAACGGACGGGTTCCGCACCCGAAGCCCATTTTGCGGCGACTTGGCGTGCCCTTGGCCCTCGGAGGCAGATCAGTCGCGGTCCAGGGCGCCGAGCGTGGCGGGCAGGTCGGGGGTTTCGGCGGCGGGGCGGTTGTAGGGGAGCCGGCCGAGTACGGCGGCCATGCCGCAGGTGTTCGTGACGGCGGAGAAGACCAGGCCGGAGCCGATCGCCGCGGACAGGAGGCGGGCCTTGGGCGCACGGCGGCCGGCGAGCAGGCCGAGCACCACGAGGGAGCCGGCGGCGAAGCGGACCTGGCGCTCCATCGGCCACACCCGGCGTGCGCCGTCGGGGGCGTCCAGGGCGTGGCCCTCGGCGGCCCAGGCCGAGGTGCCGCCGGTCAGGTGCGCGGCCTCGACGCCGGCCGCGGCCAGCTCGGTGCGGGCCCGCTCGGAGCGGGCCCCGGAGGCGCAGACGATCAGCAGTTCGGGGTGCGCCGCCCGCTTGAGCACCGGCACCGCCTCGCGCAGCCGGTCCAGCGGGACGTTGTACGCGCCGGGGATGTGGCCCGTGGCGAACTCGCCGGGGGTGCGCACGTCGAGCACGGTGAATTCGGTCAACCGGGCGCGGACCTGCGCGGGAGCGAGGGCGGTCATGGTGATCGGCCTTTCGACGGCCCGCCCGCTGCCGGACCGGGGGGCCGCGCCGGTGCGTGGCGCGGCTCCCCGGACTCGACACCGGGTGGGGTGATGGGGAGGACTACCTTCCGGTAACGGTGGGATCGAGCAGGGTGTTCCGGTTCGGCGGCGGATTTCGGGGCGGCGCGGGACGTGCGGCGCGCTCCGGGGGCTCGGTACTCCCGACGCGGTCGGCCGATCCCGCTCGCTCCAGGAGTTCGGTGACCAGGGGAGCCACCTGGTCCAGTTCGAGCAGGAAGCCGTCGTGGCCGTACGCGGAGCGCACCACCCGCAGTGGGCCCGCGTTCGGGATGGCATCGGCGAGGGTGCGCTGCTGGCTCGGCGGGTACAGGCGGTCGCTGTCGACGGCCGCGACCACCGTCGGGGCGGTGATCCGGGCCAGCGCCGCCGCCACGCCGCCCCGGCCCCGGCCCACGTCGTGGCTGTTCATCGCCTCGGTCAGAACCACGTAGCTGCCCGCGTCGAAGCGTGCGGTCAGCTTGGCCGCGTGGTGGTCCAGGTAGGACTCGACGGCGTAGCGGCCGTTCGGGCCCTCGCCCGGCTGTCGTTCCCGGCCGAAGCGGGTGGCCAGTTCGGGCTCGCTGCGGTAGGTGATGTGCGCGATGCGGCGGGCCAGGCCGAGCCCGCGCCAGGGCCCGGCCGAGGCCGGCCGGTCGTGGTAGTCGCCGCCGGCCCACCCCGGATCGCCACGGATCGCGTGCACCTGCGTCGAGCACCACGCGATCTGCTCGGCGCCGGCCGCCGCCGTGGTGGCGATCAGGAACAGCGCGCCGACCCGCTCCGGATGGGTCACCGCCCACTCCACCGCCCGCATCCCGCCCATCGATCCGCCCACCACGGCCGCCCAGCGCTCGATGCCCCACACGTCGGCGGCGGCCACCTCCGCGGCCACCTGGTCGCGAACGCTCAACCGGGGAAAGCGGCTTCCCCAGGCCCGGCCGCCCGGACCGGGCGAGGCGGGGCCGGTGCTGCCCCGGCAACCCCCGAGCGCGTTCGGCGCGACCACGAACCACCGGTCGGTGTCCAGCGCGCGACCCGGGCCGATCAGGCCGTCCCACCAACCGGGAGTGGGAAAGCCGGGACCGGCCGGACCGGCGACGTGGCTGTCCCCGGTCAACGCGTGCAGGACCAGCACCGCGTTCGAGCGGTCCGGGGCGAGCCGACCCCACGTCTCGTAGCCGATACGGACCTCGGGCAGCACCTCCCCGGACTCGGTCCACAGCGGTGCCGGCAGGATCAGCGAACGCGGCCCCGCCGGGGCGGGCGTGGTGTGTGTGGCGTGCGACATGGCGAGCGTTCCGTCCGAAGTTCCCGGCTTTTCCGGCTAGTTCGACTGCGCGGCGGCGCGGAATCCGGCCACCAGGTCGGCGCGCAGGTCGGCCAGTCCCTCGATGCCGACGGACAGCCGGACCAGGCCGGGGGTG
Source organism: Embleya scabrispora (assembly GCF_002024165.1). Classification (NCBI taxonomy): domain Bacteria; kingdom Bacillati; phylum Actinomycetota; class Actinomycetes; order Kitasatosporales; family Streptomycetaceae; genus Embleya; species Embleya scabrispora. Next base: position 5,951,434 of record NZ_MWQN01000001.1, read on the forward strand.
ACCCCCGTGGCCAGCCGCTCCGCGTCGGTGAGCTGGGCGTGCGTGGTACTGGCGGGATGGATCACCAGGCTGCGCACGTCGCCGATGTTGGCCAGGTGGCTGAACAGGGACAGCGCGTTCACGAACCGGCGGCCCGCCTCGATGCCGCCCTTCAACTCGAACGCGACCACGGCCCCGGCGCCGCGCGGCAGATAGCGCTTCCCCGCCGCGTACCACCGGCTGCTCGGCAGGCCCGCGTAGTGCACGGTCTCCACCTCCTCCCGGCTCTGCAACCACGCGGCCAGCGCGCTCGCGTTCGCCACGTGCCGCTCGACGCGCAGCGACAACGTCTCCAGGCCCTGGAGGATCAGGAAGCTGGTCAGCGGCGCGATCGAGGCGCCCACGTCGCGCAGCAGCTGTACGCGCAACTTCGCCGCGTACGCGCCCGGGCCCAGATCCGCCCAGTAGCGCAGCCCGTTGTAGCTCGCGTCGGGCTCGACGAAGCCGGGGAACCGTTCCGCGTGCGCGCCGAAGTCGAAGGCGCCGCCGTCCACCACGACCCCGCCGATCGCGGTGCCGTGCCCGCCCAGGAACTTGGTCGCCGAGTGCACCACCACGTCCGCGCCGTGCTCGATCGGCCGCAGCAGATACGGCGTGGGCACCGTGTTGTCCACCACCAGCGGTACACCGGCCTCGTGCGCGACGTCGGCGACCGCCGCCACGTCCAGCACGTTGGCGCGCGGATTGCCCAGCGTCTCGGCGAACAGCAGCTTCGTCCCCGGCCGGATCGCGGCGCGCCACGCGTCGAGGTCGTCCGGGTCGTCGACGAAGGTGACCTCGACGCCGAGCTTGGGCAGCGTCCAGTGGAACAGGTTGTACGTGCCGCCGTAGAGCGACGCACTGGACACGATGTGGTCGCCCGCCGCCGCGAGGTTGAGCACCGCCAGCGTGGTCGCCGCCTGCCCGGAGGCCGTCGCGACCGCCGCCACGCCGCCTTCGAGCGCCGCCACGCGCCGCTCCAGCGCGTCGGTGGTGGGGTTGTGGATCCGGGTGTAGATGTGGCCTTCCTGGGACAGGTCGAACAGTCCGGCCGCGTGGTCGGTGTCCCGGAAGACGAACGAGGTGGTCTGGTAGATCGGCACCGCACGGGCCCCGGTGGTCGGATCGGGCTCGGCGCCGGCGTGGACCTGCCGGGTCTCGAAGGACCACGACGCGGGATCGGCCGTAGGTACGGGGCCGTCGGTGCCCACGGGTTCGGCTTCGGCGGCGGGCGGCGTGTCGGTGGCTTCGAGGGTCATCGGAAAACTCCTTGCGGGATAGGGGTGTCGGCGGTGGGCGCGGGCAACGATTGGGTCGCGCCGGGCCGATTGCGGGTAGGCGGGGTTCCGCCCGCAGCGTGCGGGCGTGCCGCACCGGCCGCACGGCACGCGGCGAAGTGGCCGCGGGGCGGGCGTGGTTCGGCCACCCGAGGACCCCGGCCGGAAGGCACCCGGGCACGGGGGAGCGGAAAGCGGGAAGCGGGAGAACGCGGAGGCGCGGCGGAGCCCGCGGGTCAGCGCCCGGGCTCACACACCGCGCGAACCACCGGGACCGGAGCGGTCACCGGGGTTCAGTGGGACATGCGACACGCCATGCTGGTCACGCGCACGAGATCCACGTGGCGGCGACTGACGAGCATGGGGCAGGACATGGCCGCGAGTGTAGGCGGCCCGACGCGGTTTGCGCCACGGGGTGGCGCGCGCCACCCGCCACCGGTCGGCGCCGGACCCGTGCCTCGGCCGTCGACGGCCGCGATGTCCGACCCGTCCCCTTACGCGTCGTCGACCGCATGTGACGGAAAGTCCGCTGGACCAACACGCCTTCGTCGTGCTTACATCACGGCCATGACTCCGCGTCAGGTCGCTTCCGCGCTGCTCGACCCCTTCTGGGTGGGTCGACGAGCCGACCACTTCGACCAGATCTGTCGCTGACCCCTGCGCTCGTGCGGTGCGCTTTCGCGCCGCCGAGCAGGTGTGTGCCCGCCCCCGCGTGACCTGTGTCGGTCCGCCGCGCGCCGGCCCGCCCGCCTTCCGCGTCGCCGCCCTTCGGGCCGGCCGCGCCGTCCGTACCCGATCTCGCCCCACCCGCCGCGAATCCGCCGTGCCGCGCCCCGCCCTCTCCCGGGCCGGCGCCCGGTCCGGCGTGCCCGAGGCTGTACCGAGGACCCCAGTCATGGCAACCAGCGCACCGCCCACCACCCTGCCCGTGATCGACATCTCCCGATTCCGCGACCCCGCCGCGGACCCGGCCGCCTTCCTGGCCGAACTCCGCTACGCCGCACGGGAGATCGGCTTCTTCTACGTGATCGGCCACGGCGTCGACCCGGAGCTGCGGGCCCGCGCCCTCGCGGTCTCGAAGCGCTTCTTCGCGCTGCCCGAGGCGGACCGGCTCGCGGTGGAGAACATCAACTCGCCGCAGTTTCGCGGGTACACCCGCACCGGCACCGAATACACCGAGGGCGGCCCGGACTGGCGCGAACAACTGGACATCGGCCCCGAGCGGGCGGCGCTCGACCTCGGCCCGGACGATCCCGCCTACCTGCGACTGATCGGCCCCAACCAGTGGCCGGCCGCGCTGCCCGAGCTGCGCGAGACCGTACTCGCCTGGCAGGCCGAGGCGTTGCGGGTCAGCCGTGAGGTGCTGCGGGCGCTGGCCGCCGCGCTCGGCCAGGACAGCGGCTACTTCGACCAGTGGTTCGACGAGGAGGCCGCGGTCCACGTCAAGGTGGTGCACTATCCGGGGCGGCCCAGCGCCGACGTGGACCAGGGGGTGGGAGCGCACAAGGACTACGGCTACCTCGCACTGCTCCAGCAGGACGAGATCGGCGGCCTCCAGGTGCAGGCCCGGGACGGCTCCTGGATCGACGCGACGCCGCTGCCGGACGCGTTCGTGTTCAACATCGGCGAGATGCTGGAGATCGCCACCCGCGGCTACCTGCGGGCCACTCGGCACCGGGTGGTCGCCCCGCAACCGGGCGTCGACCGCTACTCGTTGCCGTTCTTCCTCGGCCCGCGCCTGGACGCGGTGGTCGAACCGCTGGACCTGCCCGCCGAGTTGGCCGCCGAGGCCGACGGGGTCACCGAGGATCCGAACAATCCGCTCAAGCCCGCCTACGGGGAGAACGCGCTGATCGGGTGGCTGCGGTCGCATCCGCGCGTGGTGGAGCGGTGGTGGTCGGACCTGCTCCCGGGCGCCGACGAACCGCCCGAGCCCCGACCCGCCTTCGAGACCCTCCAGGTCCACGCCGGTGCCCGCCCCGACCCGGCCACCGGCGCCCGCGCCGTGCCGATCTACCTGACCAGCAGCTACGTCTTCCGCGACGCGGCGCACGCGGCCGACACGTTCGCGCTCACCGACCTGGAGACGCACGCCTACACCCGGCTGTCCAACCCCACCACCGCCGTGGTGGAGGAGCGCGTCGCCGCACTGGAAGGCGGCACCGCGGCGGTGGCCGTGGGCAGCGGTCAGGCCGCCACCACCCTCGCGCTGCTCAACCTGGCCCGCGCCGGCGACCACCTCGTCGCGGCGGCGTCCCTGTACGGCGGCACCCGCACCCTGCTCGAACACACCTTCGCCGACCTGGGTATCGAGGTGACCTTCGTCGACGACCCGGACGACCTCGACGCGTGGCGCGCCGCGATCCGACCGACCACGAAGGCGCTGTTCGGCGAGAGCGTCGGCAACCCGCGCGGCAACGTGCTCGACCTGGCCGCCGTCGCGGAGATCGCGCACACCGCCGGTGTCCCGTTCGTGGTCGACAACACGGTACCCACGCCGTACCTGCTCCGGCCGATCGAGCACGGCGCCGACATCGTGGTGCACTCCACCACCAAGTTCCTCGGCGGACACGGCACCGCGATCGGCGGCATCGTGGTCGACGGCGGCACCTTCGACTTCGGCGCGCACGCCGACCGCTACCCGGGCCTGGTCGCGCCCGACCCGACCTATCAGGGCCTCTCCTTCTGGGAGCGGTTCGGCCCGGACCGGATCGCGTACGCGCTGCGCCTGCGGGTACGGCTGTTGCGCGACCTCGGCCCGGCGGTGTCGCCGCTGAACAGCTTCCTGCTGCTCCAGGGCATCGAGACGTTGTCGCTGCGCCTGGACCGGCACACCGCCAACGCCGAGCGGGTGGCGGCCTGGCTCGCCGCGCGGCCCGAGGTGGTACGGGTGGACCACCCGAGCCTGCCCACCAGCCCCTGGCACGCGGCGGCTCGGCGCTACCTGCCACGCGGCGCGGGAGCGGTACTGTCGGTGGACCTGGCCGGCGGCCTGGCGGCCGGGCGGCGCTTCGTCGAGGGACTGCGGCTGTTCAGCCACCTGGCCAACATCGGCGACGCGCGCAGCCTGGCGATCCACCCCGCGTCCACGACCCACGCGCAACTGGACCCCGATCAGCGGCTGCACGCCGGGGTGACCCCCGGACTGGTCCGGTTGTCCGTCGGCCTGGAGGGTATCGACGACCTGCTCGCCGACTTGGCAGGCGGGTTGGCGGCCGCCGCGGCCGGCACCGACAGCTCCGCGGAGGGTTCCCGATGACCACCCGTCAGGCCGTACACGAGAGCCGGATCCGCGGTGCCCGCGGCGAGTTCCACCTACGCGTATGGCCGGTCGCGGGCGAACCCGTCGCGGTCGTGCTCTTCCTGCACGGACTCGGCGAACACGCCGGTCTGCACGAGCCGTTGGCGCGTCGACTCAACGCCGACGGGATCGAGGTGTGGGCCCCCGACCAGATCGGCCACGGCCTCAGCGATGGCACCCGGGTCCTGGTGGAGAGCCTGGACGCGCTCGCCGACGACGCCGAACTGGTCCTGGCGCGGATCACGGCGGGCCGCCCCGGCGTACCGCTGATCCTGGCCGGCCACTCGCTCGGCTCGGCCGTCACCCTGCTGCTCGCGGGCGAGCGGGCCGCCGCCGCGTCCGCCCGCGCGCTGGTCCTGGCCGGCGCCGGGACCGGGTTGTCGGCGGGCGAAAGCGGTCTGCGCGCGCTGCTCGCCGAACACGGCATCGACCCGATGTCGCTGCGCAAGGACCCGAGCGAACTGTGCACGAACGCCGAGTACGCCGAGCGGTTGCGCAACGACCCGCTGGTCTGGTCCGGCGGCCTGCGCCCCGAGACGCTGGACGCGCTGGAAGCCGGCGGCGCGCGGATCGCCGCACTGATCGCCGGCGGCACGATCACGCGGCCGGTGCTCTTCGTCCACGGCGAGGCCGACGACCTCGCGCCCGCGAGCGCGGTCCGCGCCGCCGCCGAAACGCTGCCCGACGCCCGGGCCCGAATCTTCCCCGGCGACCTGCACAACGTGCTCGCCGAACAGGACAGCGCCCAAGTGCACGACGAGATCGCCGAGTTCGTGCTGGCCGCCGCCCGCGCCTGAGCCCCCGGGCCGGCCGGCCCCGAAGCCGCACGGCCCCGCCGCCCCGCGCGGCCCCACGTCACCCCCGCACCACTTCACCCGCAAGGAGATCGATCCACCATGCGCCGCTCCGCGCTCCGCATCGCCGCCGTCCTCGCCCTGGCCGGACCGGTCCTCGCCGCGTGCGGCTCCGGCGGCACCCCGAATCCCACCGCCAACGGCGCCAATACCCAGGCCCCGGCGCCCGCGGACAGCGCGCTCGACCCGAACGCCACGGCCCGGGTGCGACTGGTCCTGGAGCCCACCAGCCTCAACCTGACCACCACCGCCGGCGTCGCGCTGGAACAGGTTCTGCTCGACAACGTCTATCAGGGACTGCTCGGCGTCGACACCAACGCCGACAACAAGATCGTGCCCGCCCTGGCCTCCGGCTTCGAGACATCCCCCGACGGCCTCACCTACACCTTCCACCTCACCCCCGGCGCCGCGTTCCACGACGGTTCGCCGGTCACCGCCGAGGACGCCGTCTGGTCGCTCCAGCAGGTGCTCGCGCCCGGCTCCAAGCAGCCGAACGCCAAGACCCTGGCCTCGATCGCGGGCGTGGCCGCACCCGACCCGGCCACCGTGGTGATCACCCTCAAGCAGCGCGACACCAACCTCACCTGGGCGCTGACCCAGCGTCAGGGCGTGATCTACAAGAAGGGCACCGACTTCGCCCGGCTGGACACCACGGAGAACGGCACCGGCCCGTTCAAGCTCGACGGCTGGCAACGCGGCTCGGCGATCACCCTCGTGCGCAACGACGCGTACAAGGGCGCCAAGGCGAAGGTGGCCAAGGTCGTGCTCAGCTACATCCCCGACCGCAACGCCGCGAACAACGCGCAGGCCACCGGGCAGACCGACATCGAGACCGCCGCCGAGGCCACGCTGCTCCAACCCTTCACGGGCAACGACAGGTTCACCGTGCTGCGCGGCACCACCACCGACAAGTACACGCTGGCGATCAACAACGCCAAGGCACCGTTGAACAACCCGGCCGTGCGGCACGCCATCCGGCGCGCGATCGACAAGGACGCGCTGATCAAGTCCCTCGGTGGAGCGGGAGTTCGGCTCGGCGGCCCGATACCCACCTCCGACCCCGGCTACCAGGACCTGACCACCATCGACCCGCACGACGCGGCGGCGGCGAAGAAGGCGCTCGCCGACGCCGGGGTCACCGATCTCAAGCTCACCCTGAAGATCCCCAACATCTACCCGGCCGCGATCGGCGACGTCCTGGTCTCCAACCTCAAGGACGCCGGTATCGAACTCACGGTCAAGCAGCAGGAGTTCACCGCCTGGCTGAGCGAGGTCTACACCGCGAGGGACTACGACCTGAGCCTGGTGAACCACGCCGAGCCGCACGACGTCGGCAACTTCGCCACCCCCGGCTACTACTTCGGCTACGACAACGCGCAGGTGCGCGAGTGGTACGCGCAGGCCGTGGCCGCGCCCGACGAGCGCACCCGCACCGATCTGCTCGCCAAGGTCGGCCGCCAGGTCGCCGAGGACGCCGGCGCCGACTGGCTGTACCAGGCCCAGACACTGACCGTGGTGCGCAAGGGCGTCAGCGGCGCACCCCAGCACCACACCAGCAGCCGACTCGACCTCGCCCGCATCGGGATCACCAAGTGATCTCGCACCGCCGGCCGCCGCGCGCCCGGCCGTCGCGACCCGGCCCGGATCGGGGTCCGGCATGACCGTGTTCGTCGTGCGCCGGCTCGGACTGCTCGCACTGTCCCTGCTCGGCGCGAGCATCCTGACCTTCGCCCTGCTGCGACTGCTCCCCGGCGACGCCGCCGCCTCGGTCGGCGGCATCACCGCCGACAAGGCGCAACTGCGTTCCATTCGGCACGACTTGGGCCTCGATCGGCCGCTGATCGTGCAGTACTGGACCTGGCTGACCGAGGTACCCACCGGCGACCTCGGCCACTCGCAGCTCAACGGCTCCTCGGTCACCGGCGAACTCGGCGAGAAACTACGGGTCACCGGCCCGCTCGTGCTCGGCGCGCTGGCCCTGGCGCTGGCCTTCGCGGTACCGCTGGGAATGCTCGCGGCGGTGCGCCGAGAGCGGCGCGACGGTACCGCGATCAGCGTGGCGAGCCAGCTCGGGATTGCCCTGCCCACGCTGTGGGTGGGCCTGTTGCTGATCCTGCTGTTCGCCGTGCAGACCCCGCTGCTGCCCGCCCAGGGCTTCCCCGTGGACGGCTGGGCCGACCCCGGCGAGGCGAGCCGCAGTCTGGTGTTGCCGACGCTGACCCTCGCCCTGTCCGAGGGCGCGGTGCTGCTGCGCTTCGTGCGCTCGGCCACGCTCGACGTCCTGCACCGCGACTACCTGCGAACCGCACGCGCCGCCGGGCGCACCCGCACCGGCGCGCTGCTTCGGCACGGGCTGCGCAACGCGGCCGGGCCGGTGTTGTCCATGCTCGGTGTGCAGGTCGCCGCCCTCCTGGTCGGAGCGATCGTGGTGGAGAAGGTGTTCACCCTCCCCGGCGTCGGCTCGATGCTGGTCGCCGACGTGGGCAACCGGGACCTGGTCAAGGTGCAGGGCGAGGTGATGCTCCTGGTGGCGATCGTGCTGTTCGTCGGGTTCCTGGTGGACATCGCCCAACGGCTGATCGACCCGCGCCTGGCGGACGTTCGGGTCCGGGAGGTGTCCGGATGAGGGCGCGAGACGCCGGCGGCCCGGTGGTGCGCGCGCTGCTGCGCGACCGCAACGGCCTGATCGGCGGCACGCTGGTCGCGATCCTGGTCGGCGCGGTGCTGCTGTCGCTCGTGTGGACTCCGTACGACCCGACCGCCGTCGACCCGAACTCGCCCTGGCTGCTCCCGTTTTCGGACGGACACGTGCTCGGGACCGACATGCTCGGACGGGACCAGTTCAGCCTGATCCTGGCCGGCTCCCGGGAGACCCTGGCAATCGCGCTCGGCTCGGCCGGGATCGCCGCCGCGCTCGGCGTGCCACTGGCGCTGGCGGCCGCGCTCGGGCCGCGCCGGGTCGCGGCCGGAGTGGTGCAACTGGTCGACGTGGCCATCGCGTTCCCGGCGCTGCTCACCGCGATGATCCTGGCCGCCGTGTTCGGCGGGTCGGTGTGGACCGCCGCGAGCGCGATCGGCGTGGCGTTCGGAGTACACCTGGCCCGGATCGCCCGGGCCGAGATCGAGCGGGTGGCCGGTACCGACTACGTCCTGGCCGCCGCCGCGAGCGGATCGAGCACGTGGCGCACCGTTCGGCGACACATCCTGCCGAACATCGCGCCGACCCTGCTGGTCCAGCTCTCGCTGGTGATGGCGGTGGCCTCGCTGACCGAGGCCGCGCTGTCCTACCTCGGGTACGGCAGCCCCGCGCCGGCCGTGTCCTGGGGCCGGATCCTGCACGACCAACAGCCCTACATCTCGGCCCGGCCGCTGCTCGTGGTCTGGCCCGGACTCGCCGTCGCGCTCACCGTTTTGGGCTTCAACCTGCTCGGCGACGCGCTGCGCGACGCCACCGATCCGCGCCTGCGGCACGGGGGATCGGGGCCGGTCGCCAAGGCCGACGTCGAGCGCGCGGTGCGGGCGACCCGCCCGCCCGCCGCGGTCGACGGCGCGCTCCTGGAGATCACCGACCTCACCATCCGGATCGCCGGCCGCACCGTGGTGGACGGCGTCGACCTGACCCTCGCGCCCGGCGAACGGCTCGGCCTGATCGGCGAGTCCGGCTCCGGCAAGTCGCTCACCGCGCTGGCCGTGCTGGGCCTGCTGCCCGAGGGCGCCGAGGTCACCGGCAGCATCCGGCTCGACGGCGCCGAACTGCTCGGCCGCTCCGAGCGCGAACTCGCCCGCATTCGCGGCGATCGGGTCGCCATGGTCTTCCAGGAACCGCTCACCGCGCTCGACCCGACCATGCGCGTCGGCCGGCAGATCGCCGAACCGCTGCGCCTGCACCGGGGCCTGACCCGCCGTCGGGCCGACGAGGCGGCGATCGAGCTGGCCGCGCGGGTGGGCCTGCCGGATCCGGCCGACCTGGTCCGGGCCCGGCCGCACCAGCTCTCCGGCGGGCAGCGCCAGCGGGTGGGCATCGCGATCGCCCTGGCCTGCCGACCGGCGCTGTTGATCGCGGACGAGCCGACCACCGCGCTGGACGTGACCGTACAGCGGGACATCCTCGCGCTGCTCGACGAGCAGGCCCGGGAGCAGGGCACCGCGCTGCTGTTCATCACGCACGACCTCGCGGTGGTGTCGTCGGTGAGCGATCGCATCGCGGTGCTGCGCGGCGGGCGTACGGTCGAACAGGGGCCGCTGCGGACGATCCTGCACGACCCGCGCGCGCCCTACACGCGCGCGCTCCTCGCCGCCGCGCGGGCGACGGCGTTCACCCCGATCGAGGCGCCGACCGAGATTCCCACCGACTCCGTGGAGGCCGCGTCGTGACCGCGCCCGCCGTACTGCTGCGCGCCGAGGGCCTGACCCGGACGTATCGGCTGCCGCGTCGTTCGTTGTGGGCCCCACCGGGGCGGCGGTACGCGCTGCGCGGGGTGGATCTGGCGCTGGCCGAGGGCGGCGCGCTCGGCGTGGTCGGCGAGTCCGGCGCGGGCAAATCCACCCTGATCCGGCTGCTGCTCGGCCTGGACCGGGCCGACGGCGGCACGGTCCGCTACCGCGACCGCGAGGTCCGACCCGGGCCGGCCCGCGGCCTGACCTGGTTCCGGCGCGAGGTGCAGATCGTGCTCCAGGACCCGATGAGCTCGCTCGACCCCCGCGCGCGGGTGCGCGACATCGTGGCCGAACCGCTCGAATGCCTGGGCGTCGCCGGCGACCACGACGCGCGGGTGGACGAGGTGCTGGCCGCCGTCGGCCTGGACCCCGACACGCGCGACCGGTACCCGCACGAGTTCTCCGGCGGCCAACGGCAGCGTGTCGCCATCGCCCGAGCCCTCGCCCCCGCCCCGCGCGTGCTGGTCGCCGACGAGCCGGTCAGCGCGCTCGACGTGTCCGTCCGGGCGCAGATCCTCGATCTGCTCGGCGACCTCAAAACCCGACTCGGCCTGTCCCTCGTGCTGGTCTCGCACGACCTCGGCGTGGTGCAACACCTGTGCGACGAGGTCTTGGTCCTGAAGGCGGGCGAGGCCGTGGAGTCCGGCCCGACGGCGCGGGTCCTGGGCGACCCCGGCCACGCGTACACCCGGGCCCTGCTCGCGGCGGTCCCCACGCTGCCCGCGCCGAGGGGGTCGGTCGTGTAGCGCGCGTGGAGGGCGGGTAGCAGCGCTGATCCCGGGTCGGCACGGCTCGGGTGCGCCCACCCCGGAGGGACCATGTCGATCGAGGCCGCCGCCGACGAAGTGGAACTGCGGGTCAACGGGGACCCGCGCCGGATCCGCGTCGACCCGCGCGTCACCCTGTTGGACGCGCTGCGCGACGAGTTCGGGCTGACCGGCCCGAAGAAGGGCTGCGACCTGGGCCAGTGCGGCAGTTGTACCGTGCTGCTCGACGGTCGCCGGATCACCTCGTGCCTGACCTTCGCGGTGATGCACGACGGGTGCGAGGTGACCACCATCGAGGGCCTGGGCGGGGATCCCGAGGGGGAGTTGCACCCCGTACAGCGGGCGTTCGTCGACCACGACGCGTTCCAGTGCGGTTTTTGCACGCCCGGGCAGATCATGGCCGCGGTCGCGCTGCTGGACGAGGGCCACGCGGGGGACGACGACGAGATCCGCGAATGGATGAGCGGCAACCTGTGCCGGTGTGCCGCGTATCCGAACATCGTCACGGCGATCGCCGCCGCGGCCGGGCGGTAGCCGCGATGCGTCCCTTCACCTACACCCGTCCGGACGAACCCGCGCATGCCTGGGCCGAGCTGGGCCCGGACGCGATGTACATCGCCGGCGGCACCAACCTCGTCGACCTGATGAAGTGCGGTGTGGCGGACCCGGCCCGGCTGGTCGACATCGGCGGGCTGCCGCTGGGCGGGATCGGGCCCGACGGCGACACGCTCCGGATCGGCGCCCTCGTCCGCAACAGCGACCTGGCCGCGCACCCCGTGGTGGCCGAGCGCCTGCCGGTGCTCGCGCAGGCCCTGCTCGCCGGCGCCTCGCCCCAACTGCGCAACCTCGCCACGCTCGGCGGCAACCTGATGCAGCGCACCCGGTGCGGCTACTTCCGCGACCCGTCGATGCCGTGCAACAAGCGGCTGCCGGAGAGCGGCTGCGCGGCGCTGGACGGCGACCACCGGGGGCACGCGGTGCTCGGGACCAGCGAGCGGTGCATCGCCACCCACCCGTCCGACCTCGCGGTCGCGCTGCTCGCGCTGGGCGCCCGGGTGCGGATCGACGGGCCCGGCGGCCCGCGCGAGGAGCCGATCGACGCCTTCCATCTGCCGCCGGGGGACACCCCCGAGCGGGAGACCACGCTCGTGCACGGCGAGTTGATCACCGGGGTCGAGGTGCCGCTGACGGCACTGGGTGCCCATTCGTACTACCTCAAGGTGCGCGAGCGGGCCTCGTTCGCGTTCGCGATGTGCTCGGTGGCGGTCGCCCTGGACGTCCGTGAGGGCACCGTTCACGACGCCCGGATCGTGCTCGGCGGTGTGGCGACCACGCCGTGGCGGGCGGTCGCGGCCGAGACCGCGCTGATCGGCGCGCCGCCGAGCACCGCCGCGTTCGCCCGGGCGGGGGAGGCGGCCACCGAGGGCGCCCGGCCGCTGCGGGACAACGGGTACAAGGTCGAATTGATCCGTCGCGTCGTCGCCCGGGCGCTGACCACGCTGACCGCCGGGGAAGGGGAACGCGGATGAGCCCGGAACAGGCGTGGATCGGCCGACCCCTGACGCGGGTGGACGGCCCGGTCAAGGTCACCGGTACCGCGATGTACACCGGCGACACGGTCCTGCCCGATCTCGCCCACGCCGTGCTGGTGCAGAGCACCGTCGCCAAGGGCCGGATCCTCGAGACGGACGTCGCCGCCGCCGAGCGCGCGCCCGGTGTGCTGGCGGTGTGCGCCTCCGACGGCTCGTTGGGCATCGGCCCGGTGGCGTCCTTCTACTCGGCGGACGGCGGGCCGATGGGCGACGGCCGGACACCGCTGTCCGACGCGGTGATCCACCACCACGGGCAACATGTCGCGATGGTGGTCGCGGAGTCCCGGGAGCAGGCGGTTGCCGGCGCCGAGTCGATCCGGATGCGCTATCGGGAAGAGGCACCGCTGACGCGGATCGAGGACGCGATTGCGCAGACTCCGCCGGGTCGCGAGGACGTGGTCCGGGGCGACCTGGCCACGGGTCTGGCGGTGGCCGACGCGACGGTCGAGGCGTACTACGAGACCCCGCCGCAGCACATGAACGCGATGGAGCCGTGCACCACCACCGCGCGCTGGACGGGCAATCGGCTCACCGTCTACGACTCGACGCAGTACGTCTTCGGGGTGCGCGCGGCGCTGGCCGAGGCATTCGGGCTGCGGCCCGAGGACGTTCGGGTGTTGTCCGGGTTCGTCGGCGGCGGCTTCGGCAGCAAGGGCACGGTGTGGCCGCACGTGTTGTTGGCCGCGGCGGCGGCGCGGCTGGTCGGCCGACCGGTGCGCCTCGCGCTCACCCGGCCGCAGATGTTCACCTCGTGCGGCGTGCGCCCGCCCACCCGGCAGCGGGTGGTGCTCGGCGCGCGGCGGGACGGCCGGTTGACCGCGATCGCCCACGACGGCACCACGGCGACGTCCTTCGGGGAGAACGTGGTGGAGAACACCGGCGGGCCGACCGCGATGTTGTACGCCTGCCCGAACGTGACGATCCGGCAGCGCATCGTGCGGCTCGACATGCAGCCGCCGACCTTCCAGCGTGCGCCCGGCCGCGCCCCGGGATCGTTCGCGCTGGAGTCGGCCCTGGACGAGTTGGCGCACGAACTGAGACTCGACCCGGTGGAGTTGCGGCTGCGCAATCACGCCGACACCGATCCCTCGTCGGGTCGACCGTGGTCGGGTAAACACCTGCGCGAGTGTTACCGCCTGGGCGCCGAGCGGTTCGGCTGGGACCCCACCGACCGCACGCCGGGCACCCGTCGCGACGGCGATGTGCTGATCGGCAGCGGGATGGCGAGCGCCACGCACGAGATGGACCCGGGGCCGGCCGCGGCCTATGCCGAACTGCGCGTCGACGGCACCGCCGTGGTGGGCGTCGCCTCGCACGAGATCGGCACCGGGACGTACACCGTGTTCGCGCAGATCGCCGCCGACGTGCTGGGCATCGGGCCGGATCGCATCTTCGTCAGGCTCGGCGACAGCGAACTGCCCGAGGCGCCACCCTCGATCGGCTCCCAGACCGTGGCCTACGTCGGCCCGGCGATCCGGCGGGCCTGCGAATCGGTACGGGACGACCTGCTGGCCGGCGCCCTGGCCGACCCGGAATCGCCGCTGTACGGGCGGGAGATCGCCGGGATCGAGTTCGGCCCCGACACCTTCGTGGGCGAGCTGTCCCGGATCGGCTCGCCGTCGATCTCGGCGATCGGCCACGCCCATCCGGACGCCGGATCGCCCTACGCCGTGCACTCGTTCGGCGCGCAGTTCGCCGAGGTCGCGGTGGACGCGCTGACCGGAGTGGTGCGGGTGCGGCGGATGGTCGGCGCGTTCGACATCGGCCGGGTGATCAATCCGCGCACGGCGCGCAGCCAACTCCTGGGCGGGATGACCTTCGGTCTGGCCCAGGCGTTGATGGAGGCGACCACGATCGACCCGCGCCGGGGGCACGTGGTCGAACCGCACCTGGCGGGCTATCACCTGCCGGTGAACGCCGATGTCGGCGCGCTCGACGTGCTGTTCGTGGACGTCCCCGACCCGCATATCGGCGACGTCGGCGCGCGGGGCGCGGGCGAGATCGGCGTGGTCGGCGCGGCGGCGGCGGTCGCCAACGCGGTCTTCCACGCGACGGGGGTACGGGTGCGAACGTTGCCGATCGCGCCGGACCGGGTGGTGGCGGCCGGGTCAGGGCTGGGGTGGGGGGACTTCGGCGAGTGACCGGGGTTTCCCGCCACGGTGGGCCGTGCGGCGCTCGGACGCGGTCTCGGGGCCGGGGCGTTCGGCGTCGGGTCCGTCGGCCGACGGGAGGGTGAACACGATGCGGGTACCGGTCGTGTACTCGGGGTCCAACCCGATCGTGCCGCCGTGGAATTCGACGATCTTCTTGCACATCGCCAGGCCCATGCCGTTGCCCGAATAGGCCTCGCGGGTGTGCAGGCGCTGGAATATCACGAAGATCCGGTCGGCCTGGGACGGATCGATGCCGATGCCGTCGTCGGATACGGAGATCCGCCACATGCCGTCCATCGCCTCGGCTTCGACCGAGACCCGGACCGGCCGGTCCGGCTTGCGGAACTTCACCGCGTTGGCGATCAGGTTCTGCATGACCAGGGAGAGCTGGGTGCGGTCGCCGCGCACGGTGGGCAGCGGATCGTGCCGGACCTCGGCGTGGGCGTCCCGGATGGCCAGATCCAGATCACCGATCACCGTCTCGTACACGGCGTTCAGGTCCACCGACGTCTCCGTCGCCGGACTGCGGCCCACCCGGGAGAAGGCGAGCAGGTCGTCGATCAAGGTCTGCATCCGCACCGCGCCGTCCACCGCGAAGTCCAGGTAGCGGTCGGCCCGTTCGTCCAGCTGCCCGTGGTATCGCTTGTCCAGCAGGCGGCAGAAGCTCGCGATCTTGCGCAGCGGCTCCTGGAGATCGTGCGAGGCGACGTAGGCGAACTGCTCCAGGTCGGCGTTGGAGCGGCGCAGTTCGGTGGCCTGCTCGTCCAGGCGGCGCCGGGTGTCGTCGGAGAACGCCAATTCGTCGGCGAGTCGGCGGCGCATCGCCTCCATCGCGTCGGCCAGCGCGCGCAGGTCGGCGGGGCCGGTGGGGGTGATCTCATGCCGGAAGTCGCCCCCGGCCACCGCGTTGGCGTCCGCCACCAGTCGGCTCATCGGCCGGGTCACGCCGTGCCGCAACCCCGCGAACACCATGATCGCGCCGCCCACGACCACCAGCGCGATCCCGCTGAACACCCAGGTGCGCAGATCGCGGACGTCCTGGAGGTCGGCCCTGGCGCTGTCGCGCTGCCGCTGGAGCCGGTGCTGCTGTTCGCGGGCGGCGGTGCGCAGCGCCGGATAGGCGGAGGTGTCGGCGACGGCCGCGCGCACCTCCGCCGGCGGCTCGCTCCCGGGCGGGACGGCGAGCACGGGCCGGACCACCCGGTCCTGCCACGCCCGCGCCCGCTCCTGCACCACCCGCAGCTCGTTGCTCGCGGTCGGGTCGTCGCGAAACAGCTCGCGCAGTACGGCCGCCTGCTCCTGCTCGGTGGCGCGGCCCATCGCGTAGCCGTCCAAAAGCGAGGCGTCGCCGGTCCACACGTAGCCGCGCACCGCGGCGTCCTGGTCGGCGTACGCCGTCTCCAGGCGCACCGCGGCGATCAGCGCCGGCGAACTGTAGTCCACCAGCCGTCCGTTCACCGCGGTGGAGTGCGAGAACACCCACGCGCCGAGCGCCGAGAGCAGGGCCGATACGACCAGCGTCGTGGTGACCCCGACGAGCAGCCAACGTCTGGTGTCCCAGGCGTGCCGCCGCGTTCCGATCCGCGGCGCCCCCGACCCGGCGCCGCCCCCCTCGTGTCGCTCCACCACACCGTCCCCATCGTGCCCATCGCGCCGAGCCCGCCGGCGGCGGACCGGACATCGTGCGAGGACCGATACCTGCCCGAAACGGCGATCTTTGCACCTGCCGGGCGGCGGGGGATCAGGCGCCGGTGGAGGATCCCGGCCGGGCGATCATCAAGACGGTCACGGTGGCCCAGAGGAGGTTGAACACGCCGGTGAGCATGCCCAGGCGCACGGTCGCGCGGTGGAAGGGGGACACGGGATCGGCGGCCGGGGCCGTCGCGGTGGCCGTTCCGTCGTCCGCCGTCCCGATGTCGGCCAGCAGCGCGCTCTGTCGGGGCAGTACCGCCGACCCGAGGAGCGCGGCGGCGATCGCGGTCAACACCATCGACACGACCAGCCACGCGTCCCCCACCACGCCCATCTGCACGGCGACCCCGAACCCGAAGACCGGCACCACCACGCCTACGACCGCGTAGATCCGACAGGTCCGATGCAGCCCGCGCACCACGGCCGCGGCCTGCTCGTCCTCCGGATGGGCCCGCGCCTTCCGGGCGGCGGGCGGGAACATACTCGCGGCAACGGTCACCGGCCCGACCGCCAAAATCGCGGCAAGCACATGTACGGCAAGCAGAAACTTGGTCACCCGCCGAGGCTAAAACTCACCCCTGCCCGACAGGAGTGGCAACGGTGCCACTTGCCAACGGATTATCGCCAAGGGCTGCCGCGCCGCCGGCCCCCGCGTGCCGCGCTTGAAATCCGGGGTTCGCGGACGCGGGGGCGGCCGGCGGGTGACAGTGGAGGGGCCGGGGTGCTCCGGGCGCTCCGCGTGCTTCGTGTTCGTGCTTCGTGCTTCGTGCTTCGGGAGAGGGGTTGGTGGGGCGTGGCGAGTGGTGACGGGGAGTGGGTGGAGGAGCCCTGGTGGAAGTCGGCGGTGGTCTATCAGATCTATCCGCGCAGTTTCGCGGACTCCGACGGGGACGGGATCGGGGATCTGGGCGGGATCCTGGCTCGGCTCGATCATCTGGTCGGGCTCGGGGTGGATGTCCTGTGGTTGTCGCCCGTGTATCCGTCGCCGCAGGACGACAACGGGTACGACATCAGCGACTACCGGGACATCGAGCCGATGTTCGGTACGTTGGCCGACTTCGATCGGCTGGTGGCCGCCGTACACGAGCGTGGGATGCGGCTGGTGATGGACCTCGTGGTCAACCACACCTCGGATGAGCACGCGTGGTTTCGGGAATCGCGCGAGGGGCCGAACAGCGCCAAGCGGGACTGGTATTGGTGGCGCCCCGGGCGGCCGGAGCGCGGGGTCGTGGGGGAGGACTCGGCTGCGCCGAACAACTGGGGGTCGTTCTTCTCCGGGTCGGCGTGGCAGTACGACGACGCGAGCGGGGAGTACTACCTGCATCTGTTCTCGCCGAAGCAGCCCGATCTGAACTGGGAGAACCCGCAGGTCCGCCAGGCGATCCACGCGATGATGCGCTGGTGGCTCGACCGCGGGGTGGACGGGTTCCGGATGGACGTGATCAACCTGATCTCGAAGCGTCCGGACCTGCCGGACGGCGAGTCGGCGGGCGACGGGCTGTACGGCGACGGGTCGCCGTACTACGTATGCGGGCCCCGGGTGCACGAATACCTCGCGGAGATGCGTCGTGAGGTATTCGCCGATCGTCCGGAACGGGTGCTCACCGTGGGCGAGATGCCCGAGGTGACGCTGGAGCAGGCGCGGCTGTTCACCGACCCGGCGCGCGGCGAGGTGGACATGGTGTTCCAATTCGAGCACGTGGGGCTGGACTTCGGGCGGCACAAGTTCGACGTGCGGCCGCTGCGGCTGACCGCGCTCAAGGAGTCGTTGGGCCGGTGGCAGACGGGCCTGGCCGAGGTGGGCTGGAACAGCCTGTACTGGAACAACCACGACCAGCCCCGGGTGGTGTCCAGGTTCGGCGACGACGGGCCTCGATACCGGGTGCGCTCGGCGACGATGCTGGCCACCGTTCTGCACCTGCACCGGGGCACGCCCTACATCTACCAGGGCGAGGAACTGGGCATGACCAACGCGCCGTTCGCCTCGATCGAGGACGTGCGGGACATCGAGGCGCTGGGCCACTATCGGCAGGCGATCCGGGTCGGCGAGGATCCGGAACGGGTGCTGGACGGACTGCGGGCGCGGGGGCGGGACAACGCGCGTACGCCGATGCAGTGGGACGCGTCCGAACACGCCGGGTTCACCACCGGCACACCGTGGTTGCCGGTCAACCCGAACCACACCACGATCAACGCGGCGGCGGCACTGGCCGACCCGGAGTCGGTGTACCACCACTACCGGCGCCTGATCGCCCTGCGACACAGTGAACCGACCGTCGTGCACGGTGACTTCACGATGCTGCTCGCGGAGGACGAACGGCTGTACGCGTTCACCCGGCGCCACCGCGACACCACCTTGCTGACGCTGGCCAACTTCACCGGCGAGCCGGTCGAGCTTCCGGCGGCGCTCGCGAGCGAGTGGGCATCGGCCCCGCTCGTCCTCGGCAACGTGGGCACGGCGATCGACCCGACGGTGCTGCAACCGTGGGAGGCCCGCGTACAGCGAAAGGGATAGCCGGCCGGGTGGGGAATACTGGGGGTCTACCAAAGGAATCTCATGATTCGCAGGACCCGCATGACTCTCGGCATTCTCGGCTCCTCACTCAAGGAGAACGAGCACCGATTGCCGGTCCACCCGCTGCATGTCGAGCGGATCGCGCCGGACGTCCGCGAACACCTCTTCCTGGAGGAGGGCTACGGCGAGCGCTTCGGCGTCGCCGACGCGGAACTCGTGCGGCACGTGGCCGGCCTGCTTCCGCGCAAACGCCTGCTTGCCGAGAGTGACGTGGTGCTGCTCCCCAAACCGACCCACGAGGACGTGGCCGCGATGCGCGACGGCCAGGTGTTGTGGGGCTGGCCGCACTGTGTGCAGGATCCGACGATGACCCAGCTGGGCATCGATCGCAAGCTGACGATGATCGCGTGGGAGGAGATGAATCACTGGACCGCGGCCGGCGCGTTCAGTGTCCACGTGTTCCACAAGAACAACGAACTCGCGGGCTACTGCTCGGTGTTGCATGCCCTCGCACTCGGCGGCGCGACCGGCAGCTACGGCCGCCGGATGCGCGCGGCGGTGCTCAGCTTCGGCGCGACGGCGCGCGGCGCGGTGATAGCCCTGGAGGCGATGGGCATCTCGGACGTCACGGTGTTGACCGCGCGCGACGCGGTCGCGGTGGCGTCGCCGATGCCCTCGGTCGTGATGAGTCACTTCCGCTTCGGCGAGGACGACCCGTCACGTCTGGAGGCGCTCACCGAGGACGGACCGGTGCCGTTGGGCAGCCACCTCGCCGGCTACGACATCGTGGTGAACTGCATTCGGCAGGACACCGACGCGCCGTTGACGTTCGTACTCAACGAGGATCTGCCGCGGTATCGGCCCGGTTCGTTCTTCATCGACGTCTCCTGCGACGACGGCATGGGCTTCGAATGGGCCCACCCGACCACCTTCGACGCACCCGCCTTCACGGTCGGGGACAACTGCCACTACTACGCGGTCGACCACAGCCCGTCCTATCTGTGGGACTCCGCCACGTGGGAGATCAGCAAGGCCCTCGTCCCCTACCTCGACACGGTCATGGCCGGCCCGACCGCCTGGGACGCGGACGCGACCATCGCCAACGCGATCGAAATGCGCGACGGCGTGATCCGAAACCCGAAGATCCTGTCCTTCCAGAACCGCTCGACCGACTACCCACACGCCCGCGCGGTGGGCGCGGGGGTCTCACCCGGCGGGTCATAGGGCCGGGGCGGGGGCGGTCGGCGCCTGGAAGGGATCTCCGGCTCGTGCGACTCGCGTTTGCCGGGTTCGCATAGACACCCGTTATCGGCCCTGATCACGGCAACAGTGGCGCGGGTGTTGCGGGCCCGAGCGGGGTGCCGGGTCAGGGGCGGGGGGTGGTGGCCTGGCGGAGGATGGGGAGCGAGGCCAGGAGCAGGATGGGCAGGAGCAGGAACGCGGTGCGGACCGGCATCAGGTCGGTGGCCACGCCGAGCAGGAAGGGCGCACCGCCGGCGGCCAGGGTGGTGGCCCCGGCGAGGCGGGAGACGGCCAGGTCGGTGCGCCCGCCCGCCGCGCGGATCGCCGTCGCGGTGGCGAGGGGGAACTGTACGGACAGGCCCAGGCCGGAGAGGAACAGGCCGGTATAGCCGAGCCACGGCACCGAGGCCGTCCAGAACACCGCGAAACCGACCAGGTTGACCGCGACGGCCCCGCCGTACAGCCGATCCAACGGCACGCGCAACATCAGCCGCCCGCCCGCCAGTCGACCCAGACACAGGCCGGCCACCACGGCGGTCATCGCGGTGGCGGCGGCGCTCTCCGACATCCCCGTGCGGTCGCGCAACAGCGTGGAGGCCCACAGCGACAACGAGAACTCCACCGCCACCGAACACACCGTCAACGACCAGGCCCACCAGTAGGCGCGCGGCAGCCCCCGGGTCGGCGCCTCGGGACGGTCCGGTGTCGGTCGGGTCGGCGGGGGTGGATCCGGGATCGGGGTCCGGCCGTACACCAGGGCCAGAGCGGCGAAGAGCACGGGGACCACGACCATGGCCCAGCGCCAACCGGGGCCGGAGGAATCCATCACGCCGATCAGCAGCGGAGCGGCGGTACCCACGCCGGCCGCCAGGCCGTTGGCCTCGCTGAGCGCGCTCGGCCCGGCGATCGGGCCGTGGTGGTCGGCCAGCGCCGTACCGGCCACGTTCACCACCAGGAACGCACCGAACCCGCACAGCAGCGCCGCGCCCAACGACACGGCCGCGGTGGCCGCCGCGCAGTACGCGAGCACACCCAGGCACAGCACCACACACCCGGTCCACAACGTGCGCCCGCGCCCGAAGCGGCGCATCGGCCGGTCGCCGAGCAGCGCGATCAACACGCCCGCCGCCGCATAGGCCGTACTGTGCAGCGCGGCCACCGCGTTGCTCACGCCCAGTTCGTTACCGAGCAGCGTGACGGAGGGGCCGAAGCAGTACAGGAAGTAGCCGAACGCGGCCATGTGCAGGTACAACGACCAGGTCGCCCGGTCGCGGACAAGGCCCGGCGCGGAGCCGTCGATCACGCGAGATCGCCCACAGTCGTCCCCATCCGCATCGTGTGGGCCCCGTCGCGGATGAACCCGCCCCCGCCCGGATCGTATGCGATCCATATGAACGCCCGATGCCCAAACGACCACAGAACCCGGACCCGGGCCGCACGAGCCTTCGGCCACGAGCCTCGGCCGCACGGGCCCGCGCACACTGGCCCCGGACAGACAGCGGCCGCATGCCGCCACGTGGCCACGCCCCGAAGCGGTCACGCCCCCCGCGCTCCGAAGCCGGCCGGCGCGACGCCCGCCCGACGCCCCGGCCACCCCCGGCCGGCCCGATCCGGACCGCCCGCCCCCGTCTCCCCGTCTCCCCGTCTCCCCCCGACCCCCGACCCCCGTCCCCCTCCCGCACCGACGCCGACCGCCCGCTCAGCCCACCCCCGCCGACCACCCTTCCCGCAGCCGCCGCTCCGCCGCCCCGTCCTCGTCAACTGGCGCCCGGCCCTCGCCGCGCAGGCGATCGAGTCCGAGCAGGGCAGCGCCCACCACCGGAGGATCCGACGCGACCTTCAGCACCGCCCTCGGCGCGACCCCCAACACCCGCCGGGCCACCGCCGCCATCAGCAGCGGCGGCTCCGCGGCCAGCACGCCGCCGCCCAGGACGACGTCGGCCGCCTCGCCCAGCAGGTCCAGCCGACCCAGCGCCGTCACCGCCAGGACCGCGATCTCGGCCGCCTGCCGCTCGACCACCTCGCCCGCCACCGGGTCGCCCGCCTCGGCCACCCGGAACAACAACGGAACCAGTTCGTGCAGCCGCTCGGCCGGCAGCTCGCCCAGGTGCACCGCCTCGGCCACCGCGGTCGCCGACGGCAGGCCGAAGTGCTCGGACGTGGCCGCCGCCAGTGCCGTGGCCGGCCCCCGACCGTCCTCGGCCCGTACCGACGACCACATCACCTCCTCCATCAGGCCGATCCCGCCGCCCCAGTCGCCGGTCATCCGCCCGAGGGCCGGGAAGCGCGCGGTGCGCCCGTCCGGCAGCAGACCCACACAGTTGATCCCCGCGCCGCACACCACCGCGACCCCGCGCGGCGCGTCCGTGCCCGAACGCAGCACCGCGAAGGTGTCGTTCCCGACGGTGACCGTCCGGCTCCACCCCCGATCCTCGAACTCCTTGCGCAGCCGCAACTCCTCCACCGGCAGGTCGATGTTGGCCAGGTAGGCCGCGACATGCTCCACCGGCCCGACCCCCGCCGCCGCCCGCAGTACCTCCTCGACCAGCTCGGCGACCGCCTCCGCCGCCGCTTCGTGGCCGAGCACGTACGGCTTGTAGCCCGGCCCCCGCGCCCGGCCCCATACCCGACCGTCCGCGTCGACCACCGCGACATCGGTCTTCGAATTGCCCGCGTCGATCGCGAGCACGGCCGGTGCCGGCGGGGGCGAGGCGTCCCCGGTCACCGCGCCCACGGAAGGTGCTCCTTGCCCGCGGCAAGGAGCCGATCGGTGAGCGACTCGGCGATGTCGTACTGCCCGACCAGCGGGTGCGCCAACAACGCGGTGAACACCCGGTCCCGCCCGCCGTGCAGCGCCGCGTCCAAGGCCAACTCCTCGTACGCCGCGACATGCGCGATCAGCCCGGCCTGCAACGGCCCCACCGGCGCCACCGGCAGCGGCGTCGCGCCGTTCGCGTCGATCCGGGACTGCACCTCGATCACCGCGTCGTCCGGCAGGAACGGCAAAATGCCGTTGTTGCGCACGTCGGCGACCTGGACCCGGGCCGCCTCGTCGGTGCCCTTGCCCATCAGCGCCGCGACCAGCGCCACCGCCGCCTCCGAGTAGTACGCCCCGCCCCGGCGCTCCAAAAGCTCCGGCTTGGTGTCCAGGGTCGGATCCTTGTACAGCTCCAGCAGTTCGCGCTCGATCGCGGCCACCTCCTCGGCTCGCGAACCGGTGTGCCGCTGCGCGGACACCACCGCGTCGTGTGCGTAGAAGTAGCGCAAGTAGTAGGAGGGAACCGTGTTCTGCCGGTACATCAGATCCACCGGCAACTCGATGTCCGCCGCGATCGTGGCCCCGTGCTCGGCCAGCAGGCGCGGCAGCAGGTCCGGCCCGGGCGCGCCCAGGTCGTCCACCACGTGGATGCCCCGCTCCCAGGTCAGGTGGTTGAGCCCGACATGGTCCAGGCGCAGCCGATCCGGCGCCACGTCCAACAACGCGGCGAAACGCCGCTGGAAGGTGATCGCGACGTTGCACAACCCCACCGCACGATGGCCCGCGTCGAGCAGCGCCCGGGTGACGATGCCCACCGGGTTCGTGAAGTCCACGATCCACGCCTGCGGCGCGACCCGGCGGACCCGCTCGGCCGCGTCCAGCACCACCGGCACCGTGCGCAGCGCCTTGGCCAGGCCGCCCGCCCCGGTGGTCTCCTGCCCCACGCAGCCGCAGTCCAGCGGCCACGCCTCGTCCTGCGCCCGGGCCTGCTGACCGCCCACCCGGAGCTGGAAGAGCACCGCGTCGGCCCCCTCGGCGCCCGCGTCCAGGTCGTCGGTCAACACCACCCGGGCCGGGTGTCCGTAGCGGGCCAGGATGCGGCGCACGACCGCGCCGACCGATTCCAGGCGTTCCAACACCGGGTCCACGAGCACGAGTTCGTCGACCGGCAAGGTCTCGCGCAAGCGGCCGAGGCCGTCCGCGAGTTCGGGAGTGTAGGTGGACCCACCGCCCACCACCGCAAGCTTCAACCCTTTACTCCCGTCAGTGTCACGCCCTCGATGAACGCCTTCTGGGCGAAGAAGAACACGAGGATCACCGGCGCCATCACCAAGAGGGTGGCGGCCATCATGAGATTCCAATTGACCTGATGTGCGCCCTTGAACGACTCCAGGCCGTACGACAACGTCCACGCGCCCGGATTCTCCGAGGCGTACACCTGTGGACCGAAGTAGTCGTTCCAGCAATAGAAGAACTGGAACAGCGCCACCGCCGCGATCGCCGGCCGGATCATCGGCAGCACGATCGAGATCAGGATGCGCAGCTCGCCGCACCCGTCCACCCGGGCCGCGTCCAGGTACTCGGACGGGATGGTGAGCAGGAACTGGCGGAGCAGGAAGATGGTGAACGCGTCGCCGAAGGCCATCGGGATGATCAGCGGCCACAACGTCCCGCTCAGGTGCATCTGCTTGGCCCAGAAGATGTACATCGGGATGACGATCACCTGGGGCGGCAACATCATCGACGAGATCACCAGCATCAGCGCCACGCCCCGGAAGCGGAACCGGAACTTGGCCAGCGCGTAGGCCACCGGCAGGCTGGAGACCACGGTGAACAGGGTGCCGAGCCCGGCGTACATCAGCGTGTTGCGCCACCACGTGCCGAAGCCGGGGGTCTTCATCACCTCGGTGTAGTTGCCCCACTCCCACGACGTGGGCCACAGGTGGCTGGTCAACGCCTGTTTGTCGGACATCACCGAGGTCAGGAACAGGAACACGAACGGAAGGATGAAGAACAGCACGGCGGTGACGGCGAGCGTGTGCACGCCGATCCAGCTCAGTACACGCTTGCGCCGATGCGGCTGCGCCGGTGTCCGGGCGGGCACGGGCGGCGGCACGACGCCGGCCGCCTCGACCGTGACGGTCTGGGCCATGTAACCGATCCCTTCTGGGCACGGTGGATCGTCGAACTCGAGGTTTCGGCAGGGTGTTTCGCCGAGGAACGGGCAGCCGGGCTCAGTCGTCGTCCAACAGCCCCGACCGCCGCCGAAGCAGCACGAACGTGAACGCCATCGCGATGGCGAACAGGATCAGCGAGATCACACACGCCGCACCGGTGTTGAAGGTGGAGAACCCTTCCTGGTACACGAGTTGCGGCAGCGTCAGCGTGGTGCCCTGCGGATACCCCGGCTCGAACGGCTGGCCGGAGTTGCCGATGATGCCGCTGGCGACCTTCCCGGCGACCATCGCCTGCGTGTAGTACTGCATCGTCTGGATCACCCCGGTGACCACCGCGAACAGCACCACCGGCGTGATCGCGGGCCAGGTGACGTAGCGGAACTTCTGCCACGGCCCGACACCGTCCAACTCGGCCGCCTCGTACTGCTCGCGCGGCACGTCGAGCAGCGACGCGGTGAAGATCACCAGCAGGTCGCCGATGCCCCACAGGGCGAGCAGGGTGAGTGCCGGCTTGGACCAGTCCGGGTCGGTGAACCAGCCCGGCTGCGGCAGTCCGGCGTCGCCGAGCAGGTTGTTCACCGGTCCGGTACCGGGGTTGAGCAGGAACGCGAAGCCGATCGTGGCGGCCACCGGCGGCGCCAGATACGGCAGATAGGACAGTGTGCGGAACAACCCGGCCCCGCTCTTGAGCCGGATCGCCAGCATGCCCAGAGCGAGCCCGAAGATCACCCGCAGGGTGACCATCACCACGACCAGCCACAGCGTGTTGCGCAACGCCTGCCACAGCGCCGGATAGTCGTTGAGGACGTAGTTCCAGTTGCGGGTGCCCACCCACACGGGCGGGTTGATCAGGTCGTAGCGCGTGAACGAGTAGTACACGGTCGCGCCGAGCGGATACGCGAAGAAGACCGAGAAGCCGATCAGCCACGGGGACAGGAACGCCAGCGTGCGCAGGTTCCGCCGGCGGCGCTGCCTGCGCAGCGCCGCCGGGACCTTCGCCGCCGCGGGGGCGGTCGTGGTCATCGGATCACTGGACCTGGGCCACGTCGGTGTCGATCTGCTTGTCCAGATCGGCCAGGCCCTTGCTCGGGTCGCCGCCCCCGCCGGCCTCCCACTTGTACGCGAACTCCTGGAACGTCACCTGGTACTTGCCCCCGTTGGGGCTGGCGGGCGTGGTGTTGCTCGCCGGGTGCTTGAAGGCGTCGATGAAGGGCTTGAAGTGCTCGTCGTTCGCCAGCGGCGACGCGGCCAGCGCGGCGTTGGTGGTGGGCACGTTGTGGATCGCCCCCGCGAGCTGGTTCAGCGCGTCGGTGTCGGTGGTGACGAACTTGACGAACTCCCAGGCGGCCCGCTGGTGGTGGCTGGACTTGGCGATGCCGATGGTGGTGCCGGTCAGGTAGCTGCGGCCGTACTTGTCCTGCTGGTCGTCCGGGACCGGGAACGGCGCGGTGCCGTAGTTCAGGTTCGGCGCGTCCTTCGCGATCATCGCGGTGCGCCACTCGCCGTCCATGGTCATCGCGAGCTTGCCGCTCATGAACGGGTTCTCCGCGGAGAACTCCTCACCGAAGGTGGTGCGGAACTTCTCCAGCTTGTCGAACCCGCCCTGGCTCTCCACGAATTGCTTCTGCCAGGCGAGGAACTGCGGGACGCTCGGGTCCTTGGACAGGGCCGACTTGCCGTCGGGCGTCTGGTAGGTCGGACCGTACTGGGCGAGCACGTGCGCCGGAGTGAACTCGTAGGCGTGGAAGGTGGGCAGGAAGCCCGCGACCTTGAACGTGCCGTCGCCGTTGAGTTGATTGAGCTTCTTGGCGGTCTCGACGAGTTCGGACATCGTCTTCGGCGGCCCCGCGATGCCCGCCGCGGCGAACATGTCCTTGTTGTAGTAGAGCCCGTAGGAGTCCGCGAGCAGCGGCAGCGCGCAGCGCTTGCCCTGGAACTGGGTGTAGTCCATCACCGCCTTCGGGAAGGTGGTGGCGGGGTCGATGTTGGACTGCGCCAGCCACGGCGCGAGGTCGATCCACGAGCCCGACGAACAGAACTGGCCGACGTTGTCCGTGGTGAACGAGGAGACCACGTCCGGGCCCTTGCCCGAGCGGATGCCCTGGGTGATCTTGTCGTCGGTCACGTTGGAGACGATCTTGACCGTGATGTTCGGGTGCGACGCGTTGAACTTGGCGACCAGGTCCTTGACGGCCTTGGTCTCGCTCTCGGCGCTCCAGCCGTGCCAGAAGGTGATGGTGACCTTCTTGTCGGGCGCCTCCGAGGCGCCGGTGCCGGACCCCGAGCCGCCGTCGTCGCCGGCGCACGCGGAGGCCATCAGGGCGAGCGTGGCGGCGCACGCGAGGGTCGTGAGGGAACGACGGAGCCGTGGGAGTCTGTGCACTGGGTCCTCCTCCGGAGATGGCGGCGGCGCGGCCGGGACGAGCGGCGCCGTGGTCCTGGCGGTGGTACTGGTGCTGCCGGTGGCGCTGAGGTGTGCCTGGACGGGGGTGTGCCCGGGCGAGGGTGGGCCCGAGGCGGGATACGCCCGGGTGCCGACGGGTCGCGGCGATGGTCGGCGTCGGGTGGCGCGCGTACGGGGATGGGCGTACGAGGACGGGCGTGCGTGTATGAGGTGGGCGTACCGGGTGTGCGTGCGGGTGGGGCCTGCGGGCGGTGCCGTGGTGCGTCAGGTCGTGGTGAAGACGACGTCGCGGGCGACGTCGAGCGCCGCGTGCACGGCGCCGGTGAGCACGGGGTTGGCGGGGACGTCGCCGAGCACGACGCGTGGGCGCGGGATCGCGAGGCGGTGCAACTCGTCCACCACGCGTGAGCGCAGCGCTTCGCCGCCGGCCATCGGGATGGCCCCCGACAACACGACGAGCCCCGGATCCAGGACCGAGACGATCACCGCGATCCCCACCGCCAGCCGGTTCGCCAGCTCGTCGAGGAAGGCGCCGCCGCGCGGTTCGGTCGCCCGCACCGCCCGGGCGACGGCCTGGGGCGCGGTACGACTGCCCACGCCGTAGGCGCGGGCCAGGGACAACACCGCGGGGGCGCCCGCGAGTTGCTGGAAGCCGCCGGTATTGCGCCGGCTGACGTCGTGCGGCAGCGGCGCGCCGGGCATCGGCATGTAGCCGACCTCGCCCGCGCCGCCGGTCGAGCCTCGGTGCAGTCGGCCGCCGATCACGATCGCGCAGCCGATTCCCTCGTCGACCCACAGCAGCACGAAGTCGCCCGCGTCGCGGGCCGATCCGTCCCGCTGCTCGGCGAGCGCGGCGAGGTTGACGTCGTTCTCCACGTCCACTGTCAGGCCCAGCGCCTCGCGGATCTGGTCCAGCACCCCGGGGGAGTGCCAGCCCGCGAGGTGGCGGCCGTAGCGGAACTGCTCGGTGGTCGGGTCGAACGCGCCCGGGATGCCGATCACCATGTGCGCGAGATCGGCGAGGTCGAGCCCGGCCGGCTTGGCGGCGGCCCGGACCGCCTCCCGGATCCTTCCCGGAGTATCGGCCGACTCCCGGCGAGGGGTGGACAGTTCGTGCTCGCCCACCACCCGCCCGGTCAGATCGGCGATGGCCACCCGGATCCGGGCGGGTGTGACGTCCAGGCCCGCGACGTGCCCCGCCGCCGGGTTGATCTCGTACAACTGGGCGCCGGGCCCCCGGCCGCCCTCGGTGGTACCGACCCCGACGACCAGGCCCGCCGCCTCCAGGCGGGAGAGCAGCTGGGAGGCGGTCGGCTTCGACAAACCGGTCATCGAGCCGATCTGGCCCCGGGACAGCCGCCCGTGCCGCAAGAGGAGTTCGAGCGCGGCCCGGTCGTTGATGGCCCGCAAAAGGCTCGGCCGCCCGGCCTGCTCCCGCCCGGACGCTGCCGCGCCGCGCTCGGTGCTCCCGGCCATGAGCGGTCTCCCTTTCGCCACTGTTAGGAAACCTTCCTAAGAGTTGTAGAGGAAATTAGGCCCGCTCTCTCGGCACTGTCAAGGGTGTCCGGCAAGGTCGTTCGCCTTGCCCGACAAGGGAGTCCGTCCACTCGGGCCGGCGAAGGGCCCCGACGTGCGGCTGCCCGGCAGGCCCACCTGCGGGCCTGCCGGGCAGCACGATCGAAAAACCGGAAACGGGAACCACGAGTGGAACCACGGATGGAACTACGAGTGGAACCAGGGGTGGAGCTGCGGACGGGGGCTACCGGTGGGTACTACCGACCCGAGATACCCACGGATCGCCTCGACTTCGCGCGGGTTGCGCGCGGGCCGGCGTCCTCAGCACGGTCCGAGGTCGAGCCACACCCCCCACTGTCCGGTCGTTCCGGGAGTCTCGCCCTGGGTCCACCACTTGGCGCGGTAGGTGTGCCCCTGGTACGAGACCGTGTTGCCGCCCACGTAGACGGTGTTGGCGTCCCAGGCGGGTGCGGAGCAGTTGCCCGGACCGGTGCCGACCGTCAACCGGTAGTCCACGCTGTGCGTGGTGCCGGTGCCGGTGGCGGTGACCGTCACCGTGTACGTGCCCGGCGTCGCCGCGGAACTGGCGGACAACTTCAGCGACGACGACGCGCCGGACTGGATGGTGTCGGGAGTGAACACGGCGGTCACGCCGCCGGGCAGGCCCCCGGCGGCCAGCGTGAGCTGCTGCGGGGTGCCACTGATGGTCGCCGTGGTCAGCGACGTGGTGACATCCCCGCCGGGCGTCACGGTGCCCTGGGTCGGGTTGAGCGAGAGGGAGAAGTCGGGGTTGCCCGGACCGGAACCGACCGTCAGCTGATACTGCGCGCTGTGCGTGGTGGCGGTGCCGGTTGCGGTGATCGTGATCGGGAACGTCCCCTGGGCCGCACCCGAACTCGCCGTGAACTTCAGCGACGAGCTGCCGCCCGACTGGACGGTGCCCGGGGTGAACACGGCGGTCACGCCGCTGGGCAGGGTCCCGGTGGACAGGGTGAGCTGCTGTGCGTTGCCACCCGTGGTCGCGGTGGCGACGGAGGTGGTGACGTCACCGCCGGGCTGCACGCTGCCCGAGGTCGGGTTGAGCGAGAGGGAGAAGTCGTCCGGGTTGCCGACGCAGGTCGGGTCGCCGGTCTGGGCCGGCAGGCTGACGGCGTCCCACGCGGCCTTGGTCTTGTTGAACAGCGCGCAGGTCGGGTCGAGGCTCTTCGCCGCGGTCAGCGTCGTGGTGCGGTACTTCTTGTAGGTCATGCCGCTGGTCTTGAGCAGCATGCCGCCGTAGAAGACCTTGCCCGCCTGCTGGATGCCGACGCCGGACAGGGTGGTCTGGTTGCAGGTCGGGCTGCCGGGCTTGCCGGGACCGTTGGCGGCCGTGCCCTCGGCCAGCAGGTAGAACCAGTGGTTCAGCGGTCCGGCCGCCTTGTGTACCTCGGTGCTGGGAATCGAGGAGCTGTAGCAGTCGGGGTCGCCGTTGGTGGACGGCTTGTACATGTAGCGGATCGGGCCCTGACCGACCAGGTTGACGGTCTCGCCGACGGTGTAGTCGGGTGTGTCGTACGGCGACGGCTCGGCGGTGTACGCCTCGGTCAGCGCACCGAAGATGTCGCCGGTGCCCTCGCCGAGTCCGGCCTCGCGGCTGGTGCCGCCGGGGGTGAACTGGTCGATGCCGTGGCCGAATTCGTGGCCCACGACGTCCATCGAACCGATCCACTGGTTGGACTGGTTGTGGCCGATGGAGACGGAGGAGCCGTCCCAGTAGGCGTTGACGTCGTTCAGGCCGACCTTGACCGGCCAGCTGCCGCCGCTGCCGTTGTGGCCGTTGCGACCCAGCCAGTCCTTGAGCATGTTCCATTCCTTCTGCGCCGCCCACATGACGTCGACGCAGCCGGTCTCCTTGCTCGACGCCTGACCGTTGCCCCACGAGTCGGTGGACTTCGTGAAGACCTGGCCGGTGGCGTTGTCGGCGCAGCTCAGCCCCGGGCGGGTGGTGTCGCGCAGGGAGTAGGAGCTGCCCGAACCGCTGGTCTGGATGGTCAGCGGATTGGGGCCGTTCCACTGGCTGTTGCCGGTGCCCGCCTTGACGTCGTCGACCTTGTCGAGGACCTGGCCGGTGTTCGCGTCGACGAACACGTGCAGGCGGCTGGGGGCGGTGTCGGTACGGCCGGCGACCACCGTCTCCCACGCCAGGTTGCTGTTGCCGTCCAGGACGTGGACGACGAGGCGGTGCGATTCGACCTTGTCCACGACCGGAAGCTGCGCCTTGGACGTGGCCTCGGCGGTACCGGCGGCCACGGTCGCCCGGGTCGGGACGGCTATCTGCGCGCTGGTCGCGGCCTGGGTCCCGCGGACCCGGCCCTGACCGTCGGCCATGACCACCGCGTCGCCGCCGACGACCGGCAGGCCGCGGTAGGTGCGCTGGTACGCGACCGAGTACAGGTCGTTGATCCAGGGGGTGACGAGCTGACGTTCGAACTTCTCGTCCGGGCCCTTCGCCAGGGCGTCCAGACCGTTCGCGACTGCCCGGTCGGCGGCGGATACCGCCTTGTCCTGCGAGCTTGCGGGGGGAGGGGTGGAAAGTTCGTCGGTACCGGCCGAGGACGAGCCGGCCGCGCCGATCGCCAGGCCGGCGATCAGGGCGAGGACGGTCCCGGCCGTGGTCGTTCTGCGATTCATCGAGGCTCCTTGGGAGGGGACATGCCTCGACCACGTCGCCGACGTGCACCGCGGCGCTGGGGAGCGACACGGGCGACCGTGCAGGCCGGGTACGTGCCCGAGCGAGCGAAACACTCACACGGGTGTGGGGCGGCGGAGAAGCGCCCGGCGGCGATCGGCTAGTTCTGGCAAATGCTCGGGGCCGAACGGGATCCCGGGGAACGCCTTCCGGCCGCCTGCCGATGATTAGCGGCGAAATATCGGGCAACTCTCAAGATCCGGCAACCGGGCCGGATCCGGGACACCGTACGGGCCGCCCCGGACCGGACGGGCGCACCGGGTCGGGACGGGGCGTCCCGACTCGTGCGGGGCGCACCGACCCGCACGGACGCACGGATCCAGGAGGCGACGTTGGCCGGCAGCACAGCGACGACCGGGCAGTCGAGCGGCGGTGGCGACGGAGCCTCGGGCGGTGGTTCCGGCGGCGGCTATTCGGAGAACCTCGGCCACGTCATCTTCATCACGGCCGCCGCCGCCATGGGCGGATTCCTCTTCGGCTACGACAGTTCGGTGATCAACGGCGCGGTCGAGGGCATCCGGGGCAAGTTCTCGCCGGGTTCCAGCCTGCTCGCCCAGGTGGTCGCCGCCGCGCTGGTCGGTTGCGCGATCGGGGCCGCGATCGCCGGCCGGATCGCCGACCGGATCGGACGCATCCGGGTGATGCAGATCGCCGCCGTGCTGTTCGCGGCCAGCGCGGTGGGATCCGCGTTGCCGTTCGCGCTGTGGGACCTGGCCCTGTGGCGGGTTCTGGGCGGTACGGCGATCGGGATGGCCTCGGTGATCGGTCCGGCGTACATCGCCGAGGTCGCCCCGCCGGCCTATCGCGGCCGGCTCGGCTCGTTCCAGCAGGCCGCCATCGTCACCGGCATCGCGGTCTCCCAGTTGGTCAACTGGGGCATCCTCAACCTGGCCGACGACGACCAGCGCGGCAAGGTGATCTTCGGCTTGGAGGCGTGGCAGGTGATGCTCGGCGTGATGGTGCTGCCGGCCGTGCTGTACGGCCTGTTCACCTTCACCATCCCCGAGTCGCCGCGCTTCCTGCTCTCCGTCGGGCGGGAGGCCCAGGCGCGGAAGGTGCTCGCCGAGGTCGAGGCCGACGGCGTCGACCTGGACGCGCGGGTGGCGGAGATCCGCGACGCGATGCGGCGCGAGCACAAGTCCACGTTCAAGGACCTGTTGGGCGGCGGCGGGTTCGTGTTCCTGCCGATCGTGTGGATCGGCATCGGGCTGTCGGTGTTTCAGCAGCTCGTCGGGATCAACGTGATCTTCTACTACTCGGCGTCGCTGTGGCAGTCGGTGGGCATCGACCCGAACAGCTCGTTCCTGTACTCGTTCACCACCTCGATCATCAATATCATCGGCACGCTCATCGCCATCTCGCTGGTCGACCGGGTGGGCCGCAAGCCGCTCGCGCTGGTCGGTTCGACGGGCATGGCGATCTCGCTCGGCCTGGTGGCGTGGGCCTTCTCGGCCCGCACCGGGAAGGGCGAGAACATCAAGCTCCCGGACACCGAGGGCACCGTCGCGCTGATCGCGGCCCACTCGTTCGTGCTGTTCTTCGCGCTGTCGTGGGGCGTGGTGGTGTGGGTCTTCCTCGGCGAGATGTTCCCCAACCGGATCCGCGCGGCGGCGCTGGGGGTGGCGGCGTCGGCGCAGTGGATCGCGAACTGGGTGATCACGGTGTCGTTTCCGACGTTGTCGGACTGGAATCTGTCGGCCACGTATGTGATGTACGCGTGCTTCGCGGTGTTGTCGATCCCGTTCGTGCTGAAGTTCGTGCCGGAGACGAAGGGCAAGACGTTGGAGGAGATGGGGTGAGGGCCGGGGCCGGCCTGGGTCGAGGTGCGGCTCGGGCTTCGGCTCAGTCGAGGTCGCGGTGGCGCAGGCCGGTCAGGCCCACGATGGGCAGGATGGCGGCGAGGGTGAGCAGGTAGGCGTACGGCGTGGCGGTGACGTCGGCGCCGGGCAGCTTCGGCAGGTGGGCGAACGGTGATACGTCCAGGAGCGCCTGCGGCAACTTCAGCGCCGGGCCGAGCCAGCCGAGTGCGATGACCAGGCCGACCAGGCCCCAGACCGCCGGGGTGAGGCGGGGCAGCGCGCCGACGATCAGGACGGCCAGGCCGGTCATCACCCACACGGCGGGCGTCTGGGCCAGGGTGGCGAGCAGGACGCGGGGGAGTTGGCCGGAAACATCCCCCACGGTGATCCCGTACGACAGGCCCATCGCGAGGCCGCCGGCGGTCAGGACGACGGCCGTACCGAGGTAGGCGGCCAGCAGGTGTCCGCCGGCCCAGCGCAGTCGGCCGACCGCGTTGGCGAGCAGCGGTTCGGCCCGGGCGGCGGTCTCCTCGTCGCGCAGGCGCAGGATCGAACCGGCCGCGAACACCACGCAGATCAGGCCGAGCAGGCCGATCAGGGTGGACAGGAACGCGTCGGTCAGGTCGACGTGGCCGCCCATGCGGCGGACCAGGTCACGGGTGCCGTCGTTGTCGCCGACGATGTCCTTGGCGCCGTCGGCGATGCCGCCGAACACCGCGCCGCCGAAGGCGAGGCCGACCGCCCAGGCCGCGAGGGTGCCGCGGTGGAGGCGCCAGGCCAGGCCGTATACGCCGGCCAACGACGAGGGGGCGTGGGCCGGTCCGGGGCGTGGGCGGATGAAACCGGCGCCGATGTCGCGCCGACCGGCGAGGGCGTACGCGAGCACGGCGCACCCGGCCGCGAGGGCGGCGGAGGGGAGCAGGGCCCACCAGCGGTCGCCGGCGAAGGGGCGGACGTTTTCGGCCCAGCCGAGCGGGGTCGCCCACACGAGTGGATGGCTGCCCCCGTCGGCCGCGGGCCGCGCCGCGTCGCCCGCGGCGCGCAGGACGAAGGCGACGCCGAGGGCGGCGACGGCGATGCCGCGGGCGAGGCGGGTGTTCTCGGTCAGTTGCGCGGCCACCGCCGCGATGCCGGCGAAGACCATGCCGGTCAGCGCCACGGCGGTGCCGAACGCGAGGGAGCCGGCGGTGGGTTGGCCGGCGCCGCGCAGGACGGCGGTACACAGGACCAGGAGCGCGAGGTTGGCCAGGGCGGCGCCGACCAGGGCCGCGGTGAGGGGCGCGCGGCGGCCGACCATCGCGGCGGACAGGGCCTCCTGGCGGCCCGTCTCCTCCTCGTCACGGGTGTGCCGGATCACCACGAGCACGCTCATCAGTCCGGCGAGCAGGGCGACGGTGGCGCCGACGCGCCAGACGGTGAGGGCGCCGTAGGAGTCGGCGTAGACCGCGCCGTACAGGGCCCGGAACGAGCCGTTGGCGTTCATGTCGTGTGCGACGTCGGCGCGCTCGGCGGCGGTGTCGTACAACTTTTCGAGGGAGCGTTCGGTGCTGGATAGGGTGCCGACCAGGGCCACCACCCAGACCGGGATCAACACGCGGTCGCGGCGCAGCGCGAGGCGGATGAGGGTGGGGGTGCCGGCGAGGTGGCGGGCCGACGCGGTGGGGGCGGCGGCGATGGTGGCGGCGGTCATCGCGACACCGCCGCGTGCTCCGGCGCGGGCCGGGTGTCCTCGGTGCGGTAGTGGCGCAGGAACAACTCCTCCAGGGTGGGCGGGCTGCTGGTCAGGCCGCGTACGCCGATGTCGGCCAGCCGGCGCAGCACCGGGTTCAGGTGCTCGTTGTCCACCTGGAGGACGGTGTGGTCGGCTTCGCCGCGCAGGTCGTGGACGCCAGGGAGGTCGGCCAGGCCGTCGGCCGGGCCGGTGAGTTGGGCGCGTACGGTGGTCCGGCTCAGGTGGCGCAGGTCGGTGAGCGAACCGGACTCGACGGTGCGTCCGTTGCGGATGATGCTGACCCGATCGCACAGCGCCTCGACCTCGGCCAGGATGTGGCTGGACAGCAGCACGGTGCGGCCGCGGTCGCGTTCCTCGGCGACGCAGGTGCGGAAGACCTCCTCCATCAGCGGGTCCAGGCCGGAGGTGGGCTCGTCCAGGATCAGGACGTCCACGTCGGAGGCGAACGCGGCGACCAGGGCCACCTTTTGCCGGTTGCCCTTGGAGTAGGCGCGGCCCTTCTTGGTCGGATCGAGTTCGAACCGCTCCAGCAGGTCGGCGCGCCGGGCCGGGTC
Source organism: Embleya scabrispora (assembly GCF_002024165.1). Lineage (NCBI taxonomy): Bacteria > Bacillati > Actinomycetota > Actinomycetes > Kitasatosporales > Streptomycetaceae > Embleya > Embleya scabrispora. The sequence continues at coordinate 5,986,949 of NZ_MWQN01000001.1, forward strand.
CAGGCCGCCGCGCAGCCGGCCGTACAGGTCGATCACCTCGCCGCCGCTGAGATTGCGCCAGAGGGTGACGTCGCCCGGTACGTAGGCGATCCGCCGATGCAGGGCCACCGCGTCGCGCCACGGGTCGCCGTCGAGGAGGGTGACGTCGCCCCGGTCGGCGCGGATCAGGCCGAGGAGGACGCGGATGGTCGTGGACTTGCCGGCGCCGTTGGGGCCGAGGAAGCCGTGTACCTCGCCGGTCGCGACCTGGAGATCCAGGCCGTCGAGGGCGTGCGTGCGTCCGAAGGACTTGTGCAGACCGGAGACGCTGATCGCCGTGTTCATGTTTCAGAACATACGCGTCCTTCAGAAAGTTGTGAAGTTAAGGAAAGTCAAGAATCATGAAGACGGAGCAGCAGCGTGCTTCGTGGGTGCCCGGAGGGTGGTCGTAAGGTGAGCCGGATGCGAGAAGAAGAGTCGGTGGCGAAGCGCGACGAGGCGGCCGTCGCGCGCTATGTCGAGCGCTTCGCGGGCGAGTTGACGGATGCGGGCATGCAGCGGATGGGCGCGCGAGTGTTCGCAGCCCTCCTGGCGGCCGACTCGGCGAGCATGACCTCGGCCGAACTGGCCGAGTCGCTGCGGATCAGCCCGGCGGCGGTGTCCTCGGCGATCGGCTATCTCACCCAGGTACGGATGGTCCACCGCGAACGCGAGCCGGGTTCGCGGCGGGACCGCTACTGCCTGCACGACGAACTCTGGTACGAGACCTACGGCGAGCGCGACAAACTCCTGAGCCGCTTCGAGGCGATCCTGCGAGACGGCGCCCAATCCCTGGGCCCGGACACCCCGGCAGGCGCCCGAGCCCTGGAATCCGCCGACTTCTTCGCCTTCCTCCAGGAAGAATTCATCGGAGTAATGCAACGCTGGCGCTCCCGAACCACCAAACACCCCAGCCCCTGACCGACCCCCCGGCACCCCGTCCGGCGTTCGAGGACGCCTACGCAAGTACGCGCGAACGGCAGCCTGGCTCGCCGAAGCCACCTATCTCAGCCCGTCCGGCGTTTGAGGACGCCCGCGCAGGCACCCGCGAACGGCAGCCCGGTTCGCGGAACCCATCCATCTCAGCCCGTCCGGCGTTTGAGGACGCCTGCGCAGGCATTCGTGAACGGCAGCCCGGTTCGCGGAACCCATCCATCTCAGCCCGTCCGGCGTTTGAGGACGCCTGCGCAAGCATGCGTGAACGGCGACCTGGTTCGCCGAACCCATCTCAGCCCGTCCGGCGTTTGAGGACGCCCGCGCAGGCACCCGCGAACGGCAGCCCGGTTCGCCGAAGCCGACCCAGCCCAGCCCGCCCGGCGCATGAGGGCCCTCAGAGCGTGCCGGGCTCGATCGGCACGTTGGGACACTGCGCGCTCAGGCGCTGGAGCGTGTCGAACTCGGTCGGGTCGACCGCCAAGTCGTACTTGGTCTTCACGGTCACCCAGTCCGTCAGGTACGTACAGCGCGCCCCCTCATACGGCGGCAGCCACGTGCTCGGGTCCTGATCGGCCTTGGAGCGGTTGTACTTCCCCGTCACGGCCACCAACGCCCGCGGCTGGTCGAGGTCGTTGGCATACGCCTCACGCTGCTTCGGAGTCCACGCGGATGCGCCCGAGTCCCACGCCTCGGCAAGCGGGACCATGTGGTCGATGTCCAGACCGGCCGCGCCGTCGACGTAGGCGTCCTCGTAATAGGAGTACCAACGGCCGCCGGTCAACGCGCACTTGGCGCCGATCTCGGGCGGGTTCACCGCCTCGTCGATCAGCACCTCGTGGCGGGTCGTGCAGCCGTTCTTGTCCGCGTCGATCCAATGCCGGAACGCGGACCGGTCGTAGCCGGAACGATCCTCCTCCGCCACCCGGAGATTGGCGATCGCGTCCCGTAGCGGAATGCGCGTGGCCGACGCCGCCGCGCCCGTGGCCGGCGCCGCCACCGCCGTGCCCGGCGTGAACAGCAGCGCGCCGATGCTCGTGGCCGCCACCACAAGGGAGGCCATCCGGCGCCCGGTGGTCCTCGTCCTCGTCACCGTCATGTGAGTCGTCGTCATCGTGTCGCCCCGGAGTCGTCGTGATCAGGTTCGCGGTCCCGTTGTAGCGACTGCCGGGACGGGATAGGCGACGACGCGGATCAGGCCACTCGAAAGAGTGGACCGGCATGGGCGGATCGGGCCTCGGCGTGTTCCGGGTGGATCGCGGCCCGGGGTTGGTGGCGGCGACAATCCGGGAGCCGCCGCTTTGACGGGAGCGACGACGACGGCCCCGGTACTCCCCCGTACGTTGTGCCGACCAGGCGCGAACGGAGAGTGGAGCCCAGGATGAGCGAACGAATACCGTCGGAGATTCCGCGGTCGGCGCCCGCGGCCGGCAGACGCACGCTCGGCGTACTGCCCCTGGTCGGAATCTTCTTCTTCACGGTGTCCGGCGGCCCCTTCGGGCTCGAAAACTCACTCGCCGCCGCCGGTCCGGGCATGACCCTGTTGATGATCGTCCTGGTGCCGGTGGTCTTCGGCGTCCCCAACGCGCTGGTGGCAGCGGAGTTGAGTGCCGCGATACCGGTCGACGGCGGTTACTACCACTGGACGAAGATCGCGCTCGGCAAAGGTGCGGCATTCGTGTTCGGAGCCTGGAATTCGATCGGGTCCGTGCTGAACCTCGCCCTCTATCCGATCCTGCTGGTCGACTACCTGGCCACGTGGGCCCCCGACATCGCCCGCGGGAAGGGCCTGGTGATCGTGGACCTGTTCCACGGCGGTTTCGTCGTGGACCTGCACTGGATCGTCACCGTCGCCCTCATCCTCCCGATGGCGTACCTGAACTACCGCGGCTCGAAGGCGGTGAGCGAGTACTCGGTCGGGATGATGCTGGTGATCCTCACACCGTTCGCGGTGCTGACGGTCCTCGGCATCCGGCACGCGGTCGGCAACGGGATCGACGTGCTCTCGCCCTTCACGGTGCCGGATCAAAGCGTGCACTCGTCGGTGGCCGGCGCGCTCGGCGTGATCGTGTGGCTCTACCTCGGCTTCGACGGTCCGAGCACCGTGCTGGGCGAGGTCGCCGACGCGCACCGGACCTACACCCGGGCCCTGCTCATCTCGGTACCGCTGATCATCACCGCCTACCTGCTGCCCACCATCGCCGCCGTCGGCAGCGGGTTGCACCGGGATTCGCCCGCCGACTGGGTCCAGGGCGACTTCGTCGTGGTCGGTGACGCCCTGGGTGGAATCTGGCTGAAGGTGCTGATCTCGCTGGGATCGGCGCTCTCCCTGGTCGGGCTGTTCATGGCGATCCTGCTGACCAGTACCCGGGTCCCGCGGGCGCTCGCCGCCGACGCGTACCTGCCGCGCTGGATGGCCCGGGACAGCAGACGCTTCAACACGCCCGTGGGTGCGCTGGCGGCCAGCACCACCGTCGTCATCGTGCTCGCCGCCGTCGACTTCGGCTCGATCCTGCGGGCCACGGTGCTGCTCACCCTGGCCTCGATCCTGCTGGAATTCGCGGCCTTTCTGGTCCTGCGCTGGAGGTATCCGCAGATGTCGCGGCCGGTTCGCGTCCCCGGCGGTTGGCCCGGGGCGGTCCTGGTCGTCGCGCTGCCCACGGCGATGATCGTGTACCTGGCATGGAGTACGGCGGTCGACGAGCCCGCGACGTTCGCCACGAGTGTCGTGGTGGCGCTAGTGGCCGTGCTGCTGTACCCACTGTGCCGACGTTTCGTCAAAGGCGATCGGCCGGACGCCGAGATCGACTCCTCCCGGGTCGAGTTGGGTCCGGACCGTTTCGCGGGATTCGGTTCTCGGAAAGCGAGTGTCTGATGGATGTGAAACCGGACGTGCACCAAGTGCTCTCGGGCCTTGCGGAGCAGTTGCGGACCCGGTGGCCGGTGCCGGGGATCGCGATCAGCGTCGTCGACGGGAGCGGCGAGTCGGCGTTCGTCACCGCGGGATTCGCGAACGCGGAGTCCGGGGCGCCGATCTCGCGTCGCACGCGCTTCGAGATCGGCTCCATCAGCAAGACCTTCACCGCCTTCCTGTTCGGCGTACTGGCGGACGAGGGGAAGGTGGACCTCGACGCGGCCGTCGCCGATCACCTGCCCTGGTTCGCCCCGAACGGCGGCTCCCGCGCGATCACCGTCCGCCACCTTCTCCAGCACACCTCCGGCCTGGTGGCCGGGGCCGACGCGCTGCCCGATGCCGCCGCACGCGGCTACGCGCTGCGCGATGCGCGGACCTGGGTCGAACCGGGTGAGCTGTTCCACTACTCCAACGAGGGCTACAACCTGCTGGGGTTGATCGTCGAGCAGGTGACGGGGCAGTCGACGGCGGACGCCATGACCGAACGGCTGCTGCGGCCCCTGGGCATGCGCGACTCGGCGGCGCGGATCGTCCACGAGGAGATCGCCGAACTCGCCACCGGATACCGGTTCCTGCGCGACGACCGCCCGCCGCTGCCGTCGGCCCCGCTCGCGCCGGCCGGCTTCTTCGAGTACGCGTCGGCCGACGGGAACGTCCTGGCGACCGCTTCCGACCTGGGCCGGTTCGCCCGCATGTTGCTGGGCCGGGGCACCCTGGACGGAGCCACGATCGTCGAGCCCGAGCGTTTCCGACAGCTCCTCACGATGCCGGCCGACACGGTCGGTCCCGACTACGCGTGCGGCGTGGGCGTGGAAACGATCGACGGCCGCACCTGGCTGACACACGCCGGCGGGATGGTCGGATACCGCTCGTACCTCGCCGTCGACATCGACGGCGGGCACGGTGTCGCCGTGCTGACCAACGCCCCCGGCGAGTGCCAGATCATCAGCCGCTTCGCCCGCCATGCGCTCGCCGTCGTCCAGGGAGCCCCGGCGGACCCGGCGCTGTTCGACCCGGAGCGGATCCCCGACGCCCGGCGCTACGTCGGGGTCCACGGAACGGCGCCGCGTGGGATCCGCGTCGAGTCCGTCGGAGACGATCGCCTCTCGCTCACCTCGGAAGGGGTGACCGGCAAGCTGTACGACGCGGGGGACGGGCGGCTGGTGTGCGACCACCCGAAGTGGTCCGCCTACCACCACTCCTGGGACGGACGCTGGCTCTACGGACCCGAGTCACTGGGCCCAGGCCCCTCCGCGCCGACCGCCCCACCGCGCGCACTCGTGGGTCGCTACCGGAGCTACACCCCCTGGTATCCCGCTTTCGACATCGTGCAACGGGCGGGACGCCTGCACATGATCGCCGCGACCGGCGTGGAAGCGCCGTACGACGAACCGGAACTCGTTCCGCTCGACGACGAGACGTTCCGCGTCGGAGCCGACCCCCGGCTGCCGGAGCGACTGACGGCGGGACCCGCCCCGGACGGCGCGGTGCTCTGGGTCGACGTGGACGGGTGCCGCTACACGCGCTCGTTCCGGGATCAGCCGGAGTCGTGAGAAGCGCTCGTCCGCAGCTCGCGCACCCGCAGTTGGAGGTGCGCGAGCAGCATGGCGTCGGCATCGGCGAAGTCGAGCCCGGAGACCTCGCGGATGCGGCGCAGCCGATAACGCATGGTGTTGGGGTGGATGTGCAGGGCCTCGGCCGCGGTGTCGGTGGCTCCCGCGGCGGCGAGGTAGGCGGCCAGGGTCGCCGCCAGCGGACCATCGCTGCCCTCTTCCCGGCGCAGCCGCCGCAGCGCGCCGCCGGCCTCCGGCAGACCCAGCGCCTCGGTCGCGTCGGCGAGGTGCAGGAGCAGCACCGCCAGCGCCGTGTCCTCCACGGTGCGCACGGCCGGTCCGCGGACGGCCGGATGCCGCAGCGCCCGCAACGCGGCGTCCGCCTGCGCCCGCACGTCGGCGACCCGGCCCATCGATTCGGCCGGGCCGCCGACGGCGACCACGTAGTCACCGGCCAATGGGGTCCGGGCGAGGAAGTCGCGGGCCAGGGCGACGGCCGACTCCGCGGCCGTGGCATGTTCCGCGGGCCAGGCGGCCAGTACGTACACCACTCCGGTGCCGGTCACCACGGCTGAACGCGGGTGCACCGCCGCCAGAAAGTACTCCAGCGTGTCGGCGAACCGGCGCAGCCCGGCGGCGGCCGGCGCGTCGGAGCCCGCGTCTCCGGCCGCCCGTGGGGCCGCGGCCAGGACGCAGATCGGGCCGGGGCCCAGGTGGAGCCGGCCGGCCTCGACCGGGTCGGCGGCCCCGCCGAGTACCGCGGCGGCCAGCTCGCCGCGCTGGCGGCGGGCGTAGCCGGTCTCCGTGCGCAGACCCACCAGTTGCAGGGCGACCACGGGCGCGAATTCGCGCAACCGGGCCGTGGCCTCTTCGTCGAGCGGCCCGGTGACGGCGGCCCAGATGTAGCCGAGGACGTCCGAACCGGCCCGGACCGCGATCGCCACCCTTGCCAGCCGGCCCGCCCCGGTCGCCGCCATGTACACCGGTTCGGTGCCGGCATGGAGCCGCTCGAACTCCTGGCGCGCGCGCTGTTCGGCGAGCGTGCGCTGATGCACGGCCCGCCCCAGGATGGTCTCGATTCGCTCGGAGTCGGTCCGGTCCTGCCCACGCGACCAGGCGACCAGCGCGGAGAAGCGGTCCTCGATGGTGACCGGGGCGCCGACGGCCTCGTAGATGGCGTTCGCCAGTGCGAACAGCTCCGCGCCGCTGTCGGCCGAGCGCACACGTGTCCGCGCATCCGCGAGCAGCTGCTCGCGCACCGTCGTCGCCACGTGCATCCAGGACGCGTCCCGGTTGACCTCGATGATCGCCGGCGCGTCGTCGGCCGACGACGGCACCGGAGCCTTGACCGCCAGCACCTCCGCGCCGGCCTGCCGCATGGCCGCGGTCAGCTCGCGCAACTCGGCCTCCGTGGTCACGCCGACCCCCAACACCACGCACCCGGGTCCGAGTTGTGTCGGCGCACCGGGGGCATGGATGGCGACGTCGGTGAGCGGCCCGCCGCCGGTCCCCTCCTGAACCAGGCGCAGCAGCGCCGGACCGATGTTGTCCACAAGCTGACGGACAGGCGGGTTCCCCCGGGCGCCGGACTCCCGCATCGTGCACTCCCGACTCGACGGACTGTGGTGGGCGTCAAGTCTGGGAGGCCCACATTGACGATGTCAACGATGATCCACAGTGATCGGAGCGCGAGCATGACGGGAGAGCGGGACGGATCACCGGCACAAGGAGCGCGGATGGCAGCGACACAGACGCAGACGCAGGCGGGTCGGGCACTGCTGGGGTTGTTCCCGCCCGGGACCACCCGGGACGGGAGCGGCGCACTGGTCATCGGCGGCGTACGGGCGGCCGAACTCGCCGAGTCCTACGGCGCCCCAGCGCTGATCCTCGACGAGGCGTCGGTACGCGCCCGCGCCCGCCGGTACGCCGACGGCCTGGCCGCCCGTTGGCCGAACTCCCGCGTCACCTTCGCCTCCAAGGCATTCCCCTGCACCGCCGTCATGCGGCTGCTCGCGGAGGAGGGCATCGGCATCGACGTGGCCGGCGGTGGCGAGTTGACCCTCGCCCTCGCGGCAGGCGCGGACCCGGCCGGGCTGGTCGTGCACGGCAACGCCAAGACCGAGGAGGAACTGCGCCTCGCCGTCGAGGCCGGCGCCGGGACGATCGTCGTCGACAACTTCGACGACATCGACCGGCTGGAGAAGATCCTCGCCGGCACCGCGGTGGAGCAGGGAGTACTGGTCCGGCTCACACCCGGCATCCGCCCCGACACCCACGCCGCCGTGTCCACCGGCCAGAACGGCTCCAAGTTCGGTCTGCCCCTGCCGCAGGCCCGGGAGGCGATCGCGCGACTGCGCGGCAGCGACCGGCTGCGGCTGGACGGCGTCCACGTGCACGTCGGGTCGCAGATCCTGGACCTGGCACCCTTCGCGCAGGCCGTCGAAGCGGTCGCCGAACTCGGCGAGTTCGCCGTCTACGACCTGGGCGGCGGCCTCGGATCGCGCTACACCTACGCCGATCGACCGCCCACGGTGGAGGCGTACCTCGACGCGGTCACCGACGTCGCCCGGCGCCTGCTGCCCGCCGACGCCCGCATCCTCGTCGAGCCGGGCCGCTCGATGGTCGCCGAATCCGGCGTCTCGTTGTACCGGGTCGTCTCCGTCAAGCGCGGCGGGGGACACACCTTCGTCGCCGTCGACGGCGGTATGGGCGACAACCTCGAAGTCTCCCTCTACCAGCAGCGCTTCGAGGCCGCCGTCGCCGACCGCCCGACGGGCGAGGGCGAGCTGTGCCGCCTGGTGGGCCGGCACTGCGAGTCCGGCGACACCCTCAGCGCCGGCGTCCCGCTGGCGGACCCGCGCGTGGGGGATCTGATCGCCGTGCCGGTCACCGGCGCCTACACCTACGCGCTGAGCAACAACTACAACGGCGCGCGCCGCCCGCCGCTGGTCTTCGTCCGCGACGGCGCGCACCGCGCCGTGGTGCGCCGCGAGACCTACGCCGACCTGATGCGGCGGGACCTGCCCTCGTGGGCTCCGAACCCGTGACGGTCGAACGCGTGGTCGGGCATCGTGTGCCCATGGACGAAATGGAGAGCCCGCTCGGGCCCGAAGCTCGGTCGGGGGCTGCCTTCATGGCGCTGTCGGAGGTGGCGTGGTGCTACCCGGTGGACGAGGTCGAGCCGGCGGATCTGCCGATGATCGCCGCCGAGGCGTTGGCGGCCGGGTTGGAATCGCCGGCGCTGTGCGAGTTGGCGGGGCTGGGCCGGGGTGACGATGTTCGTGACCTGCGGGATCTCTTCGAGCAGGCGCTCGCGGAGACGGGGATCGAACTGCCGAGTTCCGGTCCGGCGTGGCGCTACGCGCTGCGGCGACTGGCGGCGAGGATCATCGACGGAAATGTTGTTCTCGCCGATGTGGCTTGGGGCGGTTGGTCGGACCTGGCGGTCGAGACCGAGGAGGAGCGGGAGTTCGTCTCGCTGTTGCCCGAGTGCGCGTGTTGCGTGGAGTACACCTTGGGGTACGACGCGGAGCGTTGGGCGAGCGAGGTGCGGGCGGCGGCGATCGTGTTGAATTCGTCGCCCGGGCGGGTCGGTCCCGCGCGCTGATTCGTTGTGGTCGAGCCGGTGTCAGGGTGTGGTCAGGGCCGGGCTTCGCGGAGGTCTTCCCACGACGGGTGATGGTGCATGGTGTCCCGGCCGCAGGGGCAGTAGAGGGCGGCTCGCCGGTCGAGGACGAAGACGATGCCGATCCAGTAGTGGCGGAGGGCGCGCAGGCACCACTGGTAGGGGAGGACTTCGTCGCCCGGGGCCAGGCCGGCCAGGTAGGTGCCGAGGTTGGCGCCCAGTGGTACGAGGTCCATCGGTTGCGGGAGCAGGGTTTGCCAGATGCCCCGGTCGGTGAGGACGAGGCCGGCGTCGTCGTCGGTGACCACGCCGATCGTCATGGGGCGGTCGGGTGCGGAAGGGTGTTCGGTCGTCGGGCGCCGGAAGGTCGCCGACGTGCCGTTTGCCGCAGTCGCCTCCAGATCCCCGGCGCGGTGGGCGCCGACCGGCCAGACGTGCATGGTCGCGTCGACCCGGCCCAGGTACTCCGGGACTTCCTCGAACCAGCCGACCAGGTTTCGTTCGTCGTCGAACGCGCGGGGGATGGGGGTGCCGGGCGCGCTCCAGGCCAGGGTTGCGTGGCCGCCCGGGACGCTCGGGAGGAGGTGGACGTCGGCCAGGGAGAGGCATCTCAGGAAGGTACGAGCGGTCTCGAATGTCTGAAGCAGCCCGACCACTCTTTCGGGTGACATCAAGTGGCTGCCGGTGGCACAGGGTTGGTTTTCGGACACGACAACTCCGTTTCGTTGCAAGAGAATCCGGGGGCGGCGTCCGGTTCAGCCCAGCTCGGACGCCGCGCCGAACTCGCCCGCGTTCATGTCGAGTTCGGTGGCAATCACTGCCCGAACCCACTTGCCGCCACCGCGAACGGGCCCCGACCCGAGCCCGCATCCCAGGGCCCAGACAAGAAACAACCCACGCCCGCAGCAGTCTTCCTCGTCGGGCGGCGGTTCCACCCGGAGTGCGAACGGGCCGCCACCGTCGACGACTTCGACCACGACACCCCGGTCGCCCACCACGCACGAGATGGACCGGGCCCCACCGCCATGCCGGACGGCGTTACCCACCAACTCGGACGCCACGAGTCGCAGCACGTCCACGACATCTCCGGCGCCGTGCGCGGTGCTGGATATGGCTACGAACTCCCTGGCGGCAGCGGCGGCTTCGGGGCCGGGCGGCAGATCGATCCGGCTCGTCGTGGGCATTTGGGGCATCACGCTCACTCCTCACTGTCACAGGGCGCGGAGATACCGCACCGTTCCGCGCCTCGTGATCGTTCGGGCGCAGAGGGTGACTGAAACGAGACTGCTCTCTCGTCGTGCGTACGTCAAGCTGGTTTCACGCAAAATGCAAGAGGGATGCATACGAGGTGATCGATGGATACGCTCCAGCTGTCCGCAATGCTGTCCGCAGCGCGATCACTCATCCGCGTACCAGGACGAGGGGAAGACATGGCGAGCACAGGACCAGGCAACTTGAAGGCCCGGCGAGACCTCGGTGATCAGCTCCGAAAGCTCAGGGGAAAACGCACTGCGACGAGCGTCGCGGCGGAGATCGGCGTGAGCCCGTCCACCGTGACACGCACCGAGACCGGCGAACGCCTGTGCACCGAGGAGTATTTCCACACGCTGGCCGACGCTTTGGGCCTCGCCGGCGAGAAGCGCCAAGCGCTCGAAGAACTGGCCATGGCGGTTTGGGATGCGGATCCTCCGTGGTGGGCCAAGTTCGCCGACGTCCTGTCGGCGAACTACGGCGCGTTGCTCGAATACGAGGAGACGGCGCTCAGTCGTCGGGACTACCAAATCAACCTGGTCCCGGCTCACCTGCAAACAGCGGCATATTCCGAAGCGGTCACGGCTGTGGATTTCGCGGGATTGAGTCGCGACACGATCGACGATCTCGTTGCCGTCAGACTCGAGCGTCAGCGCCGGGTGTTCGGCGGGACGGACCCGCGCCTTGAGATCGAAGCCGTCGTGACGGAAGGGGTGTTGCGATGGGTGGTAGGCGGTCCCGTGGTGCATCGCGAACAATTGGCGCGGCTCTTGGAGGTCACGGAACTGCCGAACGTCTCACTGCGGGTGATCCCGTTCTCGGCCGGGGCGGGTGGTACCTACGCCAGTTCGTTCCAGATCCTGTCGTACGGTGGCGAGGAGCCCGAGGTTGTGTTCGGTCAGGGCGTGTCCGGAAGTACGTTCATGAACGACCCGCGCGAGGTGCGGCGATTCGGCCGGTTGTTTGCCACCCTGTCCAAGCACGCACTGAGCTTGGAAGATAGCCGTGCACTGATCGCAACCATCAAGAAAGACACCACATGACTCCGGTTACAGGTACCAACACCCCTCTGACCTGGCGGAAGAGCACGTTCAGTGGAGCCAACGACGACTGTGTCGAGACGGCGCCGACTTCAACCACCATGGCGATACGGGACAGCAAGGACCCCTCCGTTGGGCTCCTTGCTGTCCCGAAGGGCTCCTGGACATGCCTGACGGAGGCCCTCAAGGGCTGAGCGCGAGGCCGCCTCTGGTGCTTCGGAGCGGCCTCCGGGGCACCGGTGGCTTCGGTGTGTCGAAGTTCGTTCGGGTCAGGTGGCGGTCAGGCGCCACAGGGATGTGGTTTCTGCGGCTCGGGCTGTGTGTAGTGGGGTTTTGGGGTTGCTTGCTCTTGGGTGGTGGGGCTTGGTCGTGAACCTGTCCCGCACCTTGAGGCCGGCTGCTTCGATGGCGTCGGGGACCTCGTGGGGGGTTCTGAGGCCCAGGTGTTCGGCGAGGTCCGACAGGATCAGCCAAGCCTCGCCGTCCGGTGTGAGGTGGGAGGGCAGACCCTTCAGGAAGGCTCGGAGCATGGTGCTGTTCGGGTCGTAGACGCCCTGTTCCACTACGGATGTCGGGTGGGCCGGGATCCAGGGTGGGTTGCAGACGACCAGGTCGGCGCGGTCTTCCGGGAAGAGGCACGGGCCGACCACTTCGATGCGGTCCGTGAGGTCGAGTCGGCGGATGTTGTCCCGGGCGCAGGACAGTGCTCGCGGATTGATGTCGGTGGCCACCACGTGGTCGATTCCTCGGTGGGCCAGGACTGCGGCGAGTACGCCCGTTCCCGTGCCGAGGTCGAAGGCGGTGCGGCCGGGGCCGTCGCCGGAAAGCGGTGCCTGTGCGACCAGGTCGACGTACTCGCCCCTGAGCGGAGAGAAGACGCCGTAGTGCGGATGGATGCGGGCGTCGAGCGCCGGAATCTCCACGCCCTTCTCGCGCCACTGCCGCGCTCCGATCACGCCCAGCAGCTCGGAGAGCGAAACCGCCGAAGGGCCGCATGGTGGACCGTACGCCTCGGTGCACGCCCGACGGACGTCGGGGGCTCTGCGCAGCACCAGGGAGTGGTCCTCTTCCAGCAGTACGAGGAGTTTGCCCAGTACCCGGGCCCGGTGACTTCGGGCACGCCGGTGGAGATGGAAGGACTCGGCCGGACTGTCGCCCGAACGGGGAGGCTTCCGGTCGAGACGGTGGTTCATTGCGCGCAGCAGCTGCCGTGCGTTGTGGTAGTCGCCGCGCCACACCATCGCCGTGCCTTCGCAGGCCAGACGGTATGCGGTATCGGCTTTCATCCGGTCGTCCGCGACGACGACGCGTCCGGGAGGCGGTGCTGCGCTCTCGGAATGCCAACGGGCGGATCGGACCGTGTGGGCTTCGGTCCAGTGGATCGTGGACACCACGTACTCCTCGTGTGATCGAACGTGCGGGGCACGAAGAGCACTTCGACGAGGAGCACGAGGAAACGACGCGCGTGCGCTACGGCACAGGCGCGCGTGTCGGGGCAGGCAGGGCTACCGCTCCCGCGTCGAAGCGCGAGAGGAGACGTCGCCGAGAACCATGCCGAGCGTCACGACCGACCCTTTCAGGGAGGTGGTGGAGAGATGACAGGTGAGGCTCGCACAGTTCTCGGCGCACGGGCAACCCGGGGGAGGCGCGGGCCCCCCGGGTGATGCCCCGTTTCGCTACCAGGACTTGCCGGCCTGCTCGTTCGTGGTGCGGTTGATGCGGTTGAAGAAGTTGGTCAGGGCGATCTCCAGGGTGATCGCGCCCAGTTGCTCCTGGGTGAAGTGCCCGGCGGCGGCCTCCCAGATCTCGTCGGTGACGCCCGGGGCGCCGTCCTGGATGCGGGTGGCGGCCTCGGTCAGCTCGAAGGCCGCCCGCTCGTCGTCGGTGAAGAAGGGTGTTTCGCGCCAGGCGGCCACGCTGTGCAGTCGCTCGTCCGTTTCGCCGGCCTTCTTAGCCGCGTCGATCGAGGCGTACACGCACGGGCTGCAGCTGTTGATCTGGCTGACCCGCAGATGGATCAGCGACAGCAGGCGCGGCTCGACGCCTCCGGCGTGGATCGCCTTGAAAAGGTGTTGGAAAGCGGTGGTCAGGTCGGGACCGGGCGCGCTTTTCAGCCGTGCTTCCATGGGTCCTGCTCCTTCATCGGTTACCTGCGCCCCTTCGGGCCCGTCATCACCCATGACGGAGCGGATCCGAGGAAGGTAACAACATGTCCGGCACCACCCCGATGGTCGAGGCGTTCGAATCCCGGCGTGAGCGACTGCGCGCCATCGCCTACCGCATGCTCGGGTCGCACTCCGACGCCGAGGACGTGGTCCAGGAGGCCTGGCTGCGGCTCTCCCGCCAGGACGCGGTGACCATCCACAACCTCGGCGGCTGGCTGACCACGGTGGTCGGCCGGATCAGCCTGGACGTACTGCGCTCGCGGCAGGCCCGCCCCGAGGCGTCCTACGACGAGCGGCTGCCCGAACTGGTCGTGACGATCGACGACGGCCGCGCGCCGGAGGACGAAGCGGTGCTCGCCGACTCGGTCGGGCTCGCGCTCCTGGTCGTGCTCGAATCGTTGCGGCCGAACGAACGGCTCGCGTTCGTGCTGCACGACCTGTTCGCGGTGCCGTTCGACGAGATCGGCAGGATCCTCGGCAAATCCGCCGACGCCACCAAGATGCTCGCCAGTCGCGCCCGCCGGAAGGTGCGGGCCACCGAGCAGCCGGCGGAGGGCGGGCCGGAACAGCGGGAAGTGGTGCGGGCCTTCCTGGCGGCGGCCCGGCACGGCGCCTTCGAGGAGTTGTTGCGGGTGCTCGACCCCGAGGTGCGGCTGACGGTCGACAGTCCCGGGGGTACGGTCGTGGTCATCGGCGCCACCAAGGTCGTCGCCGGTGCGCGGTTGGCCGCCGGCGCGGCCAGGGGGCGGCCGGTGTTCGTCGACGGCTCTCCCGGGGTGCTCTCGTGGGACGAGGACGGCTCCCCGCTCGCGCTGCTCGCCTTCGGTGTGGTCGACGGCCGGATCGTGGAGATCAGGGCCCTGGTCGACCCGGCCAAGCTGGCCCTGTTGGACCTGCCGGATCCGGAGTGAGCCACGGCGGGCGCCCGTTCCGGACCGGTCGGTCGTCCGCCGGCACCCCGCGGGGGTGTCAGCTCGGGTTCGGGCCTGGCGTGCGGAACGGGCGGAAGAACGTGCGCAGTTCCTCGGCGTACAGCTCGGGCTCCTCGAACGCCGCGAAGTGGCCGCCGCGTTCGGCCTCGGTCACCCGCACGACGTTCGTGCTGCGCTCCATCCACGCGCGCGGCGGGCGGACCAGGTCGCCGGGGAACAGCGTGAATCCGGACGGGACTTCCACGCGGCGGGCGAGCTGCGCGGGCGGGATCGAGCCGTTGGCGCGATACATCCGCATCGACGAGCCGATCGTCTCGGTGAGCCAGTAGATGGTGACGTTGGTCAGGATCTCGTCCTTGGTGAAGCTGCGCTCGATGTCACCGTCGCAGTCGCTCCACGCGCGAAGCTTCTCCACGATCCAGGCGGCGAGGCCGGCCGGCGAGTCGGTGAGGCCGACGGCGGCGGTCTGCGGCTTCGTACGGTGCATCGCGGCGTAGGCGCCCTCGGCCGCCCCCCAGGCGGCGACCTCCCGGAACCACTCGCGCTCCTCGGGCGTGAACTCGGCGAGATCGCCGGAGACGACGGGTACACCGGCGTCGGTGCGGTGCACGGCCACCACCCGGTCGGGGTGGTCGAGGGCAAGGTAGCGGCTGACGTGGCTGCCGATGTCCCCACCCGCCGCGCCGAATCGGGCGTAGCCGAGCCCGTCCATCAACTCGGCCCACAGACCGGCGACGGCGACGGAGTCGAGGGGCGGACCGGTCGGGCGATCGGAATACCCGTAGCCCGGCATGTCCGGTACGACGACGTCGAACGCGTCGGCCGGATCACCGCCGTGCGCGCCGGGATCGGTCAGCAGCGAAATCACCTTGGTGTAGCGCCAGAACGAATCCGGCCACCCGTGCGCGAGCACCAACGGCAACACGGGCCCGGTCGGCGCGACGGCCCGGGCATGCACGTAGTGGATCCCGAGCCCACCGACCGTCGCCCGAAAGCGCGGCAGCCGATTGAGCGCGGCCTCCTGCGCGTCCCAGTCGAACCCGTCCGCCCAGTAGCCCACCAACTCCCGGAGGTAACCGAGATCGACCCCGAGCCCCCAACCGGCCTCCTCCGGCGCATCCGGCCACCGCGTGGCCCGCAACCGCGCCCGAAGGTCGGAAAGCACGGCGGGCTCGGTGCGCCCGACGAACGACTGCGGCTGGGAAACCTTTTCCTCCGACATGGGGGCATGCTAACTCCGCGACGATCACACCCCGAAGCGGACACGCGCCCCCGCCGACCCGGCCGCGACGGCGGCGGTCATGTGCGGAAGCGGGCCCACAGGTTGGGGTATTGGGTGGCCAGGGTGTCGTCGAATTCCAGGTTGACCGCGGTGCCGGCCGGGTCGACCGGTTGGGGTGGGAGGCCGATCGGGGGCATGGGGGCGCCGGTCATTTGTTCGTAGGCCTCGTCGCCGGCGTAGCCCAGGTCCTCGCCGTCGCCGTCGATGTCCGGATCGAACGTGTCGAGGAGGTCGGCCAGGTCGTCGGGGTCGCGGAGGGCCCCCTCGAAGACATCCCGGCCCTGGCCGATCAGCCAGCAGCGGAACGCGTCGAAGACGTCGTCGCTCGCGCCTTCGAGCAGGACCGCCGCCGCGCCCCAAAGGTCCCAGCGGTAGGCGCGGGTGTAGCGCGCCTCGAAGTGTTTGGCGAAGTCGCAGACGGATTCGGGATCGAGCTGTGTCAGGCGCTCCACCAGCAGGTCGGCCTGCTCCTCGGGGTCGCCCTCGGCCGCCTCGCGCGTGGCGTCAATGAGTTCCCAGAACTCGCTCTCGTCCATCACGGTCGGATCATCGCACGCGCGGCGCCCAACGCCCGGGAGGACATGAAGGGCAATTCGGTTCGCCCGCCCGGCTCGACCCCAGGCCCGACCCCGGGCTCAACGCTCGGCGTGCGAGCCGGCTCCGTCCAGGATCACCGCCACGGTACGCCGGGCGAAATCCGGCTCGACCGGAACCTGGCGGAAGACCACCCGCAGCCAGGCGGCACCGGCCAGCAGGTCCATCAGCAACATCGGGTCCGCGCCGGCGGCGAGTTCGCCCCGGGCGACGGCGCGCTCGAAGACGGGACGTTCGCGGGCCAGGCGGCCGGCGAAGAAGGTGCCGGCGTGTCCGGCGAGTTCGGCGCTGTGGGTGACCGCGCCCAGGGCGGCGACGGCGATGTCGGCCGTCGGCGGGGTGGTGAGCAGGGACACCATGGCGTCCAGCAGCGCCTCGAGGTCACCCCGGAGGCTGCCGGTGTCGGGCATGGGGAACTCCAGGCGCCGGGCACCGGCGAGCGCGGCGCCGAGGAGGGCCCCCTTCGACGGCCACCAGCGGTAGATCGTGGTCTTGTTCACCCCGGACCGCTCGGCTACTCCCTCGATGGTCAGCCCCGCGTAGCCCTTGTCGGCGAGAAGGTCGAGGGTGGCGTCGAAGATCGCCTGGGCCTTGCGCGGGCCGCCGCCGGACCCGGAGCCCGTGGCGATGCTGCCGCCGGTGCCGCTGCCGCCGCCGTCGGTGGGTTCCGCCGGGTGTTGTTCGTCGTTCATGCCGGGAGACTAACAGCTCGAATGCAACGCTACGTTGCGTTGCGTTTTGCTGCTAGCGTGATGCCCATGAAGCCTGGGAAGCACCACCCCGACCCCGACCCCGATCCCGAGCCGGTGGCGTCGACCGCGCGCGTCTGGGAGATCGAGGAATCGCTGACCGTGCCGCTCGCGCCGGAGGTCGTGTACCCGATCGTCGCCGACGTCCGGCGGATGAAGGACTGGAGCCCGGAGCTCTTCGCCGTTCGGTGCCGCGGGCGAGGCTTCGTCGGCTTCAACCGGCGGGGTCCGTGGGTCTGGTTCACCGTCTGCCGGATCGTGACCGCCGACCCGGGCCGGGAGTTCGCGTTCGACGTCACCTCCTTCGGCCTGCCCATCGCCCGCTGGGGCTACCGGTTCGCCCCGACGGAGGGCGGGACGGCGACGCTGGTCACCGAGTACTGGATCGACCGCCGCCGCGACGGATGGCGCCGCCGAGTCGCCGAGATACTCGGACTGGTCTTCACCGGTACCCCGGCCGCGCGGCGTGCCGAGCGCAACCGCGAGGGCATGCGCACGACGCTGCGCCGCCTCCGAGCCGCGTGCGGCGGCGCCCCCTGACCGCTACCGGGCCCCGCCCGCCCCGTACAACCGCCGGATCCGCGCCGAGTCCGCCGGCACCTCGCCCGACAGCGTGAGGAAGTGCTCGACCTGCCAGGCGCGCGTGCGCTCCGCCTGCCTGCCGGCCGGCGTAACCCACGGCGGGTACACCCGAAATCCCCGCTTGCCCCCGACGCCGCCCACGGACAGGATGCCGCGCTCCGCCAGGACCGCCGTCGGAAACACGAACTGCCCGACGTGTTCGCCCTGTCGGCAACCGATCACCACCAGGTCGATCGCGTCCTCGACCGCCGACGGCTCGATCGGCCCGGCGGCCGAGCGCCGCCACAGGGTGACGAACAGGCCGACCTTGGTCGGCGTGGTCCGCGCGCTCCGAAAGCGGATTCGGGCACCGGCCACGGTGAGGGTGTACGCCCCGTATTCGGCGCTCTCCGGCTCGGCGACCGGATGGGTACACCCGAACCCGATCGGGTCGTAGACCATTTCCTTGGCGGCCGTCAGTTCGGCG
The DNA here is from genome assembly GCF_002024165.1 of Embleya scabrispora. NCBI lineage: Bacteria > Bacillati > Actinomycetota > Actinomycetes > Kitasatosporales > Streptomycetaceae > Embleya > Embleya scabrispora. The sequence continues at coordinate 6,005,053 of NZ_MWQN01000001.1, forward strand.
GGCAGGGACGACGGCCCGTCGGCGGGCCAGGGCTCGACCCCCGGATCGGATCCGGGCGAAAGACCGGGGTTCGTGACCATTCGGGCATCCTGCCGGCATGCCCCGACACCCCGGGAGCCGACCCCGAACGCCGACCCCGGACGGTGTGATGCCCGGTGACCCAAACCTCGGGCCACCGGGCATCACAATCGGGGAAAGCGGTCGTGCCGACTATCTACGTGCTACGTGCTACGTGCTGTGTCGGTGTGCGGCCTCAGCACGGTCCGAGGTCGAGCCACACCCCCCACTGCCCGGTGGTCCCGGGGGTCTCGCCCTGGGTCCACCACTTGGCGCGGTAGGTGTGGCCCTGGTACGAGACCACGTTGCCGCCCACGTAGACGGTGTTGGCGTCCCAGGCGGGCGCGGAGCAGTTGCCCGGACCGCCGTCGCCGACCGTCAGCGTGTACGTGGTCGAGTGCACGACCGAGCCCGTGCCCGTGATGGTGATCGGGTACGTACCGGCCGCGGTGCCCGCCGCGACGGTGATCGTCGCGGTCGAGGAGGTGCCGCTCTGGACCGACGTCGGGCTGAAGCTCACGCTGATGCCCGCCGGCGCGTTCGAGCCGAGCGTCACCGTCTGCGCCGTACCACTGGAGGTGGTGGTGTTCACCGTCGTGGAGACGGTGGCACCGGGCTGCGCGTTGCCGGAGGACGGAACGGCCGAGATGGTGAAGTCGTTGGTGGGCGTGGTGCCGCCGACCGCGGTCTTCCAGATCGTGTACGCGACACCGTCCGCGCTGCGGTTGAGCACCGTGGCGCTGATGTTGGAGGTGGTGTCACACGAGGAGTGGTAGCAGGAGTCGTAGGACTGGTTGGCCTGCCCGCCCCACTTCGTCGCCTGTGCCGAGGTCTTGCGCGCGTCGGCACCGGCCGCGTAGCCGGAGGTGGGGATGCCGGCCTGCTGGAAGGAGTAGTCGTCGGAGCGTCCCTGGCCCTCGACGTTCTCCTCCGGGCGCAGGTTCAGCGAGTCCCAGTAGGCCTTCATCGGCGCGGCGGTGGCGGAGTTGATGTTGTTGATGAAGTAGCCGCCGTTGGGCGAGCCGACCATGTCGAAGTTGTAGTAGCCCTTGATCGCCGCGCGCTGCGTGGAGCCGAGCTGGCTGACGTAGAACTGCGAGCCCTGGAGGCCCTGTTCCTCGCCGGCCCACCAACCGAAGCGCACGTGCTTGGTCAGGCTGGGGTTGGCCTGGGCGAGCGCGAGCGCGTTCTCCAGGAGCGTGGCGGAACCCGAACCGTTGTCGTTGATGCCGGGGCCGGCACTGACGCTGTCCAGGTGGGCGCCGAACATGACGACCGAGTCGGCGGGGCCGCCGGGCCAGTCGGCGATCAGGTTGTTGGAGCGGTAGGTGCACGAGGTGCAGGTCTGCTCGCTGACCTGGAAACCGGCCGCCTGGAGCTTACCCTTCACGTACGCCACCGACGCGGTGTAACCGGCGCTGCCCGCACGGCGGTTGCCGCCGTTCTGGTTCGCGATCTGGTTGAGCTGCGTCAGGTGCGACTGCACGTTCGCGACGTTGATGTCCGGCGGGTCGCTCGGGTTGCCCGGCCCGCTGCCGACGGTCAACGCGTACTGCGCGGTGTGCGAGGTCGACGAACCGGTGCCCGTGATGGTGATCGAGCTGGTGCCCGCGCTCGCCGACGCGCTCGCCGACAGGGTCAGCACGGAGGACTGGTTCGTGCCGATGGTCGCCGGGTTGAACGACGCGGTGACCCCGGCCGGGAGCGGACCCGCGGACAGGGTGATGTTCTGCGCCGGACCCGAGACCAGCGTGGCGGTCACGGTCGTGGTCGTGGTGCCGCCGGGCGTCACACTGCCGCTGGTCGGGCTGACCGCGAGGCTGAAGTCCGGAACCGGGTCGCCGTTGCAGACCGGGTCGCCGGTCTGGGCCGGCACGCTGATCGCGTCCCACGCCGCCTTGGTCTTCTTGAACAGGTCACACGTGGGGTCGAGCGTCTTGGCCGCGGTGAGCGTCGCGGTGCGGTAGCGCTTGTAGGTCATGCCGCTGGTCTTGAGCAGCATGCCGCCGTAGAAGACCTTGCCGGCCTTCTGGATACCCACGCCGGTCAGGGTGGTGTTGTTGCAGGTCGGGCTGTTGGGCTTGCCGCCGCCGGGGTTGGTGCCCTCGGCGAGCAGGTAGAACCAGTGGTTGAGCGGTCCGGCCGCCGCGTGCTCCTCCGTGCTGGGAATCGAGGAGCTGTAGCAGTCGGGGTCGCCGTTGGTGGACGGCTTGTACATGTAGCGGATCGGGCCCTGGCCCACCAGGTTCACGGTCTCGCCGACGGTGTAGTCGGGAGCGTCGTACGGCGAGGGCTCGTTGGTGTACGCCTCGGTCAGCGCGCCCATGATGTCGCCGGTGGCCTCGCCGAGTCCGGCCTCGCCGCTGGTGCTGCCCGGGGTGAACTGGTCGATGCCGTGGCCGAATTCGTGGCCGACGACGTCCATCGAGCCGATCCACTGGTTGCTCTGGTTGTGCCCGATGGAGATCGACGAGCCGTCCCAGTAGGCGTTGACGTCGTTCAGACCGACCTTGACCGGCCAACTACCGCCGTTGCCGTTGTGCCCGTTGCGACCGAGCCAGTCGCGGAGCATGTTCCATTCCTTCTGCGCCGCCCACATGACGTCGACGCAGCCGGTCTCCTTGCTCGACGCCTGACCGTTGCCCCACGAGTCGGTGGACTTCGAGAAGACCTGGCCGGAACTGTAGTCGGCGCAGGTCAGGCCGGGGCGGCTCGGGTCGCGCAGGGAGTACGAACCCCCGGAGTTGGTGGTGTCGATGGTCAGCGGGTTGGGCCCGTTCCACTGGCTGTTGCCGGTGCCGGCCTTGACCTCGTCGGTCGTGTCCAGCACCTTGCCGGTGGTCGCGTCGACGAACACGTGCAGCCGGCTGGGCGCGGTCGCGGTACGACCCGCCACCACCGTTTCCCAGGCCAGCGCGCTCTTGTCGTCCTTGACCCGGACGACGAGACGGTGCGATTCGACCTTGTCCACGACGGGGAGTTGGGCCCGGGACGTGGCCTCGGCGGCACTGGCCGCCACCGTCGGTTGGGTGGTCACGGAGATGCGCGCGTCGGTCGAGGCCTGGGTCGCGTGGACTCGGCCCTTGCCGTCGGCCATGACCACCGCGTCGCCGCCGACGACCGGCAGGCCGCGGTAGGTGCGCTGGTACGCGACCGAGTACAGGTCGTTGATCCACGGCGTGACGACCTGGCGTTCGTACTGCTCGTCGGGACCCTTGGCGAGGGCGTCCAGGCCGCTTGCGGCCGCCCGGTCGGCGGCGGAGACCGCGAGTGCCTGCGGGTTTGCGGGGGGAGGTGACGGGTCGGCGACGGCCGGTGCTCCGGCCGTGCCGATCGCCAAGCCGGCGAGCATGGCCAGGACGGTCCCGGCCGTGGTCGTTCTGCGATTCATCGAGGCTCCTTGGGAGGGGACATGCCTCGACCACGTCGCCGGCTTGCGCCGCGTACGCCTCGTGAGCGACGCGGGCGACCGTGCAGGCCGGGGTTCGTGCCCGAGCGAGCGAAACACTCACACGGGTGTGGGGACTTGGTGAAGTGATCGGCAACGGCCGGCAAATTCTGGCAAACGCCAAGCAGCCCCCGGGAGTCGCGGGAGTGCCTGGTCACCCGGTCGGGCGGCGGTGCGATGCCCCGACGAGTTCGCCGACGACCGTTCAGTGACCCGGCATCTGCTCCAAGAGGTCGCGCACCTCCGGCAGATCGCTCCAATGTTGGGTCAGACGTCGGCGCAGGCCCAGTAGTTCCCGATTCGTGGTCGCGGTGCCCAGACCGGCGGCCTCGTGGACGACCGGAGCCGCGGTGATCACCGCCGCGTCGGGTCGGCCGGCGCAGGCGAGCGCGTCGGCCAGCCGTACGGTCAGCAACACCCGGGCGGGGCGCAGCGGAACGGGCAGCAGGTCCAACGCGGCCTCCACCGACTGGACCGCCGACCGGGCCGAGGCGAGATCGCCGGTACGCGCGGCCAGATCACGCAGCGCGCCGCCGATGGTGGCCTCCATGCGGAGTCGGCCGGCCAGTCCGGTCAGCCACGGTGCCTCGGCGCGATCGCGTTCGTCGAACCGGTTGATCTGCCGATGCGCGGTGGCGATTTCCTGGCGACACTCGCCGATGTTGCCGCCGAGCGCGTGGCCGCGGGCCTGGTAGAGCTTGGCGAGCGTGGTGATCCAGGCCCGGCCGGTGTCCACCGCCTCCAGTGCGCGGGCGTAGGCCAGTGCGGCCGTCGCGTCGCCGTCGAGGCGGGCCAGCGAGCATACGTCGCCGAGCAGCGAGGCGCGGGCGCCCGGACTCTCGCAGACATCCGCCCAGTTGAGGCCGCGGTCGTACCAGGCCATGCCGATCACGCTCTGACCCTGTTGCATCCGGAAGCGCCCGGCGAGTTGGGCGTAGTCGGCGGCCAGGCGCAGCTGCGCGTGCGGCGAACGGCCTTGCGCGTTCAGGGATTCGGCCCAGCTGACGATGCGGCGCAGCACGTACTCGACGGAGCCGACCAGGCCGGTGGTGGTGCCGCCGTGCAGGCCGGCCTGGGTGTAGCCGCCGAGCAGGGCGGTGAGTACGTGGACCACGTCGGGGTCGACGCCGGTCGGGTTGTTGCCGTCGATGCCGGCGAGGATGGTGAGCGCGTCGGTGTACGGCGGGACCTCGCACTCGTGGCAGCCGTCCTTGCCGTGCAGGGGGCAGGGCAGGCCGTGATAGGGCAGCCGATCGGGCCAGAACCGGTCGGCGAGGGGGGCGAGTCCGGCCGGGGCCTCGCCGCCGGGTATCACCGAGAAGTGCGTGCGGTGCAGCGCGGGCGGCGGGATGGCGCGGCTGGTCAGGAGGGCGGACAGGTCGCCGCCGGTGTCGAGGAGGTCGTCGAGCCGGCGCGGCAGGCCGGCCGGCGGCTCGCGCAGGCCCGCCTCCAGCTTGCTGATCAGGCTGTGGTGATAGCCGACGCGGAGCCCGAGTTGCTGCTGGGTCATTCCGGCGAGGCGGCGCCGGGTCCGCAGCGTGCGGCCGAACTCCGCCCACAGCGGTGTGGACGCGACCTTTAGAGGTGTGGACGCGACCTGTGTGGTGACGGGTGCGTTCGGGAGCCTGTTCACGTTCGTCCTCCCCGAGGTAACTCCGGATGGTCGACGGTTGGTCACTGCCCGGAGCAGGGTGACAGACGGGAGTGCGAGTTGTCTCCGATGGAACGAGGCATTCCGCTTTTGGCGTGTGGTGGGGGTGGGGTTGGGTGGGGGGTGGGTGGCACGGGACGCGGTGTGACATATCACCCCGGGTTGGCGGGGGCGGGGTCGGCGGGCGGGCCACGCGTGGTTGGGGGCGGGGGTGGGCCCGTGCGCCCGTTGGGTTGTTTGGCCTCCTGTGCCCGTTGGGTTGTTGGCCTCATGCGCCGGCCGGGCTGGTCTGGCCTCAAGCGCTGGCCGGGCTGGTCTGGCCTCAAGCGCCGGCCGGGCTTCTTGGGCTCAAGCGCTGGCCGGGTTGATCTGGCCTTATGCGCTGGGCGGGCTTTTTGGCCTCAAGCGCCGGCCGGGCTACTTGGCCTCAAGCGCCGGCCGGGCTGGGTGGCCTCAGACGCCGGCCGGGCTTCTTGGCCTCAGACGCTGGCCGGGTTGATCTGGCCTTATGCGCTGGGCGGGCTTTTTGGCCTCAAGCGCCGGCCGGGCTACTTGGCCTCAAGCGCCGGCCCGGCTGAGTGGCCTCAGACGCCGGCCGGGCTGGGTGGTTCAAGTGCTGGTCGGGCTGGGTGGCCTGAAGTGCTGGTTGGGCTGGTTTGGGCTCATGTGCTGGTTGGGCTGGGTGGGCTTGTGTGGTGGTTCGGGTGTTTGGGCTTGGGGGGTGGGTGGGTTGGGTGAGGGTTGGTTTGGCGGGGGCTGGGGGTGGGTGGGTTGGGCTGGAATGGGGCTTGTGGTCGGTGGGTGGGTTAGGCCGTGGGGGTGGCCGTTGGGGGAGGTTTTTCAGGAGGCCGTCCTTTGCGCCTGGGCCCGGGGTTGCCTTCAGGGTTTCGGGGGTCAGGGGTTTCTGGCAGGCGGAGCAGATGTGGATCGCGGTTGTGGGGTGGCCGCACGCGGTGTGCTTGACGATCACCGGGGGGCCGTCGGGGGCGGCCCACTGGTCGCCCCATTGGCGCATGGCGTTGAGTACCGGCCACAGGGCGCGGCCCTTGTCGGTCAGGCGGTAGTCGTAGCGGACCGGCTTGTCCTGGTAGGCCGCGCGTTCGACGATGCCGTGCTCGATCAGGTGCTCCAGGCGCTGGGTGAGCACGTTGCGCGAGATGCCGAGCCGGTCGTGGAAGTCGTCGAAGCGGGTCACGCCGAGGAAGGCGTCCCGCACGATCAGCATCGTCCACCACTCGCCGCCCACCTCGAGGAACTGGGCGACCGAGCAGTGCATGTCCTGGAAGCTCTTGCGGCGCATGGCGTCAGTGTAATGGGTGAGTTGCATGATTGGACTCAGTTAGTTGCTTTATAGAACTCGCTCGCTCTAGGTTGGCTGAGTTGCTTCATAGGACTTACTTGCTCGGTGACCCGGGAGGGCTCTCGTTATGGCCGGTAGTGGTTCGGATCGGCCGCCGCGTGCGTTTGCGGCGGTGTTGGTCTGTGCGGGCGTGGTGCTCGTCAACCTGGATCTGTTCATCGTCAACGTCGCGATGCCCTCGCTGGCCGAGACGTGGTCGGGCTCCTCGCTCGCCGATCTGTCCTGGGTGCTGAACGCCTACACGGTCGTCTTCGCCGCCCTCCTCGTGCCGGCCGGGCGGTTGTCCGATCGGATCGGGCACCGCCGTGCGTTCCTGGCCGGCGTCGCGGTCTTCACCCTGGCCTCCGCGCTGTGCGCCGCCGCGCCGGAGTTGGCGGTCCTGGTGGTCGCCCGACTCGGCCAGGCGGTCGGCGCCGCGCTGTTGATGCCCGCGTCGTTGGGGCTGTTGCTCACGTCGTACCCGCCCGAACGTCGCGGTACGGTGATCCGCGCCTGGGCCGCGATCGGCGGAATCGCCGCCGCGGTGGGCCCGGTTCTGGGTGGTCTGCTGCTCGAACCCGGTTGGCGCTGGGTCTTCGTGGTCAACCTGCCGATCGGTGTGCTGACGCTGGTATTCGGCGCACGCCGACTGCCCGACCCCGCGCCGACCGATCGCGGGCCGCTGCCGGACCTGGTGGGAGCCGCGCTGCTGACCGCCGCCATCGGCGCGTTGTCGCTGGGTGTGGTGCGGGCGCCGGACTGGGGCTGGTGGTCCGGCCGTACGGTCGGGGTGTGGGCGGCCACCCTGGTGTTGGTGGCCGGATTCGTGGTGCGCAACGGGCGGCATCCGCGTCCGGTGGTCGAGGGCGCGCTGGTGCGGAATCGGGTCTACGCGGTCTCCGGGGTGGCCAACATCCTGTTCGGTGTCGCGTTCGCCGGGATGCTGATCTCCGCCACGATGTGGATGCAGACCGTGTGGGGCTGGAGTGCGCTGCGGACCGGCTTGGGGACCGTTCCCGGGCCGCTGTGCGTGCCGTTCGTGACGGTTCTGGCCGGGCGGTACGCGGCCCGGGTCGGACCGGGGCCGCTGGTCGTGCTCGGCGGAATCTCGTTCAGTGCCGGTTTGGGTTGGTGGATCCTCCGACTCGAACCGCACGCGCACTACGCGCGCGACTTCCTGCCCGGTTCCATCCTCGGGGGCATCGGCGTCGGCCTGATCCTGCCGACCCTGATCGCCACCGCGACCGGTGCGTTGACCCCGGATCGGTTCGCCACCGGCTCGGGCGTGATCACCATGCTGCGGCAGGTCGGTGCGGCGCTGGGGGTCGCGGTGTTCGTCGCGGCGGTCGGTACGGAGGCCACCCTCGACGGCTACGACCGAGCCTGGTACATCCTCGGCGGCGCGACGCTGCTCACCGCGCTCGCCGCCCTGTTCCTGCCGAGGGCGGGACGCGGCGCGGGTGCGGGAGCGGGCGTGGGTTCGGGACCCGGAGTGGGCACGGGGGCTGAGCCGGCCTCGGGAGCGGCGGCGGCTTCGGCCGGCTCGGCGGCTTCGGCCACGGTGAACTGACGGAACGCGAGGGGCGGGGAGCGCGAGGTGGGGGCGCCCGGGCGGGCGGTATGCCGGGACGGGCGGGGGCCGGCTCCGGCCGGGACTTCCGTCCGCTCAGGGCCCCTCCTCCGACCGGGATGCCTGCTGTCGGGGCTCCCCGGGGTCGGGCCTGTCGGCTCGGTTGGGGCTCGCTCCCTCCCCGGTCAGGTTTCCTTGGTTGCCTTCGCGGCCTTGGCGGCTCGTTTTGTTTCCTGTTTGTGGGCGCGGACCTTGGCCAGGGAATCGGGGCCGGTGATGTCGGCTACCGAGCGGTAGGAGCCGACCTCTCCGTAGGCGCCGGCCGCTTCGCGCCAGCCCTTGGGGGTCACGCCGTATTGTTTGCCGAGCAGGGCCAGGAAGATCTGCGCCTTCTGCTTTCCGAAGCCGGGCAGTTCCTGGAGCCGCTTCAGCAGCTCGGTGCCGGTCTTCGCGTCGGCCCAGACCGCGCTCGCGTCGCCGTCGTAGTGCTCGACCAGATATCGGCACAGCTGCTGGACGCGGTGGGCCATCGAGCCGGGATAGCGGTGTACGGCGGGCTTTTCGACGAAGAGCGCGGTGAAGGCGTCCGGGTCGTAGGCGGCGATCTCGTGAGCGTCCAGGTCGGTGCCGCCCAGGCGTCGGGTGATCGTGTACGGGCCGGTGAAGGCCCACTCCATCGGGATCTGCTGGTCCAGCAACATGCCGGTCAGCGCCGCCAACGCACTGCGTCCCAACAACTCGTCGGCCTCGGCCTGCTGGGCGAGGTGCACTGTCGTGTTCATCCCCCGATGATCCCCCGGCCGGCCCCGGACCCGCACCCGGACTCGCCGCCGACCGTACCGCGCGCCCACCTCGTCGATCGGCTCAGCGGCCGCCGGTGCGCGGTACGACCAGGCCCGACTCGTACGCCACGACCACCGCCTGGACCCGGTCGCGCAGGCCGAGTCGGCGCAGCACCCGGCTCACGTGCGACTTGACCGTCTCCTCGCCGACCACCAGGTGCGCCGCGATCTCGGCGTTCGACAACCCCTGGGCGACCAGGCGCAGCACGTCCACCTCCCGCGGCGTCAGGTCGGCCACCCCGGGCGGATTCGGGCGCGGGCGCAACCGGGTGAACTCGCCGATCAGCCGCCGGGTGACGGTCGGCGCGAGCAGCGCCTCACCGGCGGCCACCACCCGCACCGCGTCGAACAACCGCTCGGCGGTCGCGTCCTTGATCAGGAATCCGCCGGCGCCCGCCACCAGCGCGTCGTAGACGTGCTCGTCGAGGTCGAAGGTGGTCAACATCAGGATGCGCGGCGGCCCGTCGTCGGGGGTGCCCTCGCGGATGCGCCGCGTGGCCTCGATGCTGTCCATGACCGGCATCCGCACATCCATCAGCACCACGTCGGGACGCTCCTCGCGGCACCGCCGAATGGCCTCGGCGCCATCGGCGGCGGTGCCGACCACGTGGAAATCCGGTTGGGTGTCGAGGAGCGCGGCGAAGCCGGCCCGCACCACCTCCTGGTCGTCGGCCACCACGATCCGCAGCACCGGCCGCTCGCTCACGCCACCACTCCCACACCCGCCGGACGCGACGCGGGAAGGGTGGCCTCGACCAGGAAGCCGCCCACGCGCGGCGTGGCGGTGCGCAGTTCGCCGCCCACGCTGGCGGCGCGCTCGCGCATGCCGAGCAGACCGTGTCCGCCGGGTATGCCGTCGCCGTTCGGTCCGGGACCGTTGTCCCGGACGCGCACCAGCAGTACCTCCTCGTCGGTGTAGTCGAGCAGTACGTCGACCGCGGCGCCCGGAGCATGCCGTCGGGCATTGGTCAGCGACTCCTGGACGATGCGGTAGGCCGCGAGTTCGACGCCCGGGTCGAGCACCGCGATCCGGCCGCGCACGATCAGCCGCACGCCCGCACCGGCATGGTCCCGGGACTCGTCGATCAGTTCGAGCAGTTGTTGCATTCCGGGCTGCGGCCGGCGGGTCGGCTCGGCGCCGGCGTCCTCGCGGAGCACGCCGAGCAGACGGCGCATCTCGGTCAGCGCCGCCCTCGCCGTGTCGCCGATCGCCAGCAGGCGCTCCGCACCCTCCTTCGGCATGCCCGGGGTGGTCAGTCGGGCGGTCTCGGCCTGCACCGAGATCATCGAGATGTGGTGGGCGACGACGTCGTGCAACTCCCGGGCGATCCTGGCCCGTTCACCGCGTGCGGTGAACTCCAGGAGGGTGCTCTCCAGGGCGTGCCGGGAGGCGTCGTGCGCCGCGCTGCGGATGCGGGCACCGCGCAACCGCCCCAGAAGTGACGCCGTCCACCCGATCAGCACCGCGATCGAGGCGACGATCGGCACCCCGTCGTAGAGCACGCCGACCGGCACCGCCGCCGCCGTGATCAGGACGGGCGCCGCTAGCGGGCGCCGGGCGACGAGGGCCAACGGCACGGTGGCGCACAGACCGAGCAGCAGGGCCGCGGGCAACAAACCCGCCGCGGCGCGGGTGCCCGAGAAGGTGCGCACGACCGACTCCGGGAGCGAGAGCGCGCCCAGTGCCACCGCGATGCCGAGCGGATGCCACAGCGACTCCAGCCGTCGGCGGCCGGAGCCGGCGGCGCGGGTGGGGAGGCGGTCGCTGCGTTCCATGCGGCCATTGTCTCGGGCGGGCTCGGCGGCCGGCTTCCCCCAGGCCGGGGAATCGGCTTCCCCCGTGCAGGGAAAACCACTTCCCCCATGCAGGGGAGCCTGAGAGGGCACCCTCCCCCGCGCCGGGGGGACCGGATTGGCTCGCTCGCGTGATGCCCCGCAGGTGTCCGGATTCGTAGCCTCTCGGACATGGAAGCCACCATCGAGGTCCGGGACCTGAACAAGCGCTTCGGCCCGCACGTCGCCGTCGACGGCCTGTCCTTCACCGTGGAGCCCGGGCAGGTCACGGGCTTCGTCGGACCCAACGGCGCCGGCAAGTCCACGACGATGCGGATGATCGTCGGCCTGGACCGGCCCGACACCGGATCCGCGCTGGTCGACGGCCGGCCGTACCGCACGCTGCGCACCCCTCTGCGCCGCCTGGGCGCGTTGCTGGACGCGGCGGCGATACACCCCGCCCGCCCGGCCCGCGACCACCTCCTGTGGATGGCGCACTCCAACGGGCTGCCCGCGCGCCGGGTCGACGACGTGCTCGACCGGGTCGGTCTCGCCTCGGCCGCGCGCCGGCCCGCCGGCGGCTTCTCGCTGGGCATGCGGCAACGGCTCGGCATCGCCGGGGCGTTGCTCGGCGACCCGCCGATACTGATGCTCGACGAGCCGGTCAACGGCCTCGATCCCGAGGGCGTGGTGTGGATCCGCGGCCTGCTGCGCGCGCTGGCCGCCGAGGGGCGCGCGGTACTGGTGTCCAGCCACCTGATGAGCGAACTGGAGGACAGCGCCGACCACCTCGTGGTGATCGGCCGGGGCCGGTTGATCGCCGACACGAGCATCCGTGAGCTGCTCGCCGCGGCCTCGGGCGGCCGGATCGTGCTGCGCACGGCGCGGCGCCGCGAGGCGATGACCGTGCTCACCGGCGTCGGCGCGACCGTGGCCGCCACCGAGCGCGACTCGTTGACCGTCACCGGCCTGACCGCCGAACGCATCATCGGGCTGCTCACCGAAAACGGGGTCGCGTTCTCCGGCATCGCCGAGCATCGCGCCTCGCTGGAGGAGGCATATATGGAACTCACCCGCGAAGCCGTCGACTTCCGCGCCGCCGTCGACGCCGAGGAGCGGTGATGGGCACCCCCGCGAGCACGCCGTATCGCAGTCCGCTGACCGGCGGCCGCGACACCTTCGGCCGGCTCCTGCTGTCCGAGTGGATCAAACTGCGATCGGTGCGCCGCTGGTTGCTCACGCTCACCTCGGCCGCGCTGCTGACCGTCCTGGTCGGCCTGCTGATCGCGCTCGGCGCCGGGAGCGGCACCTCGACCGACGGCGGCGAACAGGGCCGGGTCAGGTTGGCCGACCACTTCGACGACCAGGGCGAGTTCGTCGGCCGCGACCTGAGCGGCGACGGCGAATTGGTCGCCCGGGTGAGTACGCAGGACCGCAGCCCCGGTCGGGCCAAGGCGGGCCTGATGATCAGGGCGAGCGACGCGCGCGGCGCGGGCTACGCGGCGGTGATGGTCACCCCCGACCACGGCGTGCGGTTGCAGAGCGGGTTCCGTACCGACACGGCCGGCAGCGGCGGCGGCGTGCCGCGATGGCTGAAACTGGTTCGGGCCGGATCCTCGATCACCGCGTACGAGTCGGCCGACGGCGCGGACTGGCGTCGGGTCGGCCGCATGACGGTGGGCGGGCTGCCGCAGATCGCCCGGATCGGCATGTTCGTCGCGTCACCGGACGAGGTGAAGGTGGAGCGGCAGTTCGGCGGGGAGGGCATCTCCGGCGAGACCACGAAAGCCCGGGCCACCTTCGACCACGTCGGGCTGACCCCCACCCGGTCGCAGCCGGTCGGGGCCTGGTCCGCCCGACCCGCGCCGGGCGGACCGGCGGGATCGGCCGGACCGGCCGACCCGGGCGCCGACCGGCCCGATGCGGGACCGCCTCCCGGATTCACCGAGGTCGACGGCACATTCACGCTGATCGGCGCCGGCGACATCGGGCCGAACCGCTTCGGCGACGACAACATCCAGACGATCCTCGGCGGCGTCCTGGTCGGTCTGATCGCGGTGGTGGCGCTCGGCGTGGTGTCGATCACCGCCGAATTCCATCGGGACACGATCCGCACCACCTTCGCGGCCACCCCTCGACGCGAGCGGGTGCTCGCGGCCAAGGCGCTCGTGCTCGGCGGGGTCACGTTCGTCACCGGACTCGCCGCCACGTTCGGCGTGTTCCTGGCCACCGGGCCGGTGCAGCGCTCGAAGGACCGCATACCGCCGGGGCTCACCGACGCGCATGTGCTCCGGGCGCTGATCGGTACGGCCGCGCTGTTCGCCGTGGTCGCGGTCCTCGCGCTGGCCGTGGGGGCGATCGTGCGCCGCGGCGCGCCCGCGATCGCGCTCGTGCTCGCGCTGCTGCTGATTCCCCGGATCGTCGGCACGGGTCTGCCGGTATCCACCGCCGGATGGGTGGAACGGCTCACCCCCGCCGCCGGATTCGCCATCCAGCGCACCTTCGACCGATACGACAGCACGACCGGGCCGTGGAGCGGATTCGCGGTGTTGTGCGCCTACACCGCGCTCGCCCTGCTCGTCGCGGGTCGGCGGCTGCGGGAGCGGGACGCATGAGGTACGCCGTGCACGCCGAGTGGACCAAACTGCGCACGCTGCGCTCGACCGCCTGGCTGCTGCTCGGACTGGTCGCGGCGACGGTCGTGGTCGGCGTGTCGGTCGCCTCGGCCGTCGACACCTCGCACTGCCCGACGCCGGCCCGATGCTTCGAGGACACCACCAAGGACAGCCTGACCGGCGTGCGGGTCGGGCAGATCGCGGTGGTCCTGCTCGCGGCGTCGATGATCGGCACCGAATACGGCACGGGGACGATCCACACCACGCTGACCGCGTTCCCGCGCCGCGTGCTGCTCCTCGGCGGCAAGGCGAGCGTGCTCGCGGGGGTGGTCGCGGCGGCGGGTACGGTCGCGGTGCTCGGCGCGTTGTGGGCGGGGCACGCCGTGCTCGCCGCCAACGGCTTCACCCCGGCGAACGGCTACCCGGACCCGTCTGTGACCGATGGGGCGACGCTGCGCGCGGTCGGCGGGACGGTGGTGTACCTGGTGCTGGTCGCGCTGCTGACCTTCGGCGTCGGTGCGGCGCTGCGGAACACGGCGGGCACGACGACGGTGCTGCTCGCGCTGCTCTACATCGCGCCGCTCCTGGTCCAGGCGGTCTCCGACCCGGACTGGCATCGCCGACTGGACGGGATCACCCCGATGACGGCGGGGCCGGCGGTCCAGACCACGCGGGGGTTGGAGCGCTTGCCGATCGGACCCTGGCCGGGGATGGCGGTGCTGGGCGGATACACCGCTACGGCCCTGCTGGTCGGCGGCGTGCGATTCGTACGGCGTGACGCGTGACGCGGGAGGGCGGGGCGATGCGGACGGGGGTTCGTGGTCGGCCCAGGGCTGTTGGGGGAGCCGGCCGTTCTCGACCGCCGAGGTGGCCGGCGAACACGCCGACACCGCGGCGGTCATGCTCGTGCGAACGATCGCCACCATGATGGTCCGATGGACCACACGATGTATCACGGCACGGCGGGCGGGCGCGCTCACCCGCTCCACCTCGGCCTGCCCCGGAGCCGGTCATCGACAGCGGGCGCTCCGAACGAGGCATCGGCGTGACGGTGCGGTTCCGGTTCGTGTTGCGGGCGGTGGAGGCGGTGCGGCCCTGGGGGGACGAGGCGCCCCGGTTGGGCTGGTTCATCCTGACGGACGGCTGGTACTGGATCGAGGCGGGCGGCCACGAACTGCTGCGCTACGCGGACCCGGCGCGGGCCGAGGCGTTCGCCGGTCCGGACGCGGTGCGCGAACCACCGTACGTCGACTATCACGTGGTCCGGCTCTGGGAGGACCTGGTCGATCTGATGCCCCGGATCATGGAGCCCGTCCCGCCGGACCTGGCCGACTTCGTGCCGGATCGACGGCTCCGGGTCGAGGGGTCGGCCGCGCCCGATGCCGAGGCGGCGATCTCCTGGGCGGAGGGGCACGTGCTGGACATGGGCCACCTGCGGGCGGCGCCGGACATCCGGTTTCGGCGCGCGGTGTCGGGCGGGGACGACACGATGACGATCACCTGGGCCCACGCGTCGGAGCCGGACGACGACGACCCGATCCGCTTCACCGCGCCGGCGACCGGTCGGGTCAGCGTGCCCACCGAGGCGTTCACCGCCGCCGTGACGGACTTCGACCGCGACCTGTTCGCCGCGATGGAGGAGCGGGTCGGGGCCCTCGAAGCATCCGGCCCGCCCCCGGGCGTCGAACTCGACACGATCCACCTCCGCCACGAACACCGCGACCGCGCGACCTGGTTGCGCCGAGCCCTCGACCGCACACCCGACACCGACTGGCCGGCGGTGCGATCCGGCGCAGAACTCCTCGGCCGACCGACCGGGACCTCGGCGGAGAGGGCTTGAGACCGATCGGGTCCGATGTGGCGGTCGTTCGGCGCGCGCCGGCGGTTGCTCCGCCGCCCGGCGACGTGGAGGATCGGGCGATGCCCGTGCCGCCGTCCCACCTCGACCCCGACTCGGCG
Source organism: Embleya scabrispora (assembly GCF_002024165.1). Classification (NCBI taxonomy): domain Bacteria; kingdom Bacillati; phylum Actinomycetota; class Actinomycetes; order Kitasatosporales; family Streptomycetaceae; genus Embleya; species Embleya scabrispora. Next base: position 6,020,307 of record NZ_MWQN01000001.1, read on the forward strand.
ACACGATGGCGGCGCGCCCGCGCCCGGGCCGTGGACCATCTTTTGGCGGCCGTGGCCGGGTGCCGCCGGGTCGACGAACTCGTGGTGCGCGGTAGCGTGTTGCTCAAGGCGTGGTACGGCGCGGCGGCCCGCGAGCCGGGTGACCTCGACTTCGTGGTGACGACGAAGGGATGGGGGCCGGAGGACGGCCGTACCGACCGGATGTTCGCCGAGATCGCGCGCCGCGCCGAGGAGTCGTCCGGGACGGATGTGTCCGGCGTACGGGTCGTCGCGACCCGGGCCCTGGACGAAACGCTCCGGGCCTACGACCGCGCGCCCGGCCGCCGATTCGGACTGCCGTGGCGGGCCGAGGGGTTGCCCGGCGGGACGGTGTATCTGGACTTCGTCTTCGACGAACGGTTGCCGAGCGCACCGGAGTTGGTCGAGATCCCACACTCGGACGGCACCGGTACGCACCTGCTGATCGGCGCCACCCCCGAACAGTCGTTGGCCTGGAAGTTGTTGTGGCTGGTCGAGGACGACCACCCGCGCCCGCAGGATCTCCACGACGCGGTATTGCTCGCGGAGCACGTGGCGTTGCCCGTCTCGCTGCTGCGCACCACGTTCATGGCGTTCGACCCCAGCCACGGCGGCCACCCGTTCACCGTGGATTCACTGGCCCTGGACCGGGTGAAACCCTTCGCATCGAACCACGATCACCCCGGGTCGACTGACGGCGAGCTGCCGGCACGACTGATCCGGGCGCTTGCACCGACCTTTGCCGCAGGGGCCGGGGCCGGTGCGAGCGGATATGTGCGGGCCGCGCGGCGGTTGAGCCCTTGGATCGAGAAGTGCCGTGCGCTGCGCGGGGATTCGCGGGCGCTGTTGGCTGTGATCACGGCCGACTCGTGGCATCTGGACTCGGCTCTGGTGGTGTATCGCGAGGTGATCGGGCCGGGGACGTGCGACCTGGCCGAGGCCGCGCGGGTGGTGACCGGCCACTGGGACGCGCGGCCGGCGCAGGTCGGACACGAGGGGTGGCATCCGCATGTGGTGGCGGAAGCCTTCGGGCGGTTGGGCTAAGGGCCGGGTGGGGGTTGGGTGAGGAGTTCGAGGGAGCGTTCGCGCATTTCGATTTTGCGGATCTTGCCGGTCACCGTCATGGGGAACGCGTCGACCAGGTGGACGTAGCGCGGGATCTTGTAGTGGGCCAGCCGGCCGGTGCAGAACTCGCGGAGGGCGTCGGCGGTCAACTCCGGTGCGCCGGAGCGGAGTTTGATCCAGGCCATCAGTTCCTCGCCGTAGCGGGCGTCGGGGACGCCGACGACCTGGACGTCCTCGATGTCCGGGTGCGCGTACAGGAACTCCTCGATCTCGCGCGGGTATACGTTCTCGCCACCGCGGATCACCATGTCCTTGATCCGGCCGACGATGGAGACGTAGCCGTCCGCGTCCATGGTGGCCAGGTCGCCGGTGTGCATCCAGCCGTCGGCGTCGATCACCTCGGCGGTGCGCTCGGGGTCGCGCCAGTAGCCGAGCATCACCGAGTAGCCGCGCGTGCAGAATTCGCCGGGGGAGCCCTCGGGGACGGTCGCGCCCGTGGTCGGGTCGACCACCTTGATCTCCAGGTGCGGGTGGACCCGGCCGACCGTACCGACCCGGCGCTCCAGCGAGTCGTCGCGGCGGGTCTGGGTGGACACCGGCGAGGTCTCGGTCATCCCGTAGCAGATGGTCACCTCGGCCATGCCCATCCGGTCGATCACCCGCTTCATCACCTCCACCGGACACGGTGAACCGGCCATCACGCCGGTGCGCAGCGAGGAGAGGTCGTACTTGCCCGCCTCGAAGTCCGGCAGGGCGAGTTCGGCGATGAACATGGTCGGCACGCCGTACAGGACCGTGCAGCGCTCCTCGTGCACGGCGCGCAGCGTGGCGGCCGGGTCGAACAGCGCGGCCGGGATCACCATGCACGCGCCGTGGCTGGTCGCGCCGAGATTGCCCATCACCATGCCGAAGCAGTGGTAGAAGGGCACCGGCAGGCATACCCGGTCGGCGGCGGTCCAGCCCTGGATCTCGGCGACCAGGAAGCCGTTGCCGAGGATGTTGCGGTGGGAGAGCGTGGCGCCTTTCGGGAAGCCGGTGGTGCCGGAGGTGTACTGGATGTTGATCGGATCCTCGGGCCGCAGCGTGGCCTCGCGGGCGCGCAACCGGTCGAGCGAGACGTCGGCGCCCTCGGCGAGCAGGGCGGGCCAGTCCGGAGTGCCGATGTGCACGACGCGTTCCAGGTCCGGGCAGGTGGGGCGGACCTCGGCGACCATCGCGGGGTAGTCGCTGGTCTTCACGCGCGAGGCGGCGATCAGGAGTCTGGTGCCGGATTGGGCGAGCGCGTATTCGATCTCGTGCACCCGGTAGGCCGGGTTGAGGTTGACCAGGATCGCGCCGACGCGGGCGGCGGCGTACTGGACGAGGGTCCATTCCGCGCAGTTGGGCGACCAGATGCCGACGCGGTCGCCCGCCTCGATGCCGACGCCGATCAGGGCGCGGGCGAAGTCGTCGACGGCGGTGTCGAACTCGGCATACGTCCAGCGCCGGCCGCTCGCGCATTCGACGAGGGCGTCGTGGGCCGGGTACGCGGCGGCGATCCGGGCCAGGTTGGCACCGATGGTCTCGTGGGGGAGGGGCGGCGTGCGCTCTCCCTGGCGGGAGGACGGGGGGATCTCGGCCTGTGGCGGGGCGGGCACGGGGGTGGTCATCGCGGGTCACCTGCCTGGACGGGGTGGGTGGCGGGGCCGGGTTTTCGGTGCGGGACGGCTGTGTGGTCGCGACGGTAGGTGGGGGCGGGTGTGGGCGGCGAGCGCAGTACCCCCGAATGGGGGTGATGCCGGGCGGGGCTCGGCAGTACGGTGCCCGGGCGTGGTGTGGGTGTGCCCGGGACGGGTACGACGCGAGCCTGAGTGTGGGGAGGGGCCATGGGCGGACCGGCGGGCTCGGTCGAGGATCCGTTGGCGCGGGCCGTCGAGCGGTTTCGGGCGCGGACCGGGGTGGACGTGGCATTCGCCGGGCCGTGTCCGAGTACGGCGGACCGGTTGGTGATCTCGTACCTGAGCGGCACCTCGACGCGCGTGCTGGCCGGGTTGACGGTGGTCGCCGGGAGCGGGGTCGGCGGCAAGGCGATGACCACACGGCGGCCGGTGCGGGTGGTGGACTATGTCGCGGCGTCGGCGATCAGCCACGAGTACGACCGGGCGGTCACGACCGAGGGGGTGCGGGCGGTGTTCGCTGTGCCGGTTCCCGTGTCGGGGGCTGCCGGTGGGCGGGGCGGGGTGGCGGCGGTGCTGTACGGGGCGTTGCGGCGGCCGTCGGACTTCGGGGACGGCATCCTGACCACGGCCTGTGACGCGGCGCGGGAGGTGGGGCACGAGATCGCCGTGGCGCGTGAGGTCGAGCAACGGATGGCGCGGGCGGCGGAGTTGCCGGGGTGGGCGGCGCTGGAGATCCGGCTGGCCCACGCGGATCTGCTGGCGCTGGCGGGGGCGGCCGCGGAGGACGACCCGGTGCTGGGGGAGCGGCTGCGGGCGGTGTGCGGGCGGTTGGCGCGGACGGCGGCCTCGGTCGGGGAGGGCGGGGGTGGCGCGCGGTCCGGGCAGCCGCGGTTGACGGTGCGGGAGACGGATGTGTTGGCCCTGGTGGGGGTGGGGCGGACCAATGCCGAGGTGGGGCAGGCGCTGGGGGTGGGGGCGGAGACGGTGAAGAGTTACCTGCGGTCGGCGATGCGGAAGTTGGGGGCGCACAACCGGGTGGAGGCGGTGGGTGCGGCGCGGGCGGCGGGGCTGTTGCCGTAGCCCTTGCGGGCGGCGTGGGGTGGTTGCCCGGTGCGGGCGGGCTTTCGCCCGGAGGCCGGCGTCTCGTCCCGGGCTGTCCTCAAGCGCCGGACGGGCTGGGTTGGTTGCGTCCTGTGTGTGGGTTGTGGTTGTGCGTTGGTGCGGTTTTGTTGTCCTCAAGCGCCGGACGGGCTGGGTTTGGCTGCCTTCGGCGTGGAGGCTGCGGTCCGGGACGCCTGCGGCGGGCTGTCCTCAAGCGCCGGACGGGCTGGTTTGGTTGCGTTCTGTGTGTGGATCGCGGTTGTGCGTTGGTGCGGTTTTGTTGTCCTCAAGCGCCGGACGGGCTGGGTTTGGCTGCCTTCGGCGTGGAGGCTGCGGTCCGGGACGCCTGCGGCGGGCTGTCCTCAAGCGCCGGACGGGCTGGTCCTGGGGTGGTCGCTCCGATTTGGGTCGCGATGAAGTTCCTGGCCCGTCGGCGGACTGGGCCAGGGGCTTCGCTGCGTGTGGATCATGCGATGACCTGGACCACCGTGATCAACAGTCGGCTGTTCGTGATCTGATAGACGACGAACACGCTTCCGCATGTCGCCTCTCGGCGGTCCTTGCTGTAGGTCGGGCTGGACCCCGACCCGTATGGGTCCTGGGCGATGCGCTGCATGCCGTTGTCCAGGTCCCGCCGCTGGTCAGGGGCGAGTTGATCGCGCGCCCTTTGCGATTTGGGATCGTAGGTCACGTCGTACGACATCGGGATCCTCCCCCATGATCACCCGCGCGTCGGCTTCCTCGGCCAGGCGCTGGATTCTGTCGTGATCGCGCTCCACTGCTTCCACCATCTCCGGTGGGCGCGCCCACCGGACCATCGCCGCGAAGATGTCCCTGGCGGGAGTGTTCTCGATCGCTTCCGTGAAATTGGCGCGCTGCTCTTCCGGCAGGGCCGCACGGATGCCCGCGATGGTGGCCGGCATGGTGACCCACTCGTCCCCGACGACCGTCCGGAACAGCCTTCCGCCTTGGGTGTCGGGAACGGTCGGGTCGTGGTCCTGTGGTTCGTCTGGAGTGTCGTTCATGCGCTTCCTCGGGTATTCGTTGTCCGGTTGCTCTCAGTGTGCCCTCGAAAGCACATCGTGATCCAGGGTTCGGCGATGCGGGCATATTCCGTAGTTACGGGACCGGGGTGGGGGGAATTGGGGGAGACGGTAGTTTTGGGGATGGGGCGGGGGGTCCTTGGTGTTTGGTGTGTAGTGGGTTTGGTGCTCGGGGAGTTTGCCCCGATCGAGTACTCGTGGAGGGACGCCATGTCCTTGTTGACCGTGTGGCCTGAGAACGATGCCGCCGAGGTGATTGTGCGGACTTCGGAGCCGGGGGAGATTGCTCGGGCGCTGGAGCCGATCGGGGTTCGGTTCGAGCGGTGGACGGCCGATGTGGCGTTGCCCGACGGGGCTACGCAGGATCAGGTGATCGCGGCCTACCGGACCGAGGTGGATCGGATCAGCGCGGCCGAGGGGTACATCCTCGTGGACGTGATTCGGCTGCAGCCGTCCGACGATCCGGAGTGGCCGGCCAAGGCCGCCGGGGCGCGGGCGAAGTTTTTGACCGAGCACACGCATGAGGATGACGAGGTGCGCTTCTTCGTCGAAGGGGCCGGCATCTTCTACCTGCACATCGCCGGTCGGGTGCACGCGGTGTTGTGCGAGGCGGGCGATCTGCTCTCGGTGCCCAAGGGCATCACGCACTGGTTCGACATGGGCGTGGAGCCGTCGGTCGCCGCGATCCGGTTCTTCCACGACGAGGACGGCTGGGTCGGCGACTTCACCGGTGACCCGATCGCCTCGCGCTTCCCGGACTTCGACGAGATCTGGGCCGGGTACGCCGCGTGAGCTCAGGCACGAACCCGATCGACGCCCCGCTGACGGTGGTCGTCGACATCGAGGGCACCACCAGCGCCACCGGCTTCATCACCGAGCAGTTGTATCCGTACTCCCGGGCGCACTTCGGCCGTTGGCTGGACGAGCACGGCGACGACCCCGACGTGGTGCGCGCCGTCGAGGCCGTGCGTGAGCTGATCGGCGAACCGGACGCGGACGACCGGCGGATCGTCGAGGCCTTGAACGGCTGGCTCGACCGGGACGAGAAGGTCACTCCGCTCAAGGCGCTCCAGGGCATGATCTGGGCCGAGGGCTTCGCGTCCGGCGAACTCACCTCGCACTTCTACCCGGACGCCATCCCGGCGCTGCGCGCGTGGCACGCGGCCGGGCATCGGCTGTACATCTTCTCCTCGGGCTCGGTGGCCGCGCAGCGCGCGTGGTTCGGCAGTTCGCCCGAGGGGTCGCTGCTGCCGCTGTTCTCGGGGCACTTCGACACGGAGAACGCCGGCCCCAAGCGGGTCGCCGACTCGTACCGCGCGATCGCGGCGCGGATCGGCGAGCTGCCGGAGCGCCTGGTCTTCCTGTCCGACGTGGTCGACGAGTTGGACGCGGCGCGCGAGGCCGGGTGGTGGACCATCGGCGTGCGCCGGCCGGATGCCGACGAGCCGTACTACGACCGGGGCGTGGGCGATCACCCGGAGACGGCCACCTTCGCCCGGTTGGATCTCGACGGCGATCGGCCGATCCTGCGCGAGCCCTGAACCATCAGCGCAAGAAGGGCGGTCGGCGGCACGAACTCCCGTGCCGCCGAGCGCCCTTCGGCGAACGAGCAGGCTCAGCCGAAGCGCTCCACCCGGATCCGGGTGGTCGGTACGCCCGCCGCGGTGAGCAGTCGACCCGCGTGTTCGGCGAATCCGGTCGAGCCGCAGACGAAGACCTCGTAGCGCTCGTCCGCGACGGCCGCCGCCGCGTGCGGGGCGAGCGTGTCCGGGGCGAGCCGGCCCACCGGATGCGGATACCCGGGCGGCGCCGCGCGGCTGTACAGGACGGTGTGCTCCTCGCCCGGCCGCGGGGCCAACTCCGCCGCGTACAACAGGTCCTGCGGAGTGCGGGCGCACGCGACCAGGCGCAGCGGCACGGTCAGCGCGCGGCGGCGCCGGTGGCGCACCATCGCCATCAGCGGGACCAGGCCCGACCCGCCCGCCACGAGGAGCACCGGCCGATCGCCCGGCCAGGCGAAGAACCCGCCCAGTGGGCCGCGTACTTCCAACGCGTCGCCGGGCCGGGCCACGTCGTGCACGAAGCCGGACACCTCGCCGCCCGGCATGCGGTCGACGGTGAACTCGATGTGCCCCTCGTCGTCCGGCGCGGAGGCGACCGAGTAGTGCCGCTGCGCGGTGTAGCCGTCGGCGGCGGTCAACCGCAACATGTAGTGCTGGCCCGCCACATGCGCGTTCCAGACCGGCAGCGCCAGACGCACGGTCACCGCGTTGGGCGTCTCGCGCCGTACCTCGACCACGGTCGCGTGCTGCCAGTCCACGCTGCCGCGCAGGCTCGGCGCGGCCCGGCCGGGCGCGGCGAAGGCGGGGATCGGCGGGAGGTGCGCCAGGCCCGCCGGGGTCGACTCAGTCACCGGAGTACCGCTCCTCTGCCCACGGGTCGCCGCGATGGTGGTAGCCGTTGACCTCCCAAAAGCCCGGCTCGTCGTGGTCCAGCAGGCGCAGGCCCGCGATCCACTTGACGCTCTTCCAGAAGTACAGGTGCGGCACCAGCAGCCGCGCCGGGCCGCCGTGTGCCGGGGTCAGCGGCTCGCCCTCGAAGTCGAAGGCGATCCAGGCCCGGCCGCCGGTCAGGTCGGCGAGGGCGAGGTTGGTGGTGTAGCCGGTGTGCGAGAAGGCCACCGCGTGGGTGGCGCCGGCGCGCGGTCCGGCCTCGGCCAGGAACACGTCCAGCGACACGCCGGCGAAGTCGGTGCTCAGCTTCGACCAGGACGTGACGCAGTGGATCGGGCCGTCGTACCTCTCCCGGGGCAGCGCGCGGGCCTGGTCCCAACTCCACGAGCGCGGCCGCTCGACCAGCCCGTCGATCCGGAACGACCAGTCGGCCGGGGCCAGTTCCGGAGTGACCTCGGCGGAGAGCACAGGGAAGTCGTGGCGCGCGTCGTACTGCCCCGGAGGCAGTCGCGGATCGCGCTCGGCGGCGGTGTGCCGGCCGACGAAGCCACGCGTGGTGGAACTCATGTCGTCTTCTCCCTTCGCGTCGTCGGACCGGCACCGGGGCCGGCGACCCGTCCCCGCAATGTCCCCGCGAGCGCCTCGACCTCCTCGATCGCCGCGCCCTCGTCGATCGTAAGCAACCGCCGGTCGCGCAGCACGACGCGGCCGTCGATCACCGTGTCCCGCACGTCGGCGGCCCCGGCCGCGTAGGCCAGCATCGACCACGGGTCGTGCCGGGGCGTCAGGTGCGGCCGGTTCAGGTCGAGCACCACCAGGTCGGCCGCCTTGCCCACCTCGATCGACCCGGTCAGCGCGCCGATCCCGATCGCCCGCGCGCCGTCGACGGTGGCCATCCGTACCGCCGTGCGCGCGCCGACCAGGGTCGGGTCGGGCGCCCCGGAACCGACCCGGTGCAGCGTCGCCGCCGCACGGATCGGGCCGAACAGGTCGAGCGCGTTGGCGCTGACCGCGCCGTCCGTACCCAACCCCACCGGCACCCCGGCCGCCAGCAGTTCGGGCAGGCGGGCCACCCCGGAGGCCAGTTTGAGGTTGGACACCGGGCAGTGCGCGACGCCCGCGCCGGAGTCGGCGATCAATCCGATCTCCTCGTCGGTGAGGTGCACCGCGTGCGCGAGCAGCGTGCCGGGGCCCAGCAGCCCCAGATGGTGCAGGAGTTCCACCGGCCGGCGGCCGTGCCTGCGCCGAACGGTCTCCGCCTCGGCCGCGTTCTCCGCCGCGTGGATGTGCAGCAACGCCCCGTGTTCGCGGGCCAGTTCGGCCACCGCCAGGAGCCGGTCCGGGTCCAGCGTGTACGTGCTGTGCGGCGTCACGCAGCGGATCGCCGTTCGGGCCAGCAACTCCGGCGCGAGCCGCAGTCGGGCCGCGAAGTCGAGCCCGTCGGGCGGCCCGGGCACATCCATGAACGTCGGCCCCGTCACCAGCCGAAAGCCCGCGTCGGCGGCGGCCTCCAGGCCCGCCTCGGGGAACCAGTACATGTCCATCGCCGTGGTCACGCCCGCCCGGATCGACTCGGCCAGCGCCAACCGCACCGCGGCGCGCACCACCTCGGCGGACAACACCGCGCTCTCCGCGGCGACCAACCGGTCCAGGAACACCTGGAGATCGACGTCGTCGGCCGTACCCCGAAACAGCGTCATCGCCGCATGGGAGTGCGCGTTGACCAGCCCCGGCACCACCAGGCACCCCCGCGCGTCCAGGGTCGGCGCACCCGGGAAGCGCGCCCCCAACTCGGCCGCCGGCCCCACCGCGACGATCCGCCGGTCGGCGATCGCCACCGCGCCGTCGGCCACGTACGTATCGGCGGCGTCGGCGGTGAGCACCGCGCCGCCGGTGACGAGCAGATCGATCACGCGCCGTCCGCCGCCTCGTCCTCGGCCAGCCGGTACAGCGCGTCCAACGCCACCACCACGCCCCGCTCGACGCCCTCGGCGACCACCGTGCGGTGCGGGTCGTAGGTCGACGCGCCCGACTCGTCGACCAGGTCGTCGGCCGCGATGCCGTCCACGACCAACACCCCGCCGGCCCGATGCCCACCCAACGCGGCCCAGACCAACAGCGCCGACAACTCCATCTCGATCGCCAGCACACCCGCCGCCTGATACGGCTTCATCGGCAGTTCCAACACACCCGGCATGAACGCCGCACGGGTCCACACCGTGCCCCGGTGATGTGGCGCGCCGTGCGCGCGGGCCGCGCCCTGGAGCGCGAGCACCACCTCCGGCGTGGCGGACGCCGGGAACTCGGCGGGCACCAACTGCTGGGTGACCCCGTCGTCGCGCACCGCGCCGGTGGCTATCACCAGGTCCCCGTCGTGCACCCCGCGCGCCATCGCACCCGCGGTGCCGAGCCGGACGAAGGTGCGTACCCCCGCCTCGGCCAACTCGCCGAACAGGCACACCGCGCCGGGGCCGCCCACGCCGTGCGAGGACACCACCACGGGCAGCCCGCGCCAGGTGCCCGCGTAGCTGACGTACTCCCGGTTGGCGCCGATCCGCCGTGCGTCGTCCAGGCGTTCGGCGACCAGCGCGGCACGCGCCGGGTCGCCGACGACCAGCGCGTGCGCGGGCAGCCCGCTGCTGGGGATCCGGGTGATCGGCAACACGGCGGGGCGGGTGGTGGTGGTCATGAGGGCGACTCCGTGGTGGTGCGCGCGATGCGGCGTGGACGGGGGATGCGGCCGGTGAGCCGGCCCGGCGGCGCGCCGCCGCGTCGGCCGCGCGAACGGGTGGCCAGGAACAGCGCGACCAGGGTCATCACATAGGGCGCGGCGTCGGCGGCCTGCTGGGGCATGCCCTCGCCCTGGAGCCGGAAGCCGATCGCCTCGACCAGCCCGAACAGGATGCCGGCGAGCAATACCCCGACCGGCAGCGCCCGGCCCAGCATCACCGCGACCACGGCGATCCAGCCGCGCCCGGCGGTCATGTTCTCCGAGAACAGGGTCACGTTGCCCAACGCGAGCTGCGCGCCCGCGAGCCCGCACAGCGCGCCCGAGGTCAGGATCGCGGCATAGCGGTAGCGGGCCACGCTGACCCCGAGCGACTGGGCCGCCTCGGGGGCCTCGCCGACGCCGCGCAGCCGTACACCCCACGGGTGCCGGGACAGCAGGACGGCGATCACCACGACCGCGACCCAGGACAGGTACACCAGCGGCGAGTGGCCGGACAGCGCCGGGCCGACGAAGGGCACCGACTCCAGGCCGGGGATGTCCACCGGTCGCAGGCCCTCCAGGTCCGGGTCGCCGAAGGTGCCCTGCTTGCCGAAGACGGTCCGCAGGAGGAAGCCGGTCAGGCCGACCGCGAGCAGGTTCAGCGCGATGCACAGCACCACCGCGTCGGCGCCGAGGGTGACCGCGCCGATGGCGAGCAGCAGCGAGAAGACCATCGCGGCCACGACCGCGGAGATCACCCCGATCCACACGCTGCCGCCGAACCAGCTGCCGGTGACGGCGGCGAAGCAGCCGATCAGCATGGTCCCTTCGAGGGACACGTTGAACACGCCCGCGCGTTCGCACAGCGCGCCGCCGAGGGCGGCGAACAGGATCGGGGTGAGGGCGCGCAGGGCGGAGAAGATCAGTTCGGCGTCGAAGGACATGGTCACTTACCTCCGTCGCCGCGCGCGGGCGCGGGCACATTCGGGTCGGGATCCGGCGGCGACACCGTCGCGGGTGGCCCGGGATCGGCCCCTCGCCCCAGTCGGCGCAACCACCCGCCCTTGCGGAACACCCCGCCGCGCACGGCCAGGAAGATGATCACCACGGCCTGGAGCACCGAGGTCAACTGCTGCGGTACGGCCGTCTCCTGCTCCATGCCGAAGCCGCCGATGGTCAACGCGCTGAAGAAGAACCCGGCCGCGACCGTGCCCAGCGGGGAGGCGGCGGCGAGCAGCGCGGCGAGCAGCCCGGTCCAGGTGTAGCCGGGCGTGGTCAGCGAGCCGTCGACGAGCCGGTACGGGAAGCCGAGTACGGCGATCGCGCCGACCAGGCCGGCCAGCGACCCGGAGGCGAACATCAGCCGCAGGGTCAGCCGGGCGCGGTCGACCCCGGCGTAGCCGGCGAAGCGCGCACCCAGGCCCGTCATCCGCACCTCGTAGCCGGCCGCGGTGCGGTGGTCGACCACGAAGTAGATCAGCGCGGCCAGCCCGATCAGCACGATGCCCACGCTGACCCCGGTGCCGGCGCCGGATCCGGCGGCGAACTCGGGCAGCTTGACGCCCTCGGGCAGCCGATCGGTCTGCGGAATGCCCGAGCCCTTCTGGAGCAGCGGGAAGCGCACCATGTAGGACACGAACGACATCGCCGGGTAGCTCAACAGCAGGCTGCTGACCAGGAGCGGGACACCGCACCGGGTCTCCAGGACGGCGGCGAGCGCGGCCCACACACCGCCCGCGAGCATGCCCGCGAGCAGGGCCAGGACAACGGTGACCGCGCTGGGGAAGGGCGAGTACAGGCCGACCGATACCGCGGCCAGGCCGCCCAGGACGAGTTGGCCGTCGCCGCCGAGGTTGACCAGCCCCGCGCGCAGCGGGATGGCCAGCGCCAGGGCCAGGCCGACGATCGGGATGCTCTCGCCGAGCGTGTCGCCGATGCCCTCGGAGCCGAACGCCCCGGTGAACACCGCGCGATAGGCGGTGAGCGGGTCGGCGCCGGTGCCGGCCAGGATGATCGCGCCGAGCAGCAGCGCGGCCACGATGGACGCGGTGACCGGGGAGAGCACCGCGCCGCGCAGGCGCAGGGCGGCGTACCGGGCCGGTCCGGGGGCGTGCTCGATGGCCGTACCGGCCTTGATGGCAGTCATGTCTGATAACCCGTCAGGCCAGGTGGGCGGGAGTGGGTGCGGGGCCGGGATCGCGGCCCGGCTCGGGGTCGGTGGCCGCCTCGATCGTGCCGCCCGCCATGGCCAGGCCGATCCGGTGCGGATCGGCCTCGGCGCGCGGGAGTTCGGCGACGACGCGGCCCTCGTACATGACCAGGACCCGGTCGGCCAGTGCCAGGATCTCGCTCAGCTCGGCGGAGACGAGCAGTACGCCGTGGCCGGCGTCGCGATACTCCACCAGACGCGCGTGGATGTTCTCGATCGAGCCGATGTCCACACCCCGGGTGGGCTGTTCGACCAGCAGCAGCGGCGCGTCGTGGGTGATCTCCCGGCCCAGGATGGCCTTTTGCTGGTTGCCGCCGGACAGCGTGCCGATGGTCACCGCGGGGGAGGCGGCCTTGACCCCGAAGCGCTCGATCACCCGCGTGGCGTGTTCGCGGATCGCGCTCCGGCGCAGGAAGCCGCCGCGCGCGACGAGCGGCGCGGTGCGGTGGAAGCCCATCGCCAGGTTGTCCGCGAGCGAGGCGTCGCGCGCGGCGCCGACCGTGGCCCGGTCCTCGGGGACGTAGGCCAGACCGGCCGCCCGCCGCCGCTGTACCGAGGCGCCGCTCACGTCCCGGCCGGCCACCAGCACCCGGCCCTCGGCGGCGGGCCGCAACCCGGCCAGGGCCTCGACCAGTTCGCTCTGCCCGTTGCCCGCCACGCCCGCCACGCCGACGATCTCGCCGGCGCGAACGGTCAGCGACACGTCCTCGACCAGCGGTTTGGCGCCGCGCCCGGCCGACACGGTGAGCCCGCGCACCTCCAGCACGTCGGCGGCGGGGGTGCCGGCCGGGTGGGTGCGGTCCAGGTCGATCCGCCGGCCCGTCATGGCCAGCGCGATCTCGGCCGGTGTCGTCTCGGCGGTGGCGAGGCGGGCGGTGACCCGGCCGTCGCGCAGCACGGTGACGCGGTCGGCGACCGCCATCACCTCGCCGAGCTTGTGGGTGACGAGCAGCACGGTGCGCCCGGAGCGGGCCAGGCCGCGGATCACCTCCAGGAGGCGATCGGCCTCGGCGGGGGTGAGTACGGCGGTGGGCTCGTCCAGGATCAGCACACGCGCGTCGCGGTAGAGCAGTTTGAGGATCTCCACCCGCTGCTGCACGCCGACCGGCAGGTCCGCGACGCGCGCGTCGGGCGGTACGCGCAGGCCGTGCGTCTCGACCAGTTCGGCGACCCGGGCGCGGGCGGCGGCCCGGTCGACCAGGCCGCGTCGGGTCGGCTCGCTGCCGTAGACGACGTTCTCGGTGACGGTCAGGGAGGGGAAGAGCTTGAACCCCTGGTGCACCATGCCCAGTCCGGCCGCGATCGCCTGGACCGGCGAGCCGAAGGAGTGTTCGGCGCCGCGCAGCAGGATGCGGCCGGAGTCCGGGCGTTGCAGGCCGTACAGGATCGACATCAGGGTCGACTTGCCCGCGCCGTTCTCGCCCATGACGGCGTGGATCTCGCCGGTCCCCACCCGCAGATCGACCCGGTCGTTGGCCAGCACGCCGGGGAAGCGCCGGACGATGCCGCGCATCTCGACCTCGGCGACGTTCCCGGGGGCGGCGGCGTGCTGATCGTTCATCGGGCGTCTCTCCGGTGGGAAGGGTGCGGTGGGACGGGCGCTCGCCGGGGTCGGGGCGCGGTGTGTGCCGCGCCTCGACCCCGGCGAGCGAACTCGCTACTTGGCCGCGGCCGGGTCGGCCACGGTGACGGTGCCCGCCACGATCTGGTCGCGCAGACCCTGGACCGTCTTGATCACCTCGGGACGCTGCGCGATCAGGCACTGCGAGGTCTCCACGCCGCTCTCCAGGCCGGTGAGGGTGATGCCGCCCTCCTTGAGGCCGTAGGAGGTGACGCCGCCGGGCTTGCCGCCGACGATCTGCTCGACGCCCTTGTCCACCGCGACGTCGGTGCGCTTGATCACGTTGTCCACGACCGTGCCCGGTGCCGCCGAGCACTGGTTGACGTCCACGCCGAACGCCTGGAGACCGGCCGACTTGGCCGCGTTGAACACGCCGAGGTTGCCCGCGGCGGAGGCGGCGCCCATCACCTGGTCGACGTCCTTGGCCTTGAGCGACGCGGTCTGCTCGCCGGCGCGGGCCGGGTCGTTGAACGGCTTCTGGCCGCCGACGAACAGTTGGGTGAAGGAGCTTGCCGGGTTGGTCTGCTTGGCGCCCGCGCCGAACGGGTCGGAGAAGCGGCGGATCTGCGGGCTGTCCAGCGCGACCACCGCGCCGACCTTGCCGCTCTTGGTCAGCAGGCCCGCCTCGGCGCCGGCGAGGAAGGTGCCCTCGTGCTCGCGGAAGGTGGCGCAGGTGATGTTCGGGTACGGCTTGGTGGTGCACGAGTCCACGAACAGGAACTGCTGCTTCGGGTTGGCCTCGGCCTGCTGGGCCAGCACGTCGGCGAACTCGAAGCCGACCGCCACCACGACGGCGGGCTTTTGCCGGACCGCGGCCTCGACGTTCTGCTGGATCGCGCTGGTGTCCTTGCTCTCCAGGACGGTCGCGGTGCCGCCGGCCTTCTTGGCCGCGTTCTGCGCGCCGGTGGCGGCCAGCTTCAGGAAGTCGTTGACGCCGATCGGCTCCGGGGTGACCAGCACCACGTTCTTGCCGGCGCCGCCGCCCGTGCCGGCGGCGGCCGGGGTGTTGCCCTTGTCCTTGTCGGCGGAGGCGTTGCAGGCGGTGGCGGCCAGCGCGGTGCCGACGAGGAGACCGGCCACGGCGAGGCGGTGGCGGAAGGTGTTGCGGTACATGAGCGTCCTTGGGAGGAGTGTCGACGCCGGTGGTGCGGTGTGTGGCGTCGGTGGTTCGGGGACGGAGACCTCGCGATCCCGGACTCGGGTCTCGGGATCCCGGTGCTGTGGGAGCCGTGCGAGCGGCGGACGATGCGGCGTGATCGGTGCGGGTGTGCCGGTGCGGGACGACCGGTCAGTGCGAGCGCCGACAACAGCGGTCGGCGCGGCGCGCACCGGCGTCGAGGACGCCGCGCTCGTCGGGCGAAAGGGGCGGACGGTGACACGCCATGGAGCGGCCGCAGCACTCGACGCGTACGTTGTCGCAACGCCACGCTTTGGCCACAGCCGACTCCTTTCCGATCGAACCAGGCACGCTCGAATGTCGATGTGATGATCACATGTGACTGGTTTCGGGGGGAGGTTAGCACCCTCACCAGGCACTTCTCTCACTTGTTCAGGATGTGGACAGATTGTCCATGATGTGGCCGTTGGGCGGGCGTGGGGTACACGGGTTCGTCCCGGATGGCGGGCGGGGGTCCGCCGGGCGTGGGGCGGCGACGTAGCATCCGTGGTGCCGGACCGTGCGGTTGCCGCGTCCGCCGCCGCACTGCGGCCTGCCGCCGGCCGGTGTTCGCGCCGCCCGCGCGGCGCTTGATCCACCCGCCCGGAAAGGACCCCCGATGGCCTCCGAGATACGCTCGCTCGCCTGGCACGACACCGGCCTGCGGCTGCTCGACCAGACCGCGCTGCCGCAGCGGATCGTGTACCTCGACATCACCGACGTGGACGCGCTGATCGACGCGATCCGCCGACTCGCGGTGCGCGGCGCGCCGGCGCTCGGTGCGGCGGGCGCGTACGGCGTCGCGGTGGCGATGCGCCAGGGCGCGCGGGAGGGCTGGGACGCGGCGCGACTGGCGGCGGAGATCGGGCGGATCCGGGACGCCCGGCCGACCGCGGTCAACCTGGCCGGCGGCGTGGACCGGGTGTCGCCGTTCGCGGCCGACGGTGTCGAGGCGGTGCTCGCCGAGGCGGACGCGGTGGTCCGGGAGGACGTCGAGGCCAATCGCGCGATCGGCCGGCACGGCGCCGACTGGATCCTGTCCCGGGTCGGGCGTCGTCCGCTGCGCGTGCTCACCCACTGCAACACCGGATCGTTGGCCACCGCCGGGTGGGGGACCGCGCTGGGCATCGTGCGCGAACTGCACGCGCGCGGCACGCTGGAGGTCGTGTACGTCGACGAGACCCGGCCGCTGCTCCAGGGATCCCGGTTGACCGCCTGGGAGTTGGCCCAGGAGGGCATCGCGCATCTGGTCCAGCCGGACGGCGCGGCGGCGAGCACGATCCTGCGCGGATTGGTGGACGTCGCGGTGATCGGGGCGGACCGGATCGCGGCCAACGGCGACACGGCGAACAAGATCGGGTCCGTGGGCGTGGCGCTGGCCTGCGCCGACGCGGGGATCCCGTTCGTGGTCGCGGCGCCGCTGACCACCTTCGACGACGCGACGGCGCACGGGGACGAGATCACCATCGAGGAGCGGCCCGAGTCGGAGGTGCTGGAGGTGGCCGGCGTGCGGGTCGCACCGGCCGAATCGCGGGCGTTCAACCCGGCGTTCGACGTCACGCCGGCGCGGTTGATCAGCGTGATCGTGAACGAGGCGGGTGTGCGGGAGTACTGAGCCCGGACCCGGCGGCCGATCCGTGCCGCGGCGACGGAGAACCCATCCGTTTCGCGCGCTCGCTCCATCCACATCCGTCCCGATCCAGGGCCGGCCCGCTCCGGGTGGGAGGATGGCTCGTCGGTTCCGGTCCGAGGTCCGGATCGATCCCCACCCGACACAGCCTCGTGAACGACAGCCGTGTGAACGACAGCCGTGTGAACGACAGTCTTGTGAACGACAGTCTTGTGAACGACACAGTGAGGAACCTCCCATGACGACCCCCGACGCCGGAATCCCCGCCTCGGTCTCGGATCCCGTCCACGCCGCCGGGGCCGTCCTCGCCCGGGAGGCCGCGCGCTTCGCCGGGCTCGGCTGGATGCGCGGCACCTCCGGCAACCTGTCCGTGGTGCTCTCCCGCGACCCGCTGCGGCTCGCGGTCACCGCCTCCGGCCTGGACAAGGGCGAACTGGCGACGGACGACCTGGTCGTGGTGGACGCCGCCGGCGCACCGGTCCCCGAGGCGGCGAGCACCCCGCCGCGCCGCCCGTCCGCCGAGGCCGGCCTGCACGCCCGCGTGGTCGCGCTGACCGGGGCGGGCGCGGTCTTCCACGTACACACCCTGGCCGCCGTGCGCGCGGGCAGGCGCTGGCCGGCCGGGATCGAACTGCGCGACCTGGAAATGCTCAAGGGCATCGGCCGTTCCGCGCACGACGAGACGGTCACCATCCCTGTGATCGCCAACAGCCAGGACATGACCGAACTCGGCGACCGCCTGGAGGCCGCCCTCGTCCCCGGCGTGCCGGCGGTCGTCGTCGCCTCGCACGGGATGTACGTCTGGGGCGAGACCCCGATCCAGGCCCGCCACCACGTCGAGATCGTCGAGTGGCTCCTCGAATACCGCATCGCCGAGGGCTGACCCCCGACGTGCGCTACGTGCGGCCGCGGGTCTGGCCGTCGTAGCGCAGGATCGGGCTGTCCTCGCGCAGCAGGCGTTGACGATAGGCCACGGCCAGCCAGGCGGCCTCGCGGTATGCGGCCTCCAACTCGTGATACACCGTGTCGATCAGCGCGGGCGCCGGGCCGTTCTCGGTGCGGTAGGCCAGGAACAGCCGTACCGCGAGCGGATCCCCGGCCAGCGGACGCACCGCCATGTCGGGACGCGGACGGGAGGTGGGCTGGCAGGGTGTGACCACCTCGCCGATCGCGACCAGGGAGGCCGCGGTCAGGTAATCCCCGTGCAGGATCCGGGGGTTGATGCCCGCCTCGGACAACACCTCGCGCAGGCCCTCCCATTCGCCGTCCACACTCGGATCGACCATCCACTGGTCGTCGGCCAACTCGGCGAGTTTGACCTCCGGTTCGGTCACCGCCGGATGATCCGGCGACAGGGCGATGAACTGCGGTTCGCGCTCGACGAGTACGCGGCGGCGCATCCCGTCCGGGACGCGCAGCGGGAAGCCCTCGACCTCGTGCACGAACGCCACGTCGAGCTGGCCGGCGGCGACCATCCCGAGCAGCGTGCTCGCCGATACGTCCACCCGGAGATAGGTGTCGGTGGTGGGCAGGCGCAGCCGAAGCCGGCGCAACCAGTCGGCGATCACCCGGTTCGCGGTGCCGCCGATGCGCAGGTTCGGTCCGGCGGTGCGGACCGCCTCGGCCTGGGTGTCGATGACCAGCGCGCTCATCTCGGCCATGATGGGTCGGGCCCGGTGCAGCATCGTGAGGCCGAGGGGGTGGGTCGGCTGCCGGTCCGGTCGCGCACGAACAGGGGGGCGCCCAGGGCGTTTTCGATGCGTCTGAGCTGGGCGGTCAACGAGGGCTGGGTCATGCCGAGCAACCTGGCCGCCGCGTGCAGGCTGCCGGTGTCGCCGATGGCACACAGTGCGCGGAGGTGCCTCACCTCGAGCTCCATGATGCGGAGGATAGGACGCTCCACCGAGGTCGTACCAGACACGTGTGCACGCGAGATCGGCCGCGGGCGGTGAATCCGGCGTAACACGATGCGTGGATGGCCGGGAACGCGGGGTGTCGCCGCGGGGGCGGTGCGGGAACGGTGCGCGAACGCGTGGTGATACGACCGTGCTATCGCCGGTTGTCATCATCCGGGCCGGACCGGGCGCCCATGAGACTCGTTTCCGCACCGAACTGGTCTTCGGCACCCAAGGAGCACCGCCATGTCCCCTGCGCGTCCCCGAACCCCCCGTAAGACCGTGATCACCGCCATCCTCGGCCTCGGCCTCGCGGCCGGAGGAATCGCCGCCCCCGCGGCGTCGGCCGGCCCCAGCGATGTGGCGGCCCCCCTCCGCCACTCCGCCAACTACTCCGGCAACGAGGATCAGGCGCAGAACCAGGCGTTCCTCGACGCGGTGATGCGGTCCGTGGCCGCCAAGCGCGCCGCCGCGCCGGGCGCCGCCGTGGTCACCGTCACCTACAGCTCGTCCAGCGCACCCACGTTCCGCACCCAGATAGCGCGTTCCGCGCAGATCTGGAACAGCTCGGTCACCAACGTCCGGCTCCAGGAGGGCAGCAACCCCGACTTCCGGTACTACGAGGGCAACGACTCGCGCGGTTCCTACGCGAGCACCGACGGCCACGGCGGGGGCTACATCTTCCTCGACTACCGGCAGAACCAGCAGTACAACTCGACCCGGGTCACCGCCCACGAGACGGGCCACGTGTTGGGTCTGCCGGACCACTACTCCGGGCCGTGCAGCGAACTGATGTCCGGTGGCGGCCCCGGCCCGTCCTGCACCAACCCGAACCCGAACGCTCAGGAGCGCTCGCGCGTCAACGCCCTGTGGCGCAACGGCCTGGCGGCCTATTCCGCGAAGTCCTGATCCGGCTCGCGGCGCCCACCGGGTTCCTCCCCGGCTCCCTTCCCCTGGGCGCCGCGTCGTCCCCAGAACCGGCACCCGATCGTCGCCGCTGCGACGGTCGGGTGCCGTTCCATGCGGTCCGGAAGGGGTTTGCGCGGTGGGTTCGGCGGGAGGATGGGGGGATGGAGAACCTGGTGCCGCTCGTGATCGTGGATTCGGCGAATGTGGTGGGGGCCGTGCCGGACGGATGGTGGCGGGATCGGGTGGGGGCCACCGAGCGGTTGCGCGACGCGTTGGTGGACGTGGCTTCGGCGGGGGTGCCGGCCGGGGCATCCGTGCCGGAGTGGGCCCGTGGAGGCCCGGTCGAGGTGGTGTTGGTCGTCGAGGGGGCGGCCGGTGCGGTGGTCGGGGTGGAGGGTGTGCGGGTCGTGCGGGCGGAGGGGAGCGGGGACGATCGGGTGGTCGACGTCGTCGCGGCCGAGCCAGGGCGTCGACGCCTCGTGGTGACCGCGGATCGGGGCCTTCGGGCGCGCGTACTCGCCCTCGGGGCCGAGGTGGCCGGACCTCGCGCGGTGCGGCCGTAGGTCGGGCTCCGGATATTGTGGGGGGTGGTGGTTCGGGTGCCGCCTTGGACGTGGGTGAGTGGCGGAGGGCCGGATGACCACCAATCGGGTGCGTAAAGGTGTGATTCGGGGGCGGATGGCCGCCTCCGGCGAGTCGTATGTCGTGGCGGCGAGGCGGATGGCCGTGCCGCGCGGGGCCAAGGCTCCCGACGCGCGGACCGCGGCGGCGTTGCGTACCCGGTACTGGGAGCCCGCCGAGTCGTTCGACGTGCCCTGTCCCTGTGGGGGGACCTGCGCGCCGGGTGAGCGGTGCGAGCGCTGCCACGCGACCTGTCGGCACGCCGCCCGGGTGCCCGGGAGTCGGGTCGACGTCGAGGTGTGGCGGGATCGGTACGACTGCACCGGGTGCGCCAACACGTACTCGTTCGAGGTGACCCTGCCGGACCGGCCCTGGGGCGTGGTGCGGACCGTCCCGCAGCGGGGCGGGCGGGAGCCGATCGTGCGGGTCGAGGTGTTCGAGGGCGTCGACCACCCGGACCCGCCGCGCTGACGGTGGATCAGCGCACGCGTTCCAGGCGGAACCGTTGGTCGGCGGCGCCGGAGCAGGTGGACTGTTCCGCCTCGGCCCCGTCCGAGATCTCGGCCGGGCCGCCGATGATGCCCACACACAACCCGCTGTGCACCGGGCGCATCCGGAAGATGCCGGGATCGACGGGCTCGAACAGGAAACGTTGGTGTGCGGCGCCGGTGCAGTCGATCGGGCTGAGCAACCCGCCGGGCCCCATCATCGCGTCGTCCACGCGCAGACAACCGACGCCGTCGACCGGGTTGCGCCATTCGATCTGGTACACGTCCGGGGCCACCACGACCAGATAGGTGTCCGGGAACACGTTCTTGCACGACCGCTGGACGGCTATGGGTCGGTCGGTGCGGCCGTTGCGTTCGCGGCCCTCGCCCAGGCACAACGATCCGTCGGGGATGTGGGCGGGCTTGATCAGATACTTCCCGTCGGGGAGACGACCGCGTGGCGCGTCGAGGTGGTCGCCGCCGTCGCCCCGGACCGCGAAGATCACGGCGGTGGCGATCATCGCGGCCGCCACGACCGCGGCGGCCGGCCACATCCACGGGCGTCGGCGCTTCGCGGTCGGTTCGACCGGCGGCTCGGCGGGCGGGGGCGGCAGCGGCTCGGTCTCCTCGGCGCGTTCGACGACCCGGCCGGCGGCCAGATCGTCGCGGACCTCCAGCCAGTGGGCGGCGTCCGCCGCGTCCAGTCCGCAGGCGATCACCAGCGCCTCGACCAGCTCCGCACGGGGCAGGGTGGCACGGCCGAGCGCGGCCGCGACCGTGCTGGCGGGCAGGACCCGCCCGGACGCCTCGGCCTTGGCCGCCAGTTGCCGGTAGGTCAACGCCGACCACTCGCGTAACTCGCGTAACGCGGCCACGTATTCGGCCGCCGTGGTCGCCGTGTCCGGCCGAGGAGCACCGTCGTCACGCACTGTCACAAGACCCCCGTTGGGTACGTCGGCACCTACCCACCGTCGCTGATGCGCGACCCATGGTGCCGGCAGTTCGGCGGAGCGGCGAGCCCCAGAAAAGCGATATAGCGGACGGAGCGCGCGGGCGTCGCGATCGGGCGGCGGGCCCCGGGTCCCGTCCGGGACACGTTCGGGACGGGGGCGCCACCTGCCGGGACGCGGCTCCAACGTTCGAGACGGGTGTGGTGCCTTGCGCGGGGAGGGGTGCACACCCCCTGGTCGACCGATCGGTTGGGGAGGGGTTCCCGAGGTGTGCCGGTGGGCCGCCGCGCGGTGGGTCGGAGGGATGCGGTACGACATCTGCTGTGATCGACGAAGCCCCCACTCCGCCACGGTCCGTACGCCTGTTCGTGGCCCTTGCCCCGCCCGACGACGCCAAGGACGAGCTCGCGCACGCCCTGCGGCCGGTGCGTGCCGCGCATCCTCGGCTGCGCTGGAATCGCATCGAGGACTGGCACATCACGCTGGCCTTCCTCGGCGAGGTCGCGGTCGACGTGGTCGAGGCGCTGCGGCCGCCACTCGCGGAGGTGGCCGCAGCGGCCGCGCCGGTCACGCTCGCGCTGCACGGCGCCGGGCAGTTCGACGAGCGGGTGTTGTGGAGCGACGTACGCGGTGATTTGGACGCGCTGCACACGCTGGCCGACGCGGTCCGGGGCGTGGTGGCGGACTGCGGAATCCCGCTGGAGGGCCGGCCGCTGCGGGCCCATCTGACCCTGGCCAGGGCCCGCCGGGACAACCTCGACGGCATCGCGGCCGCCGCCGCCGAACTCGCCGACTTCGCCGGACGGAGCTGGCCCGCCCGCAAGGTGCACCTGGTGGCGAGCAACCAGGGCCGCGGACCCGGACCGATCCACTACCGCGACGTCGACGCCTGGCCGCTGCCGACCCGATAGCGCCGAGGTGTACGGGAGTTGGCCACCACGCCCGAACCGGGGGATTGCCGGGGGTACGCGCGCGGGTACCTGCTTCCGTGCGATCGTGAGGTCGCCCGGTGTGGTGAGGTCGTGTTTCGTTCGGTGGAGGTTGCGATGACGTCGATCAGCGAAAGTGCCTACGACCGCCGCCGGTTGCGGCAGCTCGTCGCCGGCGGCGCGCGTGCCGACGGGCCGGGTCGGCGCGATGTGCTCAAGATGCTCGCGGCGGCCGGCGCGCTGTCGGTGTTGCCGACCACCGGTGCCTTCGCGGCGGGATCGGCCGCGCCGGGCATCGTCAAGCCGCTGCCGTCCGAGTTGTTCACCGTGCGGGGCACCAACGCCGAGAGCAACTTCGCGGCGCTGAGAGACACCGGATACCTCACACCCGTCGAGCGCTTCTTCGTGCGCAACCACACCTCGACCCCGCAACCGGCCGCCCGGGATTGGCGGTTGCGGTTGTGGGGGAGCGGACTGCGCACAAACGTCGGATACGACGAGGCGATCACCCTCGACCTGGACCACCTGCGCCGACTGCCCGCGCATACGCACACCGCCGCCATCGAGTGCGCCGGCAACGGCCGCAGCCTCTACGCCTCCCAGCAGGGCGAGACCGTCGCGGGCACACCCTGGACGCTGGGCGCGATCGGGGTGGCCCGGTGGCGCGGCGCGCGGCTGTCCGACGTGCTGCGCCGGGCCGGACTGCGGCCCGACGCGGTCGACGTGATGCCGCGCGGACTGGACGATCCGTACGTCGGCGGCGGGATCGACTACGGCCGGGTGCGTCGGCCGCTGCCGGTGGCCAAGGCGCTCGACGACGTGCTTTTGGCGTACGAGATGAACGGCGAGCCGCTCGCGCCGGACCACGGCGCGCCGGTGCGGGTGGTGGTGCCCTCGTGGGTGGGCATCTCCTCGATCAAGTGGGTCGGCGACATCGAGGTTTCCGCGCAGCCGCTGTACTCGCCGTGGAACACCGAGTTCTACCGGATGTTCGGCCCCGCCTTCCCCGAGGGCGGGGGACCGCCGCTGACCCGGCAGACCCTCAAGAGCGCGTTCGAGCTGCCCTTCGGCGCGCGGCTCGCGGCCGGTGCCACGCACCGGCTCACCGGTCGGTCCTGGTCGGGCGCGGGCGGCGTGTGCCGGGTGGAGGTCAGTACGGACGGGGGTGTGCGATGGCGGCACGCGCACCTGTGGGACGAGCCGAGGCGGGACGGGTGGGTGCGCTGGAGTGTGGACTGGCGACCCGCCGGGGTCGGGCCGGCGCTGTTGCTTGCCCGGGCGAGCGACACGGCCGGGCGCACCCAGCCGGACCGCGCCACGTTCAACACCCAGGGGTATCTCTTCGACGCGGTCGTTCGCCACCCGGTGACGATCGGCTGAACCGCCACCGCCCCGGTCGGTGTGGGCCGGCCGGGGCGGTGGGGGTGGGAACGGATCAGGCCAGCGTGGCGAGCGCGCTGTTGAAGGTCTTCGACGGGCGCATGACCGCCGAGGCCTTGGCCGGGTCGGGGCGGTAGTAGCCGCCGATGTCGGCCGGCTTGCCCTGGACCGCGATCAGCTCGTCGACGATCGTCTGCTCCTGCTCGCGCAGCGTGTGCGCGAGCCCGGCGAACGCCTCGGCCAGGGCCGCGTCCTCGGTCTGCGCGGCCAGCTCCTGCGCCCAGTACAGGGCCAGGTAGAAGTGGCTGCCCCGGTTGTCGATGCCACCCAGGCGCCGGCTCGGCGACTTGTCGTTGTCGAGGAAGGTGCCGGTGGCCCGGTCCAGGGTGTCCGCCAGCACCTGGGCGCGGGCGTTGCCCACCGACTGGGCCAGGTGCTCGAAGCTGACCGCGAGGGCCAGGAACTCGCCCAGGCTGTCCCAGCGCAGGTAGTTCTCCTTGACCAGCTGCTGCACGTGCTTGGGCGCGGAGCCGCCCGCGCCGGTCTCGAACAGGCCGCCGCCGTCCATCAGCGGGACCACCGAGAGCATCTTGGCGCTGGTGCCCAGCTCCAGGATCGGGAACAGGTCGGTCAGGTAGTCGCGCAGCACGTTGCCGGTGACCGAGATGGTGTCCTCGCCCCGACGGATGCGCTCCAGGGAGAACGCGGTCGCCTCGACCGGCGACAGGATCTCGATCCGCAGGCCCTCGGTGTCGTGCTCGGGCAGGTACTGCTTCACCTTGGCGATCAGGTTCGCGTCGTGCGCGCGGCCCTCGTCCAGCCAGAACACGGCCGGGGCGCCGGTGGCGCGGGCGCGCGAGACGGCGAGCTTGACCCAGTCCTTGATCGGCGCGTCCTTGGTCTGGCACATCCGGAAGATGTCGCCCGCGGACACGACCTGGGACAGCACCTCGGTGCCGGCGCCGTCGACCACGCGCACCGTGCCGGCGGCGGGGATCTCGAAGGTCTTGTCGTGGCTGCCGTACTCCTCGGCCTTCTGCGCCATCAGACCGACGTTGGGCACCGAGCCCATGGTGGCCGGGTCGTAGGCGCCGTTGGCCTTGCAGTCGTCGATGACGACCTGGTACACGCCCGCGTAGCTGCTGTCCGGCAGCACCGCGAGGGTGTCCGCCTCCTTGCCGTCCGGGCCCCACATGTGCCCCGAGGTGCGGATCATGGCCGGCATCGAGGCGTCGACGATGACATCGCTGGGCACGTGCAGGTTGGTGATGCCCCGGTCCGAGTCGACCATCGCGAGCGCCGGACCGGCGGCCAGCTCGGCGTCGAAGGACTCGCGGATCTTCGCGCCGTCGGGCAGCGCTTCCAGGCCCTTCAGGATGGCGCCCAGGCCGTCGTTCGGGCTCAGGCCGGCCGCCGCGAGCGCCGCGCCGTGCTCGGCGAACGTCTGCGGGAAGAAGGCGCGGACCGCGTGACCGAAGATGATCGGGTCGGAGACCTTCATCATGGTGGCCTTCAGGTGCACCGAGAGCAGCACGTCCTCGGCCTTGGCCTTGGCGACCTGGGCGGCCAGGAACTCGCGCAGCGGCGCGGCGCGCATCACCGACGCGTCCACCACCTCGCCCGCGAGTACCGGTACCGACTCGCGCAGCACCGTGGTGCTGCCATCCTCGCCCACCAGCTCGATGCGCAGCGCGCCCGGCTCGGCGATCACGGCGGACTTCTCGGTGGACCGGAAGTCGTCGGCGCCCATGGTCGCGACGTTGGTCTTCGAGTCGGCGGTCCAGGCACCCATGCGGTGCGGGTGCGCGCGCACGTAGTTCTTCACCGACGCGGGGGCGCGGCGGTCCGAGTTGCCCTCGCGCAGGACCGGGTTGACCGCGCTGCCCAGGACCTTGCCGTAGCGGGCCCGGACGTCCTTGTCCTCGTCGGTCTTCGGGTCGTCCGGGTAGTCCGGCAGCGCGAAGCCCTGCTCGCGCAGCTCGGCGATGGCGGCCTTGAGCTGCGGGATCGAGGCGGAGATGTTGGGCAGCTTGATGATGTTGGCTTCCGGCGTCTTGGCCAGATCGCCCAGCTCGGCGAGCGCGTCGTCGAGGCGCTGCTCGGCGGTCAGCCGCTCCGGGAAGTGGGCGATGATGCGCCCGGCCAGGGAGATGTCACGGGTCTCCACCTTGACCCCGGCCGTCGCCGCGTACGCCTGGATCACCGGCAGGAACGAATACGTCGCCAGCGCCGGGGCCTCGTCGGTGTGCGTATAGATGATGGTCGGGTCAGTCACAGGATGCTCCGCTCCATGTCCGCAACATTGCTCGACATCAAGATATCTTGCGGCGGGTGATGGTGCGTCGCGGGCCCTGCCGGTTCCGGGACGCGATGTGGGGGCGGCGCGACATACGGCGACAGTCTGGCTGTACCGGGGCGGCCGGCCGGTCAGACTGTGACGTGTCGCACCGCATCTCAGGGAGGAAGCCCGGATGAGTACGGACGTCGTGGTGATCGGCGCGGGGGTGATGGGCGCCTCGATCGCACTCGAACTCGCCCGCGCGGGACGGCGGGTGATCGTGGTGGACAAGGCCGGCGGGGTGGGTCTGGGCTCGACCGGCGCGTCCAGTGCGATCGTGCGGTTCAACTTCTCCACGCACGCCGGCGTGGCCGCGTCGTGGGAGGCGCTGTTCTGCTGGCGGGCCTGGCCCGAGCACCTGGGCTGCGAGGTCGCCGACCCGGTGCGTTTCGAGCGGTGCGGGCTGGCCCTGCTCGATGTGGACGCCGCGCCGCGCGAGGCCTACCTGCCGCTGTTCGACGCGGTCGGGGTGCCCTATGAGGAGTGGGACGCGGATACCCTGGCGGCCAGGATCCCGGGTCTGGACACCGGTCGCTACTGGCCGCCGAGGCGGCTGGACGACGAGGGCTTCTGGGCGCCGGCGACCGGCAGGCTCGGGGCGGTGTTCACCCCCGACGCGGGCTACGTCAGCGATCCGCAACTGGCCGCGCAGAACCTGGCCGCCGCGGCGAAGCGGCACGGCGCCGAGTTCCGGTTCCGGCGTACGGTGACCGCGATCGAGTCGACGGCCGGTCGGGTGCGCACGGTCGTGCTCGACGACGGCTCCCGGCTCGCGTGTGCGACGGTGGTCAACGCGGCCGGGCCCTGGTCCGGGCGGATCAACGAACTGGCGGGCGTGGGCGCCGACTTCACCATCGGGGTGCGACCGCTGCGGCAGGAGGTCGAATACCTCCGGGCACCCGACGGCTACAACCCGCGGGGCGGGGCCGGGGTCGCCGTGGCGGACCTGGACCTGGGCGTGTACCTGCGCGGTGAGGTGGGCGGCGGGCTGCTGGTCGGCGGGACCGAGCCGGAGTGCGATCCGCTCCAGTGGCTGGACGACCCGGACCAGGCGAACCCCAACCCGACGCAGGCCGTGTTCGAGGCGCAGGTGACCCGGGCGGCCCGGCGGCTGAGCGGGCTGACCGTGCCGAACCGGGCGCGCGGGGTGGTCGGGGTGTACGACGTCGCCGACGACTGGACGCCGATCTACGACCGCACCGAACTGGACGGCTACTACGTGGCCATGGGCACCAGTGGGAACCAGTTCAAGAACGCCCCGCTGGTGGGGCTGATGATGGCCGCCCTGATCGAGGCGGTGGACAACGGGGCGGACCACGACGCGGATCCGGTGTGCTTCGTCGGCACACACACCGGCGAGCGCATCGACCTGGGCGCGTTCTCCCGCCGACGCAGCGTCAACACCGCCAACTCCGGGACGGTCTTCGGCTGATCCCCGGGACGACGGGCCCGGCCGGTCGCCGGATACGGCACAGGCCCCGTACCGCCGTGACACGGGCGGTACGGGGCCCAGCGGGTGCCTGGGGTCAGAGGCCGAGGCCGGCGCGGGCCGCGACGGCGGTGTCCGGATGGTCGGCGAAGACGCCGTCCAGGCCGAGGCCGTAGAAGAGTTCGTATTCGGACGTGATGTCACCGCGCGCGTTCGGGTCGGCGCCGAGCCGGAAGTCCAGTGGCAGGAACTGGTTCTCCGCGCGGAACGTCCAGGAGTGCACGAGCAGTTGGTTGCGGTGCGCGTCGCGGATCACCGAGGTCGGCGCGAGCAGCTTGCCCGCGGCGTCGCGCGGCACGATCAGGTTCTTGTTGACCCCGATGCCGTCGGCGTAGGTGTGGATCCACTTCAGGTTCTCCGGCTTGGCCAGATCCTGGTACGTACGCGGGTCGTTCGCCACCACCAGGTCGTACGGCCGGCCGCTCGCGTCCAGCAGTTGGATCAGCCTGTTGTCGGTCATCCGGTCGAGCTTGCGCAGGTTGGCCGTCTCGAAGGACTGGATGAACACCTTGTCCTTGCGCCCGGTGAGCCGGTTCTGCCTGAGAACCCGCACCAGCGGCTCCTCCAATGCCAGACCTATCGACTGGAAGTAGCTCGGGTGCTTGGTCTCCGGGTACACGCCGATGGTGCGGTCGAGCCGGCGGCCCTCGGCGCGGACCAGGTCCAGGACCTCCTGGAAGGTCGGGACCTCGAACTTCCCGTCGAAGGTGGTGTTCGTGGGCCGCACCTGCGGCAGTCGCTCCTTCGCGCGCAGCGTCTTGAGCTCGGCCAGCGTCAGGTCCTCGGTGAACCACCCGGTGACGGGCGTGCCGTCGATGGTCTTGGTGGTCTTGCGCGCGGCGAACTCCGGGTGTGCGGCCACGTCGGTGGTGCCGGAGATCTCGTTCTCGTGCCGGGCGACCAGCACACCGTCCCTGGTGGACACCAGGTCGGGCTCGATGTAGTCGGCGCCCATCCGGATCGCGAGGCGGTAGCTCTCCAGGGTGTGCTCGGGACGGTAGCCACTGGCCCCACGGTGCCCGATCACGATCGGGTGGGCCGACGGCCGCGACGCACCGCGGGACGTGTCGTCCTGGGCCGCGGCGGCGGGAACCGCGATCACGGTCGCGAGCAGCACGCCGGCCACACCCAGCGCGGGAAGGATACGTCGCAACGCCATCTCCTCTGTCATCCCGACACGGGCGGAGCCCCGCGCGGGAGCACGAATCGTGCGAACACGCCGAGTCAATCGCCGGCAGACGACGTGCGGTGCGGATGAAGCGGGCGCGTGGATGAACCTCCGGAGAACGTCCGGCGGCCCGGGTCCGATGCGACGGTGCCCGGGCCCGGCCGATCCGGGTCAGCGGGCGGCGCCGGCGGTCGTGGTGTGCTGTTCGGCCTCCGCTGTGTGCGGTTCGGCGTCCGCGCTCGGGAGTTCGAGGCGGGTCAGGTGGTCCGGGGTGAGCGCGCGCAGGAAGTCGGCCGCGTCGAAGGCCTCGCCCGCGGCCAGGACGCCGGTCGTGGTGTGCCGTCCGGAAAGGAGCCGTTCGGCGGCCTCGACCACGAGCGGCGCGGTGACCGCGTAGATGTCGTTGCCGCCGGCCACCGCGCGGTGTTCCCGGTCGCCGGTGCGGGCGACCACCTCGACGAGGAAGGTCTGCGCGGAGCGGCCGAGGGCATCGGCGGGGGAGGGGGACGGGGTGGGCGTGTTCGCGTCGTTGACATCCCGGAGCGGGGCCAGGTTCATCACCGCGCGGACCTCCGGGGTGTGCAGGTGGCGGGGGATGGTGACCTGGTCGGCGGTGGCGAACTCGGTGACCGCGAGGGCACCCATCGGCGCGGGGAAGCGCCACTCGGACTGCTCCTCCGAATAGGAGAAGGGGCGCAGCCGGCCGCCGGTGAACACGAGGTGTCGTCCCGCGTTGGTCCGGCCGGTGAGTCGGCTGCCCTCGGTGGGCAGCCAGCTGTCCAGGCCGAACGCGATGGTGATCTCGTCCGCCTCCGACCGCTCGCCCAGCGCGGCGGTGGCCAACAGGTCGCCCAGCGCGCCGTAGAAGGCGAACGACGGCGCCAACACCAGCCCGGCGGCCCGCGCCTGCTCGCCCCGGGTGTCGAACAGCGAGGCGGTGGCCGCCTGTTCGGCGGCCACGTCGAGATAGTGCGCCCCCGCGCGGATCGCCGCGTCGGCCACCGGGAGGGTGGTCTCCGAGAACGGTCCCGCGCAGTTGATCACGGCGCCGGCGCCGGCGAACGCCCGGTCCAGCGCGGCCGGATCGGCGACGTCGGCGACCCGGATCGGCGCATCCGGATACCGCTCGCCGAGTTCCCGGAGTTTCTCCTCGTTCCGACCGGAGAGAATCACCGTCCGGCCCCGGCGGTGCAATTCGGCGACCACGAAACGCGCGGTGTGTCCATAGGCTCCATAAACTACGACCGCGCTTTCCCGGAGAGCGGCGTCGGCGGTCGGCGTATTCGTGGCGATGGCGTTCATGATTTCGCTTTCCGGAACCGGGGCCCGACCGGAAGACCCGGTCGGGAGGAGCATGCACACATCCTCTGCGCTCGTCGCCTGCGCCACGAGTGTCGGGAACGACATGGTCCGTGCAATTTCGGACACGGCGAGCGCGGGAGCCGAGGATGCCGGCTCGGGCCGGGTGCGCGGGCCGCCCCGAGGCTTCGCCGACCGGACCGGGATTCCCGGCGCTGATATACGGGCCGACCGACTGTGCCGATTATCAAGGGATATGGGTGGTTCCGTGATTGCGGACGGCGAGCGAATCGTGCCACGGAGTCATTGACCGACGAATTTCCGTTGTGTCAATGTCGTCTCCAGGTACCCGCGACCCGCCCGTCGCGTCGTCCGCCCACCACGGGCGACCGGCGGGCGGGTCGGCATACCCGGGCCGACCCGAGCGGCAGCGGGAGGAGCGCGCGCGGGGGGCTACGCGCGTGGAGACACATCCGTCCGACCGACGGCTCGACTCTCCGCGAGACACCCCGAGACCGTCGCGACACCACCGCGCTTGACTGGAGGGTTCCATGGAATTCCGGATTCTCGGCCCGCTCGAATCGGTCCACGACGGCACACCGGTGGACATCAAGGGCACCCGGCAGCGCACCGTGCTGGCCCTGCTCCTCCTGGAGGCCAACCACATCGTGCCCACCGACCGGCTCGTGGACGGTGTATGGGACAAGGCGCCGCCGACCACCAGCCGAGGGCAGATCCAGATCTGCATCTCCTCGCTGCGCCGGCAGCTTCCGGCCGCCGCGTTACCCGGGCTGATCACCACCCGATCACCCGGCTACCGACTACGCGTCGCCGACGGCCAACTCGACCTGCACGCCTTCGAGTCCGGGGTGGCCGCCGGCCGCCGCGCCGCGGCCGAGCGGCAACCGGACCGCGCGGTCCGCGAGTTCCGGGCCGCGCTCGACCTGTGGCACGGACCGGCGCTGGCCGGGATCGACAGCCGACTGGTCCGGCACGGCGTCGCGCACCTGGACGAACGCCGCCTGGTGGTGCACGAGGAGTGCCTGGAGTTGGAGTTGGCCACCGGCGCGCCGCACGGGCCCGCCGGCGAACTGGCCGGCCTGGTCGCCGCGCATCCGCTGCGCGAGCGGCTGCGGGTGCTGCTGATGACGGCGCTGTACCGGGCCGGCCGGCAGGCCGAGGCGCTGGAGGAATACCGCAGGGCCCGGGAGATCCTGATCGAGGAACTGGGCATCGAGCCGGGCGAGGACCTGCGGCGGCTGCACCGGGCCATCCTGAGCGGCGACCCGGATCTCGTGCGACCTCCCGCGCCGGCGATGACCGAACCGGTCGTGATCGCGCCGACCCGGGTACCGCGCCTGCTGCCGGCCGACTTCGCCGACTTCACCGGACGGGTGGGCCTCGCCCGGGAGTTGACCCGGCCTCGCGACACCGCGGGGCCCGGCACGGCGGTACCGATCACCGTGGTCACCGGGCGGTGCGGCGTGGGCAAGACCACCCTGGCCGTGCACGCCGCACACCGGCTGGCCCCGGACTTCCCCGACGGCCAACTCTTCGCGCACCTGACCTCGGCGGGCGGCCCGGTGGACCCCCGCGACGTGCTCGGCCGTTTTCTGCGCGCGTTGGGCCTGAGCGGAGCGGCGATCCCGGACGGCCTGGAGGAGCGCGCGGAGACCTATCGCGACCTGCTCGCCGGGCGCCGGGTGCTGGTGGTTCTGGACGACGCGTCCGCGGAGAGCCAGGTCCTGCCGCTGCTGCCCGGCACCCCGCAGTGCCGGGTGCTGGTCACCTCCCGGCGCCGCTTCACCGGCCTGCCCGCCGCCGATCGGCTCGAGGTGCCCGCCTTCGACCCGGACGGCTCGGTCGACCTGCTCGCCCGGATCGTGGGCCGGCACCGGATCGCCGCCGAGCCGGACGCGGTGGCCGCGCTGTGCGCCGCGTGCGAGCACCTGCCGCTGGCGCTGCGGATCGTGGCCACCCGGCTGGCGGCCCGGCCGCACTGGACCGTGTCGGACCTGGTCGCCCGGCTCGGCAACGGCTCCCGGCGACTGGACGAGCTGTGCTACGGCGAGGTGAGCGTGCGGGGCAGCATCGCGCCCACCTACGAGGGCCTGACACCCGACGCCCGGCGGCTCTTTCGGCTGCTCGCCCTGCTCCAGGCCCCCGGATTCGCGTCGTGGGTCGGCGCGCCGCTGCTCGGTACCGACCCGCTGCGGGCACAGGACCCGCTGGAGGAACTGGCCGAGTGCTATCTCCTCGACGTCGAGGTGAACGCCGCCACCGGAGCGGCCCGCTACCGATTCCCCGAGCTGGTGTACACCTTCGCCCGGGAGCGGCTGGCCGCCGACGAGCCGGCCGGGGTGCGCCGCGCGGCGCTGGAACGCACCCTGGGCGTACTGCTGTTCCTGCTCGGCGAGGCTCGGCGGCGACAGCGCGGGATGCGGGCGAGCGGACCGCACGCGGGCGGGCGACAGCGGGTGTTCTCCGCCGAACTGGTCGAGCGGCTGCTGGTCGATCCACTCGCGTGGTACGCACAGGAGCGCCCGTGGATCCTGGCGGCCATCCGACAGGCCGCCGCCGCCGGGTTCCCGGAGCACGCGCGCGGACTGGCGATGAGCACGGTCACCCTGTCCGAGGCGCGGACCTCCCCGGACGCCGGGCCCGAGGAACACGGCGGGGAGATTCGTACGTTGCTCGATCCGGCCGATGCCGGGTACGGGCGCGGCGAGGAGCGGCAGGCGGGCGTGTCGGCGGTGACCGCCCGGGCGCTCGCGGCGAACACGGCGCGGCCGCGGGCCGACTCCGCGCCGTCGTCGTTGTTCGGGGAGCGCGTCGAACCGGGCCTCGAAACGGGTGCGTTCGGGTCCGGAGCCGGTTCGGTGGGCGATGTCGGCGCGTGGGTCCGAGCGGTGATCCCGCATGTGCGTGCGCTGCGCGTGGAGGGTTGCCCGTCGGGTGGATCCGGTGGTGCGGCGGTGCGTGCGGAGTAGGCGGCTCGGTCGGAGCAGGTGGTTCGGTCGGACCGGGTGAGTCGGTCGGATCGGGCGGCTCGCGCGGAGGATCGTGTCCGGCGGGGAACTCGTTCCGAGTGGGCGGCCAGGCCCGGCCGTCGTCCGGCCGTACGCGCGGACCCTGGCCGAGCCCGCGCGTACTCCGTCCGGACGACGACACGGGTCCGGCCGCCCACCCCTGCCGGTGCGCTTCCGGCCCCCACCCTCGCCACGTCCCGCCCTCCCCTGGGGACGCGCGATGGCCCCGGAACGCTCCCGGTTCGACGCGTGCTTTCGGATCCGGAGCCCGTTCCGGCGCCGGACACGCTCCCACTTCCGCACGCGTCGTGGATCCGAGGACGCCGCCCCCGGACCCGGACCGTCCGGGAACGTCTCCCCGGACCGGGCTCGCCCCACCCGCCTCGCCGATCACGGTGCCACGCGCGTATATCGGCGTCACGGTGCGAGTGGGCTCTCCCCCTCGACATGCACGATAGGGCGACCGTCTTTCCTTTTCCTATCGGTGCGTTCTCCGTTTCCTATCCTTGACGCCCTCGTATTCGCGTCCTTACGGTGCGAACGTTTGCCGACGAACACATCGCCACGGGGCTTCCGCCGAGGTATCGCACCGAATGGGAAGGGGTCACGATGGGCCGCGACTCCGGGCAAGGGCGGGGAAATTCGAAGGCGTTGCGGGGGAACGAGAGGGGTCGTGGACGATGAACGGCGCGGGTGCGGCCGACGGGCGGATCGGGTCCGCCGCGGGCAGGTCCGGTGGTCGTGACGGTGCTGTCG
The DNA here is from genome assembly GCF_002024165.1 of Embleya scabrispora. Lineage (NCBI taxonomy): Bacteria > Bacillati > Actinomycetota > Actinomycetes > Kitasatosporales > Streptomycetaceae > Embleya > Embleya scabrispora. Next base: position 6,054,222 of record NZ_MWQN01000001.1, read on the forward strand.
CGGCCGGTTGGCGGGCGGCGGTGGCCGGTGCCTGGCGAGGCGGGCTCGGGTGCGGCGCCGACGGGGCTTCGGTTCGGGACGACGCGGACTTCTTCGCCGAGGGTGGCGACTCGGTCGCCGCCGTGGAGACCGCGATCGCGCTGCGGGAGCTGACCGGCTCCGACGATCTGGCGCTCGACATCCTCTACGAACACCCGGAGTTCGGCCGGCTTCTCGCGGCGCTCGGCGACGGGTGCGTGGCCCCGGGACAGGACGAGTTTCGCGAACTCACCCCGGCCGAGGAGCATCTTTGGGAGGCCGAGCAGCGGCACCCAGGGACGCCGATCCACCACATCGACGCCCACTACCGGTTCGCCCGCTCGCCGAACGTGCCCCGGCTGATCGCCGCGCTGGACGAGGTGGCCGGGCGGTACGCCGCGCTGCAACGCGGATTCGCGGCGCCGGGACGGGCCTTCGAGGTGTCCGGGGTGTCGGTGCCGGTGCGCTGGGTGGATGCCCAGGGCGTGCCCGACGCGGTGGTACGCACCCTGCTGGACGACGAGATCCGGACCCCGTTCGAGCTCGCCCACCCACCCCTGCTGCGCGCCCTGGTGGTGGACCGGGGCGAGGTCGGCGCCGAACTCCTGATCACCGCACACCAGCTCGTCTGCGACGTCGCCTCGCTGGCGCTGCTCGAAGGCGAGTTGCAGCGCCGGTACGCGGGAGCACCGGACCCGGTCGGACGGACGAACCCATACGGACCGGCCTCGGCCTCGCTCGTCGCCCGCCCGGCCGCGCCGTCCGCCGCCGACTCGGCCGCCGCGCTCGCCTCCTGGCGGGCGACGCTGGCCGGGTGCCCGCGCGCCATCGCGCTGCCGCACGACCTGCCCCGGCCCGGGACACTCGACGTCGCCGGCGGCGTGCACCGCATGGTCGTCCCGGCCCGGGCAAGCGCCGCGCTGCACGCGGTGGCCGCCGGGGAGCGGCTGAGCCCGTTCATGACCTGGGTGGCCGGGTACCTGGTCGGGCTCGCCGCGGTGACCGGCGAGCGCGACCTCGTGGTGGCCGTACCGGTGTCCACCCGCCGACCCGAACAGCGGGACGAGGTCGGCGCGTTCGTGGACACCCTGCCGCTGCGACTGACCCTGACCCCGGGCCTGACCGCCCGCGCGTTGGCCCGGCGGGTCCGCCGGGTGGTCGCCGAGGCGCTGGCCCGGCGGCATGTACCCTTCCGGCGCATCGTCGCGGCGCTGCCGCCGGCGCCCGGCGAGCACTCGCGCGCCCCGCTCACCCAGGTCGGACTCACCTACCTGGACACCTCGGAACGGGGACTGCGACTGGGGCGATCGTGGGCCGGCCGCACGTCGATGCCGACCGGTGGCACGAAGTACGAACTGCTGTGGGCGGTGACCCGGCGGGGCGACCGTACGATCGCCGAACTGGAGTATCGCACCGGCCTGTTCAGCGAGCAGGCCGCGGCCGACCTGCATGCCCGGATGATGACCGCGATCGAGACGGCCTTCGCCGATCCGGACGTGGAACTGCCGCTCCCGGCCGGGGTGTTGCCCAGGCGCACCGCACGGCGGCGCGCGATGGGGGAGCGGGCCGCCCGGATCGAGGCGGTGCCGCCGCGGGCCGTGGACGCGATCGGGCTCGGGCCGGACGTCGAGGCCGGAAAGGCCCCGCGGGGACAAACCTTCGGCCTCGCCGCCGGGTTCGTCGAGGCCCGACGGATGGCGAGCCCGGTCGTCGAGGACGCGGAGTACGTGCCGGTGCACGAACTCGTGCGCCGACACGCGCGGGAGCGGCCGGACGCGATCGCCATCCGGCACCGCGAACGCGAGCTGACCTACCGCGAGTTGGACGAGCAGGCCGCCGAAGTGGCCGCCGGACTGCGGGCCGCCGGGCTGCGTCGGGGCGCGGTGGTCGCCGTCCCGATCGGCCGCGGCGCCGACCTGGTCATCGCGTGCCTGGGCGTGCTGCACGCCGGATGCGCCTACCTGCCGGTGGACGTACGGCAGCCGACCGCCCGCACCCGCAGCATCGTTCGGGCCACCGCCCAGGCGGCACTGGTCGCCGACGAGACCACCGCGGCGCTCGTGGCCGACCTGGTACCGGTGTTGTGCCTGGAACTGCTGGCCGAGCGGCGCCGTTCCGGGGCCCGGACGGCGCCCTCGGCGACGCCGCCGCGGGTGCACGGGGACGACATCGCCTACGTGATGTCCACGTCCGGGTCCACCGGTACGCCCAAGGCGGTGATGGTGCCGCACCGGGCGATCAGCCGGCTGGTCCCGCACGCCGAGTATCTGCGGATCGGCGTCGAGGACCGGGTCGCGCAGTTGTGCAATCCGGCGTTCGACGCGTCGACGTTCGAGATCTGGGGCGCGCTGTCCGGTGGCGCCACGCTGGTGATCGAGGACGCCGACGTAGTGCTCTCGCCGACCCGCCTGCGGGCCTTCCTCGCCGAGCAGCGGATCACCGTGTTGTGGCTCACCACCACGCTGCTCAACCAGGTGATCGACGTCGCGCCCGACGCGCTCGGGCGGTTGCGGGTGCTGCTGGCCGGGGGCGAGCCGCACGATCCGCGCCGCCTGGAGAAGTTGTTCGCGGGCGGCCGGCCGCCGGCCAGGGTGGTGAACGGGTACGGGCCCACCGAGAACACCACGTTCAGCACCACCCACGACATCACGCCGGACGACCTCCGGGCCGGCGTGGTGCCCATCGGCCGGCCGTTCGGCGACGGCACGGCGTACGCGCTCGACTCGAGGGGGCTTCCGGTCGCGGCCGGCGAGGAGGGCGAACTGTACGTGGGCGGTGAGGGGTTGGCGCACGGCTACCTGAACGCCCCCGCGGCCACCGCCGCCGCGTTCGTACCGGACCCGTTCGACCCGCGCGGCGGGCGCCGGCTGTACCGCACCGGCGACCGGGTGCGGCAACTGCCGTGTGGGTCATTCCAGTTCCTCGGGCGCCGGGACCACCAGGTCAAGGCCAAGGGGGTCCGGGTGGAACTGGGCGAGGTGGAGGCGGTGGTGCGGCGCCAGCCGACGGTGGCCGACACGGTCGTGTTCGGCCGGCCCACGGACAACGGCACCGAGATCGTCGCGTGTGTCACCCCGGCGCCGGACCCGGCCGTGATCGGGGCGGGCGGCGGCGGTGCGGCCGTGACCGTGCCGGCGCTGGACGTGGCGGCGCTGGGCGAGCGGCTGCGGCTGGAGCTCCCGGAGTACATGCTGCCCACGCTCGTTCCGCTGGACCGGATCCCGATCGACGCCGACGGCAAGGTCGACCGCGCCGCACTGGAAGCGGCCGCACGCCCGACGCCGGAGGCACCACGACGGGCGAACCTCACGACCCCCCAGGTCTTGGTAACCAACGACGTGAAGTGGTAGGCCCCCGGTGACCCGGTGACCCGGTGACCCGGTGACCCGGTGACCCGGTGACCCGGTGACCCGGTGACCCGGTGACCCGGTGACCCGGTGACCCGGTGACCCGGTGACCCGGTGACCCGGTGACCCGGTGACCCGGTGACCCGGTGACCCGGTGATCCGGTGATCCGGTGACCCGGTGGCGCGGTAACCCGGTGGCGCGCTGGCGCGGTGGCGCGGTGGCGCGGTGACCCGCTGGCGCGGTGGCGCGGTGGCGCGGTGGCCCGCTGGCGCGGTGACCCGCTGGCCCCGTGGCCCGCTGGCGCGGTGGCCCGGTGGCCCAAGCCGGGATGCCTCGATATCCGGAGTGCGGTTGCGTGAGGCCCGGTTGCCCGGGTGTACGCGTCTCGCGATCCGCGCCCTCGCGCCCTCGCGGTCCATGGCCTCGTGGCCTCGCGACCCACGGGTGGCCCGGTGGCCCGAGCCGGGATGCCGGGGGCCCGGAGTGCGGTTGTGCGGAGCCCGGTTGCCCGGGTGTGTCGTCTCGCGGCCTCGCGGCCTCGCGGCCTCGCGGCCTCGCGGCCTCGCGGCCTCGCGGCCTCGCGGCCTCGCGGCCTCGCGGCCTCGGCGCCCACGCCTCTCGACCCCCGCTGCCTCCGTCGGGGCTGCGTCTGCGTGTTCGTCTCGTCCCGGCTTCGTGAGCCGGTGCGTACGCCGGGTGGTCGACGGTGTGCCTGCGGTGACCTCGGGCGATGCCGGGTCGGCGTGCGGATGCGGTGATGCCCGTTCGTCACTCGGATGACCGCGCGCAACCTGTTTATCGCCCGGGAGTTCGACCGTAGAGTGATGGCCGCCGTGGCGCGCCGGGCGGTTTATCCCGTTCCACGCGCGTCGCGGGAAGTCGATCGTGCGCCACGTCGGACCCGCCGCCGCGGTGTTGTGCAGCCGAGGCGGCACCCAGCCACGACACAGGAGGCCATCACCTTGGCATCGAAGATCGCCCGTCCCCTCCTCGCCCTCGTCGCGACTCCCGTGCTCGCCGCCCTCCTGGTGGGTGCCGGAACGCACGGGGGCGCTGCCACGCCCGGTGCTCCCGGGGCGGGCGACCCGTACTTCCCGGATTCCGGGAACGGTGGGATCCACGTCGTCCACTACGGCCTCGACCTGGACTACACGCCCACCACCAAAAACCTCGTGGCGACCGCCGATCTCACGGTTACCGCCACCCAAAAGCTCAGTTCGTTCAACCTCGACCTGTCCGGACTGACCGTGGACAGTGTGCGGATCGACGGCCGACGGGCCGCCTTCAGCCGCGCGGGCAACGAACTCACGGTCACCCCGTCCCGGGCGCTGGACAAGGGCCGCAGGTTCCACGTGGTCGTCGCCTACTCGGGCGTACCCGCCCACGTAAACGACCCGGACGGCTCCCCGGACGGCTGGATCATCCAACCCGACGACTCGGTCTTCGTGGCCAGTGAACCCCAGGGCGCGATGACCTGGTTCCCCAGCAACAGCCACCCCAGCGACAAGTCCACCTACGACGTCGAGGTCACCGTCCCCGACGGCTGGACCGCCGTATCCAACGGCCGGTTGCGCGACCGGCGCAGCCGAGGCGGCAAGACCACGTTCGCGTGGCGCGAGTCGCAGCCGATGGCCGCCTACCTGGCGACGGCGAGCATCGGCCGGTTCCAGACCGAGCAGTACACCACCCGCAGCGGGCTGCCCGTGTACAACGCGGTCGCCCCGAGCCAGGCCGCGGCCGCCAAGCCGGTGTTGGACCAACTGCCCGCCGTGATCGAGTTCGAAAGCAGGCTTTTCGGTCGATACCCGTTCGATGCGGCAGGCTCGATCGTCCAGGACGCGCCCGACGTCGGCTACGCCCTGGAGACCCAGACCCGGCCGATCTACGACCGGGCGCCTCGGCTGGACACGCTGGTGCACGAGACGGCGCACCAGTGGTTCGGGAACTCGGTGACGCTGACGAAGTGGCAGGACATCTGGCTCAACGAGGGATTCGCCACCTACGCTGAATGGCTGTGGGACGCCGAGCACGGCGGCCCGAGCACGGCGCAGAGGTTCGCCACCGACTACGCACTGCCGGAGACCGACGCGCTGTGGTCCTTCCCGGCCGGCGACCCGGGCGACGGCGGGCACATCTTCGGCAAGCCGCCCTACGCGCGCGGTGCGATGGTGTTGGAGAAGCTGCGCCAGACCGTGGGCGACCGGGACTTCTTCGCCATCCTCCGGGCCTGGGCGAGCGAACACCGGTACGGCCACGCCGACTCGGCCGGGTTCATCGCGCTGAGCAAGCACATCTCCGGCAAGAACCTGGACGGCATGTTCGCGACCTGGCTGTACGGCCGCGGCAAGCCGGCCACCCCGTAACACGACCGACGACACGACGGAACACGCCCGAGAGCCCCGGGTCGGATTCGACATCCGACCCGGGGCTCTCGGGGCCCATCCCCCCGAACCGAGGAGAGTCATGAAACATATGAGCGGCCTGACCCGCGGCCTACTGTCCACTGCGCTGGTGGCGACGATGGTCGGCGCGACGGCGCCCACCGTCGCCGCCGCCGAAACGAGAGCCTGCGCGTGGACGCCGGCGGTCCTGGCGATGCCCGCGGGCGCGCTCGCCGGCGATGTGTCGGCGACCGACGGAAGCGGCGGCTACGCGGGCACGATCTCCTACGGCGCGGATTCCGTACAAGGGGCCCGGGCGACGCTGTGGAAGGACGGCAAGTTAACCGACTACGGATACCTGAACGTTCCCGGATACCAGAAGTGGGTCGAGGTCCTGGGCGTCAACAAGGCCGGGACCGTCGCCGGCAACGCCTTCCGGGACACCGGCCCCTCCAGCGCCGTCCGCTCGCGCAACGGCGGGCTGGAGCGGCTGCCCGAACTGCCCGGTGCCTCCGGCTCGCAGGCGACGGGCATCAACGACCGCGGGGACATCGTCGGCGCGGTCGACACCGGGACCGACGGCACGTCGTATTGGAATCCGGTGATCTGGCCCGCCGACAAGCCCGGGACAGTGGTCAAACTGACCGGATTGCCCAACAGCGAGGGCGCCGCGACCGGGATCGATCAGGACGGCACCGTGCTGGTCGAGGTGGACAAGAACTTCACCACGTTGCCCTACCTGTGGAAGGCGGGCCGGGCGCGTGCGGTGCGCGTCCCCGCCGGGGCCACCGACGTCGTCACCCGCGGCATATCCAACGGCCGCTTCATCGGCCAGGTCACCTATCGTTCGGGCAACGGCGCGCCGAGCGTGTTGTGGGATCGCGACGGCGTGCCGCGCGCCGTGTCCCGGGCCGCGGATGTCACAGGCATCAACCGCGACGGTCGGATCGTCGGACGTACCGATGATCCCGACTGGCGGGAATTCGGCGTCTGGCGGTCCTCGGCGCTCGAATCCACGTTGAGCTACGCCCCCGACCGCGGGCTCGAGATCGCGGTCGCCAGCGACGACGGCACGATCGCCGGCCGGAGCTGGAAGATTCCCGGCGGCCGGGACGAGCCGACCGTGTGGACCTGCCGCTGACCGGAACGACCGCGCGGGCGGTGCCCGTTCCGGACGCGACGACGGGCCCGCGGCTCGACGGCCGCGGGCCCGTCTCGGCGGTGGGGTATCAGGGTCGGCGCGGCGGGCCGAACCAGGTGGTGAGGGCTTGGCGCAGGGCCGGGATGTCCGGGCGGGCGTCGAGGTCGGCCCCCCAGGCGACGTGGCCGTCGGGGCGGATGAGCAGCGCGGCCGGGGCGGCGACCTCGCTGCCGGGCGGGACCGGCCAGTGCTCGTCCTCGCTCCGGGCCTCGACGAGGTCGACCCGATCCGACCAGTCCCGGACCGCCTCCGCCAACTCCGCGTCGCCCCGCAGGTCGAGCAGGACCGGGCGGGCGTCGCGCAACAACTCGTGGATCCGGCCGACGCCCCCGGACGTCTTGAGGTCGGCGTCGGGGACCCGCCGGCCCACCAGCGCGTGGTCCCCGTCGATCGGGTACCGGATGTCCAGCGCGGTGAGCATGGCGCACAGATGCCGGTTGACGTCGTCGAACACGATGAGCGAGCCGAACACGTCGCGCAGCGCGTCCGTTTGCGGCCCGGGGCGGGTCAGGGCCGACTGCGCCCGGGTGTTGTGCAGCACCCGCTCCGCGACCGGGTGGCGTTCGTCGTGGTAGGTGTCCAACAGTCGCTCCGGGGCCCGGCCGAGTACCACCGAGGCGAGCTTCCAGCCGAGGTTGACCGCGTCCTGGACACCCACGTTCAACCCCTGCCCGCCGGCCGGGAAGTGGATGTGCGCCGCGTCGCCCGCGAGCAGCGCCCGGCCGACCCGGTAGCGGGCCGCCTGCCGCGCGGCGTCGCCGAACCGGGAGATCCACCGGGGGTTGCGCATGCCGTAGTCGGTGCCCGCGAGTCGCGTCAGCGAGTCCCGGAGCTGCTCGAACGTCGCCGGTTCGTCGCGATCCGCGACCCGGTCGTACGCGGACGTGATCACCCGGTACCAGCCCGGCTCGAAGCCGATCACCGAGAACTCGCCGTCCGGGCGACGCCGCGCCCAGATGTACTCCTCGTCCAGATCGGGGAGTTCGACGTCGCCGATCAGCGCGGTCATGGTGGCCGGCGTGCCGGGGAAGTCGATGCCGGCCAGCTTGCGCACCGTGCTGCGTCCGCCGTCGCAACCCACCAGCCAGCGGGCGCGCAGCGTGGCGGGTTCGTCCCCACCCAGCTCGACGGTCACCCCGGACTCGTCCTGGTGCAGCCCGGTCACCTCGGCCGATCGCCGCACCCGCACGCCGAGTTCGCCCGCCCACTCCTCCAACAGCCGCTCGATGGTGGACTGTGTGATCATCAACGGGAGGGGGTGCCGGGACTCGGACTCGTCGAAGTCCAGCCAGATGCCGGAGAAGTGGCCCACCGACTGGAGTTCGCCGAGCGCCAGGAACCGGTCCAGTACCCCGCGCTGGTCCAGCACCTCCAGGGTGCGGGAGTGCATCCCGCCGGCGCGCGCCTCACCCGTGCGGTCCGCGCGGCGCTCGACCACCGCCACATCGACGCCCGCCAGCCGCAGTTCGCAGGCCAGCATCAAGCCCGTCGGCCCGGCGCCCGCGATCACCACATCCGCGTCCATGCCGGTGTGTGCCACGTCGATTCCCCCTGATTCCACTGCGTCTCCAACCGGTCAGAGCGGGTTCACGCGGTACATCGGGAAGTACGACCCGATCCGGGCGTTCGCGTAGTCGTCGGCCAACTCCGGCACCCGGTCGAAGTCGTAGATCACGTCGGACCCCTTCGGCGCGATCCAGCCCTCGGCCTCCTGGAAGTCGCGGATGCCGGGCGAGTCCGGCAGGCGCCAGACGTGCGTGTTGATCAGGAGGTGCCGGCCGATGCTCTCCGCGCCGCGCAGATGCGACAGGCGCATCCCCGCCTTCCAGCCGCAGGTGGTGACCACCCCCTCGCGGGCCAGCGCGGTCAGGGTGATGTCGTACAGGGGCTCGCCGATGTTGTCCACGAAGATCGCGACCCCGTGGCCGTCGCTGAGTTCGTTCACCAGCTCCAGGAACTCGCGGACCGACGTGCGCCGGCGCTGATGCCGCTCGCGGTCCGTGCGCTCCGCCCGGGTGGGCAGCGAGAGGGCGGGGAACCGGCGGCGATCCACCGGCGTGATGCCGTTCTCGCGCAGGAAGGCGATCCGGTCGTCCGAGCCCGCGGTCATCGCCACGCGGAACCCGGCCCGCTTGGCCAGCATCAGTTCGGCGAAGGCCACGCCGCCGCCCCAGCCGAAGACCAGATGGTTCGCGGGGTCGTCGTCGATCACCTGGGTGCGCCAACACCCGTACGCCTTCTGCCAGTTGTCCCACGCGGTGAAGTACCGCCCGTACGTGGTCCACTGCGGCAGCGAGTAGGCCGTGCCGTCCGGGATGGGCAGCAGCAGCCGGGCGTCCATCTTCGTCCGCTTGGCCAGCAGGCCGATGGTGTGGGGGCAGTCGTAGGCGTAGGCCAGTTCGGCGTAGCCGAAGCGGTCGAGCTTCCCGAAGGGCATGAGCAGGCACAGGTCCCCTTCGCGGACCCGCACGTCCCGACCGGCGGCGTTCACGTCGAGCACGCGCACCACGCCCAGGTTGCCCAGGACCACCGCGTCCTCACCCCGACTGCTGCACACGTCGATCGGTGAACGGGTCAGCGCGTGGTCCATGTTGGCCTCCCAGGAGCAGAGGATCGGCTCCACCAGCGCCTCCCCCTCCTCCAGCGGGCCGAAGGCGAACCGATCGCGTTGCAGCGCGCTCCCGGGACTGCCGTCGTGCGCACCGGTCATCGCACCGGAGCGCAGGACCCAGGCATCTGGCGAGTAGATGACAACCTCCTGTGATCGACTGTGTTCGCGAAGTCCTGAAGCTTTAGAGGCCCACCCGGTAGCCCACCGACACCCCGCCCCACGCCTCGCCCGCCCCGTAGGCCACCGCTCCGAGTCGGCCGGTGGTGGGCAGGGAACCGGCCGCCAGTTCCTCGGCGAAGGCCAGCGGGATCGTCGCCGACGACGTGTTCCCGGAGTGCTCGATGCGATTCACGAACGGCACGCCGAGATGGGAGGTGAAACTGCGGACCTGCTCCAGGATGCGGCCGTTCGCCTGGTGACCGACCACGACGGTCGGCGCGGGGCCGTGATCGAAGAGGTACTGCGCCGACTCCGTCATCCGGCGCACGGCACGGTCGTACACCTGCATCCCGTCCAGGTGGATGCCGCCGCCGTCGAGTTCGCGCATCAGCGCCTCCTGGGCGCCGTCGCAGCCGGACACCTGGCGGAATCCCTCGAACTCCGGGCGATCCGACAGCAGTACGGCCGCGGCGCCGTCGCCGAAGATGCACGCCGTCTGGCGGTCGGTCCGGTCCACCATCCGGGACATGGCCTCGACCGAGCACAGCAGGACCGACCGCGCCGATCCGGCGTCGCACAGCGAGAGTCCGGTGACCAGGCCGTAGACGAAGCCGCAACAGGCCGCGTTCATGTCGAACGTCAGCACCGAGGGCCCCAGTCCGACGAGTTGCGCCACCTTCTGCGCGATCCCCGGAACCCGCTGCGGAGACGAGGTGCTGACCACGATCAGGGCGCCGATCTCGGCGGAGTCCGCCATCCCGGTCACGATCGGCGCACAGGTCTCCGCCGCCACCTCCGCCAACGAGGCCTCGTCCGGCAGCCAGGAGCGGGACGCGATGCCGCTGCGGCGCCGGATCCACTCGTCGGTGAGGCCGATCGAGGCGAAGTGGTCGTTGTCGATCCTCCGACCCGGCTTGGCGGTGGCGATGTCGACGATGCCCGCGCTCATCCCCGGCTCGCCAACTTCACGAAATAGGTGGTGAAATCGTCCAGGAAGGCGAATCCCGCGGTTTCCTTCAGATCGCCCTTGACCTGGAGCTCGCTCTCCAACTGCTGGTGCAGCTCGACCAGGTCGAGGGAGTCGAGGTCGAGGTCGGCGATCGGCCGGGCGAGGTCGTCGGGACCCAACGCCGGGTCGCGCTCGCGCAGTTTGGCCAACATGGTGTCCGCGATCCGGCTCTCGATGTCGCTCATGTCCTTCTCCGTTCTCCGTCCCCGGGGGAACTACTCGACCGCCAACCGGTACAGCACCTCGCCGGACTTGAGGATGGTGCCCACCGCCGCGGCGTGGGCCGTGATCCGTCCGCCGCGTTCCGCCTCGATCTCGGTACTGGCCTTGTCGGTCTCCACGACCGCGATCACATCGCCGCGCTCGACCCGGTCGCCGACACCGGCGACCCACTCGATCAACAGGGCCTCGCCGAGACCGTGGCCGAAGCCGGGAACCCGCATGTCCTCGGAGGTGTCGCTCACTTCGTCATCACCAGCACCTCGTCCTTGATCTGCCGAACACCGATCAGGTATTCGTTCTCGAAGTTCGCCGGGGGGTAGATGCGCCGTTCGGGGGCCAGCCGGCGGATCGGGCCCCGGAGCGTGTCGAAGCCGCGCTCGGCCACCTCCGCGGCGATCTCGGCGCCGATGCCGACGTCCTTCGACCCCTCGTGCACGATCAGCAGCCGGCCGGTGCGGGTCACCGACTCCAGCACCGTGTCCATGTCGAGCGGAGCCACCCACCGCAGGTCCACCACCTCGACGTCGACATCGGGGGCGAGTTCGTGCGCCGCCTCCAGCACCTCGTGGGTGATCGCGCCGAATGTGGCGATCGTCAGGTCCGTGCCGCGCCGGACGATCCGGGCCGCGGTCGGCGACCGGGCCGGCTCCGGGTCCCGCACGGGCGTGTCCCGCCGCCAGTACAGCCGGATCGGTTCGTACACCACCACGGGCGAGCCCAGCGTCACCGCGTGGCGCAACACCTGGTCGGCGTCCTCGCCGGTGGACGGGCACGCCACCGAGATGCCCGGATACCGGGCGAACAGCGCCTCGTTGGACTCGCTGTGGTGCTCGACGCCCCGGAAGCCCCCGCCGGTCGGGATGCGCACCACCAGACTCGGGCTCACCTGCCCGTTCCACCGGTAGCCGATCCGGGACGCCTGGGTCACCAGTTGGTTCACCGCGGGGTAGGTGAACCCGTCGAACTGGATCTCGCAGATCGGCACGAGGCCGCTCATCGTCATGCCGACGGCCTGGCCCACGATGGTGGACTCGGCGAGCAGCGCGTCGCGTACCCGCTCCGCGCCGAAGCGCTCCCGCAGGCCCCGGGTCACCCGGAACACGCCGCCGAGGCGGCCGATGTCCTCGCCGAGGAGCAGCAGTTGCGGCTCGTTTTCGAGCAGGTCGGCAAGGGTCGCGTTGATCGACTCCGCGAACGTGGGGGTCCGCACGGTGCTCGTCTCGACGGTGCTCGTCACGCGTACTCCTTCATCAACCGTTCGCGCATCTCCCGTACCTCGGCCTCGACGCCGTCGAGCCACGCGGTGTCCACCACGCCCAGGCCGCTGAGCCGGGCCGCGTACGAGGTCACCGGATCCGCGGCCACGCTGCGCGCGATGTCGTCGCGGGTGCGGTAGACCTCCTGCGAGTCGGTGGTCGTGTGACCGCGGATGCGCCCGACCTGGATCTCGACCAGATAGGGCGCGCGTTTGCCGCGAATGTGGGCGGCGGCGCGCGAGCAGGCCGAGAACACGGTCTCCGGGTCCCGACCCGAGATCCGGACCGACTCGATCCCGAAACCGCGGGCCCGTTCGGCCACCGAGGTGCGCATCTGCTCCTCGGCCGGCTTCGAGATGGCCCAGCCGTTGTTCTGGCACACGAACAGCACGGACGCCGACTCGACGGCGGCCAGGTTCAGCGCCTCCGACATGTCGCCCTCGCTGGTGGCGCCGTCGCCGACGTACACGACGACGAAGTCCTCCCGCCCCTGCAGCCGTTGCCCGATCGAATAGCCGACCCCGTGCAGGGTCTGTGCGGCCAGGACCAGCGTGTAGGGGAAGAACCGCAACCGATAGGGATCCCAGCCGCAGAACGTGCGGCCGGCCCACTGCGCCAGCAGCTCGTCCGGCGCCACGCCCCGAAGCAGTGCGATGGCGTGCTCGCGGTAGGTGGGAAAGACCGTCGCCTCCGGGCCCGCGGCGAGCGCGGAGCCCACCTGCGCGGCCTCGTGCCCCTGGCCCGATGCCCACAGGATGAGCCCGCCCTGCTTCTGGAGCCGATGCGCCTCCTCGTCGAGACCTCTCGCCACGAGCATGTGGCGCAACAACGACCGCCGCGTGTCGTCGTTCAATTCGGTCGCGTACTCGTACTCGGATTCCGACTTCAAGACCATGGATCACCAGCCGTAGGTTCGTCGATGAGCTTTCTGTCGTCGTATCGCGGTATCGCGCGCACCATCCCGATGACCTCCGGGTGACGGCGAACCGTACGTCGGCGGTCGGGGTGCGGCTTTTCCGGCATTTCCCCGTCCGGGAGATCGCGCCTCGGCGGGCCGGCCGCGCGGACCCGTAATCGACTGCGCGCTCTCGATCGCCTCCGGAGAGGAGATGGGCGGAACCCGAATTCGAGCAGACCCGTCCACGGGCCGATGCCCGGTCATGGTGGCACAGAACTCGGTGGGGTACAGGTCCGGTGGATGCCCGGGAGGTCGGCACTCCCGCAGCCATTGTTCGGCGCGCCCGTCGCCATTGTGACGTGGGCGGTCGGGTTCTACGGTGTGGCCTCGGAACCGCGGTGTGGCCGGCCGATGCCGGGTGTCCCGTCGACGGGACGACGCCGAACGGCGAAACCGCGTCCCGGCTCGAAGATGTGCGATATCGAGTCGCCGGCAACGGTCGGGGGTGAGGATCCTCCGCCGAATTGCCATCCGAGTCGCCCCGTGATCGCCTGGGGCCGCTCGGCCCTGGCATTTTCCATTCCCAGTTGTGTCGCGACGATCAAGGACGGTGCCCGTGAGCACGAACCCCTTCGACGACGAGGACGGCCGTTTCCAGGTCCTGGTCAATGACGAGGAACAACACTCCCTGTGGCCGGTGTTCGCCGACGTGCCGGAGGGCTGGCGGGTGGTCTTCGGCGAGGCGAGCCGGGCCGAATGCCTGGAATACGTCGAGCGGAACTGGACCGACCTGCGCCCGAAGAGCCTGCGGGAGGCCATGGCGGCGGACCGGTGATCCTGCGGGGAAAGCGGGTCGCCCTGCCACCGAATCCCGTCGTGCACCGGCGGTTCGAGGCGCACGCGCGAACCACGCCCGACGCCGTCGCGGTGCGGTGGGCCGACCGGGAGGTGACGTACGCCGAACTGGACGCGCGCGCCAACCGGTTCGCCCGCCTGCTGCTCGCGCGCGGACACGGCAGAGGAGCGCGGGTCGGCCTCTGCCTCGACTACTCGATCGACCTGCTCGTCGCCATCCTCGGCACGCTGAAGGCGGGCGCGGCCTACGTCCCGCTCGACCCGGCCTACCCGGAGGCGCGACTGCGGCTGCTGCTGGGCCAGGTCCCCGATCTCGCCATGATCGTGGCCTCCCCGGCGACGTTCGCCCAGGTCGAGTCGGCGACCGCCGAGGTGGTCGTCTTCGATGAACTGGCCGACTACCTCGCCGGGCTCGCCGGCACCGCCCCCGACGTCGAGGTCACCGGGGACGACGTGTGCTACGCGGTCTTCACGTCCGGGTCCACCGGTACGCCGAAGCTGACCGCGGTGCGGCACGAGGGCTGGTTCAACCTGTTGAACTGGCTGATGCTCGAATACGGCCTGGACTCCGGGTCGGACAACCTCGTGGTCAGCGCGTTCGGGTTCGACCTGTCGCAACGCAGCCTGATGATGCCGCTGTTCTGCGGCGCGACCCAACACCTGCTCGCCAGCCGCAACTTCGACGCCGCCATGGCCTACCGGCTGCTGAACCGACACGGGATCCGGGTCGTGCACTGTGCCTCCAGCACGCTGTATCTGCTGGTGGACTGGGAGACGGCGCGCAAGGGCGACGCGCTGACCCGGCTGGATTACGCGATCTTCGGCGGTGAGCCGCTGCACGTGGAGCGGCTCACGCACTGGATGCGACGCGAGGGCAATACCTGCACCCTCCTGCACCAGTACGGGGTCGCCGAATGCACCGACGTGGCGTCGTCGTACGACCTGGCCGACTACCGGCCGGGTGAACACGACATCGCCCCCGTCGGCCGACCGGCGTACAACACCGACCTGTACATCGTCGACGAGCACATGCGCGGCGTCGCGGCGGGCGAGTACGGCGAGATCCTGATCGCCGGCGCCGGCGTCGGCGCGGGCTACCTCAACGGCACCGGGCCCGAATCCGAACGGTTCACCACGATCGAGGTGGACGGCGCACCGCGCCGGGTGTACCGCACCGGCGACCGCGGCCACGTCGACGCGAACGGCGATCTGGTCATCGCCGGCCGGATGGACGCGCAGGTGAAGGTGCGCGGGATGCGCATCGACCCCACCGACATCGAGCGTGCGCTCGGCCGGTTGCCCGGCGTCCGGCAGGCCGCCGTGGCGGTCGGGCACACCGACTCGGGCGACGTCGAGCTGATCGCGTTCCTCGTCCCGACGGGCGACGATCTCGCCGAGGACGACGTGCGCGCCGGTCTGTCGAAGACGTTGCCGCGAAACATGGTTCCGGCCCGGTTCGTCAACACCGCGCGGATTCCGCTGAGTCCGCACGGGAAGGTGGATCGGCCCGCGCTGGTCGAGGAGTTCCGCAGGAACTTCGCCGACAGCGGCACCCCGGCATAGTCGACGGACCTTGATGACAACCGAGAGGACCTGTGATGATTGCCGAAAGAGTCCTGTCCATCTGGTGTCGGGAACTCCGGCGCGACGATATCTCCGTCGACGACAATTTCTTCGCCCTCGGCGGCCAATCCGTGATTATGGCCGGTATCCAGGGTGCGTTCATCGACGAGCTGGACGTCGAGGTGCCGATGGACCAGTTGTTCCTCAATCCGACGGTGTCGTCGATTTCCGCGTACATCGAATCCATGGGCGCGACGACCTCATAGCGTCGGCCGGTCGTTGCGGCGACTTCGACGACTTTCCGGCTGCGGCCGCTTCGGGATCCAGATAACCACCAAGTGAGAGAGGCACCATGTACGACGTCATTGTCATCGGTGCCCGTTGCGCGGGTTCGCCAGCGGCCATGTTGTTCGCGCGTCAGGGATATCGAGTCCTGCTCCTGGAGAAGGCACGATTCCCCCTGGACACGCTGTCCTCGCATTACATCCACCAGCCGGGAGTGGCGCTGCTGGGCCGCTGGGGGCTGCTCGACGACCTCCGCGCCTCGGGCTGCCCGCCGATCGACCACGAGAGCTACGACGGGCCCGGCGTGCGACTGGACGGCTTCTCGCTGCCGGTCGACGGCTACCGGACGACCTACGCGCCCAGGCGGTTCGTGCTCGACCCGATCCTGGCGCGCGGGGCGGTGGCGTCGGGTGTGGACTTCCGGGAGTCCTGCGCGGTCACCGACCTGATCTTCGAGGACGATCGGGTGGTCGGCGTGCGGTACACCACGCCCGAGGGCACCGAGGCGACGGACCGGGCCCGGCTGGTGATCGGCGCGGACGGCATGCGCTCGCTGGTGGCCCGCAAGGTCGGCGCGCAAAACGTCGTCGAGCACCCGCGGGCGACCTGCGTCTACTACAGCTACTGGGCCGACGTCCCGTCGAGCTTCGAGCTGTTCGAGCGGCCGGGGCGCTGGATCGCCGCCATCCCGACCAACGACGACCTCACGCTGATCATGACCTACTTCCCGCAGGACGAGTTCCCCACCGTCCGCACCGCGGTGGAGCCGGCCTACCTGGAGGCCGTTCGCACCACCAATCCCGTGCTGTTCGAGCGGATGGCGGCGGGCAAGCGGGTGGAGCAGATGTACGGCACGGGGCACCAGGAGAACTACTTCCGCAAGGCATACGGGCCCGGGTGGGTCCTGCTGGGCGACGCGGTGCACCACAAGGACTCGATCACCGCCCGCGGGATCACCGACGCCTTCATCCAGGCCCAGACGCTCGTCGACCACATCGGCGACGGCCTGCACGACGACGCCGTGCTCAAGCGGGCGTTGCGCCGCTACGAGAACGACCTGAACAACAACTTCCTCAACCTCTATCAGGGTGTGCTCAACGTGGCCGAGCTCAAGCCCGAGGGGCGCACGGAGATGTTGCGCAAGCTGGTCGGCCACCAGGACCTGATCGACCGCTACTTCTCCACGGTCTCGGGTGCGTGCTCCCTCGACGACTTCTACAACGCCGATCTCTTGACGGTGCTCGATCAGAACTGAGTGGCGGATTGCTCCTGTGTAGTTCTGCCGATTTGGAGACACAATGATTCCGTTGTCGTTCGCGCAGCGTCGGCTGTGGTTCGTGGACCGCTTCGAAGGCCCCTCGCCGACCTACAACGGCGCGTTCGCCCTGCGGTTGACCGGTGAACTGGACGTGCCCGCACTGGAGTCGGCGCTCCGCGATGTCGTCGACAGGCACGAGGTCCTGCGCACGGTGATCGTCGAGGACGGCGACGGAGTCCCCCATCAGCGGGTGCTGCCCTCCGATGCCGAGCCGCTGCGCCTGCCGGTCGTCGAGGTCGCCGAGCAGGAGCGGGCGGCGGCGGTCGACGAGGTGGCCACGAAGTGCTTCGACCTGGCCGCCGACATGCCGATCCGGGCCGAGCTGGTGCGGTGTGGTCCGCGCGAGCACACCCTCGTGGTGGTGGCGCACCACATCGCCGTGGACGGAGAGTCGTTCGGGCCGCTGTTCCGCGACCTGACCACGGCCTTCGCGGCGCGCCGCGCGGGCCGGGCGCCGGTGTGGGAGCCGCTGCCGGTGCAGTACGCGGACTACACGCTGTGGCAGCGCGACGTGCTCGGCGACGAGTCGGATCCGGAGAGCCTGGCGGCGCGGCAACTCGCGTATTGGCGCGAGGGATTGGCCGACATGGCGCAGCCGCTGGCGCTGCCGACGGACCGCCCGAGGCCGAGGATGATGACCGCCCGCGGCGACGCGGTCGGATTCGCCATCGACCCCGACCTGCTTCGCTCCGTGGAGAAGCTGGCCGCGCAGGCGGACACCACGGTCTCGATGGTCATGCACTCCGCGCTCGCGGTGCTGCTGCACCACCTCGGCTGCGGCGACGACGTGCCGATCGGCGCCCCGATCGCGGGCCGCACCGACGAGGAACTTCGGGATCTGGTCGGCTTCTTCGTCAACACCTGGGTGCTGCGCGTCGACCTCTCCGGGAACCCGACCTTCGGCGAACTGCTGGGGCGGGTGCGGGATCGGGCGCTGGCCGCCTACGACAACCAGGACATGCCGTTCGAGCGGCTGGTGGAACTGCTCAATCCGGACCGGTCCACCGCCTACAACCCGTACTTCCAGGTGATGCTCTCCTGGCAGCCGCCGGTGCCCGCGCTGACCATTCCCGGTCTGGAGGTGCGCGCGGAGCGGCTGGAGACCCGAACCGCCAAGTTCGACCTGTTCTTCGACCTGCTTCCCGACGCCTCGGGCGGGGCGCGGTGCCGACTGGAGTACCGCACCGACCTGTTCGACCGGGACACGGTCGAAACCCTCGCGGAGCGGTTCGTGCGCGTGCTGGGCCGACTCGCCACCGACGCGGAGCGCGCGATCGGCGGGATCGACGTGCTGGACGCGGCCGAGCGGGAGCGGCTGCTCGACACCTTCAACGACACCGCCACGACGCAGACCGGGCTGACCGTGCCCGAGCTGTTCGAAACCCAGGTGGCGACGACGCCGGACGCCCCGGCGATCGTGTGCGACGAGCGCACGCTGACCTATCGCGAACTGGACGACCGGGCCAACGCCGTCGCGTGGGAGCTGATCCGGCGCGGTGCCGGGCCCGAGGACCTGGTGGTGCTGGCCCTGCCGCGCACCGAGGACCTGGTGGTCGGCCTGCTGGGCATCCTCAAGTCCGGTGCCGGCTACGTGCCGATGGACCCGCAGTACCTGGGCGGGCGGGCGGAGACGGTGCTCGCCGAGGCCGGTCCGCGATTCGCGGTCACCGACACGCGGACGTGGCGGGACATGCCGGCCAACGACATCTCGACCGTGGACCTGGACCGGCGCGAAGAGTGGGACACGCCCGAGGGGGCGCCGGACGACGCGCGCCGGATCTCGCCGTTGGCGCCGGACCACCTGGCGTACGTGATGTACACCTCCGGTTCCACCGGCAAGCCCAAGGGCGCCGCGATCACCCACCGCAACGTGGTCAACGGCGTGCGGGAACTGGTCCGCGTGCTGGACGCGCCGCCCGGATGGCGGATGTTGGCCGGAACCTCGGTGAACTTCGACGTCTCGGTCTTCGAACTGCTGACCACCCTGTCCACCGGCGGCACGGCCGAGGTGGTGCCCAACGCGCTGGCCCTGGCCGAGCGGCCCGGCTGGGCGGGCCACGTGATCAGCGCCGTTCCCTCGGTGCTCGGCGAGCTGGTCGGACACCTGGAAAAGACCACCGACGTGCGCACGGTCGTCTTCGCGGGCGACATCCTCCCGGCCCGCCTCGTGCGGCAGGTGCGCGAGGCGCTGCCCGGCGTGCAGGTCGTCAACTCCTATGGGCAGAGCGAGAGTTTCTACGCCACCACGTTCTGCCTCGATGGATCCGAGGAGTGGACGGACGGTGAGGTCGCGCCGATCGGCACCCCGCTGGGCAACATGCGCGCCTACGTGCTCGGCCCGGGACTGGCCCCGGTGCCACAGGGTGTGGTCGGCGAGTTGTACGTGGTGGGCACCTGCCTCGGGCGCGGCTACCACGGCCGTCCGGGCCTGACCGCCGAGCGGTTCGTGGCCAACCCGTTCGGCCCGGCCGGCGAGCGGATGTACCGCACCGGCGACCTGGCCCGGTGGAACGCACGCGGGCAGCTGGAATGCCTGGGTCGCGGCGACGGCCAGGTCAAGGTGCGCGGCTTCCGGATCGAGACCGCCGAGGTCGAGGCGGTCTGCGCGGCGCACCCCGGGATCGGCGAGGCGGTGGTGCTCGCCCGCGAGGTGCCCGGCGGCGGCCGGCGACTGGTCGCGTACGTGGTGCACACCGAAGGGGAGCGTGTCGGCGACGACGGCGCCGGCGGGATCGGCGACGTGGACGTACAGTCCGGCGCCTCGGCCGCCGAACTGCGCAGGTTCGTCGCGGCCCGGCTGCCCGACTACATGGTGCCCTCGGCCTTCGTGGTGCTGGGCCGGATGCCGCTGGGACCGACCGGCAAACTGGACCGCTCGGCGCTGCCCGAACCGGAGTTCGTCGGCGAGACCTACCGGGAACCGCGCACCGAGGCCGAGGCGATCGTGGCTGCGGCATACGCGGACGTGCTCGGCGTGGAGCGGGTCGGCGTCGACGACGACTTCTTCGCGGTCGGCGGGGACAGCCTGCGCTCGATCCAGGTGGTGGCCCGGACCCGGGCCCGGGGCCTGGAGCTGACCACGCGGGAGATCTTCGAGTGCCGTACGGCGGCCCGGCTCGCCGAGGTGGCGAGCGCGCGGCGCGACACGATCCCGGCGCTCGCCGAGCACGAGGGCGGCGGCGTCGGCCCGATGCCGTTGCAGCCGGTGGCCCGGCAGGTGTTCGAGCACGGCGGCGGGATCGACCGGTTCGCCATGTCGATCGCCCTGGAACTGCCCGTCGGCATCGACGAGAGCGGCCTGGCGGCGACGCTGGACGCCGTCCTCGACCGGCACGACCTGCTGCGCGCGCGACTGGTGCGCGACGCCGACGAATCCTTCCTCGTGGTCCGCCCGAAGGGCGCGGTGCGGGCGGCGGAGCTGATCCGCCGGGTCCCGTGCGACGGCCGGTGGGACGAGCCGAAGCTGCTCGACCTGGCGCGGACGGAACTGGACGAGGCGACCGCACGCCTGGACCCGGAAGCCGGGACCATGGCGAACTTCGTCTGGTTCGCCGCCGATTCGGGCGCCGGCCGACTGCTCGTGGTGCTGCACCACCTCGTGGTGGACGGCGTGTCCTGGCGGATCCTGATGGCCGACCTCGCCGAGGCGTGGCAGCAGGTCCGCTCCGGCCGCACGCCCGAACTGCCCGCCGTCGGCACCTCGGCCCGCCGCTGGGCGTCGGCCCTGGCGGACGAGGCGCTGAGCCCGAAGCGGGAAGCCGAACTGGCGTTCTGGCGCGACATGTTGGAGGCACCGAACCCGCCGCTGGGCGCACGCGCGTTCGACCCCGCGATCGATGTGATGGCCACGCTCGACAGCGTGCGGGTGCAGGTGCCCGCCGACGTCACCGAGGCGGTGCTGACCACGCTCCCCGCCGCCTTCAAGGGCACCGGGACCGATGTACTGCTCGCCGCGCTTGCCCTGGCGGTCAACCGGTGGCAGGGCGCGGAACACTCCACCCTGGTGCGGTTGGAGGGCCACGGCCGCGAGGAGGACGTCGTCCCCGGCGCCGATCTCTCGCGCACCGTCGGCTGGTTCACCAGCATGTACCCGGCCCGGGTCGACGTGCGGGGCGTGGACCCGGCCGAGGTGTCGGCCGGCGGCCCCGCCGTCGCGCGGGCGATCAAGCTGGTCAAGGAGCAACTGCGCGCCATCCCCGACAAGGGCGTGGGATTCGCCCTGCTGCGTCACCTCAACCCGGAGACCGCCGAACAACTGGCCGAACTCCCGGCGCCGCAGATCGGGTTCAACTACCTCGGCCGGATCTCCGACGCCGACGTGCCCGAACACCTGCGCGCGCAGGGGTGGGGACCGGCGTCGTCCTGGTCCGCCGAACTGGTCCCGACACCCGACCCGGACCTGCCCGCCCTGTCCGCCCTGGAGGTCAGCGCGGTCGCCACGGACACCCCCGACGGCACCCGGTTGCAGGCCGCCCTCATGTTCCCCACCGGCCTGCTCACCCGCGAACGCGTCGCCGAACTGGCCGAGTCGTGGGTGGAGATGTTGCGCGGGATGGCCGCGCACGCCGCGCAGTCCGCGATCGGCGGACTGACGCCGTCGGACAACCCGCTGGTCACGGTGGGACAAAACGAGATCGAGACCTGGGAGGAGCGCTACGGCCGACTGGCCGAGGTGTGGCCGATGCCCCCGTCACAGTCCGGCATCCTGTTCCAGGCGGCGCTCGCCGACGGCTCCTTCGACGTCTACCACATGCAGTTCGTACTGCACCTGTCCGGACACGTGGACCCGGAGCGCACCCGGGCGGCCGGGCAGGCACTGCTCTCCCGCTACCCCAACCTGCGCTCCGCGTTCCTGACCGGAGCCGGCGGCGAGCCGATCCAGGTCGTGCCGGAACACGTCGACATCCCCTGGCGGCACATCGACCTGACCGACCGCGACGAGGTCGAACAGGACGCCGAACTGGACCGGTTCCTCGCCGCGGACCGGGTCGACCAACTCGATCCCGTCCGGCCGCCGCTGCTGCGCCTGGCCCTGCTCACCTGCGGGCCGAAGCGGGCCAAGCTGGTGATCACGGCGCACCACGCGCTGTTCGACGGCTGGTCGTCGCCGTCGGTGATCACGGACCTGGTCCGGCTCTACTCCGGCACCCACGAGATGACGCCGGTCCGCGGCTACGGCGACTACCTGGCCTGGCTGGCCGCACAGGACCGGGAGGCGTCGGCCGCCGCGTGGGCCGCGGAGCTGGCCGGATTCGACCGGCCCACCCTGGTGGCCCCCAGCACCGCGTTGCGGGAGACGGCGTCGGCCCTGGGCCGGATCGAGGTACCGCTGTCGATCGACAAGGGCCGCGAACTGGCCCGCCGCGCCGCCGAACTCGGGGTCACGCTGAACACGCTCCTCCAGGCCGCGTGGGCGATCCTGCTCGCCAAGCTGACCGGGCAGCAGGACGTGGTCTTCGGCGCCGCCGTCAACGGCCGCCCGGCGGACCTGCTCGGCTCCGACGAGATGGTCGGCCTGTTCATCAACACCCTGCCGATCCGGGTCCCGTGCCGACCCGACCGGCGTGTCGCCGACGTGGTCACCGAACTGCAGCGGCGGCAGACCGCGCTGCTCGACCACAACCACTACGGGCTGGCCGACATCCAGCGCGGCGTCGGACTGCCCGCCCTGTTCGACACCATCGTGGTCTTCCAGTCCTACCCGATCGACCGCGAGGGCATGATCGAGGCGAACACCTCGGCGGGCTTCTCCATCGACGCCATCCGGCCGTTCGCAGGCTCGCACTACCCGCTCACGCTCAACGCCTCCGACCCCTACCTGCGACTGTCCCTCGACTACCAGAACCACCTCTACGACCGCGCCGCGGCCGAGGAGGTCGCCGCCCGGCTCGTGCGGGTGCTGGAGCAGGTGCTCGCCGACCCGACCGTGCCGATCGGCGCCGTCGACGTGCTGGCGGCGGACGAGCGGGACCGGCTGGTGCGCCGGGTCAACGACACGGCGCACCCGGTGGCCCCCGACACCCTGCCGGGCGCGTTCGAGGCCCAGGTGGAGCGGGAGCCCGACCGGATCGCGGTGATCGGCGAGCACGAGACGCTGACCTACCGGGAGTTCAACCGGCGCGCCAATCAACTGGCGCACTGGCTGGTCGTCCAGGGCGCGGGCCCCGAGCAGCCGATCGCGGTGCGGATCGCGCGCTCGGTGGACCTGATGGTGGCGATCTACGCCGTGGTCAAGGCCGGCGCGGCCTACCTGCCGGTGGACACCGACCTGCCCGAGGACCGGGTACGGCACGTGGTGGACAGCGCCAAGCCGCTCCTGGTGCTCGACCGCGTGCTGCCGGACGTGTCCGGATACCCGGTGGTGAACCCGGAGCGGCGCCTGTCGCCGGACAACGCCGCGTACGTCATCTACACCTCCGGATCCACCGGCGGCCCCAAGGGCGTACAGGTCTCACACCGGTCGATCATGAACCGGCTCAAGTGGGGCCTGGCGCACTTCGACGTCGACGAACGGGACCGGGTGCTGCTCAGCACCTCGGCGAGCTTCGACGTGTCGGTGCCCGAACTGTTCGCCC
The DNA here is from genome assembly GCF_002024165.1 of Embleya scabrispora. Classification (NCBI taxonomy): domain Bacteria; kingdom Bacillati; phylum Actinomycetota; class Actinomycetes; order Kitasatosporales; family Streptomycetaceae; genus Embleya; species Embleya scabrispora. The sequence goes on from NZ_MWQN01000001.1 coordinate 6,077,921, forward strand.
CCCTCCAGGTCGGCGCCGCCGTGGTGATCGCCAGGCCCGACGGGCGCCGGGACCCGGCCTATCTGGCCGAGCTGATCCGCCGCGAGAAGGTGACCGGCGCCGACTTCGTGCCCTCCCTCCTGGAGGCGTTCGTCGCCGAACCCTCGGCCGCGGCGTGCACCAGCCTGCGCTGGATCGAGGTCGCCGGCGAGGCGTTCCCGGCCACTCTCGCGAACAAGGTCGCCGACCTGCTGCCCGACTGCGGGGTGCACAACCTCTACGGGCCCACCGAGGCGGCCGTCGAGGTCACCGCCTGGCAGCACGTACCCGGCGCGGACCGGGTCCCCATCGGCGCGCCCGTGTGGAACACGCAGGTGTACGTGCTCGACGCGGCGCTGCGCCCGGTCGCGCCCGGCGTCGCGGGGGAGCTGTACCTGGCAGGCGCCGGCCTCGCCCGGGGCTACCTCGGCCGCACCGACCTGACCGCGAACCGATTCGTCGCCTGCCCGTACGGCGCGCCGGGAAGCCGGATGTACCGCACCGGCGACCTGGTCCGCTGGAACGAGGACGGCCAGGTCGAATACCTCGGCCGCACCGACTTCCAGGTCAAGGTGCGCGGTTTCCGGATCGAGCTCGGCGAGATCGAGGCGGCGCTGACCGCACACCCCGACGTCGACCACGCCGTGGTCGTGGTGCGCGAAGAGCGCGCCGGCGACCAGCGGCTGGTCGCCTACGTCGTCCCGGGCAAGGGCCCCGGCACCGCGCCGGCGGCCGACCTCGACCTCGCCGCGCTGACCGACCTGGCCCGGGAACGACTGCCCGAGTACATGGTCCCCTCGGCCATCGTGCCGCTCGCCGAGTTCCCCACCACGGCGAGCGGAAAGCTCGACCGCAAGGCCCTGCCCGTGCCCGAGCAGACCGAGGTCGCCGTCGGACGCGGGCCACGCAACCCCAGGGAGGAAGTGCTCTGCCGGCTGTTCGCCGAACTGCTCGGTGTGGAGGAGATCGGCATCGACGTCGACTTCTTCGAGCACGGCGGCCACTCGCTGCTGGCCACCCGGCTGACCGGTCGCATCCGCAACGAACTCGACGTCGACGTGAAAGTCACGACGGTGTTCCGCAATCCGACCGTCGCCAAGCTGGCGGCGAGCCTCGGCGAATCGACCGCCTCCAGCCGCCCGCAGCTGCGCCCGATGACCACATAGGAGAAGCGTCGATGATCCCGTTGTCCTTCGCCCAGCGTCGGCTGTGGTTCCTCCACCGTCTGGAAGGCTCGTCCGCGACCTACAACATTCCGTTCGTGCTCCGCCTGGACGGGCCACCGGACACGGCGGCCCTGGCCGCGGCGGTGACGGACATCGTCACTCGGCACGAGAGCCTGCGCACGCTGATCGTGGAGGACGCCGACGGAACGCCGGAGCAGCGGATCCTGGCCCCGGACGAGGCCGTCCCGCGCTTCCGGGTGATCGACGTGGCGGCGGACGCGGTCGAGGCCGTGACGCGGGAGGTCGCCTGCGAGGGGTTCGAACTGGACACCGACCTGCCCCTGCGGGTGACCCTCCTGCGGATCGCCCCGCAGGAGCACGTCCTGGTGTTCGTGTTCCACCACATCGCCGCCGACGGATCGTCGATGGCACCGTTCCTCCGGGACCTGGTGTCGGCGTACGCGGCCCGGCGGCAGGGGAGCGCGCCGCAGTGGACGGCGCTTCCGGTGCAGTACAAGGACTACACGCTGTGGCAGCAGCAGTTGCTCGGCGACGAGGCGGATCCGAAGAGCCTCGCAGCGACGCAACTCGACTACTGGCGGGAAGAACTGGCCGGAGTGCCACAGCCTTTGCAGCTGCCGCTCGACCGGCCGCGGCCGACGGTGGCCGGCCACGACGGCGGCCATGTCTCCTTCGAGTTGGAACCCGAGTTGCTCACCCGACTCGCCAAGTTGGCCGCGGACCGCGGGGCGACGGCGCCGATGGTGGCCCAGGCGGCGCTGGCGGTACTGCTGCGCACCCTCGGCGGCGGCGACGACGTGACGATCGGCAGCCCGATCGAGGGGCGCACCGACGAGGCCCTGGCCGATCTGATCGGATTCTTCGTCAATACCTGGGTGCTGCGCGCCGATCTGTCGCGGAATCCGTCCTTCGGCGAACTGCTGGAACAGGTACGGGACAAGTCCCTGGCCGCCTACGACAACCAGGACGTGCCCTTCGAGCGGCTGGTGGAACTGCTCGACCTGGAACGGTCCACCGCGTACCAGCCGCTGTTCCAGGTGATGCTGGCCTGGCAGTTCGTGTGGCCGCCGATCGAGATTCCGGGCCTGCGGGTCACGCCCGTGCCGGTGGGCACGGACACCGCCAAGGTCGACCTCTTCCTCAACGTGGTCCCGGACGCCACCGGCCGCGCGCACGGCCGACTCGAGTACGCGACCGAACTGTTCGACCGTGCGACGGCGACCGACATCGTCGACCGGTTCGTCCGCATCCTGGAACTGGTGGTCGCCGATCCGGGCGTGGGCGTCGGCGACCTCGACGTGCTCGGCGAGGACGAGCGCACGTGGCTGCTGCGCACGGCGAACGACACGGTCGAGCCGATCCCCGCCGCCGACCTCGTGGAGACCGTGGCACGGCACGCCCGCGACACCCCCGACGCGCTCGCCGTCATCGGTGCGGAACAGACGCTGACCTACCGGGAGTTGGATACCCGGGCCAACCGGCTGGCGCACCGGCTGATCGAGCGCGGAGTGCGGCCGGAGTCACCGGTCGCCGTCCGGCTGCCCCGCTCCGCGGACCTCGTGGTCGCGCTGCTCGCGGTGCAGAAGGCCGGTGCCGCCTACATCCCGATCGACCCGGAGCACCCGGGTTCCCGGATCGACCACATCCTGGCGGACTCCCGCCCGGTGCTCGTGCTCGACACCGGGACATGGGCCGAGTCGGACCTGTCCACGGGCCCGGACACGGCGCCGGCGGTGCGGGTGTCGCCGGACAACACCGCGTATGTCATCTACACCTCCGGTTCGACGGGCAACCCGAAGGGTGTGGCGGTCCCGCGCGGCGCGCTGACGAACTTCCTGGCCACGATGAGTCGGCGGGTCCCGCTGTCGCCCGCGGATTGCCTGCTCGCCGTGACGACGATCTCGTTCGACATCGCGGCACTGGAGCTGTACCTGCCGTTGATCTCCGGGGCGGCGGTGGTGCTCGCGGACAAGGACACCGTGTCCGATCCGTCCGCCGCCGTGGCGACGATCGGCCGGCACGGGGTCACCGTCGTGCAGGCGACGCCCGCGTTCTGGCAGATGGTGCTGACCCACGAGCCGACCGCCGCGACGGGCCTGCGGGTCCTGGTCGGCGGCGAGGCGCTGCCCCAGCGGTTGGCCGAGACGTTGGCCGACCAGGCCGTCGACGTGCTCAACGTGTACGGCCCGACCGAGACGACGATCTGGTCGACGAGCGCGACCGTCGCGCCCGGACCCGGTGCCCCGGCGATCGGCACCCCCATCGGCAACACGCAGGTCTACGTGCTGGATTCGCGGCTGCGGCCGGTCCCGCGCGGGGTCGACGGCGAGCTGTACATCGCCGGCGACGGCCTGGCCCGGGGATATTCCGGGCGGCCCGATCTGACCGTCGGACGATTCGTCGCCTGTCCGTTCGGTCCCGCCGGTGCCCGGATGTATCGCACCGGGGACCTCGTGCGCTGGGGTCGGGACGGGCGGCTGCACTACGTCGGGCGGACCGACTTCCAGGTCAAGGTCCGCGGGTTCCGGATCGAACTCGGCGAAATCGAGCATGTATTGGCGGCACACCCCGGCGTGACGCAGGCGGTGGTCGTGGTGCGCGAGGACGGGGACGACAAGCGGCTGGTCGCCTATGTGGTTCCGGAGCCGGATCGCGAGGGGGACGCCACCCTGCTCGCCGACCTGCGCGAGCACCTGCGTACCCGGCTGCCCGACTACATGGCGCCCGCCGCGATCGTCCCGCTCTCCGCGATTCCGCTGACGCCGAACGGGAAACTCGACCGGCGGGCGCTGCCGGCGCCGGACTACGCACAGGTGTCGACCGGCCGGGCGCCGCGCAACCGACGCGAGCAGACGCTGTGCGCCGTGTTCGCCGAAGTGCTCGGTCTGGAGAGCGTCGGGATCGCCGACGACTACTTCGCGCTGGGCGGCGACAGCATCCGCTCCGTCCAGGTCGTGGCCCGGGCCAAGGCCCGGGGCATCACGGTCGGCGTCCGGGAGATCTTCGAGCACCGCACGGTCGCTCGGCTCGCCGAACTGGTGGCGGGGCGCGACACCGAAGCGGGCGCGACCCTGGCCGAGTTGCCGGGCGGCGGCGTCGGCCCGGCCCCGCTGACGCCGATGGCGGCGCACGTTCTCGCACTCGGCGGTGGCATCGGGCGATTCTCGATGTCGGCGATGCTGACCCTGCCCGAGGGCATCGACCGCGCGGAACTGCTCGCCGCGCTCCAGGCCGTGCTGGACCGGCACGACGTGTTGCGCGCGCGGCTCGACCGGGCCCGGTCGGGCCTGTGGATCGAGCCGCCCGGCAGCGTGGACGCCGGCGCCCTGCTGCGCGAGGTGCCCAGCGGCGACGCCGACGTCACCGCCGAACTGGACGCGGCCGCGGGCCGGTTGGATCCGGACGCGGGCGTCGTGGCGCAGTTCGTGTGGTTCGCCGCCGACCCGGGCGCGGGCCGGTTGTTGATCGTGCTGCACCACCTGGTGGTCGACGGGGTGTCGTGGCGGATCCTGGTACCGGACCTGATCTCGGCGTGGCAACGGATCCACGCCGGCCGCACCCCCGCACCGACGCCGGAGGGAACCTCGCTGCGCCGCTGGGCACATGCCCTGGTCGACGAGGCCACCGACGCGGCGCGCGTGGCGGAACTGCCCGTGTGGCAGCGGATCCTGAGCGGCCACGAGCCCGTGCTCGGTGCGCGGGAACTCGACCGCACGCGCGATGTCGCGGCCACCGTGGACACGGTGCGAGTCCGGGTGCCGGCCGACGTCACGCGGGCCCTGCTGACCACGGTCCCGGCGGTGTTCCGCGGCGGGGTCGACGACGCGCTGTCGGCCGCGCTCGCGCTGGCGTTGGCGCGATGGCGCCGTGCCCGGGGCGAGACCGAGTCCTCGGCGCTGGTGCGGATGGAGCGGCACGGCCGGGAGGAGCACGTGATCCCCGGCGCGGACCTGTCGGGCACGATCGGATGGTTCACCTCCGCCTTCCCGGTACGGCTCGACCTGGCCGGGGTCGACGTGGCGGACGCGTTCGCCGGAGGGCCGGCCGCCGGCCTGGCGATCAAGGCGGTCAAGGAGCAGTTGCGCGCGGTGCCGGACAACGGCATCGGCTACGGCCTGCTGCGCCGGCTCAACCAGGACACCGCCGCCACGCTGGCCGCCGAGCGGGAGCCGCAGATCGGGTTCAACTACCTCGGCCGCGCCTCCGGTACGGACATCCCCGCGGACCTGCGCGGCCTGGGCTGGGCGCCGGACACCACGCACCCGGACCTGATCGCCGCGCCGGACGCGGACATGCCGGTGCTCTCGGCCCTGGAGATCGACGTGGTGGCCACACCCACCGCCGCCGGCGACGAGTTGACCGCCTACTTCGCGTTCCCCACCGGTGTGCTCTCCCGCGAGGACGTGACCGAACTGGCCGGGTCGTGGGTCGAGGCGTCGACCGCGCTGGCCCGGCACGCCGCGACTGCCGACGCCGGCGGGCTGACCCCGACCGACGCGCCGCTGGTCGAGGTGCGCCAGGAGGAGATCGACGCCTGGGAGGCCCGGCTCGGCCGGCTGACCGAGATCTGGCCGACCACCCCCGCGCAGTCGGGGATGTTGTTCCACACCATGCTGGCCGGAGCGTCCTTCGACGCCTACCACGTGCAGTTGGTCTTCCAGCTCTCCGGCGACGTCGACCCGGAACGTATGCGTCGGGCCGGACAGGCCCTGCTGGAGCGGCACACCAACCTGCGCGCGGCGTTCGTCGAGCGGGCCGACGGCGGTCTCGTACAGGTGGTGCCGGCACGGGGGGTGACCCTGCCCTGGACCCACCTCGACCTGACCTCGGTCGGCGAGGCGGAGCGGACCGAGACGTTCGAGCGCTTCCTCGTCCGGGACCGGGCCGCCCACTTCGACGTGCGTACCCCGCCCCTGATGCGACTGGCCCTGGTCACCGCGGAGTCCGGGCGAGCGGAGTTCGTGATGACCGCCCACCACGTGCTGTTCGACGGCTGGTCGATGCCGTTGCTGATGCGCGACCTGCTCCTGCTCTACGCCTCCGGAGGCGATCCGGCCGGCCTGCCCGAGAGCCGCGGCTACGGCGAGTTCCTGGCCTGGCGCGCCCGGCAGGACGAGGGCGAGACGGCACGGGCGTGGGCGAGCGAACTCGACGGGGTCGAGGAGCCGACCCTGCTCGCGCCCGGTTCCGCCGACGTGGGCGAGGGCGGCCTCGACCAGGTGGAGATCGCCCTCCCGGTCGACGAGGCGCGCGCGTTGAGCCGCGGCGCCGCCGCGATGGGCATCACCGTCAACACCCTGGTGCAGGGTGCCTGGGCGCTGCTGCTCGGCCGACTCACCTCCCGCGGGGACGTGGTCTTCGGCGCCACCGTCTCCGGGCGCCCGCCCGCGGTGGCGGGCGTCGAGTCGATGGTCGGGATGTTCATCAACACCGTCCCCGTCCGCGTGCGTCACGCCCCCGGCGACACCGTCGCCGAGGTCCTGAACCGGTTGCAGAGCCGACAGGCCGACCTGATGGAGTACCACCACCACGGGCTCACCGAGATACAGCAGGCCGTCGGCCTGCCGTCCCTCTTCGACACCCTGGTGGTCTTCGAGTCGTATCCCATCGACCGCGAGGGCCTGACCGCCGCCGGCGCCGCCGCGGACGGCATCACCTTCACCGGTCTGCGCCCGAACAACGGCACCCACTACCCGCTGGCCCTGATGGTGGCCGCCGACCCGCACCTGGAGTTCATCCTCCAGTACGCCCCGGGCGCCTTCGACCGGGCCGCGGTGGAGGCGATCGCGGCCCGCTTCCTGCGCGTCCTGCGGCAACTCGTGGCCGATCCCGGACGCACGGTCGCCCGGATCGAGACGCTGGATCCCGCCGAACGCGAGCGTCTGCTCGTCGCGTTCAACAACACGGCCGTGCCGACCCCGGACGTGAGCATCACCGAACTGGTCGAGGCCCAGGTGGCGCGCACCCCGGACGCGGTCGCCGTGGTCGCCGAGGGCGTGTCGCTGACGTACCGCGAGCTGGCGATCCGGGTCGATCGTCTGGCGCGCGAACTGGTCGAGCTCGGGGTGCGCCCGGAGTCGCCCGTGGCGGTGTCGCTGCCGCGCACGGCCGACCTGGTGGTGGCGCTGCTCGCGGTCCTGAAGGCCGGCGGCGCGTATCTGCCGGTCGACCCCAGATATCCCAGCCAACGCCTGCGGGCCATCCTCGAGGAGGCGCGCCCGCGCCTGGTCCTGACCGACTCCGCGACGGTCGCGGCGCTGCCGGAGCACGACGCGCCGGACGTGTTCCTCGACGCGCTGGACCTCTCCACCGCCCGCGCCGGGCTCGAACGGACCCCGTACGCCGAGCAGTTGGCGTACGTGCTGTACACCTCCGGATCCACGGGCAAGCCCAAGGGCGTCGCGATCACCCACTCCAACGTGGTCAACGGCGTACTGCGGCTCGCCTCCCGGGTGGGCATGGAGCCGGGCAAACGCCTCCTCGCGGGCACGTCGATCAACTTCGACGTCTCGGCGTTCGAGATCTTCACCACCCTCGCCGCCGGCGGCGTCGTCGACGTGGTCCGCGACGTGCTGGTCCTGGACGAGCGGGCGAGCTGGAGCGGCGCGGTCGTATCCACCGTGCCGTCGGCCTTCGCCGAACTCGTCGACCGGATCCGCGACCGGGTCGAGGTGGAGACGATCGTCTTCGCCGGCGAGGCCCTGCCGCCGTCGCTGGTCGACAAGACGCGCGAGGCCTTCCCGGGCGTACGGATCGTCAACGCCTACGGGCAGAGCGAGTCGTTCTACGCCACCACCAGTACCGTCTCCGGCGACACCCGGGACTGGGCGGGCAGCGCGCCCGTCGGCACCCCGCTCGGCAACATGCGGGCCTACCTCCTCGGCCCCGACCTCGCGCCGGTGCCGCCGGGCGCGGTCGGCGAGTTGTACGTCGGCGGGAACGTGGGCCGCGGCTACCACGGCAACACCGGATCGACCGCGGAGCGCTTCGTCGCCGACCCGTTCGGCCCGGCCGGCTCGCGCATGTACCGCACCGGAGACCTGGCCCGCCGGAACGCCGAGGGCGAACTCCGGTACGTGGGTCGCGGCGACGCGCAGGTCAAGCTGCGCGGCTTCCGGATCGAGCCCGCCGAGGTCGAGGCCGCGCTCACCGCGCACCCCGACATCGCCCGAGCCGCCGTGCTCACCCGGGGCACCGGCGTCGGCACGCGGCTCGTCGCGTACCTGGTGTCGTCGGGCGAGGTCGATGCCGACGCCGTTCGCGTGTTCCTCGCCGAGCGGCTGCCCGAGTACATGGTGCCGTCGGCCCTGATCTTCCTGGACCGGCTCCCGCTGATGCCCAACGGCAAGCTGGACCGGGCCGCGCTGCCCGAGCCGGAGATCGGCACAACCGCCTACCGGGCGCCGCGCAATGCCCGCGAGGAGGCCCTGGTCCGCCTGTTCGCCGAGGTGCTCGGCATCGACCGGGTCGGCATCGACGACAACTTCTTCGCGCTCGGCGGGCACTCCCTGCTCGCCACCCGGCTGATCAGCCGGGCCCGCGCCGACCTGGGGATCGAGATACCCATCCGCAAGATCTTCGACCTGCCGACAGTGGCCGCGCTCGCACCGTGGTCGGAGGAACCGACGGCTCCCCGCCGCCCCGGTTTGCGCAAGATGACCGTAGAGGAGTGAGGCAATGATTCCGCTGTCATTCGCACAGCGTCGCTACTGGTTCCTGCACCAGCTGGAGGGTGGGGAGACCTGGAACATGGCGGCGGCGTTCCGGTTGACCGGGACGCTGGACCAAGACGCCCTCGCCGCGGCGGTCCGGGACGTGGTCGAGCGGCACGAGGTCCTGCGCACCACGTACGTGACCGACGAGGACGGCGAGCCGCACCAGCGGATCCTGCCCCTGGCGGAGGCCCTGCCGCAGGCGCGGATGCCGGTGGTCGAGGTGGCCGCCGAGGACGTGTCCGGCGCGGTCGACGAGGCCGTCGCACACGGATTCGACCTCGCGACCGAGATCCCGTTTCGGGCGAGCCTGTTCCGCTGCTCACCCGAGGACCACGTACTGGCCGTGGTGATCCACCACATCTCCACCGACGGCAGCTCGGGCGCGCCGCTGGCCCGGGACCTGGGCGTGGCCTACACCGCGCGCCGCGACGGTCGGGCACCGGAGTGGGAGCCGCTGCCCGTGCAGTACAAGGACTACACGCTGTGGCAGCGCGAGGTCCTCGGCGACGTGGACGACCCGGACAGCCTGGTCGCGACGCAGATCGAGTACTGGCGCGACGAACTCGAGGGCGTACCGGAGCCGTTGAACCTGCCGCTGGATCGCCCGCGGTCGGTGGAGACGGACACCGCCGGGGACGCGGTCGCCCTCGTGGCGACCCGGGAGGTGTCGGCCGCGCTGGAGAAGCTGGCCGCCGAACGCGGTACGACCATGGCGATGGTCGTGCAGTCCGCGGTGGCGGTGCTGCTGAGCAGGCTCGGCGCCGGGGAGGACGTGCCGGTCGCCACCCCGATCGCCGGCCGCACCGACGACGCGCTCGCGGACCTGATCGGCTGCTTCGTCAACAACCTGGTGCTGCGCGTGGACCTGTCGGGCGACCCGTCCTTCGTCGATCTGCTCACCCGGACGCGGAACAAGGCGCTGTCGGCCTACGAGCAGCAGGACGTGCCGTTCGACGTGTTGGTGGAGACGCTCAACCCCGACCGCTCGGCCGAGTACCGCCCGCTGTTCCAGGTGATGTGCGGCTGGCAGAACTACGCCCGCCCCAGCTTCGAACTGCCCGGACTCCGGGTGGAGTTCCAGCAGGCGCTCACCCAGAAGACGATGGTCGACCTGTTCTTCAGCATGGGCATGGACGAGGCGGGCCGGCTGCACGGCGACATCCAGTACTCGGGCCGGCTGTTCGACCGGGGCACGGTCGAGGACATGGCCGCCCGGTTCGTCCGGGTCCTGGAGCAGGTGGTGGCCGATCCGAGCGTGCGCGTCGGGGACATCGACGTGCTGGTCGCGGGGGAGCGGGAACGACTGCTCGTCGAGATCAACGACACCGCCGAACCGACCCTGGACCAGGACCTGTTGGCGGCGATCCAGCGGCAGGTGGAGGCAACTCCGCAGGCCCTCGCCGTGATCGGCGAGGAGGCGACGCTCACCTACCGGGAACTGGACGTCCGGTCGAACCGGCTGGCGCACTGGCTGGTCGAGCGCGGCGTACGGGCCGAGTCGCTGGTCGCGGTGTGCCTGCCGCGCACGGTGAACCTGATGGTGGCGATCCTCGCGGTGCTCAAGGCCGGCGGAGCCTACGTCCCGGTCGATCCGGACCACCCGCGCTCGCGGATCGACCACGTCCTCGGGCAGGCGGATCCGCTCCTGGTACTGGACGCGGACACGTTGGCCGGCGCGGATTGTTCGGGATACCCGGACTCGGCGCCGGAGGTGGTCGTACGGCCGGACAACACCCAGTACGTGATCTACACGTCGGGCTCGACCGGAACCCCGAAGGGGGTGGCGATCCCGCGCGGCGCGCTGGCCAACTTCGTGGCCGCGACGCGACGGCGGTTCCCGCTGTCGCCCGACGACCGCATGTTGTTCAGCACGACGGTGTCGTTCGACATGGCCAACACCGAGCTGTACCTGCCGTTCGTCTGCGGCGCGACCATGGTCATGGCGACCAGGGACACGGTCACCGAACCGTCGAGGATGGTGGCGTTCCTGCGTCGGCACGGGGTCACCGTGGTGCAGGCCACGCCCGCGTTCTGGCAGATGGTGCTGACCCACGAGCCGACCGCCGCGCGGGGCCTGCGGATCATCACCGGCGCCGAGGCGGTGCCGGTACGGCTGGCCGAGACGCTGGCGGACCAGGCCGTCGAGGTGGGCAACTGGTACGGCCCCACCGAGACCACGACGTGGTCGACCATGGCGCCGGTCAAGGCCGGGGCGGGGGTCGCCATCGGCACTCCGGTCGGGAACACGCAGGTGTACCTGCTGGACGCGCGGCTGCGCCCGGTCCCGCTCGGGGTACAGGGCGAGCTGTACATCGCCGGTACCGGTATGGCGCGCGGCTATCAGGGTCGGCCGGACCTGACCGCGGAGCGGTTCGTGCCCTGCCCGTTCGGCCCGGCCGGGGCGCGGATGTACCGCACCGGAGACCTGGCCCGGTGGAACCGCGACGGCCTGCTCGAATACATCGCGCGTACCGACCACCAGGTGAAGATCCGGGGCTACCGGATCGAGTTGGGGGAGATCGAGCACGCGCTCGCCGGGCATCCCGCGGTCGCGCAGGCGGCGGTGGTGGTCCGCGAGGATCGCGAGGACGACCGGCAGATCGTGGGTTACGTGGTGCCCGCGTCCACCGTCGGCGCTTCGGCCGAATCCGGTGCCGCGACGAGCGAGGGGCCGCGGGTGTACGACGACGAGGCGACCGTCGCGCTGCTCGCCGAACTGACCGAGCACCTGCGCGGCAGCCTGCCCGAGTACATGGTGCCCGCCTCGGTGATCGCGCTCTCGCGCATCCCGCTGACACCCAACGGCAAGCTCGACCGGCGGGCACTGCCGGCCGAGCAGACGGGCGCCGCCGTCGGCGAAGGGCCCCGCGACGTCACCGAAGAGAAGTTGTGCGCGCTCTTCGGCGAGTTGCTCGGCCGGGAGAGCGTCGGCATCCACGAGGACTTCTTCGCCCTCGGCGGACACTCGCTGATGGCCACCCGGCTCAGCGTGCGCATCCGCGCCATGTTCCAGGTCGACGTGCCCCTCAGAACGATCATCAAGTTCCCGACGGTGGCCGAGTTGGCCTCGCTCGTGCTCATCGGCGGCATCCCCGTGGGCGACAACGTCGACCCGTTCGGGGTCGTGCTGCCGCTGAACAACGACCCCGGGACGGGCAAGGAGCCGCTGTGGTTCTTCCACGGGGGAGGCGGCCTGGGTTGGGCCTACTTCAGCTTCGTGATGCACGTGCCGGACCGCCCGGCCTACGCCCTGCAATCACGCGGCTCCAACGGGGTGGACGCGTTGGCGGGCTCCGTCGAGGAGATGGTCGACGACTACATCGCCGAGATGTTGAAGATCCAGCCGGAGGGCCCCTTCTTCCTGATCGGCTGGTCCTACGGCGGCACCGTCGTGCAGGCCGTCGCGGAAGGGCTCGACCGGCGCGGGCACGAGGTCGCCCTGGTGGCCATCCTCGACTCCCAGCCGGGCGGCGAGGGGTTCTCGGAGATCCACGCCGGCAAGACGCTGGAGGACTACCGGGACGAACTCGAGGAGTTCTTCGGCCAATACATCGGCACCGACAACCAACAGGACTTCCTGGACACCATGTCGAAGGTGTTGGCCAACAACACCCGGCACATCATGTCCTTCCAGTCGCCGGTCTACCGCGGCGACGTGGTGTTCTTCAGCGCGACGCTCAAGGACGACCTGTACGCGCACATGTGGCGACCACTGGTCCTGGGCGACATCGAGGTGCACGACGTGCGCGCCACGCACCACGAGATGAACATGCCCGCGCCCGTGGCCGAGGTCATGGAGGTCGTCGTCCGCAAACTCGCGGACGCGGAGCGAGCGGCCGCCGACCGGGCGTAGCGGGGTCCGCGGTGGCCGGCTCGCCGGCTCGCGGGTTTTCCATGAACGATCGAATACATGATTGGGGTTGGTCGGGGTGAGCGCACCCGGCATGTCCGCGCCGGACCGGGAGCAGACCGCGCTGTTGTGCGTGCCGTTCGCCGGAGCGGGACCGTCGTTCTTCCACCCGTGGCGGGCAGCGGCCGCGGACCGGTGGCGCCTGGTCTCGGTCGAACTGCCCGGCCGGGAACGGCGGATCCTGGAGACGCCGTATCGCAATGTGGTCGAGGCGGCCAAGAACTCGGTCGACGAGATCGTCGGGAATCTCGGCCGGGGCACGCGGACCATACTGTTCGGGCACAGCCTGGGCGCGGTGCTCGCGTACGAGTTGGTGCACCTGCTGAGCACGCGCGACGTGCCCGTCGAGCGGCTGGTCGTCAGCGGCTCACCGGGTCCCTGGACCCAGCGGGAGCGCCGCGCGACGGGCCTGCCGGACGAGGAATTCCTGGCCCGGGTCGAAGAGTTCGCGGGCTTTCGGCACGAGGCGCTGGACCATCCGGAGATGCGCGAGCTGATCCTGCCCGTGTTGCAGGCCGACTGCGAGATGCACGAGAACTACCTCCCGAGCACCGACGACCCGGTGTCGGTGCCGATCTGCTCGATTCGCGGCAGCTCCGACGGTCTGGTCGACGCGGACCAGGCCCGGGAGTGGCGGGACGCGACCACGAGCACGTTCACATACGCGGAGTTCCCGGGCGATCACATGTATCTGGTCGATTCGGCCCGGGAGATCCTGGACCTGATCGAGGCGCAATCCACCCGCGACACCACGAAGTGACGAGCGGCCGCCTGCCGCAGGGGAGGTGCCCCGACCCGGGGCGATACGACGGAGTGCCATGTCAGCGGCCGTGTCAGGGGTGTGACAGTCGGGTGACAGTCACCGTGGAAATGGTGGATGCATGACAAGTTCGGCGATCGCAGTTTCCGGGCTGCGCAAGGCATATGGCGACCGGGTGGTGCTCGACGGCATCGACTTCGAGGTCGCCGAGGGATCGGTCTTCTCCATGCTCGGCCCGAACGGGGCGGGCAAGACGACGACGGTGAACGTTTTGGCGACATTGCTGAAGGCCGATTCCGGAACGGTGCACGTCGCCGGGCACGACGTGGTGACGGCGACCAGGCAGGTCCGCGCGGCGATCGGGGTGACCGGTCAATTCGCGGCGGTGGACGAGTTGTTGTCGGGTCGGGAGAACCTGCAACTGATGGCGGACCTGAAGCGGGTGCGCTCCGGGGAACGGGTGGTCGAGCGACTGCTCGAGCGCTTCGACCTGGTCGAGTCGGCGGACAAGCGCATCTCGACCTACTCCGGCGGCATGACCCGCAAACTGGACCTGGCGATGACCTTGGTCGGCGACCCGCGGATCATCTTCCTCGACGAGCCGACGACGGGCCTGGACCCGCGCAGCAGACGCACCATGTGGGGAATCGTCCGCGAGTTGGTGGCCGGCGGCACCACCATCTTCCTCACCACCCAATACCTCGACGAGGCCGACCACCTCTCCGACCGGGTCGTGGTCCTGGACCAGGGCAGGCTCGTCGCCGAGGGCACTCCCGACGAACTCAAACGTCAGGTCCCCGGCACACACGTCCGCCTTCGGTTCGCCGACCTCGACGAACTCGACGCGGCGGCGCGCGTGCTCGGCGGCGGCACCAGGGACGACCAGGAACTGCTCCTGCGGGTGCCCAGCGACGGCCAGTCGAAGTCGCTGCGGGCCCTGCTGGACCGGCTCGACGAGTACCGGCTCAACGCCCAGGAGTTCTCCGTGCACACCCCGGATCTCGACGACGTCTTCCTCGCCCTGACCGGGCACCCCAGCGAGGAGGCGATCGCGTCATGAGCAATGTCGCCACCGCGTGGGCCGACTCGACCATCATGTTGCGCCGCAACCTCAAGCACACCATGCGCAACCCCCTCGTGCTGTTCAACGCGATCCTGTTCCCGATCGTGCTCCTGCTGATGTTCGTCAAGGTGCTCGGCGGTGCCTTCGAGGTCGGCGAGAGCTACATCGACTACGCCACGCCGGGCATGCTCGTGATGGCCGTCAGCTACGGGCTGGGGTCCACCGCGACGGCCGTCAACGACGACATGACCAAGGGCATCATCAACCGCTTCAAGGCGATGGACATCTCCCGTGGCGCCGTGCTGACCGGGCAGGTCATCGTTACCACGGTGCGCTGCCTGGTGGCCTGCACGGCGATCATCGCGGTGGCCTTCGCGATGGGGTTCGACCCGGACGCGAGCGCCCTCGACTGGCTCGGTGTGCTCGGCTTCGTCGTCCTGCTCACCGTGGCCGCCGCCTGGCTCACCGTCGCGGTGGGACTGGCCGCGAAAACCGCGGAATCGGCCGGCCTGGCCACCGTGCCGCTGATCATGCTGCCGTTCCTGAGCAGCGCCATCGTGCCCGCGGACACGATGGGCGCCGGAGTGCGCCAGTTCGCCGAATACCAGCCCTTCACCCCGATCATCGAGACGCTGCGCGGGCTGTTGGCGGGCGACCCGTCGACCGGCGACGCGCTCGCGGGCAGCGCCTGGTGCGTCGGGCTCGCCATCGTCGGCTACATGTGGGCGATCTCCACCTTCAAGAAGCGGGCCTAGCCCGACGCCGGCTTTACGAAGCGAGCGTGACCTCGACCAAGCGGGACCAGTTCGTTCGAGTCCCCTCCCGAGCCGCCTCGGCGAAACCCCCGTCGCCGAGGCGGCGTCGCGCGTCCTGCTCGATCCGCGCCGCGTCCGGATGGGAGCGGTCCGGCAACCCGCGTACGTCCGCGCTCGCCGCGAGCAGCCGCGCGGCCTGCACGGGATCGTCACGACGCAGCGCCAGATCGGCGACCCCGACGAGCACCTGCGCGATCACCGGCGCGTGTCCCGCGTCGGTCGCCGCCCGACAGGCCGCCGCCCGGTGCTCGCGCGCCTCGTCGAGATCCTCGGCCAGATAGCCGAGCAGGTCGTGCGTCGCCGCGCGGGTGTACGGATGCCGCGCCTCCTCGCCCAACATGGCCGTCGCGACCCCGAGCTGCCGGCGCGCCTGCTCGGTGTCACCGCCCCACCGGGCCAGTTCCGCCCGCGCGAAGGCCAACTCGGCCAGCGCGTCCGGCCAGGTGACCCGCTTCGCGTGCCGCTGCGCCTCGGCCATGGCGGCCGCGCCCGCCTCCGCGTCGCCCAGCAGCCAGTACAGCTGGGCCTGTCGTGAACGCATCCGGATCACGTCCTCCAGAGCACCCACCTCGGTGACCACCGCGATCGCCTGCTCGTAGTGCTCACACGCGCCGGCGAACTCGCCGCGCACGGCGATCCGATCCGCCAGCTCCGTCTGGGCGAACGAGATCCCGAACCGCTCGCCGATCTCGCGGAACTCGGCCAGCGCCATCTCCAGATACGCGTCCGCGTCCCGCCCGCCCTGGCCCAGCATGATCCGCATCTTGCCCAGGTGCAGCCGAGCCAGCGCGCGTACCCACGGGTCCTCGTTGTCGAGCAGCGGTTCGAACGCGGGCAGGAACGCGTCGGGCGCCTGCAACAGGCGCTCCAGCGCGGCGACGAGCCCGAGCAGCGGATACCTGCGCCGGCTGCGCAGGCTGAACCGGTGCGCCTCGCGGATCCACACCGCCGCCTGGTGCTCGTCGCTGCGCCCGGAGCTGACGAACAGCACGACCAGCGCGTACACCATGGCCCGGGTCTCGTCGGTCACCTCGCCCGGCGTGCGGGTGGCCGCGATGATCAGCTCGATGCCCTCGGTCCGGTGTCCGCTGAGCCACCAGTACCAACCCGTGCCGGCGGCCAGCCGCATCGCCGCCTGCGCCTCGCCCGCGGCCAGCGCGCCGCGCATCGCCGCGCTGATGTTGTCGTGCTCGGTCTCCAGTGTGGCGAGCCATTCCAACTGCTCGGCGCGGCGCAGATGCGGCTCCGCCGTCTCGGCGAGTTCGGTGAACCAGGCCAGGTGCGCGTGGCGCGCCCGGTCCGATTCACCCGCCTCGGCGAGCCGGTGCCGGGAATACTCCTTGATCGTGCCAATCATCCGATAGCGCTGGGTACGGTCGCCCTCGACGAGCAGCAGCGACTTCTCGGTCAGCGCGGTGAGCAATTCGAGCACCTGCTCCGGGTCCACCGCGTCGCCGGCGCAGACCCGTTCGGCCGCCTCCAGGCTCGCCCCGCCGGCGAACACCGAGAGCCGGCGCAGCACCACACGCTCGACGTGGGTGAGCAGTTCCCAACTCCAGTCGACGGCGGCGCGCAGCGTCCGGTGTCGGGGCAGTGCGGTCCGGCTGCCGCTGGTCAGCAGCCGGAACCGGTCGTCGAGCCGGTTGGCGAGCTGGTAGATGGACATGGTGCGCAACCGCGCCGCGGCCAGTTCGATCGCCAGCGGCATCCCGTCCAACGCCCGGCACACGCGCGCCATCGTCTCCGGCGCGGGGGCCTCGACCCACAGGTCCCGGCGCACCGCCCCGGCCCGGTCGCGCAGCAGCCGGACGGCGGGTGAGGCCTCGATCTCGTCGGGGCCGGCGTCCGCGCCCGGCAGGGCCAGCGGCTCGACCAGCCACAGCGCCTCCCCGGTGATGCCCAGCGGTTCCCGGCTCGTGGCCAGGATCCGCAGCCGCCGGCACTCCCCGAGTACCCGGTGGGCGAACACCGCCGCGGACTCGATCACGTGCTCGCAGTTGTCCAGGATCAGCAGCGCCTCCCGCTCGCGGATCGCGGCGATCAGCCGGTCCGTCGGCTCCACGCTCGGCGCCGCGCCGAGCAGCGCGTCGCGCAGGCCGAGGCCGGCGAGGGTGGAGCGGGCCACGTCGCCGTCCGTGCCGATGGCGGCCAACTCCACCAGCCAGGCCCCGTCCGGCAGGTCGTCGAGCAGAGTGCGCGCGGTCTCCGTGGCCAACCTGGTCTTGCCCGCCCCGGCCGGCCCGATCACCGTGGTGAGCCGGTGCTCGGCGACGAGTTCGCGGACCGCGGCGAGGTCGGCGTCGCGCCCGACGAAGGTGGTCAGCTCGGCGCGCAGGTTGCTCCTGCGGCTCTCCTCCCGCCGCCCCAACTCGCCCCGCAGCAGCGCGCCGTGCAACGCGGCCAGTTCCGGCGAGGGGCCCACGCCCAACTCGTCGGCCAGGGCCTCCCGGGTGCGCTGGTACACCAGCAGCGCGTCACTGTCGCGCCCGGTCGCGACCAGGGCGCGCATCAGCGCGGTGGCGAACCGTTCCCGCAGTGGATGTGTGGCCACCAGGTCGGTCAACTCCGTGACCACCTCGGCGCCGCGCCCGAGGGTGACCTCCGCGTCGAACCGCTCCTCGGTGGCGGTCAGGCGCAAACCTTCCAGGCGCACGATCGCGGCGTCGAAGGCGGCGCTGTCCGCCAGACCGACGTCCTGCATGGCCGCACCGCGCCACAGGTCGAGAGCTTCACGCAGCAGGCGCACCCGCCGGGAGGCGTCCTCGGTGCGCAGGCGGCCCGCGGCGACGAGGCGTTCGAACCGCACCGCGTCGACGGCGTCGGGATCAACGGTCAGCCGGTAGCCGTCCGGCTGCCCCTCGATCACCCCGTCGGGCAGTGCCTTGCGCAGCCGGGACACCAGGCGTTGCAGCGCGTTCGTCGCGTCGGCGGGCGGGTGTTCGCCCCAGATCCAGTCCACGAGCACGGCCTTGGGGACCGGGTGGCCCGGTCTCAGCGCGAGGGCGATCAACAACGCGCGCAGCCGCGCACCCGGCACGTCGGCCGAACCGCCGGCGTCCGTGCGAACCTCGAAAGGACCCAGCATCCCGATCTGCACCCGCCGATTTTGCCACGGTTGTTCGGCTCGCCCGACCGGGTCCGGAAACCTTGACGGACCTCGAACGCCATATGGCGCCCCCGCTGGTCGATAGGACGGGGAAATTCGGTACCGATTTCGGGACATCGGCAGCGGCCGTCGAAAAACCGGGCGGCGCCGGAATCAATGCCCGGACGAGCTCCGGCAATTCTTCGAGGCCGTGGGGCCCTTCACGGACCGGTGCCGTATTACTGTCCTGTCGGCGGGACATCGGCGTCCGTCGGTGTGCGCGAACCACCGTCCCTTGCACCGGGTTTCCCCGGCGATTTATGTTGGCGACGCGAGTTTGCCCCGACAGCCGCCCACCGTAACGCTCTTCGGTCGGCGTGCCCAGGCGGTCGCTTTCACCTCGGGGTCCCCGGTGCCGCCGGCACGAACCAATCGTCGAACAGCGGGCGCAACGCCTGCGGATGGCGTTGTCATGCCGGTTCGCCGGCGCATTCCCGATCCGTTCGGCGGAGGAAGGAGAGGCTGGCCATGGAATCGCTGCCGCGTATCCACGAACGAGGCGGACAGGACGAGACATCGGAGGGGCGGGCGGCGCCGACGAGTGCGCCGACGGCCCTCGTACGGGAAATCGCGGCGCTGTGGGGGGAATACCTCGACGGTCGTGAGGTCGCGGCGGACGACGACTTCTTCGCGATCGGCGGCAATTCGCTGATCGGGATCAAGATCATCGATCGGGTCGCCCGGGACTACGGCGTCGCCCTGTCCGTGCGCGGGTTCTACCTGGCCCAGACCCCCGCCCGGGTCGCCGAGCTGATCGAACAGGAAAGGGCGCGAACGTGAGGTTGACGCCGGGTGCCGCACGCGCGATCGACCTCGACCGCGTCGACCTGTTCGACCTGGACCTGTACACCTCGGGCGATCCGCACCCGATCTGGGACGTGATGCGCGCCGAGGCCCCGCTGCACCACCAGGTCCTCCCGGACGGCCGCGAGTTCTGGTCGGTCACCCGCTACGACGACGTCTGCGCCGTGCTCGGCGACCACCGCAGGTTCACCTCCGAGCGCGGCACGGTGGTCACCCACCTCGGGGAGGACGACGTCGCGGCGGGCAAGCTGATGACCTCCACCGACCCACCGCGGCACACCCAGGTGCGGCGGGCGATCGGCGCGCGGCTCACCGCGCGCGCGGTGGCCTCGTGGCAGGACCGGATCCGGGAGGCCATCGTGCGCTTCCTCGAACCGGCCCTCGACGGCACCACGTTCGACCTCGCCGAGAAGGCGCACCGGCTTCCGATGATCGTCGCGGGACCGCTGCTCGGCATCCCCGAACGGGACTGGGACGAGCTGGTACAGCTGACCGCGATGGTCACCGCGCCCTCGGACCCGCACTTCAAGCACGGCAGCGAGGCCGCGACGCTGGCCATCTCCCACCACGAACTCGTCACCTATGTCACCGAATGGGTCAAACGGCGCCGGGCCGCCGGAGGCGAGGACGGCAGCCTGCTCGACCACCTGATGACCGTGCGGGCGGGCGACGCGCCGCTGACCGACGAGGAGATCGCGCTCGACGGCTACAGCATCCTGCTCGGCGCCAACGTGACCACCCCGCACACCGTTTCGGGCACGGTGCACGCGCTGATCGAGCGGCCCGAGCAGTTCGCAAAGGTCCAGGCCGACCCCTCGCTCGTGCCGTCCCTGGTCGAGGAGGGACTGCGCTGGACCTCGGCCGCGTGCAACTTCATGCGCTACGCGGTCGACGACACCGAGATCGGCGGCGGTACGATCCCCGCCCGCGGCGCGGTCGTCGCGTGGATCGGGTCGGCCAATCGGGACGAGTCGCAGTTCACCGACCCGCACCACTTCGACGTCACCCGGCGCGAGAACCGCCACGTCGCGTTCGGATTCGGGCCGCACTACTGCATCGGCGGCCCGCTGGCCCGGCAGACGCTGCGCATCTTCTTCGAGGAACTGCTCGCCCGCTTCGGCTCGATCGAACTCGACGGCGAGCCGCAACACCTGCGGTCGTACTTCATCGCCGGGATGACCCACCTCCCCATCGTCGCCCAGAAACGAACGACGCCATGACATCCGGCAGCGCCCCCGTCACATCGCCGTGGTTCGTTCGGCCGCCGGCCGGCGACCACCCGGCCCGACTGTTCTGCTTCCCCTACTCCGGCTCCGGCGCGTCCGCGTTCAGCGCCTGGCCGGCCGCGATCGACGACGTCGAGGTCTGCCCCGTGCAGTTCCCCGGCCGGGAGAGCCGGCTGGCCGAACCGCACTACGGCACCTACGAGGATCTGGCCGCGGCCCTGGTGGAACCGCTGGTATCGCGCCTGGACCGGCCGTTCGCGTTCTTCGGGCACTGCGCGGGCGCCCTGCCCGCGTTCGAGACCGCGGTCCGGCTCGCGGAACTGGACCTGCCGGGGCCGGACTGCCTGTTCGTGTCCGGCCAACCCGCGCCGCACGACGCCGCGAGCGATCGTATGCTCACCATGACCGAGGCCGAACTGCGCGCCGAGTTGGTGTCCGTGGTGCGCGGCCGGGGCATCGAGCCGCGGCCGGACATGGTCGCGGTGGGGATGAGCGTGCTGCTCGACGACCTCGCCGCCGCGCGCGCCTACCGCAGGGTCGAACCGGTTCGGCTGGACTGCCCCATCGTCGTCCTGCACTGGCGCGACGACCCCGACGTGACCCCGGATCACCTGGAGGGATGGCGTCGGTACGCGGATTCGGTCGAGATCCGGGTCGTCGAGGGCGGCCACCACGACTTCATGAACGCGCCGGACGAGCTGCTGAAGCTGCTGACTTCCCGGCGGTGACGGTGACGGCGGTGACGGCGGGGCGGTCCGCGAGCGCCGGCCGGCGAGGGAATCGGAAGGAATTCATATGAGTGGCGCAGCCACCGATATTGCCGTCGTCGGGATGTCGTGCCGCTTCCCCGGTGTGCACGGTCCGGACGAGTTCTGGCGCCTGCTGGTCGACGGCGGGTCCACCATCGCGACCTTCCCCGAGCGGCGCGCCGCCGACGTGCGGCGCTCCACCCACCCGGACGCCGCCACGGTGAACGCGGGTTCCTTCCTCGACGCCATCGACGGGTTCGACGCGGAGTTCTTCGGCACGGACGCGGCGGAGGCCACCGCGATGGACCCCGTGCAGCGGCTCGGCCTGGAACTCGCCTGGGAGGCGGTCGAGGACGCCCGGATGCCGGCGGCGGCGCTGGCCGGCCGGGAGATCGACGTCGTGGTCGGCAGCGCGCCCTCCGGCTACGAGGCGCTGCGCAAGCTGTCCGGCGGCGACCGGGACGACCACTACGCCGCGCTCGGCTCCGGCGGCGCGTTGATCGCGAACCGGATCTCGGCCCTGTTCGACGTGCGCGGGATGAGCCTGTGCGCGGACTCCGGCCAGTCCTCCTCCCTCGTGTCGCTGGCGCTCGCGTGCGACCGGATCCGCGCCGGCGCGGTCGACCTGGCGCTCGCGGGCGGCGTGCACCTGATCGCCGACCCGGAGTCCGGACTCGGCCTGGCCAACCTGGGCGCGTTGTCGCCCGAGGGCCGCTGCTTCCCCTTCGACGAACGCGCCGGCGGCTTCGTCCGGGGCGAGGGCGGGGCGTTCGTCCTGCTCAAGCGGCTCGACCTGGCCGTCGCCGACGGCGATCACATCTACGCGGTGGTGCGCGGCTGGGGGGTGGGCAGCGGCGGCGCGACCAGCCGGATGCCGGATCCCAGCCCGGCCGGGCAGGCGGCGGTGATCCGGACCGCGCTGGAGCGTGCGGGCGTGCCGTTCGACACCGTCGACTACGTCGAGGCGCACGGCACCGGCACCCGCGTCGGCGATCCGGCCGAGGCCGCCGGGCTGCGCGAGGTGTTCCGGGCGGCCGGACGCGAACGCCCCCTTGAAATCGGCTCGGCCAAGGCCAACGTCGGGCACCTGGAGCCGGCCGCCGGCGTCGTCGGCTTCGTCAAGGCCGCGCTGTGCCTGGACCGCGCGCAACTGGTGCCGCACCCGAACTTCCGCACACCCAACCCCGCCATCCCCGACTTCGACGAGCACTTCGACGTCCCGCGCGCCGCCCGGCCCTGGCCGAACCCGGCCGGTCGGCCGCGACGGGCGGGGGTGTCGGCGTTCGGCCTGGGCGGGACGAACGCGCACGTGATCCTCGAACAGGCACCGGAGGAGCAGGCGCGGCCCCCTGTCGCCGACGCGGGGACGGTGCCCTGGGTGTTGTCGGCGCGCACCGAGCCGGCCCTGCGGGAGCAGGCGGCACGGTTGCGGGATCGCGTGGCCGCCGACACGTCCGCGTCGGTGGCCGAGGTGGGCCACTCGCTGCTCGCCACCCGAGCGTCGTTCGCCCACCGGGCGGTGGTGCCGGCCGCCGATCGCGAGGAGGCCCTGGCCGGGCTGGACCTCGTCGCGGCGGGCGGCGATTCGCCCCGCGTGCCGCGCGGGGTCGCGGCGAACCCGCCCGGCCCGATCGTCTTCGTCTTCCCGGGCCAGGGCTCGCAGTGGGTGGGCATGGGCAGGCGGCTGTACGCGGAGTCGGAGGTCTTCGCCCGCTCGATCGACGAGTGCGCGCGGGCCCTGGAACCGTGGCTGGACTGGTCGTTGGCGGACGTGGTCACCGGTACGGACGCGGCGGCGCTGCTCAAGCGCGGCGACGACGTGGTGCAGCCCGCGCTGTTCGCGATGATGGTGTCCCTGGCCCGGGTCTGGCACTCGCTGGGCGTGGTCCCCGACGTGGTGGTGGGGCACTCGCAGGGGGAGATCGCGGCGGCCTGCGCGTCGGGCGCGCTCTCCCTGGACGACGCGGCGCGCGTGGTCGCGCTGCGCGGCACGGCACTGACCGAACTGGCCGGACTGGGCGGGCTGAACGCGGTGTTCGCGCCGCCGCACTGGGTCGAGGAGCGGTTGCGGCCGTGGGCCGGACGGTTGTGCGTGGGCGCGGTCAACGGGCCGGACTCGGTGGTGATCTCCGGCGACCTGGAGGCACTGGCGGAGTTCGCCGCGATGGCGGCGGGCGACGGTGTCCGGGTACGCCGGGTCAGGATCGAGTACGCGTCGCACTCGCACCAGGTCGAACGTATCCGGGACCGGGTGCTCGCCGCCGCCGAGGGCATCACGCCCAGGGCGTCGACCGCGGCCTTCCACTCCACGGTCACCGGCGGCCCGCTCGACACCCGCGGCCTCGACGGCGCGTACTGGTACGACAACCTGCGCTCGAAGGTGCGGTTCGGCGAGGTGATCGAAGGCCTGATGCGCGAACGCGGCGGCGTGTTCGTGGAGGTCAGCCCGCACCCGGTGCTCGCGGTGGCGATGGCGGAGACCGCCGACGCGCTGGCCGCCTCGCCGGTGCTGTCGGGCACCCTGCACCGGGACGACGGGAGCATGGGCCGGATCCTGGCGGCGTCGGCCGAACTGTACGTGCGCGGCGTGCCGGTGGACTGGACGGCGTGCTTCGGCGCGGCCCGGCCGCGCCGGATCGGCCTGCCGACCTATCCGTTCCAGCGGCAGCGGTACTGGCTGACGCCACCCGCCGACACCACCCCCGCGGATGCGAAGTCCCCTACGGTGGCTCTCGATTCGGAATCGGCGGTGCGCAAACTCGTGTGCGCCGAGACGGCCGCCCTGCTGAGCGCGCCCGACGCGCCCGTCACCGGCGGCGAACTCGCCGCGAGGTCGACCGAGACCTTCAAGGCCCTTGGCTTCGAGTCCTCGATGGCGGTACGGCTGCGCAACCGGCTCACGACGGCCGCCGGTGTACGACTGCCCGCCACCGTCGCGTTCACCTACCCGACCCCGCAGGCGCTCGCCCGGCACATCTTCACCCTGCTCGGACCGACGGCCCCCGAAGTCCCGGAAACAGCACCGGAATCGATGCCGACGCCGCCTTCGGCAACGGCCCCCACCCCGGAGCCGGACACACCTTCGGCGAGCCGCAGCGACGACGAATTGTACGCATTGATCGACCGCGGATACGTGTAGCGCCACCCGTTCGTCCGAGCAACCGTTGGGGAGTTCCCGTGGAGGATGTCGACAAGCTCCGGTCCTACCTGCGCCGTGCCGTCGGCGACGCGCAGGAGTTGCGCGAGCGGGTGCGCGCGTTGGAGGAGTCCGCTCGCGAGCCGGTCGCGGTCGTGGGCATGGGGTGTCGTTTCCCGGGCGGGGCGAACTCCCCCGAAGGATTGTGGGACGTGGTCTTCGGCGGGGTCGACGCGGTGGGCGGCTTCCCGACGGATCGCGGCTGGGACCTCGCGGCACTGTACGACCCGGACCCGGCGGCCCAGGGGAGGACGTACACCCGCTCGGGCGGATTCCTCCCCGATCTCGCCGAGTTCGACGCGGCGTTCTTCGGGATCAGCCCCCGCGAGGCGCTGGCGATGGATCCGCAGCAGCGGGTGATCCTGGAGACGTCGTGGGAGGCGCTGGAGCGGGCCGGGATCGACCCGGCCGGCCTGCGCGGTTCGGCGACCGGGGTGTTCACCGGGATCTACGCGGTCGACTACGGCCCGCGGATGGGCGGCGGGGCGGGCGCCGAGGTGGAGGGCCACTCGATGGCCGGGACGTACACCAGCGTGGCCTCGGGCCGAGTGGCGTACGTCCTGGGCCTGGAGGGCCCGGCGATCTCGATCGACACCGCGTGCTCGGCGTCGCTGGTCGCCGTGCACCAGGCCGTGCGGTCCCTGCGCGCGGGGGAGTGCACGTTGGCACTGGCGGGCGGGGTGTCGGCGCTGCCTAACCCCGGGATGTTGGTGGAGGCCGCCCGACAGCGCGGCCTGGCCGCCGACGGGCGGTGCAAGTCCTTCGCCGAGGCGGCCGACGGCACCGGCTGGGGCGAGGGCGCGGGCGTGCTCGTCCTGGAGCGACTGTCCGACGCGCGGCGCAACGGCCGGCGGATCCTGGCGGTGATCCGCGGCTCGGCGATCAACCAGGACGGCGCCTCCAACGGGCTGACCGCGCCGAACGAACTGGCGCAGCGGCGGGTCATCCGCGCCGCCGTGGCCGACGCCGGACTCTCGCCCGCCGACGTGGACGCGGTGGAGGCGCACGGGACCGGCACCCGGCTGGGCGACCCCATCGAGGCGGAGGCGCTGCTCGCCACCTACGGACAGGGCCGCGACGCCGCCGGCCCGCTGTGGCTGGGCTCGCTCAAGTCGAACATCGGGCACACCCAGGCCGCGGCGGGCGTCGGCGGCATGATCAAGATGATCATGGCGATGCGCCACGAGGTGTTGCCGAAGACGCTGCACGTGGACCGTCCGACCCCGCACGTCGACTGGTCCTCCGGCGCGGTGGAACTGCTGACCGAGGCCCGGGAATGGCCCGCCACACCCGGACGGCCCCGGCGGGCCGGCGTGTCGTCCTTCGGGATCAGCGGCACGAACGCGCACGTCGTGCTCGAAGAGGCCCCCGAGGAGCCCGGGGCCCCCGAGGCGGCGGAGCCGGCGAGCGCGCCGGTACCGCAACCGCATCCCGTGGCGGTGCCGTGGGTGGTGTCGGCGCGCTCCGCCGAGGCGCTGCGGGAACAGACGCTGCGGTTGCGGGACGGCCTGGCCGCCGACCCGGACCTGTCGCTCGGGGGCGTAGGCCGCGCGCTGGTGACGACACGATCGTTGTTCGAGCACCGCCGGGTGGTGATCGGCGCGGACCGCGACGAACTGCTCGCCCGCCTGGGCACCGACGTCGGCACGACCAGGAATCCCCCCGGGGTGGTCTCCGGCATCGTCGAGCCCCTCGGCAAGACGGTCTTCGTCTTCCCCGGCCAGGGCTCGCAGTGGGTCGGCATGGGCCGGGAACTCCTGGACAGCTCCCCGGTATTCGCCGAGCAGATGGACGAATGCGCGCAGGCCCTCGCGCCGTGGGTGCCGTGGTCGCTGATCGACACCGTGCGCGGCGAGCCGGCGGGCGCCGACCTGGAGCGCATCGACGTCGTGCAACCCGTGCTGTTCGCGATGATGGTGTCGCTGGCGCGGGTGTGGCGCTCCTTCGGCGTGACCCCCGACGCGGTGATCGGGCACTCCCAGGGCGAGATCGCCGCCGCCTGCGCGGCCGGCGCGCTGACCCTGCGGGAGGGGGCCAGGATCGTGGCCCTGCGCTCGCAACTGCTGGCCACCGCCGATCAGGACGGCGGCATGGCCGGGATCGTGCTGCCCGAACAGCGGGTCCGGGAGCTGCTGGAGCGGGTCGGCCCCGGAGTGGTGATCGCCGGCATCAACGGCCCCTACTCGACCACCGTCGCGGGCGAGGCCGCGGCGGTCCGGGAGGTGGTCGCGCTCTGCGAGGCCGAAGGCGCCCGCGCCCGGTGGATCCCGGCGAGCGTGCCCGGGCACTCGCCCCTGGTGGACCGGTTCGAGGGGCCGCTGCGGGACATCCTGGGCGAGGTCACCACCGTGACCTCGCCGGTGGCGTTCCACTCGACGGTCACCGGCGGGCCGCTCGACACGGCGGGACTGGACGGCGCCTACTGGTTCCGCAACATGCGCGAACCGGTGCAGTTCGAGGCGGCCATGCGCGGCCTCCTCGACACCGAACACGGCGCGTTCATCGAGATGAGCCCGCACCCGCTGCTCACCATCAACATCCGCGACATGCTCGACCACACCCCCGGCGCCGGCGGGGTGGTGGCGGGCTCGCTGCGCCGCGGCGACGGCGGGCCGGGCCGGTTGTACCGGTCCATGGCCGAGGCGTTCGTGGCGGGTGTCCCCGTGTCGTGGGAGGCGGCGTTCCCGGGCGGCGCCGGGCCTGCGGTCGAGTTGCCCACGTACGCCTTCCAACGGCAGCGCTACTGGCTGGACATGCCCGTGGAGGGCGGCGCCGCGAGCAGCTCGGACCACCCTCTGCTCGACGCCGTGATCGACCTGCCCGACGACGGCGAACGCGGCGGACTGGTGGGCGGCGGGCGGTTGTCCGCGCACCGCCACCCGTGGCTGGCCGACCACGTGGTCCACGGGGTCGTACTGGTGCCGGGAACGGTGCTGGTCGAACTGGCGGCGTGGGCGGCGCACAGGGTGGGTTGCGACGTCGTCGAGGAACTCACCCTGGAGACACCGCTGGTGTTGTCCCGCACGGCCGAGCGGGAGATCCGCGTGGTGATCGACGCCAAGCGCGTGCTCGCCGTGCACTCCAGGGGCGCGGGCGAACCCGAGTGGACACGCAACGCCGTGGGAGTCGTCGGAACCGACACCGGGGCCGGCCGGCGCGAGCCCGACCTGGTGGCGTGGCCGTCCCCGGGCGCGGTCGAGGTGCCCGCCGAGGACGCGTACGCCGGGTCGGCCGCGCTCGGGTTCGACCACGGGCCGCTGTTCCGCGGTCTGAAGCGGATCTGGCGCAGTGGCGAAGTGACTTTCGCCGAGGTCGAGTTGCCCGGCGCCGACGGCGCGGACCCGGGCCCGTTCCGCATCCATCCGGCGCTGCTGCACACCGCGCTGCTCCCGATCGGCGCGGGGGACGGCGACGAGGGCCGGCTGCCGCATCGCTGGACGGGCGTCCGCCTGCCCTTTGCCGCGCCCACCGTGCTGCGCGTACGCCTGGCGCCCACCGGCGAGGGCGGCCGGTCGGTGACCATCGCGGATCGCCACGGAGCCCGCGTCGGCGGCGTCGAGTCGCTGACGTCGCGGCCCGTGGACGTCGCGGAACTGACCGAACTGGGCTTCGACCGACGGGACTCGCTGTTCCGGGTGGACTGGGTCCCCCTCGCGGTCCCGCCCGGGGAGGCCGCGGGCCGGTATGCCGTGGCGGGGCCGCCCGACGAACTCACCGCGTTTCTCGGGGCGCGCGGGGCGCTGTTCGCCGACCTCGACGAACTCGCCGCCGCCGAGGGGCCGATCCCCCCGATCGTCGTGACCACCGTCGAGCACACCGATCCGGGCGTCGGCAACACCCCGGCCCTGGTCGAGCGCAACCTGCACCGGGTGCTGCGGTGGACGCAGCGTTGGCTCGCCGAGGACCGGTTCGCCGACTCGTGCCTGGTCGTCGTGACGCGGGAGGCGGTCGCCGACGACCCGGCCGAATGCAGCGACCCCGCCGCGGCCGCGATCTGGGGATTCGTGCGCACCGCGCAGACCGAGAACCCGGGCCGGTTCACGCTCGTGGACACCGACGACCGCCCCGACTCGTGGGCGCGCGTCCCGGCGGTGGTCGAGACCGGGGAAACCCAGCTCAGGGTGCGGGCGGGCGTGGTGACCACCCCGCGACTGGCCCGTGTGCCGGCGGTGCCCGCCGAGCACCGGGCCCGCGGCCTCGGGTCCGGGACGGTGCTGATCACGGGCGGAGTCGGCGGACTGGGCGCGACGTTGGCCCGGCACGTCGTGGAGCGGCACGGGGTGCGCCGGTTGGTGCTGGCCGGCAGGCGGGGGCCGACGGCTCCGGCCGCCGACGCGCTGCGGCGCGAGTTGACCGAAGCGGGAGCCGAGGTGGAGATCGTCGCCTGCGACGTCACGAGCCGCGAATCCGTCGCGGCGCTGATCGCCGGCGTGCCGGCGGAACACCCGTTGACGGCGGTGATCCACTGCGCGGCGGTGCTCGCCGACGGGGTCGTCGATGCGCTGACCGAGGAGCGGGTGGACGAGGTCCTGGCGCCGAAGGTGCGCGGCGCCTGGTATCTGCACGAACTGACCACACACCTGAACCTGTCCGCGTTCGTGTTGTTCTCCTCGATCGCAAGCGTGCTGGGCACGGCGGGGCAGGCCAACTACGCGGCGGCCAACGCGTTCTTGAACGGACTGGCCGAAGCCCGGCGGGCCGAGGGGCTCGCGGCCGGCTCGCTGTGCTGGGGCTACTGGGCGCAACGCACCGAGGCGGGCGCGGACATCGGCGAACTGGACATCGCGCGGCTGCAACGACAGGGCGTGCGGCCGATGGCCACGCACGAGGGACTGGCGCTGTTCGACGCGGCGATCGCGCGGGACGAACCGGTGCTGGTGCCGGTGCGGCTGAGCCTGCCGGCGCCGGGCGCGCCCGGCGCCGACCAGGTGTTGTCGCCGCTCCTGCGCGCGCTGGTCGGAACGCCCGCCGGTCCCGGGAGTTCGAGCCCTGTCGTTCGGGAGGGCGCCGACATCGGACTCGCGCGGCGGATCGCCTCGCTGCCCCCGGCCGACGCGGAGGCGCTGCTGCTCGACGCCGTGCGCACGCAGACCGCGAGTGTGCTCGGCCTCGCCGACGCCGCGCGGGTCGGTCCCGCCTCGGCGTTCAAGGACCTGGGGATCGACTCGCTCATGGCGCTGGAGTTGCGCAACCGGCTGACGGCGGTGACCGGTCTGAAGTTGTCCGCCACGCTCGCGTTCGACTACCCGAACCCGGCCGCCCTCGCCGGGTTCCTGTACGCGGGCATCCGCCCCGACTCCGGCGCCGACCCGCAGTCCCCGACCGATCGCCTGAGCAAGGAGATCGAGGAACTGGGCGCCCGACTGGAGGACGCCTTCCGCGACCTCGCGGCGGCGGACAAGGCCACCATCACCACGCTGCTCGGCGAGTTGCAGGGCCGCGCACGGGCCCTGGCGGGCGACGAATCGCCGGGCGGGATCGCCGACCGGATCAGCGCGGCATCGGCCGGCGAGCTGCTTTCGCTGCTGGACAAAGAGCTCGGCTAGGGGAGAGCGATGACAAACGACAACAACGCCGATGTGCTCGACTACCTCAAGCGGACGTCGATCGAACTGCTCGACACCCGTCGGCGTCTGCGGGAGCTGACGGAGGCCGCGGCCGAGCCCATCGCCGTCGTCGGCATCGCCTGCCGCTACCCGGGCGGGGTGACCTCGCCGGAAACGTTGTGGGACCTGGTGCGGGCGGGCCGGGACGCGGTGTCGGACTTCCCCGACGACCGCGACTGGGACCTGGACCGGCTCTACGACCCGGATCCGGACCGGCCGAACACCTGCAACACGCGCGCCGGCGGATTCCTGTACGAAGCGGGCGACTTCGACGCGGAGTTCTTCGGGATCAACCCGCGCGAGGCGCTGGCCGCGGATCCGCAGCACCGGTTGCTGCTGGAGTCCGCGTGGGAGTCGCTGGAACGGGCCGGCATCGACCCGCACACCCTGCGCGGCAGCGCCACCGGCGTATTCGCCGGCCTGGCGTACTTCGGCTACGGCAACCACTTCTCCACCCCCGAGGTCATCTCCGGCTACGGGCAGACCGGTTCGCTGCTGAGCGTGGCGTCCGGGCGGGTGGCGTACGCGCTGGGCCTGGAGGGTCCGGCGATATCCACCGACACCGCGTGCTCCTCGTCCCTGGTGGCGGTGCACCAGGCGGTGCAGTCGCTGCGGCAGGGCGAGTGCGGGCTGGCCCTGGCCGGGGGCGTCACCGTGATGGGGACCACGCAGGTCTTCCGGGAGATGGCGCGCCAGCGCGGACTGGCCGTCGACGGCCGGTGCAAGGCGTTCGCGGACGCCGCCGACGGCACCGGATTCGCCGAGGGCGTCGGGGTGCTGGTGCTGGAGCGGCTGTCCGACGCGCGGCGCAACGGGCGGCGGATCCTGGCGGTGATCCGGGGCTCGGCGATCAACCAGGACGGCGCCTCCAACGGGCTGACCGCGCCGAACGGGCCCGCGCAGCAGCGGGTGATCCGGGCCGCGTTGGCGAACTCGCGGGTGCAGGCGGGTGACGTGGACGTGATGGAGGCGCACGGGACCGGCACCACGCTGGGCGATCCGATCGAGGCACAGGCGCTGCTGGCCACCTACGGCCGCGACCGCGACCCCGGGAACCCGCTGTGGCTGGGCTCGCTCAAGTCGAACATCAGCCACACGCAGGCGGCGGCGGGCGTCGGCGGCATGATCAAGATGATCATGGCGATGCGGCACGGGATCATGCCCAAGACGCTGCACGTGGACCGGCCCTCGACGCACGTGGACTGGTCGGCCGGGGCGGTGGAACTGCTCACCGAGGCCAGGCCGTGGCCGAGCGCCCCCGGACGGCCCCGCCGGGCGGCGGTGTCCGCGTTCGGGGCCAGTGGCACCAACGCGCACGTGATCCTGGAGGAGGCGCCCGAGGAGGTCGCGCCCGAGGAGGCGGCGCCGGAGCGCGAGGATCATCCCGCCGACGCGCTCGCGTGGGTGGTGTCGGCACGCTCCGAGGCGGCACTGCGGGCCCAGGCGGAGCGGCTGCGCGCATTCGCCGCCGCCGAGCCGGATACGCCTGTCGCCGACATCGCCCGGTCGTTGGTGGCGAGCCGATCCCGGTTCGAGCACCGCGCGGTGGTACTGGGCCGGGACCGGGACGAGTTGCTGAGCGGTCTGGCGGCGCTGGGCGAGGGCGCCGATTCCGCGGGGCTGGTGCGCGGCGTGGTCGGCGAACTCGGCGGCACGGTCTTCATGTTCCCGGGACAGGGTTCGCCCTGGGCCGGTGTGGCCCGGGAGTTGTACGACGCCTTCCCGGTCTTCGCCCGGAGCCTCGACGCGGTCTGCGCGCGCTTCGACACCCACCTTCCCTTCGCGCTGAAGGCGCTGCTGCTCGCCGAGGCGCCCGAGGAGGCCCGCGCGCAGCGCACCGACGTCGCACAGCCCGCGCTGTTCGCCCTCCAGGTCGCGCTGTACCGGCTCCTGACCGGATTCTGCGGGGAGCCGAACCACCTGATCGGCCACTCCGTCGGCGAGATCACCGCCGCGCACGTATCCGGCGTCCTGGACCTGGACGGCGCGACCAGGCTCGTGGCCGCGCGCGGCCTGCTCATGCAGACGGTCACCGAGCGCGGCGCCATGCTGGCGGTACGCGCCTCGGAGGACGCCGTCGACGCGCTGCTCCACGGATACGACCGGCTCGGCGTCGCGGCCGTCAACGGCCCGGAATCGGTGGTGGTCTCCGGTGCCCGGGACCAGGTCGTCGCACTGCGCGATCGGCTGGTCGCCGAGGGGACTTCGGCCAAGCTGCTCGACGTCGACCACGCGTTCCACTCGCCGCTCATGGACCCGATCCTGGACGAGTTCGCCGCGTCGATCGGCGAACTTCCGGCGGGGCGCATGGCGATCCCGATCGTCTCGACCCGGACGGGCCGCGAGAGCACGGCCTCGGAACTGACGTCCGTCGCGCACTGGGTGCGGCATGTGCGCGAACCCGTTCGGTTCTTCACCGCCGTGGAGAGCGCCCGGGCGGCCGGCGCGGGCGTCTTCTACGAAATGGGCCCGGGATCGGCCCTCACGAGCATCGCCAAGGACGCGTTCGCCGCTTCGGGCGTGACCGACGCGGTGGCCCTGTCGGCGTCGCGGCGCAACCGCGGGCCGGTACGCACCCTGGTCGGCTCGCTGGCTCAACTGCACGTCCGCGGCGGGGCCGTGGACTGGGCGGCCCTGCTCGGCGACGCGCGGCGGTCGGTGGACCTGCCGACCTACGCGTTCCAACGGCAGCGCTACTGGCTGGACTTCCGGGCCGGAACCGGCACCGCGGACGTGGTGTCCGCCGGTCTCTCGGCCGCCGAACACCCACTGCTCGGCGCGGTGGTGGAGCACCCCGGCACCGACGAGGTGGTGTTCACCGACCGGTGGTCGCTGCGCACCCACGCGTGGCTGGCCGACCACGCGGTCTTCGGCGCGGTCGTGGTACCGGCGACGGCGTATCTGGATCTGGCGCTGTGGGTGGGCGACTTCGTCGGGTGCACGGCGATCGGGGAACTGTCCCTGGAGGTGCCCCTGATCGTCCCCGACACGGGCGAGGTACGGGTACGGGTCGTGGTCGGCACGGCGGACGAGAGCGGACGGCGCGCGCTGGACGTGTACTCCGGCCCCGACGGCGACGAGGACCGCGCCGGCGGGTGGACCCGGCACGCCACGGGCAGCCTGGCACCGGGAACCGCCCGGGCGGACGACGCGGGCACGCCGGCCGCGTGGCCGCCGGCCGGCGCCGAACAGGTCGACATCGACGCCCTGTACGACTCCTTCGCGGACGCGGGCTTCGACTACGGGCCGGTGTTCCGCGGGCTGCGCGAGGTGTGGCGGCGCGGCGACGACCTGTTCGCGACGGCCACACTGCCGACCGATGCCGACGGCTCGGCCGCCGGCGGGTTCGCCCTGCATCCGGCGCTGCTCGATGCCGCGCTGCACGCGGTGGTGGCGGGCGGGGTCGTGGAGATCGGTGCCGACCGGGGCTGGATGCCGTTCTCGTGGTCCGGGGCGGAGCGGTTCGGCGAATGCGGCTCGACCGTACGGATTCACCTCTCCCCGGCCGGCGATCCGGCGGCCGGCGACCGAGCCGTGGCTGTGGCGATCGCCGACGAGCGGGGCCGCCCGGTCGCGCGCGTCGGGGCGCTGAGGTTCCGACCGGCGAGCGCCGAACACCTGCGCGCGGCGCGCGGCGAGCGGTCGTTGTACGAACTGGTGTGGCGACCGGCCCGCGCGATCGAGGCGGCGACGCCTCCCGGGCGGTGGGCCGTGCTCGGCGCGCCCGCCCGACTCGGCGAACCCGCGCACCAGGAAACCGAGTTCCACGCGAGCCTGGACGAACTCCTCGCGGGGGACCCGCCGCGACACATCGTGCTCCGCGCGGACGAGATCGCCGCGCCCGGGACCGACCTGTTCACCGCCGTCGCCGACACCGACACCCGCGTCCTGGAGTGCGTCCAGCGCTTCCTCGCCGAGGACTCGCTCGCCGCATCCACGCTGGTGGTGCTCACCCGGCTGGCCGTGGACACCGGTGGCGGGGAGCGGGTGGACAGCCTGCCCGGCGCGTCCGTATGGGGCCTGATCCGGTCCGCCCAGACCGAGCACCCGGGCAGGTTCCGGCTGGTGGACGTCGAGGACGTGGCCGCCGCATGGCCCCGCATCCCCGACGCGCTCGCCCTCGACGAGGAGCAACTGGCGCTGCGCGGTGACGCGTACCTGGTGCCGCGCATGACGGCCGCGGCCCCCGCGAGCAACCGGATCGAGCCGCCGGCGGTCGGCGCGTCCCGGCTGGGCATCCCGACCAAGGGCACGTTGGAGAACCTGACCTGGATTCCCTGCCCCGAGGTGGAGGCGCCGCTGACGAGCGGTCAGGTGCGCATCGCGGTACAGGCCGCCGGCCTCAACTTCCGCGACGTCACGATCGCCCTGGGACTGGTGGAACGCACCGCCCTGGACGCCGGAATCGGCGGCGAGGGCGCCGGAACCGTCCTGGAGGTGGCCGACGACGTCACCGAACTCGCCCCGGGCGACCGGGTGATGGGCATCTTCTCCGGCGCCTTCGGCCGGGTCGCGGTGGCGGACCACCGCCTGCTCATGCCCATCCCCGACGGGTGGACCTACACCGAGGCGGCATCCGTGCCGGGCGCGTATCTCACCGCCTACTACGCCCTGTTCCACGTGACCAACCTCGAAAAGGGCCAACGGATCCTGATCCACGCCGCGGCCGGCGGCGTCGGAATGGCCGCCGTGCAACTGGCCAAGCACGTCGGCGCCGAGATCTACGCCACCGCGAGCCCGGCCAAGTGGCCCACCCTGCGCGCCCTCGGGCTCGACGACGCCCACCTGGCCTCGTCGCGCACCCTGGAGTTCGCGGACAGCTTCCTGGCCGCCTCCGACGGCCGCGGCGTGGACGTCGTGCTCAACTCCCTGGCACACGACTTCGTCGACGCCTCGCTGCGCCTGCTGCCCGAAGGCGGCAGCTTCGTCGAGATGGGCAAGACCGACATCCGCGACCCGCACCGGGTGTCGGTTGGGCATCCGGGCGTCGACTACGCGGCGTTCGACCTCTACGAGGCCGGCCCCGACGTCATCCACGAGGTCTTCCGCGCGGTCATGGAACTGTTCGCCGACGGGCGGGTGCGGCTGAACCCGATCGCCGTACGGAACATCCGCGACGCGCGCGGGGCGTTTCGCGAGATGAGCCAGGGCCGGCACGTCGGCAAGATCATCTTCGACATGGGCAGCGGCTTCGGCGGCGGCACCGTCCTGATCACCGGCGCCACCGGCGGCGTCGGCTCGCTCGTGGCACGCCACCTCGTCGCCGAACACGGCGTACGCAGCCTGGTGCTGGCGAGCCGCCGGGGCCCGGCCGCCGACGGGGCCGCCGAACTGGTCGCGGACCTGGAGGCGGCCGGCGCCCTCGTCCGGGTCGCGGCCTGCGACGTCGCGGACCGGGCCGCCGTGGCGGACCTGCTCGCCGAGATGCCGCCCGGATACCCGCTGACCGCCGTCGTGCACGCGGCGGGTGTACTCGCCGACGGCACCCTCGAGACGCAGAGCGCACAGAGCCTGGACCGCGCCCTGCGGGCCAAGGTCGGCGGCGCGATCAACCTGCACGAACTGACCCGCGAACACACCCTGTCCGCGTTCGTGCTCTTCTCCGCGCTCGCCGGCACGCTCGGCACCGGCGGCCAGGCCAACTACGCCGCCGCGAACGGCTTCCTGGACGGCCTGGCGGCTCGACGCCGGGCCTTTGGCCGGGTCGGCACGTCCCTGTGCTGGGGCTGGTGGCAACAGCGCAGCGGGATGACCGAGAACCTGGACGAGGTGGACCTGCGGCGCATCCGCCGCCTCGGCATCGCCGAGATGCCCGGCGCCGAGGCACTGGGCCTGTTCGACGCCGCGTGCACGATCGACAAGCCGGTCCTGATCCCGGCCCGACTGGACCTCACCGCGCTGCGGAGCCGGGCCGCCGACGAACTCCCGCTGCTCCTGCGCGACCTCGTCACCGCCGGCCGCCCGGCCCGCGCCCGCGCGAACAGCACCGCCGGCACGGGCTCCCTCGGCCTGCCCGCCCGATTGGTCGGGCTGTCCGAGAGCGAAGGGGAGGCGACCGTGCTCGACTGGGTCCGCGAGCAGGTCGCCGTCGTCCTCGGACACCCCGCCGGCACGGCCGTCGACGCCGACCAGGCGTTCACCCACCTCGGCTTCGACTCGCTCACTTCGGTCGAACTGTGCAACCGCCTGGCCTCCTCGACCGGGCTGCGCCTTGCCTCCACCCTCGTCTTCAGCTACCCGACCCCCCGCGAGCTGGGACAACACGTCTTCGACCTGCTGCGCCCCGCGGAGCGCACGAGTGCGGACCCGGACGAGGACGCGCGGATCCGCGAGGTGCTGCGCACCATCCCCATCGACCGGCTGCGCGGCGCGGGCCTGCTGGAGCAGGTTCTGGCGTGCGCCGCCGCGCCGTCGGACCCCGACGACGGATCGCCCGACGCGGACACCGGCACCGATGCCGGCGCGGACGAACTGGCGGCGCTGGACCTGGATGCACTCGTCGACCTGGCTCTGGCCGAGAAGGGCAAGTGACCATGAACACCTCCGCGAACAACGCCGCGGACCGGCCGGCGGACGGCGGGGACCGGGTCGCCCAGGCGCTCCGCACCCTCCTGGAGGAGCGCGACCGGCTGAGCCGGGAGAACGACGCGCTCAAGGCCGCCCGGGTCGAGCCGATCGCCGTGGTGGCGATGGCCTGCCGCTACCCCGGAGGGGTGTCCTCGCCGGAACAGCTGTGGGACATGGTCCGCGACGGGGTCGACGCGATCGACGAGTTCCCGACCGACCGGGGATGGCGGGACCTGTACGACGAGGACCCCGAAACGCTCGGCAGTTCCTACGTCCGGCACGGCGGATTCCTGGCCGACGCCGCCGACTTCGACCCGGAGTTCTTCGGGATCAGCCCGCGCGAGGCGCTGGCCATCGACCCGCAGCAGCGCCTGCTGCTGCAAACCTCGTGGGAGGTCCTGGAACGAGCCGGCATCGTGCCCGCCGACGTCCGCGGCAGCGATGTCGGCGTGTTCGCCGGGGTGGCCTCGTCCGAGTACGGAATGCGCTTCCTGGAGGGCAGCGCGGGCGAGTTGGAGGGCTACCTGCTGCACGGGAGCGCGCTGAGCGTGGCGTCGGGCCGGGTGGCGTACGAACTGGGGCTGACCGGGGCGGCGGTGTCGGTGGACACGGCGTGCTCGTCGTCGCTGGTGGCCCTGCACCTGGCGATCCAGTCGTTGCGCTCGGGGGAGTGCTCGCTGGCATTGGCGGGCGGGGTGTCGGTGATGGCCACGCCCGCGATCTTCGTGGAGTTCTCCCGGCAGCGCGGTCTGTCGGCGGACGGTCGGTGCAAGTCCTTCGCGGACACGGCCGACGGGACCGGCTGGGCCGAGGGCGCGGGTGTCCTGCTCCTGGAGCGGTTGTCCGACGCCCGCCGCAACGGCCACCCGGTGCTCGCCGTCGTGCGCGGCTCCGCGGTGAACCAGGACGGGGCCAGCAACGGGCTGACCGCGCCCAACGGCCGGGCCCAGGAGCGGGTGATCCGGCAGGCGCTGGCCAACGCCGGGGTCGAGGCCGCCGAGGTGGACGCGGTCGAGGCGCACGGCACGGGCACCGTGCTGGGGGATCCGATCGAGGCGGGCGCGCTGCTCGCGACGTACGGGCGGGACCGGGCCGAGGGCCGGCCGCTGCGGCTCGGATCGATGAAGTCCAACATCGGACACGCGCAGGCCGCCGCCGGGGTGGCCGGGGTGATCAAGATGGTGATGGCGCTTCGGCACGGCTACCTGCCGAAGACGCTGCACGTGGACACCCCCTCCCGGCACGTCGACTGGTCCTCGGGCGCGATCGAACTGCTGGTGGAGGGGCGCGAATGGCCCCGATCGGGCGGTCCGCGGCGGGCCGCGGTGTCGTCGTTCGGCGTCAGCGGGACCAACGCGCACGTGATCCTGGAGGAGGTACCGGAGCCGGAGCACGACGGGCGCGTCCCGGACGCGGGCGTCGTCGGCGGGCTGGTGCCGTGGGTGTTGTCGGGCAAGAGCGCGGCGGCGGTGGAGCGACAGGCGGGCCGGCTGCACGAGTTCGTCGCCGGCGATCCGGACGCGGACGTCGCCGACGTCGGCTGGTCGCTGGTGTCGAGCCGGTCGCGGTTCGACCACCGTGCGGTGGTCCTCGGCCACGACCGGGACGAACTGCTCGCCGCCCTGGCGGCGTTGCGCGACGGCACCGAGTCGGCCGAGGTGGTGCGCGGTGTCGCCGGGAACCTCGGCGGGGCCGTCTTCATGTTCCCGGGTCAGGGATCCCAGTGGGTCGGCATGGGCCGGCAACTCCACGAGGCGTTCCCGGTGTTCGCGCGGACCCTCGACGCGTGCGGCGCGGCGCTGGCCGAGTGGACCGACTGGTCGCTGCTCGACGTGGTGCGCGGCGCGCC
This sequence comes from Embleya scabrispora, assembly GCF_002024165.1. NCBI lineage: Bacteria > Bacillati > Actinomycetota > Actinomycetes > Kitasatosporales > Streptomycetaceae > Embleya > Embleya scabrispora. The sequence goes on from NZ_MWQN01000001.1 coordinate 6,116,531, forward strand.
CGGGGCGCCGACGCTGGACCGGGTGGACGTGGTCCAGCCGACGCTGTTCTCGGTGATGGTGTCCATGGCCGCGCTGTGGCGATCCTGGGGCGTGGAACCGGCCGCGGTGGTCGGGCACAGCCAGGGCGAGATCGCCGCCGCGCACGTGTGCGGCGCGCTGTCGTTGCGCGACGCGGCCAAGGTGGTGGCGCTGCGCAGCAAGGCCCTGGTGGACCTGATCGGCCACGGCGGGATGGCCTCGGTCGCGGAATCCGCGGATGTCGTCGCCGACCGGCTGACTCCGTGGAAGGACCGGGTGAGCATCGCCGTCGTCAACGGGCCCCGCTCGGTGGTGGTTTCCGGGGAACCCGACGCGCTCGACGAATTCGTCGAGAAGATGAAGGCGGAAGGCGCCCAGGCGCGCAGAATATCGGTCGACTACGCCTCGCATTCCCCCCAGGTGAGCCGGGTTCGCGAGCAGGTGATCGCACCCCTGGCCGACCTGGAACCGAAAACCTCGACACTGCCCTTCTACTCGACCCTGCACGGCGAGCCGATCGACACCGCGACCTTGAACGCCGAATACTGGTACACCAATCTCCGGGAGAAAGTCAGCTTCGAATCCTCGATCCGGCGATCGGTCGACGACGGATTCCGGACCTTCATCGAGATGAGCCCGCACCCCGTATTGACCGTCCCCGTACAGGAGATCGTCGAGGACGTGGACGACGCCGTGGTCCTGTCCTCGTCCCGCCGGGATCGTGGCGAGGCGGAGGCCGTGCTCGGCTCGCTGGCCCACCTCCACACCCGGGGCGGCACGGTGGACTGGGACGCCCTGTTCGGCGCACGCCGCCGGGTCGACCTGCCCACGTACGCCTTCCAGCGGCAGCGCTACTGGCTGAACTCCGCGCACGCCGCGCCGACGGCGCAACCGAGCGCGATCGAGACCCCCTCGGACGAGGAGCAGGCCGTCCCGCTCGCGGACGTGCTGTCGACCCTGTCCGCCGACGACGCTGCGGCATTCGTCCTGGACCACGTCCTGACCAGGGTCGCCGTCGTGCTCGGGCACGCCTCGGGCGCGACGATCGACCCCGACCGGGAGTTCAAAGAGCTCGGCTTCGACTCGCTGCTCTCGGTGGAACTGAGCAAGCGCCTCGCCGCGACGACCGGCCTCAAACTCAGGGCCAACCTGGCGCTGCGGCATCCGTCGCCGCGACTGGTGGCCGCGCACATCCTGTCGTCGATGGGCGGGCGCGCGGCGTAGCGTCGCCCTCGTGACGGGGTACGCGCGGGGTGGCGACGCCACGCCGGGAAGCGGGCGCGGGTCCGGCGTATCCTCGCCGTTTCGTGCGGGATTTCACCCGCCGGCGGTGTCCCGCCGGCGGGACACCGCGGATTCCACGCGGCACCGCCCGCTCCGGCACCCGTTGTCTTGACCGGCCGATCACACTTCCGTGAAGGTGGAGGTGATCTGCGAATTTCTTCAGGTTCCTGGCCTGTTTGCCGAGGGGATGATCCCTGTGCGTTCGTTCGGTGCGTCGTCGGCGCATAAAGGATTGTGGCTGGCCCAGAAAATGTCCCCGGACATGCTCAACCATGCGCTGAGCATGTGGGACGTGGACGGTGAAATCGACACGGCGGTCATGGAATCCGCATTCCGGCACGTGCTGGCGGAAGCGGAAGTGCTGCGGATCGATTTCGTCGACGACGGCGAGGGCAATCTGCTGCTGGTGCCCCGGGAATCGACCGACTGGCAGCCGTTCTTCCTGGACGTCGGCGCCGAGCCGGATCCCGAGCAGGCCGCGCGCGAGGCGCTGGCCGACATGCTCAAGCAGCCGTTCGACCTGGAGCGCGACCTGCTGCTCCGGCTCGGCGTGGTCAGGCTCGGGCCGGCCCGCTCCCTCGTGGTGATCGCCTACCACCACCTCGTCTCGGACGGGTACGGCGCGGGCGGCCTGCTGTCGCGGCGCCTCGCCGAGGTGTACACCGCGCTGGCCCGGGGCACGGCGGTGCCGGAGCCCGAACACCCGTGGGACATCGAGTCGTTCGCCGCCGGTGCCGCGCGATACCAGGCGTCCCCGAAGTTCGCCGAGGACACCGAGTTCTGGCGCGACTACCTCGCGGACGCGCCCGCGCCCGCGCAGGTGCCGCGGGTACCCCTGTCCGACGCGGCGCGCTCGGCGCTGGTCGAGCCGATGAGTCGGGTGGACCGGTGGGCGCAGTTGGCCGACTCCATCGGCATGGTCAGTCGTACCCTGACCGTGCCGCGCGCCGAGGCGGACGGGTGGATCGAGGCCGCCGAGTCGATGGGCGTGTGGATGTCGTCGCTGTTGACCGCGGCCTCGGCGGTGTACTTCCGACACCGGTGCGATCGGCAGGAGTTCCTGCTCTCGTTGGCCGTGGCCAACCGGGCCGGCGAAGCGAGCCGCACGCCCGGCCTGGCGGTGAACGTGGTGCCGATGCGGGTGAAGGTGCCGCTGGGCGCGACCTTCGCCGACATCGCCGACTCGGTCGTGGACGAGACCTACGAGATCTTCGGGCAAACCGCCTGCCACTACTCGGAGATCCAGCGCGCGAGCGGCACCGTCCTGAGCGGACGCGGCAGTTTCGGCGCGGTGCTGAACATCGTCGAGTTCGCGGAGCAACTGCACTTCGCCGACCACGCCGCGCGCTACCTCGGCGGAACGAACGGGGTCTTCGACGAACTGTCCGTCGGCGTCTACACCGACGGCAGCGCCGACAGCGACCTGTTCGTGCGCCTCGACGCCCCCGCCGGCCTGTACACGGGCGCCGAACTGCGTTTCATCGGCGCCGAGTTGATCGAACACATCCACGCGGTGACGGCCGATCCGCAGCTGCGCGTCGGCGCGCTGGACGTGCTCGCCGGCGACGCACGCGACCGGGTGCCGACCGCGCCCTCCGACACGACCGTGCCCCTGCCGGAACAGACGGTTCCGGAACTGTTCGCCCGCCGGGTGGCGCAGGCCCCCGACGACATCGCCGTACAGTTCGGCGAATCGGCGCTCACATACCGCGAGTTGCACGCACGATCCGGCCGCCTGGCCGAGACGCTGCGCGGGCGCGGCGTCGGTCCGGAAACGGTCGTGGCGGTGGCGCTGCCCCGGTCGGTGGATCTGGCCGTCGCGCTGCTCGGGGTGGTGCGGGCGGGCGGAGCCTACCTCCCGATCGACCCCACGTCCCGGGCGGAGCGCGTCGTGCCGGTGGTGCGCGACTCCTCGGTGCGGGTGCTGCTCACCGACGCGGCGACCGCCGAAGGGGCCGCCGTCGCCCGGGACGTCGCGGTGATCCTGTTCGACGACGTGCGGCCGGAGACCGCCGCCGACACCGGCGACACCGGCGACGCCGCGCCGGAGGCCGCCGCCCCGTCGCACCCGGACAACCTGTTGGCCGTGATGTACGGCTCCGGACCGACCGGCAAGGCCGCCGGCGTCGCCGTGACGCACCGGAACATGGCCCGCCTGGCCCTGGACCGCCGGTGGCACGAGGGCGGCCGAGGCACCGTGTTGTGGCACTCGCCGATCACCGCCGACGCGCTCGCCCTGGAACTGTGGGTGCCGCTGCTGAACGGCGGCCGGGTGCTGGTGGCCGGGCCGGGGGAGTCGGCGGTGGACGCGCTCGCCGCGTCGACGCCGATCACGGCGGCGTGGTTGTCCGCCGGCCTCTTCTCGGCGATCGCGGCGCAACGCCCCGAGCGTCTGGCCGGATTGCGCGAGGTGTGGACCGGCGGCGACCGGGTGTCCTCGGCGGCGTTGCGCCGGGTGCGCGAGGCCTGCCCCGACCTGACGATCGTGCACGGCCACGGCCCGACGGAGACGACCGTGCTCGCCGCGTGCGACCACCCGGTCGAGGGCGAGGCGGCGCACCACGCGGGCTCGCTCGGCCGCCCGATGGACCACACCGCCCTGTACGTCCTGGGCCCGGGCCTGGCGCCGGTTCCCGTCGGGGTGACCGGTGAACTGTACGTGGCCGGCGCCGGTGTGACGCGCGGCCGTCCCGGACGCCCCGGGCAGACCGCGGAGCGCTACGTGCCCTGCCCGTTCGGCCCGGCCGGGGGTCGCATGTACCGGACCGGGGATCTGGTGCGGTGGGGAACCGACGGCGGGTTGGAGTACGTCGGCGCGGCCGATGCCCGGTTCGACGTGCGCGGTGTCCGGGTCGAGCCGGCCGAGGCCGAGGAGGTGTTGTCCGAACACCCCGGTGTGGCACAGGCGGTGGTGGTCGGGCGGGCGGACGAGTCGGGGCAGCCGCGTCTGGTGGCCTACGTGGTTCCGGTCGGCGGCGCGGGAGAGGGCGCGGCGAACTCCTCCGGGCTCGCGGGCTCCTCGGGTTCCCCGGTTTCCTCGGTTTCCTCGGATTCCGGCTCCCCGGCCCCGTCGGGCGAGGAGTTGCGCCGGTTCGCCGCCGAGCGGTTGGCCGAGTCCGTCGTGCCGACGGCCTTCGTGCTCCTCGAACGCCTGCCCGTGACCGCGGGCGGTCGGGTGGATCGGGCCGCCCTGCCCAAGCCCGAGTTCGACGGCGGGTCCTACCGGGCTCCGCGCAACCGGACCGAGCGGGTCCTGGCCGCGCTGTTCGCCGACGTGCTCGAACTGGACCGGGTGGGTATCGACCAGGACTTCTTCGACCTCGGCGGGAACTCGCTGCGGGCGATCCGGCTGGTCGGCCTGATCCGGGCGGAGTTGAACCTCGAGGTGTCCATCCGAACCCTGTTCGCGGCGCGCACCATCATCGGCCTGTCGGACATGTGGGGAGACCTCTCCCGGTCGAGCCGGCCGGCTCTGCGCAGGCGGACGAAGGACGGCAAGGCCCTCTGAGAGGAATCCCGAGAATGACGAGTCCGGTGGAAGAGCGGTGGCTCCGCCGCTTTCGTGACGACGACGCGTGCGCGACCAAGCTCGTCTGCTTCCCGCACGCCGGCGGCTGGTCCAACGCGTACCGCACCTGGGCACGGGGACTGCCTTCGGACGTCGGGCTGTTCGCCATCCGGTACCCGGGCCGGGAGGATCGGATCGGCGATCCGTTTCCGTCCGGGTTGGAGGCCCTCGCCGACGACATCGTCGACGCCCTCGTCGGGTTGACCCGGTATCGGCTGGTGTTGTTCGGGCACAGCATGGGGGCCTCGGTGGCACACGAGGTGGCCCTGCGGCTGCACAAGCGCGGGTGCCCGCCGGCCGCGTTGTGCGTGTCGGGCAGGCGCCCGTCGCATGCGCTGGAAGGTTTGCGGCGACACTTCGGCACGGACGAGGAGATCATCGCGGACGTCGTGCGCTTCGACGAGAGCCGCGCCCCGGTGTTCGCGGATCCCGACCTGCGGGAGATCCTGCTCCCCGCCGTCCGCGCGGACTACCGGATGGTGGACGACTATCCCGCCGGCGATCGGCCTCCGCTCGACTGTCCGGTATACGGCTACACCGGCGACCACGATTCCGAGGTGAGCCCGGAACTGATGCGCCGCTGGGCGGATACGACGAATGCCGGTTTCCGGATCCGGGTCTTCCCGGGTGGGCACTTCTACCTCCGCGCCGAGGAGGACACACTGCTGGCGGATCTGCGGGATGTATTGGATCGGGTCAAGCGTGGCGTGGAGGCCGCCTCGTGACCCGACGGGCCCGGTCCGGGTACGTCGACCGGCGCGGCGAGGTGTCGATCCGGATACCGTGACTCGCGCGAGGTGTTCGGCTCGCGGTGCCGTACGGGTGTTGCCCAGGCCCGGTGACCTGCCCGGATACTCGTCCGGGCCGAGCCGGCGTACCGTCGATGGCGCCATCCGGGTCATGGCGACTTGTGATGGCGCAACATGTGCGCCATGATGACGTCATGGATATGGGTCCGTTCGTGGACGGGTTCGGGCACGAGTTCGCCGCGCTCGCTCGGACCGACAGTGGGGACGCGGTCGTGCCGAAGGCGCGACCGCCGGAGCCCGGAATCCGCCGCATGTCGTTCGACGCGCCGGGCGCAGCCGCGGACGAGATCGATCACGACCCGGCCCCGGGCGTGGTCGAGTCTTCGGCCCCGCGAGGGCGAGCCGTACTTCGCCGTGCTGCCACGCGTGCCGAAGGGTCCGCCCGGAAATGACGAGGAAGGAAAACCATGCCTGTTTTCGAGACCCCGAAGCCGATCTCCGTCGAGTTCGAACTCGGTGTCGGTGACGTGGAGATCACCGCCGAGGACCGCACCGACACCGTTGTCGAGGTACGGCCGACCGACGAGAAGGACCCCTCGGACGTCAAGGCGGCCGACCAGATCCGGGTCGAATACGCCAACGGCGTGCTGCTGATCAAGGGGCCCAAGCGCGGGGTGCCCGTGGTGGTGGACTTCTCCCGGAAGTCCCGCTCGGTGGACGTGTCGATCGTGCTGCCCACGGGCTCGCGCGTGCGCGGCGAGGCGGCGATGGCGGACCTGCGCGGCTCCGGACGCCTCGGGGAGTGCACGTACAAGACGTCCACCGCGAACATTCGCCTGGAGCACGTCGGCCGGTTGAACCTGCGCACGGCGGGTCACATCGGCGTGGGCCGGGTCGACGGGGACGCGGAAGTCGCCACCGCCACCGGGCGGATCCGGCTGACGGAGGTCGACGGCGCGATCGACGCCAAGAACTCCAACGGCGACATCGAGATCGGCCGGGTCACCGGCGACGTGCACGCGCGCACCTCCAACGGCGACATCACCGTCGGCCACGCCTCCGGGAACACGACCGAGGCCAAGACCGCCAACGGCAACATCCGGGTCGCGGAGGTGACCCGCGGCTCGCTCGTGCTCAAGACCGGGTCCGGCGACCTGGAGGTCGGCATCGGTGGGGACAGCCCGGCGAAGCTGGATCTGAACACCGGATACGGGCGCGTGAACAACACGCTGGAGGAGATCGCCAAGTCGCTCGGGGAGGCGATCGAGGTGCGGGCGCACACCTCCTACGGGGACATCACGATCCACCGGGCCTGACGGGCGGGCCGCCGCGCGGAGGGCGGCCGGGCAGAGGGGCCGTCGCGCCGGGAGCGGCTACTGCACCCAGCCGTTGAACTGCTGCTTGCCGCGATGGGACCGCTTGCTGTTGGACAGCGCCGCGGCGGAGGCGCGGACCATCCACGTGTTGACCGAGACGCCCTGGCGGGTCGCCGCCTTCTCGATCTCGTCCTTCATCTCCTGCGGCGGCCGGAAGTTGATCCGAGCCGTGGCGCCACCCCTGGTGCCACCAAACTCGCCGGTCGACCAGTCGCTCGCCGGGTCACCGCTCTCCTCCGAGGCGTCCTGGGCGGGGCCGTCGTCGCCCGAGGGCGGCGTCACCACGAAGCTGGGGTCCATCCCGCGCAGGCGCAGGTCCACCGAGCCGGGCGCCAGGTCCCGGGTGATCTCGTCGGCCGCCGCCGACAGGACCTTGAGCAACGTGAGCCGGACGGCCGACTCCAACGGGGCGACGAGCCGCTCGGCCACCGCGCGGGTCTCGGCATCTCCGGCCGCGGAGGCTGCGACCAGCTCGTCGCGCAGCGCCTCGACATACTCCCGTAGTTCCATGTGCCCCATCATGGCACAGTGATTGCGCCGCACGGCGCCTACCTGGCCCGATGTCGGGCCGCGATCCCTTTGTCCAGGTGGCGGCGCGGGAGTCGAAGCGGCCGGCGGCGCGACCCGGACCGCGCCGGCCCGCCCGGACCGGCGGGATCCGGTCGACCTGCCGCCACGGTTGGCGCCATGGCCGCGCCATCGGGGTGCGGGAGGGGCGGCGCCGCGTCGCACCACCCGCTCCGGCGCCCGCCTCAGCGCGTGTCGGACGGCGTGTCCGCAGGCGTGTCCGAACGCGCCGGGCAGAACTCGGCGTTCACGATGGGCAGGATGGTCTCCGCCGCCCAAGCGCCGTTGTAGTTGAACGCGAGCTGATGCCGGCCGTCCTCGGTCAGGGCGACCATGGTGATCGACCCGGGCGCGCCGCCGTCGTGGTACCACAGCGTGACGCCGCAGCCCAGCGTGAACCGCTCGATGCCGAGACCGTAGGACGCGCCCGGAAAATCCGGATTGTCGACGGTCGTCTTCAACTCCGCCAACTGCCGTGGCGGCAGCAGCCGTCCGCGGATCAGGGCCGAGTAGAACCGGTTGAGATCGTCCGCGTCGGAGATCATGTCGCCGTTGCCCCAGGCCTGGGACCCGTTCGTCTCGGTGACGTCGTCGATGCGATCCGGCTGCGCCGCGAAGAGCTTGGCGTAGCCGCGGCTGCTCGGCCGGGGGAGCCGGACCCGGTTGCCGGGGTTGGACGTCGCCCCGAGCCCGAGGGGTTCGACGATGCGATCGTGCACCTCGTCCTCGTACCGCCTGCCGGCGACGCGCTCCACGATCAGCGCGGCCAGGACGTCGTTGGTGTTCGAGAACGAGTGCCGGACACCGGGCCCGAACGGCGCCGCGTGGGAGAGCGCCACCCGTACGCGCGTCTCGGGGGTCAGCGTGTCGTAGCGGTGCCGCAGGAAGCCGTCGCCCGCCAGATACGTGGCTCCGTATTCCGGGTCGAGGGCGTAGTCGAACAGCCCGCTGGTGTGGTTGAGCAACTGCCGTACGGTGATCGCCCGCCCGTCGTTGCCGTTGCCTCGGACGACGCCCGGCAGATGGCGCTCGACGGTGTCGTCGAGGCGCAGGCGCCCCTCCGCCTCCAACTGGAGCAGTACGGTCGCCACGAACGTATCGGTGACGTTGCCGACCCGGAACCGATCGTCCCGGCCGCGCGGCGCACCCGTCCGGAGGTTGCCCACCCCCGACGCCGACCGCCAGACCCCTCGGCCGTCGCGTGCCTGGACGGTGACCCCGGGAACCCCGGCCCGCACGGCGGCCTCGATCGCCCGCCGCGTCTCCTGGTGCCGGCCCCCGGACCGGTCCGCCCCATCCGACGAAGCCCCCGCGGACCCGGTGAACACGGTGGCCACCAACGCCATCACCGCCAACCCGACCACGCCGCCCCGCGCCCTCTTCCACGCCACCACGCCGTACCCCCGAATGTCGTCACACTCGCCCGTCGGCCGCACCCAACGCCGCGCCCCCGAGCACCCGTCGGCGGCAGCGTAGATCACCCCCGAGCCCCATGGGGCTCCCCAGAGCCAACACCACACCCGACAACGAACAACCGACCGACCGACCGTGCCCCGCCCCCATGTCCAGCCGCCAGGACACCCCGAACCCACCCCGCGACAGATGCCGCCCCCGGGAGATCCGATGATTCATCAGGACATCGACACAATTGCCGAACCGGCCGTCCCCGCGCGGTACATCGTGGATCCGTCCGTGCCGGGCTCGATTTCCCGCCCGGCGGCACAGGCGCGCGCGAGGGACACGACCCCGCTGCGGGTCAGCTGCCGGCGGACGGCATCACACGGCGCCCGCGTAGCCGCAGTGGTAGTGACGCTGAGAATTCCCCGCCTTCGCAAGAGCCGAAGGTTGGGGACCCGATGCCCGACTCGGAGCCGTTCCGGGTCCTCGATCGGTGCTGGACCCGGCGGGCTCCCCGGTCGTCGAACGCAGCGTTGAACCGGCCCTCAACTTTGGCGGTAGTCCGGCAGTCCGGCGACGGCGCCCGTCCGGGCCGGGGGGTATGCGGCACGTGCCGGCATGAGGGTTCGTGGGGTGTGCGGGTATCGGGGGCGGGCAGGTACAGGGGGTCGAGGGTGTCGACGAGGTGGGAGGGCCGGGGACGATGGCCGAGTTGTTGCTCGGTCCCGTGTTGCGGCACGTGGATCGCACGAGTGCCACGGTGTGGGTGGAGACCGACTCGCCCTGTGTGGTGACGGTGACGTGCGAGGACGGCGTGGCCAGTGCGCCCACGTGGACGATCTTCGGCCACCACTACGTGCTGGTGGTGGTCGAGGGGCTGACACCGGGGCGGTCGCGGGAATACCGGGTGCTGCTGGACGAACGCGCGTGCTGGCCGGACGAGCGCTCGGGTTATCCGCCGAGCGTGTTGCGTACCGCCCCGGCCGACGACGGGGAGCGGGACCTGAACGTCGTGTTCGGGTCCTGTCGCTGGTCGAGTCCGCCGAGCACCGAGGCGGGCGAGGAGCGCCGGCTCGATCCGGACGCGCTGGACACGCTCGCCCGCCGGCTGATGCGCTCGCCGGACGAACCGCTGCCGGACGCGCTGTTGTTGCTCGGCGATCAGGTGTACGCGGACGAGACCTCGCGCGCGATGCAGAACCGGCTGGCGCGGCGGCGCGACCTGAACGAACCCCCGGGCGGCCAGATCGCCGACTTCGAGGAGTACACGCTGCTCTATCACGAGTCGTGGTCCGATCCGCAGATCCGCTGGCTGCTGTCGACCGTGCCCAGCGCGATGATCTTCGACGACCACGACGTGATCGACGACTGGAACACCTCGCACGCGTGGCGCGCCGACATGGCCGCGACCGACTGGTGGTCCGAGCGGATCGCGGGCGCGCTCGCGTCGTACTGGATCTATCAGCACGTCGGCAACCTGGACCCGGCCGCGCTGGCGCGCAACGAGGTGCTCGCGCAGGTCCGGGCGGCGGGGCCGGGGGAGGATGTGGGGCCGCTGCTGCACGAGTTCGCGCTGCGGGCCGACGCGGAGGCGGACGGTAAGGCGACCACGCGGTGGAGCTTCCGGCGCGACTTCGGCCGGACCCGGCTGCTGATGATCGACTCGCGCGCCGGTCGGGTGCTGACCGCGGACCGACGGGCGATGATCGGCGCCGACGAGTTGGCTTGGATCACCGAGCAGGCGGACGAGGGCGGATACGACCACCTGCTGATCGGCACGTCGCTGCCGTGGCTGCTGCCGCCGGGCATCCACGACCTGGAGTCGTGGAACGAGGCGCTGTGCGCGGGCGTTCGCGGGCCCCGCCTCGCGCGCTGGAGCGAGTGGTTGCGGCGGGCGGGCGACCTGGAGCACTGGGCGGCGTTTCGCGAATCGTTCGAGGCGCTGTCCGCGCTGATCGGGCGGATCGCGCTGCACGGGCCGCGGGCGGGCGGGCCGGCGCCGGCCACGGTGTGCGTGTTGTCGGGGGACGTGCACCACGTATACGCGGCGGAGGCGCACTGGCTCGGCTCGGGAGAGGGGCCGCAGGCGGGCGACGCCTCCGGTGGCGCGGCCCGGGTCTATCAACTGACCTGCTCGCCCGTGCACAACTCGGTCCCGCCGGCGATCCGGATCGGCTTCCGCTTCGGGTGGGGACGTACGGCGACCCGGATCGGGCGGGCCCTGGCCGGGCACGCGCGGCTGACCCCGCTGCCGGTCGAGTGGACGAAGCTGGGCGGACCGTGGTTCGGCAACCACCTGATGACGCTCACCCTGCGCGGGCGCCGCGCCACGCTCTCCCTGGACCGGGCCGAGAACGGCCGGCGCAACCGCGCGGCACGGCTGCGCCGCGTGGGCCGCGCGGTACTGCGCAAGGACTGACCGGACGGACCGGGTGCCGGGACGCCCCGTGCCGGCGGGCCGGCACACGGTGGCCCAGGTGGTGATCTTGTCGAACGCGCCGGCTCGTACACTGACGAGCGTGGAGGATCGCACGACCACCGGGGCCGGTGCACGACCGACGACCGCCCTGCGGCCGTATGTCGACTCGTACATCGGTTTCGACCTCCGCGGGTTCCCCGAGGGAGTGCACTGCGGGCCGCCGGGACGCGTGCTGACCACGGTGATCAGCCTGTCGGGCCCCTTGGAAGTGGCGACGGGCGTCGACGACGGGTCGCCGATCACCCGATACGACAGCGTGGCGTGCGGTCTGCGCAGCCGGTCCGTCGCGATCCATCACGACGGACGGCAGCAGGGTGTGCAGATCGCGCTGACACCGCTCGGCGCCCGGGCCGTCTACGGCATGCCCGCCGCCGGGCTCGCCCACCACCTCGTCCCGCTCGACGAACTACTCGGATCGCTCGGCACCGAGTTGGTCGAGCGGCTCCGCGCGGCGACGACATGGGCGACGCGGTTCGCCGCACTGGACGAACTGCTCCTTCGAGCCGTCGAACGCGGCGCCGGCGGCGACCGGGCGCACCGGGCGCGCCCCGAGGTGGCCGAGGCATGGCGCCGGCTCGTCGCCACCCGGGGCCGGGTCCAGGTCAAAGCGGTCGCCGAGGAACTGGGCTGGAGCCGTCGCCACCTCACCGAGCGGTTTCGCGACGAACTGGGGCTCTCACCGAAGACCTTCGCCCGAGTCCTGCGCTTCGAGCACGCGCACGAACTGGCCACGGCGCGCGCCCCGCTCCCGTGGGCCGACCTGGCGACCACGTCCGGCTACGCCGACCAGGCCCATCTCGTCCGGGACTGGAACGAGTTCACGGGCCGATCACCCACGGCCTGGCGTCGTGGCGAAGTCCTCCTCGCGACCGGATAGCCGCCGACCGGCTGCCCGTCGCCCGGGCTCGTGTTCCCTTTCGTTCAAGACCACCCGATCGCCCACGCGGCACGATCGTCGGCATGAGACTCCTCAACGACGAACACGACGCCGTCGACCTGCGGACCACCCCCGTGCACCTCGGACTGGGATCCAGGGCCAAACCCATCGAGGGCTTCGCCTGGAGTCCGGAGGTGCTCCAGGCATACGGCGCCGCGGTCGCGGCGGACGGCGCCGAAGGCCGGATGGTGATGATCTTCGACGGCGACGGCCCCGGCGACCACTGGGAGCGCCACCCCGCCGGCGACGAACTGGTCGTCTGCCTGAGCGGATCGGTGACGGTGATCCGCGACGTGGACGGGGCACGCGAGCGTGTGACGCTGGAGCCGGGCGAGGCCACCATCAACCCGGCCGGCGCCTGGCACGTCGTCGACATGGCCGGGCCGACGTCCATCCTGACCATCACCGCCGGCCTCGGTACCGACCACCACCCCCGCACCGACGCCCACCCTCGCACCGACGCCCACCCGAGCGAACACCCCGGCACATCCGACCCGGAGACGCGGTGACCATACGCATCGCGTGCCTGGGCGACAGCCTCACCCGCGCCCAGTTCAGCGTCGACTACCTGCACCTTCTCCAACAACGCCACCCTCGCGGCGACGTGCGCCTCGCCCGCTTCGGCGTCAACGGCGACTTCGCCTACAACCTCCTGCAACGCCTGGACGCCGTCGTCGCGGACCCGCCCGACGTCATCACCGTATTGATCGGGACCAACGACGCCCGAGCGAGCCTGGCCGGCTACCCCGTCGAGCAGATCATGAAGCGCAAACACCTCCCGGAGCGCCCGTCGGCGGCCTGGTTCCGGCAGTGCCTGGAAGCCGTCGTCGAGCGGCTACGCACCCGGACCGATGCGACGATCGGCCTGCTGTCCCTCCCGGTGCTCGGCCAACAACCCGACGGAGCGGCGGCACGGGCATCACAGGCGTACAGCGCAATCATCGCCGAGGTCGCCGCCGCCCACGAGGTGACCTACCTTCCCCTCCACGAAAGCCAGATCGAGGAACTGCGCCGAGCGGACCCGCCGCCGATTCCGTACCGCGAGGTGACACCCGCAGCGGTCGTCGGCGTCCTCCTCCAACACGCCGTGCTGCGCCGCAGCCTGGACACGATCTCGAGCCGGCGAAATCTCGTCCTCACGACCGACCACATCCACCAGAACAGCCGCGGCGCCGCCCTCGTCGCCGAGGCCATCGACGCCGGCCTGCTCACCCGAAGCACCTAACCGGCCCCGGCCGAGCGCCGGCACGGGGGCAACCCGCCCAAGGGCACGGCAACGCGGCCGCGGGAGACCGCGGCGTCTCGGTGACGGCTTCGCGGTACTTCACGGCGCTTCGGCGTTTCGGCGTTCCGGGCCCCGTGACGCGTGTTCCACGACCGGTCCCCGGCCGGTCCACGCGCTACGGGGCCTTCAGGGCGTTCCCCAGTGCCCCAGTGCCCCAGGTGCCCCAGTGCCCACGGGCGGGTGGTTCGGTCTCCGGCCGCCTGTTCAGGGCTTTTGGACCACCACGCAGAACGGATGGCCGTCGGGGTCGCCCAGGACGACGAAGTCGGGGTCTTTCGGGTAGTCCCACGGCAATCGGGTGGCGCCCAGTGCGAGCAGGCGTTCCACCTCGCCCTCCTGGTCGTCGGTGTACAGGTCGAGGTGTACCCGAGGCGGCTCCACCCGCTCCCACACCTCGCCGAGTTGCAGGCTGATCCGGTGCCGGCCGCCGTCCGGTTCGACCAGAACGACGAACTCGGTGTCGTCGGTCACGGGGTCGCGCGGACGCAGTCCCAGCGCGTTCGTCCAGAACGCGACGCCTCGGTGGATGTCGGTGGTGGTGATCACGACACATCCCAGTCGAAGATTCATTGATTCCGGACGCCTTTCTCTCGTGCCCCGAGTGCCGGGCCTCGGGCCCTGCTACCCCGGTCCGCGGGGATTACCGTTGGGGTTCACCGTTGCGGCCCCTGCCCGGGGAACTCGTTGCGCCGCGTGATCACGTTGTCGACCGAGTGGTAGAGCCATCCCGCCCGCCGCGGATCTCTGCCGGTGCCCCGGATACCCCGCTCGTGTCCGGCCCTGGCGCATGAATGGGCCAGGGCCGGGCAAGTGATCATCGTCCGTGTCGCTGCCGGAATACGCCGCGTGAAGCGGAGAGTGCCGCCACGCGCCCGGTCTCCCAAGCGGAATTCGCGGCGCGATCGTCGCGGCGTTCGCCGCGAACCGGACTTCGGCGCAGGTCGAGGGAGGTGCGGCGATGACGAACACGGCCCTGATCGTGATCGACATGATCAACGCCTACGAGCACGAGGACGCCGAGGTCCTGATCCCCGCGGTCCGCGAAGTCCTCCCCGAGGTCCGCGCGTTGATCGCGCGAGCCCGCGCGGCCGACGTGGACGTCGTCTACGTCAACGACAACTTCGGCCGCTGGCGCTCCCACCACGACGAGATCCTCGAGATCGCGCTGAAGGGCCCGCATGCCGACCTCGTGGAGCCGATTCAACCCGACGACACCTCGATGTTCGTGGTCAAGGCTCGCCATTCCATCTTCTACCAGACCCCATTGGAGTACCTGCTGACGCAACGCGGTGTCGGCCGGGTGGTGCTGTGTGGCCAGGTCACCGAGCAGTGCGTGCTGTATTCGGCGCTCGACGCGCACATCCGACACCTTCGCGTGGCGGTGGCCGAGGACGCCGTCGCCCACATCGACGTCGAACTCGCGCGAGCGGCTCTGCGGATGATGCGCCGCAACATGCAAGCCGATGTGCGCCCGTGGCGTCGACTCGACCTGGGCGGACCGGCGACACGGGCATAGTCCCGAACGACCCCGGACCAAGCCACATGGCGCCGCCGAGCCGAACGGCGCCGACCTGGAAATCACCGAACCGGTACGGGCACGGATGAGGCGACGAGAAGCGGGCAGCGGGGTGTGACGGAAGAACGTCGCCCGGCCGGAACGCGGCGACGCCTGTACATGACCGGGTCAGCGATACATCAGGAGCGTTCGCTCATGGACCGCCAACCAAGTCTCGACATCCACCGAAGCCGCGGACGGCTCGCCGAGGCCGCCGTGTCCGGCGAACTCGACGCGGACACGGCGCCGTTCCTGTCTCGACAGGTGCACGGAGTGCTCACCAGGCACCGGGATCTGATCCTGGACCTGGAGGGAGTCGACGCGTGCGACTCCTCGGGGTTCGACGCGCTGATAGAACTGCGCCGGCGCGCGGCGGAGGCCGGCGGACGGTTGTTCCTCGCCGCCCCGCCACCCCCGATGCTCCGGCTCCTGGCGGCAACCCGATCGGACATCGTCTTCGCCGTACACGCCGACGTCGACGACGCCCGGGCCGCCTACACCTGCGGGGACAGCGCACAGACCTCGCGTTGAGGCGGGCCGCCCCGCGACGGATGCCCCGTCGCCACCGACTCCGCCGGGCCGGGGCGCGATCGCCTCCCGGCTCCCGCTCGCCTCGGCCCGGCCATGTGCCCGCGGTGCGCATACGTCTTGATCACCCGGGTATCCGGGGACGGTCCCCAACGTGCAGGGAGAAGACGTGCCTGATCGTGCGTGGGCGCCCGCTGCCCGTCCGGACGGACCGATCAGGGTGGCGTCGGTGCCCGCCGGGCACGTCTATGTGCGTCACTGTGCGGTGCGCGAGATTCCGGACACGGTCGTACGCCTGCCCGACCCCCGGCCCAACGGCGCGCCCAGCACGTCGCAGCGTTGGTGGCCGCCCGTCATGCTCGACCCCGACTGGGTCGACGCGCATCACGACGAGTTCGACCTCTACCACCTGCACTTCGGATTCGATGCCGAGTCACCGGCCCGACTGCGTACGTTGGTGGACGTGCTCGCCGGGCGGACGAAGCCGTTCGTCTACACGGTGCACGACCTCCACAATCCGCATCAGCGCGATCCGGCCCCCCACGAGGCGGCACTGGACGTGCTGATTCCGGCCGCCGACCACCTGATCACGCTCACCCCGGGCGCCGCGGCCGAAATCGCTCGCCGCTGGAAACGCTCGGCGACCGTCCTGCCGCACCCCCACGTGGTCGCGCCATCGGACCTCGTGCGCCCGCGTCCGCCCCGCACCGGTTACACGGTCGGTCTGCACGCCAAGAGCCTGCGTCCGAACATGGCCGTGCTGCCGACGGTGCGTGCGCTGATGCCGATCGTGGCGGAACTGCCCTCGGCCGTGCTGCGCGTGGACATCCACCCCGACGTCGAGGATCCGGCGGCATCCGCCTACGCGCCGAACGTCATGGCGGAACTGCGCGAGTACGCCCGATCGGGTGCGATCGACCTGCGGGTGCACGACTACTTCGACGACGCCGGACTGTGGGACTACCTGAGCGGCCTGGACCTGTCGGTCCTGCCGTATCTGTTCGGCACCCACTCCGGGTGGTTGGAGGCGTGTCACGACCTGGGCACGGCCGTGGCGGTTCCCGACTGCGGTTTCCATGCCCAGCAGCGCCCGTGTTTCGGCTACCGCCTCGACCACGCGATCGACCCGCGGGGACCCGATGCCGAGTCCCTGGGCGCCGCGGTGCGGGAGGCGTACCGTCGGCGACACCACGTCGTGCGCGCCGATCCGGGGCTGCGGGCGGCCGAGCGGGCCCGGGTGGCGCGGGCGCACCGGGAGATCTACCGGCGGCTGCTGTCGTGACCGGGCCCCTGCGCGTGGGCTTGATCGCGTCCGCCCGGCATCCGATCCGCGAACCGTTCGCCGGCGGCCTGGAGGCACAGACCTGGACCCTGGCCCGCGCGCTCGTCGCCCGCGGACACCGGGTCACCCTGTTCGCCGGGCCGGGCTCCGACCCCGAACTGAATACGCTGACCCTTCCCGTGCACGAGATGCGGCTGAGCGAACAGGCCCGAGCCGACGTGAGCATGCCGCACCGGGATTCGCTCCGGGAACACCACGCCTACCTCCGCCTCATGTTGACGCTGGGCAGGGAGAACCGATTCGACGTCGTACACAACAACAGCCTGCACTACCTGCCCGTCGCGATGGCCCCGGCCGTCGAGGTCCCCGTGCTGACCACCCTGCACACCCCGCCCACGCCCTGGCTGGAGTCGGCGATCCAGACCTGCGAACCGTGCCCGGTGACCTTCACCGCCGTGAGCGAGCACACCGCGCGCGCCTGGCGGCACGTGGTTCCGCATGCCAGGGTCGTCCGCAACGGCGTCGACACCGCGCTGTGGCGGGCGGGCCCGGGCGGGGGAGTGGCGGTGTGGACCGGGCGGCTGGTGCCGGAGAAGGGTCCGCACCTGGCGATCGCCGCAGCCCGTGCGGCGGGTTGCGGACTGCGCCTGGCCGGTCCGGTGGCCGACCACACGTACTTCACGGAGCGGATCGAGCCGCTGCTGCGTGGTGACATCGAGTACGTCGGGCACCTGCCCTGCGCCGAACTGGTCGCCCTGGTCGGCGAGTCGTCGGTCGCGTTGGTCACGCCCTGCTGGGACGAGCCCTACGGGCTGGTCGTGGCCGAGGCGCTGGCCTGCGGCACACCGGTGTGCGCGTTCGATCGTGGCGGCGTCGGGGAAATCGTCACACCCGACTGCGGGCGTCTGGTGCCGTCGGGGCGGATCGACGCGTTGGCGGAGGCCATCGCAGAGGCGAAGGCGCTCGACCGCTCGGCGGCACGGGCGCGGGCCGAGGCGTTCTGCTCGGTGGAGACGATGGTCGCCGACTACGTGGAGCTGTACCGGGAGTTGGCGCGGTGATCGGCTACTACGTGCACCACCACGGGCGCGGTCACCTGCATCGGGCGGTGTGTGTGGCGCGGTGCGCCCGTACGCCGATCACGGGCCTGTCCTCGCTGCCGCGGCCGGACGGCTGGGCCGGGGACTGGGTGCGGCTGCCGATCGACACGGGCCCGCCGGGCAGGCCCGTCGCGGATCCCACGGCCGGTGGCCGACTGCATTGGGCGCCTTTGGGACACGAGGGATTGCGCGGGCGCATGGCGATCACCGCGCGATGGATCGCGCGGGCGGCGCCGGAGCTGTTCGTGAGCGATGTGTCGGTGGAAATGGCGTGCCTGGCCCGTTTGATGGGGGTGCGGATCGCGGTGATGGCCATGCGAGGGAATCGCCTCGACGCCCCGCACGACCTGGCCTACACGATGGCGGATGCCCTGATCGCACCGTGGCCGGCGGCCCTGCCCGAGCCGGACTGGCCCGAAGCGTGGAGGAGCAAGACCGCACACGTGGGTGCGTTCTCCCGATACGACGGACGGCCCGTGCCCGCGCGCGGCGAACGCGCGAACGATCCCCGCCCGCGGCCCAGGGTGGCCGTACTGCTCGGCGCCGGCGGCAGCGACGTGAGCGGCGAGGAGCTGCGCGAGGCCCGCGCGGCGACACCCGAGTGGGAGTGGCAGGTGCTGGGCCATCCGGACGCGCCTTGGTGCGAGGACCCGTGGCCCGTGTTGTGCGGCGCGGATGTGCTGGTCACCCACGGCGGCCAGAACGCGATCGCCGAATGCGCGGCGGCGCGGCGGCCCACGATCTGCATTCCCCAGGACCGCCCGTTCGGCGAACAGCGGGCCACCGGCCGGGCCCTGGCCGCGGGCGGCCTCGCGGTGGTCCGGCCGCACTGGCCGAGCGCCGCCGAATGGCCCCGACTCCTGGAGAGCACACGACGGCGCGACGGCTCGCGCTGGGCCATGTGGGCGCCCGGCGACGGCGCGACCCGCGCCGCGGCCGTCCTGGACGCGCCGGCCGCGTCCCCGGTCCCCGGTGGTCACGCATGCGCGTCGCCGTGATCACCCTGGTGGCGGGCAGGGACCGTCACCTCCGTCTTCAGCAACGGGGCCTGGCGGCCGGCAGTCGGGTGCCGGACCACTACGTCGTGGTGACCATGGACGATCCGGCGGCGGACCGGCCGATCCTCCCGCCCCCGCCGGCCGCCGATGTGGTGGCGGTGCCGGTGGAGGGAACCGCGCTGCCGCTGGCCCGCGCGCGAAACGTCGGCGCCCGCCGGGCACTGGCCGGCGGCGCGGACGTACTGATCTTCCTGGACGTGGACTGCGTCCCCGGCCCGCGAACCGTGGACCGGTATGCGCGGACCGCCGTCGACGGCATGGTCCTCAGCGGCGCCGTGACCTACCTGCCGCCACCTCCGCCCGCGGGTTACGTGCTCGCGGACCTCGCCTCCTCTGCCGAGCCGCATCCCGCCCGCCCCGACCCGGCCGACGACCAGGTGCTCGGCGGCGGCGACCCGAACCTGTTCTGGTCGTTGTCCTTCGCGCTCACGCCCGCCACGTGGACGCGGGTGGGCGGGTTCTGCGAGGAGTACGAGGGCTACGGCGGCGAGGACACCGACTTCGGCTACGCGTGCGCGCGTGCCGGCGTCGAGTTGGGCTGGCTGGGCGGAGCGCCGGTGTACCACCAGTGGCACCCCGTGAGCCGGCCGCCGGTCGAACACATCGACGACATCCTCCGCAACGGAGCGCTCTTCCGGCGCCGGTGGGGCATGTGGCCGATGCGGGGCTGGCTGGCGGAATTCGCCGCGATGGGCCTGGTGCACCACGACGAGGCGACGGACACGTGGCGACGCCACACCGGGCGCGGGACGTCGACCCGGGGTGCGAGGTATCGGTTCGATGGGCCGGGGTAGCGGTGTCGGCATGACCACTTTGGCGCAGTACACCTCGGCTTCTCCCGGGACCGTGGCCGCGATCGCGATTCCGGCGGCTTTGCTGATCGCCGTGTTGCTGATCATTCCCGTGGTGAGTGGTGTGCGTCGAAGGCGCCGCCCGCCGCCGGCTCCCCCGCAGGGGCTGCCCACGGAGTCGACTCCGCATCCGCGCGACCCGGGCCGGGAGTCCGCGGACGTGCCTCGAGACGGCCGTCGGCGCGGACCGCACGAGATGCCGGGGTACGGCAACCTCGGCTCCCGGCCCTCGGATCCCGAAAACCCCGATCGCGACCGGAATTCCTGATTCGCGCTGACGCCCGACTGCCCGAGGGGATGCCTCGGGCAGTCGGGCGGCGTGTGATGTCGGGGTCGGTGCGAGTCGGCGCGGGAGCTGCGGTCAGTGCGAGTCGGCGCGGGATTCGACGTAGGCGCGCAGGTGATCGAGTGCTCGTTCGAGCAGGTCTCCGGTGGCCGGGCGATGTTCGGCGGCACCGGTGAGGGCGTCGACGGGCAGGGCCGTCCGGCCGTGCGAGCCGCCGAAGTCGCCCGCGTCGTGGGTCTGGGCGAGTTCGGCGTCGAGGTCCGGCGGGTCCTCGTCGTCGTCGACGCTCACGGTGACGATGCTGTCGACTTCGCTCGGACCGCCTCGAACGACGACGGTGCCGCGATGGGGGATACCGTGGACGGCCCAGTCGATCCGAGTGGCCGGCCCGTCGGTATCGAGGGTGACCAAAGCCCGCGCGGCGGAGGCCCCCGCTCCTACGACGATCTCCCATGACCCCTGGGCCACCGCGCGGGCCTCGGTCACCGGCGGGAAATAGCCCGGCAGGCACGCGGGGTCGACCAGCGTGAGGTATACCCGATCGTCGGATGCGGCGATGTGGACGGAACGCGTGTGAACAACCATGCCCGGACTGCTGTCCGTCGGCCGGCCCTCCATGCGCGATCGAGCGGCACGGTGTCGATTCGGCCGGCGGGGCCCTGACGTGGACGCGCGCACGGTGCCAAGGCACGCGGCCGGGCCGGCGTCTCTCGCGTCGGGGGACGCCGGCCCGGCCACGCGTGGGGGCAACGCGCGGATGTGATCGTGACTGGTGCGGACGCGGGGTGAACGCGCTCAGACTTCGCCGCGCCAGGCGCCGGTGGCGGTGCCCCGGGATTCGATGAACTTCTTGAAGCGTTGCAGGTCGCCCTTGGCCTGGCGGCGAACGAAGCCGAGTTTGTCGCCGACGGTGTCGGCGATGCCGTGCGGATCGTGGTCGAGTTGCAGCATGACCTTGGTGCGGGTGTCGTCCAGGCGGTGGAAGGTGACCACGCCCGCCTGGTGAACCTCACCCTCGACGGTGGTCCAGGCGACTCGCTCGTCGGGGATCTGCTCGGTGATGGCGGCGTCGAACTCGCGCTTGACGCCGTGCACGTTGGTGATCCAGTGGGTCAGGGTGGGCGTGCGCTGTTCGATCCGCTCGACGCCGTCCATGAAGTGGTGGAAGTCCTCGAACTGCGTCCACTGGTTGTAGGCGACGGTGACGGGCACGTCGACCTCGACGGATTCTTCGATCTCGGACATGGTGACCTCCGGTCGGTGGGGCTCCAAGGACATGACAGGGCTCCGCTGCCCGGATTCGCCACGCCGACACGTTCCCGCGTCGGTCGGCGGGCTTCGGCATGCCGGCGCTCACCCGCTCGACGGATGTCGATCAAGTGCTGAGCAGGTCCGTCAGATCGTCGGCGTGCTCCTCCTCTTCCTCCAGGATGGACTCGATCAGACGCCGGGTGGTGGGGTCGCGGTCGCCGAGCCAGCGGGCGATCTCCTGGTAGCTGGAGATGACGATGCGTTCGGCGAGCAGGTTCTGTTCGAGCATCGCCTTCAGATCGGTGTCCGCGGCGGTGGAGTACTCGGTGTGCGAACGCCGGTGCAACGTCGTGGGATCGAAATCGGGATCGCCGCCGAGTTGGGAGATGCGCTCCGCCGCGCGGAGCGCGTGTTGCATCTCCTCGGCGGCGTGTTCGGTGAACTCGGCCGCCACCTGGGCGCGATCGATGCCCGCCGCCGAGATGGCGTGCCGGGTGTAGCGCAGCCAGCACACGACCTCGGTGGCCACCACGTCGTTGAGCACTTCGATCACCCGACTCGTGTCCAGCCCGTATGTCGGGGTGATCGCGCCTTCGCTCATCTTCTGCCGGGCCTGATCACGGATCCGGGTCACGTCCAGCACGAAGTCGTCGCTCATGGTGTTGCCTCTCGTGTGTTGCCTGCCGCTGTCTCGTCGGCGCCGCCGAACGGTGCCCAACCCCAGTGCCTCGAAAGCCGACGGTTCACACTCGAAGCCGTATGCCGTTCACCCGCCGTCTCGCCTTCGGCGGATCCCCCATCATGTGCTCCGGCGGTGTCCGCGCCGCCGGTCGGCAAGCCCGCGGTCGGTCGGACCCGCGTTTGCGCGGATACGCCGTGGGCAATCGCGCAACCCTCGGGACGATGACCGGAAGGTGCACATGGGCGATGCCGACCGGCAGGCGAAGACGCGGCTGCGGCGAGTGGATCCGGCGGGGCCCGGCCTGACCCGGCGCCGCCACGGACGCGGCTTCGGCTATCTGGACCAGACCGGCACCACGATCACCGACGCCGCCGTACTGGAACGGATCCGCGCCTTGGCCCTGCCGCCCGCGTGGACCGACGTCTGGATCTGCCCGCGTCCCGACGGCCACATCCAGGCGGTGGGTTCCGATGCCGCCGGCCGACGGCAATACGTCTACCACGCGTCGTGGCGCGCCCGACGCGACGTGGCCAAGCACGATCGAGCCGCGGAACTGGCCCGCCACCTGCCCCGGGCCCGTACGAAGGTCGAGGAGGACCTGGCCCGGCCGGGCCTGGGCCGCGAACGAGTCCTCGCCGCCTGCTTCCATCTGGTCGACCTCGGCTTCTTCCGTTCCGGCAGCGAACAGTACGCACGGGCCAACGGCTCGTGTGGGCTCACCACCCTGCGGCGCGAACATCTCCGGGTCCGGCAGGGACAGCTGCGGTTCGCGTTTCCCGCCAAGAGCGGGCGCACGAGAATTCGGGTCCTGGTGGACGACCGGGTCAAACCCGTGGTGGTCGCGCTGCGTCGCAGTGCCACCGGCGAGGATCCGCTGTTTCGCTACCGTCGCGACGACGGCCGACTCGTCGCCGTCCACGCGGCCGACCTCAACGCCTACATCCGCGAGCGCACCGGAGGCGATTTCACGACGAAGGACTTCCGTACCTGGCATGCCACGGTGCTCGCGGCGGTGGGGTTGGCGGTCTCCGTCGAAGCGGCGGATTCGCCCACCGGACGCACACGCGCCCGAGCCAGGGTGGTGCGCGAAGTCGCCGACCACCTGGGCAACACGCCCGCCGTGGCCCGCGCTTCATACATCGATCCGCGAGTGTTCGACTGCTACGAACGCGGAATCACCGTCGCCCGCGCCCTCACTCGCATGGGAGCCGGTATGGACTTCGGCGACCTGGCCACCCGCGGCCCCATGGAACGCGCGGTCCTGCGCATGCTCGACCGCGAACGCCGCCCCCCGAGCGGACGAGACCCGGCACCACCACGCCCCCAGGGCGACGACTGAACGCCGCCTCGCACAGCGCCCACGCAGTGCGGACGTTCGGCCGAACCCGGTGCCCGACGACGCCTGTGTACGCCTGCCGCACGAGACGGGTCGCGACGCTAGGGAGCGAGCTTGGCCTGCCCGGCGGCGGCCGCGGTCCCGACTCGCGCGTGGTCGGCGTCGGCCGGGGCGGACTCGAACACGACCGGGGTCTCGAACCCGGCCTTGCGGGACGCGCGGCGCAGCGCGGCCAGCACGGCCGGCCCGACGAGGACGATCGCGACACAGTTGGTGATGGCGCGGCCGGTGTCCCAGCCGAAGGTCGACGTCAGCATGGTGAACACGAAGAACCGGCGCAGGTTGTCGACGATGCCGTCGCCGGGTACGAACGCCGGGCCGACCATGGATTCGGAGTCGGCGAGGAACGGCCAGAACCACATGTTCATGAGGAACCCGAACGCGTAGGCGGCGAACACGCCGTAGCAGGCGAGCATGACGATCTCGCGCCGGCCGCGGACGCGCCGGGGCAACAGGCCCGCGCCGAGTCCGACCCAGGCCGAGGCGAGCATCTGGAACGGCAGCCACGGTCCGACGCCCGCGGTCAGCAGGGCGGACGCGAACAACGAGGTACAGCCGAGCACGAACCCGAAACCGGGGCCGAACACGCGTCCGGCCAGGACGAGCATGAAGAACACCGTCTCGATCCCGGCGGTGCCGGCGCCGAGCGGGCGCAGCGCCGCGTTGATCGCGGAGAGCACGCCGAGCATGGCCAGCGCCTTGGAGTCGAGCCCACCACTGGTGAGTTCGGCGAGAACCACGGCGACCACGAACGGCAGGGTGACCGCGAAGATCAGCGGCGCGTCCCCCGAATGTGCCGCCGACTCCGGCGCCGGGGAGGCGAACAGCGGCCACAGGAACATGGCCAGGCCCGCGAGGGAGGCGATGGTGAGCACGATCGCGGTGCGCGGGGTGATGCGGATCGCGTTGGCGCGTTTGCGGGCGTCGATGACGGTCGTCATCCGGTGGGCTCCCTGTCTGCGACGGACGCGCGGGCGTCGGATGTGGCCGGCCGGTCCTCCCGTGGGGCGGGCCGGCGGTGGGCGATGTCGGCGTCGTCAAGGGCGTTGCCGACATCGGTGACCGTCAGCCACTCCGCGGGTGCGAGGATCTTGGCCACTTGGGGTGCGAACGCGGGGGAGGAGACCACGACTTCGGCGGTCGGGCCGTCGGCGACGATGTCGCCCTCGGCCATCACGACCACGCGGTCGGCGACCTGTGCCACGACCTCGACGTCGTGTGTGGCGAGCACGATCGCCCGTCCGGCATCGGCGAGTTCGCGCACCACCCGGACGAACCGCCGCTTGGCGTGGTAGTCGAGACCGCGGGTCGGCTCGTCGAGCAGCACGACCCGCGGCGCGGCCACGAGTTGGATGGCCAGGACCAGTGCGAGGCGTTGCCCCTCCGAGACGTCGCGCGGGTGCACGGCGCCGTCGACGCCCGGCGCGATGCGATCGAGCAGCACTCGGCAGGCACCCGCCTCGGCGCCGGACTCGCGGTCCGCCTCGGCGCATTCGGCGTCGACCGTCTCCAGGTAGAGCAGGTCGCCGGGGGTCTGCGGGACCAGACCGACGAGCGCGCGAGCGCGATGCGGATCGGCCTTGCCGGGGTCGGTGCCCGCGACGTCGACGGTGCCGCCCTGGCGGGCTCCGGAGCCCTGGAGAGCCCACAGCAGCGAGGACTTGCCGGATCCGTTACGGCCCATCAGCGCGGTGACCCGTCCGGCGGTCAGGTCCAGGTCGAGACCGCGCACGGCGATCACGTCGCCGTAGCGCACGACGACCCGCCTCGCGCTCAGCAGCGGGGCGGCGGTGGGGTCGGGCGTCCGGGGCGCGGGCGGGGTACGGTCCGCCAGGCGCTCGCGCAGCGGCGGCGCCAGTCGGCGGGCGTCGCGCACCGACAGCGGCAGCGGCGAGCACCCGACGAGTCGGCCCAGTTCCACCACCGGTGGGGCGATGTCGCAGGTCTCCAGGACCTCGGCGGGCGCGCCCTCGCGGACGGTGCGGTCCCCGGGCAGGTGCACGAGCCGGTCGGCGTACTGCACCACCCGCTCCATCCGGTGTTCGGCGACGATCGCGGTGATGCCCAGATCGTGTACGAGTCGGGTGATCGCGGCGAGTACGTCCTCGGCGGCGGTCGGGTCGAGCGCCGACGTCGGCTCGTCCAGCACGAGAACGCGCGGGTGGGCGGTCAACACCGAGCCGATCGCGACCCGTTGCTGCTGGCCGCCGGAGAGCGTGCGCAGCGGACGGTGCCGCAGCTCGGCGATGCCGAGCAGGTCGAGGGTTTCCTCGACACGTTTGCGCATCACCGCCGACGGGATGGCCAACTGCTCCATTCCATAAGCAAGTTCCTCCTCGACCGTGTCGGTGACGAAGCCCGCGAGCGGATCCTGGCCGACCACGCCGACCAGGTGCGCGAACTCGCGCGGTGGTTGTGAACGGGTCTCGATGCCGTCGACTCGCACACTGCCGCGCAGGGTGCCGCCGGTGAAGTGCGGGACCAGGCCGTTGATCGCCCCCAGGAGGGTCGACTTGCCCGCGCCGGTACGGCCGACGACCAGACACAACTCCCCTTCGGGAATGGTCAACTCGACATCGCGCAGGGCGGGTGCCGAGGTGTCGGCGTAGGTGATGGTGACGCCGCGGAATTCGATCACCGGACGGACTTCTCCCTGATGGTGGTGCCGGTATCGGTCGAGCCCGACCCCGGCGCGTCGGGCATGGTGTCACCGAGGCGCGGTGTGGTCGGTGGCGGCGGCGGCGCCAGCCACGCCGGCAACACACCCGCCAGCAGCGCGAGTACCGGAAGCGGCGCCAACTCGGGCCAGGCGAGCGGACTCAGCGACGGATACAGGTTGCCCGCGTCGATCCGACTGGTCAGGTAGAGCAACGCGCCGGTGCCCAGGCCGCACGCGGCGACTCCGAATTCGGCGAGTCGCCAGCGGTCCGGCAGATACACACTGCGGTTGATTCTCCGCCCGGTGAGTACGAAGCCGATACCGGCGACGACAAGTCCCCCGGGCAGCATCGTGGCGCCCAGGTAGCGGGGCGTGCCGCCGTCGAGGAGCGCGTACACCCCCACGCACACCCCGATCAGGCCCACCAGGGTCAACACCCCGGTCACCAGCCGGATCGAGCGCGGCAGATGCCGGTTGCGGCCGTACCCGCGCGAGTCCATCGCCGCCGCCAGCGCCAGCGAACGATCCAACGCGTCCTGGAGCACCGGGATCGCGATCGACCGCAGCGCCCGCATGCCCTTCTGCGCGCCGCCGCGCAGTCGCCGTGCCCGGCGCACCCGATGCACGCTCTCGACCAGCTGCGGCGCCACCGACAGGGCGACCACCACCGCCGCGCCCACCTCGTACAGCGCCGCCGGTACCGCCTTGAGCATGCGCTTGGGACTGGCCAGGGCGTTCGCCGCGCCCAGGCACACGATCATCGTGGCCAACCGCAACCCGTCGTAGAACCCGCCCAGGACGTGTTCCAAGCCGACCGGCCCGAACAGGTGGATCCCCGCCGCCCATTCGGGCAGCGGGATCTCGGGCAGATCGACGAGTATGTGCCCGCTCGCCGCGCCCGCGCCGAAGACGATGCGGAACAACACCCGCATCACGACGATGAACAACCCGAGAAACAGGTACATCCGAAAGGCGAGTGCCCAGGGCGCGTCGCCGCGCCGGTTGGCCACGACGAACCCGGCGACGGCCAGGAGCAGCGCGAGCAGCAGGGGATTGGTGGTTCGGCTCGCGGCGGTGGCCAGGCCGAGGGCCCACAACCACCACGCGCCGGGGTGCACGGTGCGCGGCAGTCGGCCGCCGCCGCGGCGGAACACGACGGCGACCGGCACCGGTTTCGGGTGGGGCATGTTCATCCCGATTCGTCGGCGCGGGTGCGGCGGCGCCACGTGGTGAATCCGGCCGCCGCGCAGATCGCCACGAACAGCGCGATGCCGACGATGGTCATGGTCGGGATCCCGTCGCGCTTCCTCGTGGCCAACTCCTCGCCGCCGGTCCAGGTCCGGCCCTGCGGGGTGACGCCGGAGGGCTGTGCCGGCGGCGCGGCCGAGTCCGGCTGCGTCGCCGCGGACTCGGGCGGGGCCGCGGTGGGTACCTCGCTCGCCGGGGCGGCCGGCGGCGGCTCGGGCTCCATCCGGTTGCCGGACACACCCGGCCCCGGGGCCAACGGATCGGTACCCGAAGTGGTCCCGTTCGCCCCGTTCGAGCCGGCCACGGCCGACTTGCCGCCCGATGCCGCCGACGTCGTGCCCTTGCCGGAGTTGCCCCCGGCGCCGGCCGGCGGTTGCGGGTTGTTCGTCCCGGGCGGCGGGTCCTGGGTGGCAGGGACTGCCGGGCGGACGGCGCGACCCTCGGCGGCGGGTTGGTCGTCTCGGTCTTGTTCTTGGCGAACGACCAGCCCTCGAAGCTGCCGAGCGGCGGCTTGCGGTTCATCACGCCCCACTGGCTGTACGTCCACGAACCCCCGTTGGGGGAGTGCCAGTACGACCAGTAGGCGGAGGCCGGGGGCGTGTCGATGCACGGCTCCGAGTTGGCGCCGGGCTTGCCCTCGATCCGACATATGAACGCTTCGCCCCAGCGGGCCGCGCCCGTGATCTCGATGCCGGCGTTCTTGAGCGCGGCGTGTCCGGTGGCCTGGTCGCCGCGCGCGCAGCGCACGATGGTCGTGCCGCCCAGTTCGTGGAAGTCGATCACGACCGTCACGCCGTTGCCGTCCGGGCAGTAGCCGGGGGTGCCCTTCGACGTGTCGACCGCCTGTGCGGTCGGCGTGGTGACCGTGAGCTGCGTGGCGGCGGGGAGGGCGAGCAGGGCCAGGGCGGTGATCAGGCGGGCCACGCGGCCGCTTCGTCCGAGGCGCCTCATGCGTGCTCGCGGGTGGCGGCCGGCGCCGTCATGGTGTCGATGGCCAGGCCCCAGTCCGAACCGGCGAACCCCGGTACACCCCCGTCCGCCGGCTCCCCGGCCTGCCGGTTCGCCGCCGCGCCGGCCTGCGCCGCATACGGGTTCGCGGCATCGGCCGACGCGGAGAAGACGGGGAAGGCCGCGACCAGGATCGCGCCGCAGGCCGCGACGGCGCCGGTCCTTCGCACAGTGAGCCAGGACATCGATGGGACCCTTCCGATAGGACCAATACGCGGACGCCGGCGAGGCGGGCCGAAGTACGGGCGGCTTCGGCGCGGCCGGCGGGGAGGCGGGTGGGTCTCCCCGCCGGACGGCGGCTACTCGGGACTGGTCAGGGGATACACGGGGTGGGGGTGGGGGTGGTGAAGGACGGGTTCAGGGGGAACGGGGCCCCGGCCGCGCCCCATACGGACTGCTGGGTGGCCAGGAGGTCGGGTGCGCCGCTGCTCCAGGGGGAGGCGAAGGCGCCGACGTCGCCGGGGTTCGCGGTGCAGCCGATCTGCCAACTCAGCAGGGATGTGTAGGGGTTGAGGGTTCCGCCGCTCTTCTGCCACGTGGCGGAGGTGGGGTTGCCGCCGCCGGCGATGATGGCCTGGATGACCAGGGACGTGGAGTTGGGGTCCGAGGCGTAGGCGGGTTGGTAGGCGAAGCCGGCGTCGGACTCCTGGACCGCGTCGAGCCAGCCGAGGGCGTCGCCGACCTCGCCCGAGTAGGTGGTGTGGGAGACGGAGACCAAGGCCTGGATGGCGAATGCGGTGGAGTTGCTGTCGGCGTCGTCGCCGTCGCAGGTCGAGCCGCCGTACGAACGCCAACCGCCGTCGTCGGCGTTGGATCCGCCGGCGCACTGCTGTCCGAGGAGCCAGGTGGTCGAGGAGGAGTCGACGGACTGTCCGACGGCGCGCAGGCCGAGGATGGCGAGTGACTGGCGGAAGGTGCCGTCGTAGGTCGGGTCGGCCGAGCCGAACAGGCCGGTGTCGGCCCCGGTGGTCTGGCGCAGGTTGCCGAGCCGGGTCACGAGGTCGACCCCGCCGAAGCTGGTCGGGCTCTCCCCGGCGGCGTCGGCGACGAGCAGCAGGTAGCCGAGGCGACCCGGGTTGTCGGTGCCGCCGGGGGCGATGGTCGTGGTGACGTTGGCCTTGAGCCAGTCCACCGCGTCGTCGAAGGTGGCCTCCTCGACGCCGGCGGCGGCCAACGCGAGGGCCGCCTGCATCGTGTTGGACGGTTCGGGTGTGGTCGGGCTGCCGGTCGCGGGGATGAACTTGTTGCCGTTGCCGTCGCTGACGAACCGGGAGGCGAGCCAACGGGCTCCGTAATCGGCGGCGGTGGTGGGGACGTTGGTGGGCGGGGTGGCATGCGCGGTGGGCAGCCAGGCCGTCATGGCCAAGGCGAGCCCGGAGGCTATCGCCGCGATACGGGACTTGGTCATAATACGTGACTTATCAGGGCGAATCGGTGTGCGCAGGGGCACGGCTTCTCCTCGATGGTGATGGCTGTGGTGTCCGGGTCGGTGTCTCTTCGTCCTCCGGGAGCGGTCGCTCCGGAGGTCACGCGGTGTTGCGGGAAATGGTCACGGGCCCGAACGGTCGTGTGGTCGGGCGCGACGGCGCAGGACGGTGCCGATCGTGGTGGCCGCGAGGGCCAGGGCGATCAGCGGCGCCGGGTCCGTTCCGGTGCGGGGAAGTTTGGACAGGGGCACGGGCATCGACGGGCTGCCCGTGCCCCCGACTCGTGTGGCGGTGACGACTTCGAAACCGGCCCGAGCCGTGTCGCCGTTGCCCTGATCGACGAGGTCGAGCGTGTATGAGCCGCCGGCGGCGTCGTGGGGGACGGTCCAGGTGAACGCGACGTCACCGGCGAAGTCGGCCCTGGCCTGCGGGAGTTCGATCGGGATGCGGGCGCCGCCGACGGTGGCGGTGACCGGCATGCCGGGGCCGAAGCCGCTGCCGCGCACGGTGACTCGCTCGCCCGGGCGAACGCTCGTGGGTGAGGCGAGGGCTGTCGGCCTGTCGTGTGGACCGGGGCCGCCGGGGTTCGGTCCGCCGGGTCCGGGATCGTCCGGGCCGGGATCACCCGGGACGACGGGCTCGATCGGTGTCGGGTTGCCGACGCCGATGTGGCCGAACACGGGCAGGCCGAGCCCGAGGATCGCCTGGGGTGTGGAGCGGTGCCACTGGTCGCGGGTGACGTCGTCGATGCCATGGGCACGGGCGTCGGCCAGCGCGTCGGCGTTGTAGGCGAGCGCGCCGGCGTCGTCGCCCTCGATCAGGGCCATCGATCGGATCCAGTCCGCGGCGCGGCCGGCCCGCTCGCGTTGTCCGACGGCGGCCAGGGTCTGGGCGATCAGGCCGGTGGAGTTGGCGTTCACGGCTGCGGTAGGGCCGGTTCCACCGAACGCGCCGACCGCGGCGTCCTGCTTGGACAGGAGCCAGCCCACCGCGCGGGTGAGCGAGGCCGCCACCGGCGGTGTCCGGGGCACGGTGAGCAGGGCTTGGACGACGAGGGCGCTCGTGTCGGTGTCCGCCGTGCACGATGTGGGGGTTCCGGGCATGAGGCGGTATCCGCCCGAGCCGCACTGGGTGCTCAGCAGATACCGGATGGCGGCGTCCGGCACGCCCTCTTCGCTGCGGGCCAGGGCCAGCACCGCGTAGGCCTGGCCGAAGGTGTTGGCGTTGTCGGGCGCGTGCGGGTTGCGGTCGGCGAACCGACCCGCGTCGGCACCCGTGGTCGTCATCAGAGCGCGCAGTTCGGCGTCCGCGTTCCGACCGCCGATCGACGTGACGTCACGGCCCTGGGCGGCGAGGGCGAGGGTGAGCTTGGCCAGTGGACCGGCCAACAGCACGCCGGGCTTGCCCCGAGCGTCCCAGGTGACGTAGTCGGTGGCGGTCGCGGCGAGCCGGTCGGCAACCCGGGCCGCCGTCGCGCCGTGTGGGTCGACCGCCGACAGGGCGAGCAGCGCGTCCGTGGTCAGGCCCGGGTCCGGAACACCGGCGCGCGACAACACGCCGTCGCCGCGCGCGAGTTCCCTGGACAACCAGGCGGCGGCCGCCGTGACCGTCGGGTCGTCGGTCGCCGGCGGTACGACCTTCCAGATCGCGTCGGCCGACCCGGTGTTGTCCGCCGGGTCGGTGGCGCTCACCCGCAGGGTGTGCGGGCCGACCGCCAACCCCTCGCCGCGCCACGGGGACGTGCACGGCGCGGCTTCCCCCTGGTCGAGGGCGCAGGTCACGGTCGCGGCCGGGTCGTCGACGGTGAAGGCCACGGCGGCCTGACGGTCCGACCCCTCGGCCGGGGGCGTCGAGGTCAGGGCGACCACCGGGGCGAGTGCGTCCGGGCCGGTGACGCGGCGCACCCGCTGCGCGTCGGGTTCGGTCAGGTACACGTGCCCGGACGCATCCACCGCCAGCCCGGAACCGCCGTACACCGAGGCGGTCGTGGCGGGCAGGCCGTCGCCGGCATAGGCCGGTGTGCCGTTCCCGGCGAACGCGGTGAGAGTGCCGGTGGTCGGGTCGAGTACCCGGATCCGGCCGGTCTCGGAGACGTACACCCGGCCGTCCGGGCCCACGGCGACACCCGCGACGTCGACCGACTCCGTCGCGATCGTGGGCCCGCCCGCGCCCTGCGGGCCGCCGCCGGCGACCGTGGTGACGATCCCGTCGACGCCGATGCGGCGCAGGCGGGCGTTGCCGGTGTCGGCGACGTAGACCTCGCCCGCCGAGGAGATCGCCAGCCTGCTGCCGGCCCGGAAGGCGAACCAGGTCTCGGTCGCCGGCCCGCCGTCACCGCCGTAGCCGTCGCCGCCCCGGCCGGCGAACCCGGTGACGATGCCTCGCGCAGGGTCGATGCTGCGGATCCGGCCGACGCCGGCGTCCAGGGCGAGTACCGCGCCGTCGGGCCCGACGGCGACCGCGACGGGGCGTACGAGTGCGGCGTCGACCGCCGGTCCGCCGTCGCCGGTGTCGTCCGCGGCACCGGTGCCCATGACCGTGCTGATGAGGCCGTCGGCCGCGGCGACCCGGCGGATCCGCCTGCTGCCGGTATCGGCGATGTACAGGTCGCCGTTCGGCGCGACGGCCACCGCCGAGGGGTCGCGCAGGGACGCCGAGACGGCCGCGCCGCCGTCACCGGCGAACGCGCGGATGCCGTTGCCGGCGACCGTCGCGATGGTCCTCTTCGCCGCGTCGATCCGACGTACACGCTGATTGGCGGCGTCGACCACGAAGACGTTGCCCGCCGCGTCCGTGGCGACGGCGCCCGGCCGCGCGAGGTCGGCGGCCGCGGCCGGTCCGCCGTCGCCGGTGAACCCGCGCGTACCGGTGCCGGCGACGGTGGTGATCCGGCCGGGCACCAGGCGCGGATCGGCGGCGGTGACCACGACCGGAGCCGAGGCTGCGGAGGGCTCGGAGACGCCCGCCGCGTTCACCGCGCGCACGACGAACGTGTAGGCGTCGCCCGGTGCCAGACCGGTGATCCTCGCCGGAGCGACCGTCACCTCCACGACGCGCCCACCGGGGATGACCTCGACGCGGTAGCCGGTGACGGGGCTGCCGCCGTCGGAGGTCGGCGCGGTCCAGCCGACGATCGCCTCGCGGACGCCACCACGCGCGGAGACCGCGGTCGGCGCCCCGGGCACGCGCGAGTCGGGCGCGGCGGGCACGACCGGATTGCTCGCCGCCGAGGGCGCGGACTCACCCGCGCCGTTGAGCGCACGCACGGTGAACGTGTAGGACCGGCCCGGCGTCAGGGCCCGGACCGTGGCGGAGGTGACACCGGCGTCCACCCGGGTGCGGGCACCGCTCGGCGCGGCCTCGACCACGTATCCGGTCACCGGATTGGGGCCGGTCGACGCCGACCACGACACCGTGGCGGCGGCGAGTCCGGCCGTCGCGGTCACCGTCGCGGGGGGTTGCGGCAGGCCGACCGGGGGCGAGGCGCAGCACACGACGTCCCAGTCGGGTGCCTGGCGCGGTCGCGGAGTGACGTCGCCGAGTCTGGTCTCGACGTAGCGCCAGCCGTCCATCGTCCCGTCGGTCGGCCGCCGCCCGGCCGGGCCGATGCCCGCGTACGCCCAGCCCGGTCCCTTCGCCGGCTCGTGCAGCCAATAAGACCAATAGCGGATGATCCCGCCCGGCAACGTCTCGGCGCAGCCCTCGGCCGGGTAGCCGTCGATGGCGCACACCAGACCGGAGGCGTTGGTGCGCAGGGTGTGCCCGGTCCGGGTCAACAGGTCCAGGCCGCTGACCGCTGGGCCGCTCGCGCCGCGCAGCGGCGTCACACAGGTCCAGGTCAGCGCGGGGACGGGGCGGGGGCCGGCGAGCGGGTCGTCGACGGCGCCGAAGTCCAGCACCAGCCCGGCCCGATCGCCCGACGGACAGGCTTCGGGACCGGCGGCCCGTACCGGAAGGGCGCCAACGAGGCCGAGCAGAACGAGGATCGCCGTCAGCACCGCGACGCTCGCCGCGCCGCGCCGATCGGCGGGAGGCGTGCGCGGCGGGCATGCCCATTCCGCGTCTTCGGCAGACGTGCTCACGGCCGTTCCTTCCCCCACCGGATTCGTGGCAGAGGAAGCGACCCGTGAACCGGGGCAACCGGTCGTCCGGGCTCTTCGCTGTCCGCAGTCCACGACGGATCTCGACGAAAAAACCGGACCACGGGCAATCCGACTCGCACTCCGCGCGATTGCCCGGAGCGCCTACGGTTGCGGGACAGTGCCGGAGTTCGACCGGCTTTCCCCGAGGAACGGCGCCATGCATCCGACCCCACGGCACTGCCGCCGGGCCGAACGCAGTCACGGTCGCACACGCGCCATGTGTGAGGCAACGGCGCCTTTCGGCCAGGCGGTTCCGGGAACGCGAAGTGCCGGCGGCCCCTTGCGCCCGCCCGTCCCCCCGCCCGCCCGCTCGCTCGTGAACGGGCGGTCGGCCGCGCGTCGTCGCCGTGCCCGCGCCGCCCGACAGGCGTCGCCTCTCGGCGCCGGTCGCCGGTGCACCGACCGTGACGCCGTGCGGTACCCACGCGAGCACCTCGGCGCCGCGCACCAGGCGGGCCCGGGCGCTCGAAATACGCCGGGCGGTCGGGCATCCACACGCGCCCGGACCGCACGGCGGGCGGATCCGACCACCCGGCAGGGGGTCGACGGACCTGCCTCCAACAAACTCGGGTGTTCGAGTATATGAATGCCATAGTCATTATTTCGAACAATCGCTCTTGTGGTCCGATCCCCGGGCGCCTAGCCTCACAGCCACTTGAACGTCCCGTCTCCTCGACCTGGGAACGCCTCATGGTTGATTTCGCCTCGGCTGCGCCCGCCCTCGACGCGGGTGCCGACACGCACGTCCTGCCGGACCATCGGTCGGAAACGGTCTACGCGTGGCTGGAAAAGCGGGGATGGGGCGATGGCCTGCCGGTCGTTCCTCCCACTCGGGAGCGGGTCGAGGCCATGCTGGCCGGGTACAACGGTGATCCCGACGAGGTCATCGGCGCATTGCCGCCCCGGCTCGGTGAGGCCACCCCCAGGGTGCTGGCGGTGAACGCGGTGATGGCCGGTTGTACCCCGCCCTCGCTGCCCCTGCTCGTCGCCGCGATCCGGGGCGTCTGTGCGCCGGAGTTCAACCTGCGCGGGGTGAACTCCACGACCCACCCGGTGTCGGTGATGGTGCTCGTACACGGAGAGGCCGTCCGCGCGGGCGGCTTCAACGCCGGGACGGGGACGCTGGGCCCGGGCAACCGGGCGAACGCCACGTTGGGCCGGGCCGTGCGCCTCGCGCTGCTGCACATCGGCGGCGGCACCGCCAAGGGCGCGGGCGACTCGGGCATGGGGGACGCGGCAACCCACGGCCAGCCGTCGAAGTACACGTTCTGCTTCGCGGAGAACGCGGAGGCGAGCCCCTGGCCGGTCTACCCGCGCGCGTTGGGCCTGGACGCCCGCAGCGCGGTGACCGTGGCCGGCATGGAGAACCCGCACAACATCCACGACATGGAAACGCGCGGCGGGCCGGCGCCGATTCTCGACAAGATGGCCACGGTCATGGCGACGTTCGGGGTCAACAACGCGGTCGTCTCCAGCGCGGAGTACTTCATCGTCCTGGGCCCCGAGCACGCCGCCACCCTCGCCGGCGACGGATGGGCGCGCCAGGACGTCCAGGCCTACCTGTTCGAGAAGGCGCGGCGCCCGGCGGGCGACTTCCGCAGGCACTTCCAAAGCTCGATGTGGCGGCCGTGGATGCGCGCCCTGGGTGACGACGACCTCCAACCGATGACCGAAACCGCAGAAAACATCCGCATCCTCGTCGCGGGCGGACCCGGCAAGCACTCGCTCGTGATCCCCAGTTGGGGCCTCACCCGCAGCGTCACCACCCCCGTCGACTGAATCCCCTCGCGCGGTCCCGCTTCGGCAGCCGTTCTCGAAAGGCAGGCCCATGGCCGTCACCCTGCTGGACCCGGCCGGCCGCGTCGGCGAACCGACCAAGCAACTCGCGGCCGGCATCGAGGTGTTGACCGGCGCGCGCATCGCCGTCCTGGACAATCTCAAGCCGCACGCCGGCTACATCCAGGGCGCCATCGCCCGCCTCCTGGCGGAACGCACCGGCGCGGTGGTCACCCTGGAGATCCCGAAGGTCAGCGCGGCACTGCCGGCCGAACCCGAAGTCCTCGAACGTCTCCAGGAATCCGCGGACCTCGTCATCACCGGTTCGGCGGACTGCGGTTCGTGCACGTCGTGGAGCTGCCACGACACCGTCGTCCTGGAGCAGGCGGGCATCCCCACCCTCCTGCTGGCCACCGCGGGATTCACCGAACTCGCCCGCCAGGTCACCGCGTTGTACGGGCTGCGCCAGGCCCGCGTGCTCACCGTCCGCGGTCCCCTCGGCGGTTCGACCGACGCCGAACTAGACACGATGGCGCTCGAAGCCGTCGAGAACGCCCTGGTTCTGGCGACCACCACACCGGCCGCGCCGGCTGCGGCGTAGACCCGCGACCACCCCGAACGGACCCGCGCCCGTCCGCGGCCACACGTCTTCCCCACAACCAAGGAGCACTCGGCCATGACCATCCCGATCACCCTCGCGGGTACGTCAGCGCTGGTCACCGGCGGCGGCGCGGGTATCGGACGCGCCGTCGCCGTCAGACTGGCCCAGGCCGGCGCGAACGTCGCCGTCACCGACATCGTCGCCACCGCCGCGTGGGAGACCTGCGAACTCGTGCGCGCCGAGGGGCGCGAAGGGATCGCGCTGATCGGCGACATGACCGATCCGGACCAGGTGGATCAGCTGATCGAAGAGGCCGCGCAACGCCTGGGCGGAGTGCACATCGGCGTGAACAACGTCGGCATGCTGGGCAAGCACACCGCCGCGCCGTTCCTCGAATGGACGGCCCGGGCCATGTCGGACGTGGTGACCGGCAACCTGCTCGCCACGATGTACTCGTGTCGGGCCGAGGCGACAGCCATGATCAGTCGAGGCATCGGCGGGGTGATCGTCAACGTCACCTCCGGTGAGACCACCCGCCCCGCCGTGCGTTTGGCTCCGTACGGAGCCGCGAAGGCCGCGATCAACCACCTCACCCGGACCCTCGCCATCGAACTCGCGCCACACCGCATCCGGGTCAATGCCGTCGCACCGGGCACCACCCTCACCCACGACGTGGCGGCACGACTGGGCGCCGAGTACCGACAGGCGCTGAAGGCGTCCATCCCGCTCGGCGGTGAACTCTCCGACCCCCGGGACCTCGCCGACCTCGTCCTCTTCCTCGCCTCGGACCTGGCCGCCCACACCACCGGACAGTTCCTGCTCTCCGACAACGGCGCCTTCCTCTCGCGCAGCCGCCCGGAACTCACCGCCGGCTGACCCTACGGCCGCTGCCCCGTTACCGCCAACATGCGCGAGGAGCGCCCATGACGAACAAGGACATCAGCGACGAAGCCGTGTCCCAGGCGCTTGCCCCCCTGGCCCAGACCCTCGCCGCCGACGACTACCAACTGAACTGCGCCCGTTCGGCCCCCCACCACGTCCTGGTGACGGTCACCGCCGGCCCCGCGGCCTGCGCCGACTGCCTGGTCCCCAAGGAGCTCATCGAGCGCATGGCCCTCCAGCGCCTGCGGGCACTCGGGCCGTCGGCGCCGTGGGCGGTGGAGGTCCGCTACCCCACCGACCCGGCGGAGACGATCACCCGGTGAACGGCGTTCGCCACCGGCGCCAGGGCCTGCGGACGACTCGGTAGGGTGTGGCGCGCCCGAGAGGCAGCGGGGGCGAGGCCGGGCACCGGCTACGAGCAGGGGAGAAGCAGCCATGGTGGCGGTCGACGACGGCGCAACGGGCACGACACCCCCGGGACGAGCCCGTCACCGCCGACGGACCGGGTCATCGGTGTCCTGGAACTCCTTGCGAGCCGGCCCGCGCACCCGTTCAGCCTCAGCGACATCACTCGGGCGCTCGGCATCAGCAAGGCAACGTGCCATGCGGTGACGTCGAGCCTCGCAGGCGCCGACTACCTGATCCGCAATCCGGTCGACAAGACGTTCACCCTGGGGCCGGCCGTCGTCGCGGCGGGCCGCGCGGCGGAGCAGGCGTACCCGGCGGTGCACCTCGCCCAAGCGGAGGTGGTGACCATCGCCGACGAACTCGACCTGCAGGCCACCGCCGCGATCCGCAGCGAGGAGCACCTGGTGATCGTCGCGCACGCGGGCACGGGACCGGACGCCGAGGCCGTGCGCATCGGCCGCCGGATCCCCTTGGCGCCGCCGTTCGGCGGCGTGTTCGTGGCCTGGGCCGACGAGGCCGTCATCGAGGACTGGGCGGCACGCACCGACCGTGTCGCTCCCCGCGAGCCGCTGCTCGACTCGCTCGCCGCCATCCGCGCGCGCGGCTACAGCGTCGAGCGCCTGACGCCTGCGGGTGTACGACTGCGCCACGCGCTCGCGGATCTCGGCGACGACCCGCTCGCCGAGGGTCTTCAGCCGATGGTGATGGCGTTGTTGGCGGAATTGCGGCAGGCCGAGTACCTTCCGGGCGATCTCGAGGGTGGTGGTCGGCACCCGGTCAGCGCCATGAGCGCGCCGGTCTTCGACGCCGAGGGCCGCACCGGGATGAACCTCTCGGTGCAGCCGCACCGCGAGATGAC
The DNA here is from genome assembly GCF_002024165.1 of Embleya scabrispora. NCBI lineage: Bacteria > Bacillati > Actinomycetota > Actinomycetes > Kitasatosporales > Streptomycetaceae > Embleya > Embleya scabrispora. Next base: position 6,155,192 of record NZ_MWQN01000001.1, read on the forward strand.
CGCGCGCGAGATCGACCGCGCGGGGCGCCGCCTCCTCAAGGCCTGCGCCCGCATCACGCGAGCGGTCGGCGGAAAGCCCCCGACGCGTCGGACCTGAGCGGCGTGCCGGGCGGCAGCGATGCTCGCTCGGCGGCCCGAGATTGCCGACGCGGTGATCACGCACCGCTTTCCGGGGACCGGATGTCGCGGGCGAACCACAGGCGTTGGGCCGTTCCACCGAGGATCTCGGCCCGGGCGCGGGCGTCGCGCCTGCGGATGGCGTGGCGGGCGAGTGCGAGCATCCCGGGATAGTCCGGTGTCCGGGTCTGGGGGTGGTCGGATCCCCACGCCAACCTCCGCTCGCCGAAGGCGGCGGCCAGATCGTCGACGACGTCCGCAGGGTCCTCGCCCGCCGCTTGGGCACCGGCGAGGAGGTGCGTGGTGACCTTCAGGTACACGCCGGGCAGGTCCGAGAGGTCCCGCACGGCCGTTCGCCCGGCGGCTCGCGCCCGGGGGTCGGGGAAGGCGCAGTGGTCAAGGGCCACGCGCAGGCCCGGACGGGCCTCGATCGCCGGGCGCAGCAGGGGCAGTTGCCGCGTGAACGCGGTCAGGACGACGGTGAGTCCCGCTTCGGCCGCGACGTCCCACACCGCGTGCGACGTGTGGTCGGTGAGCCATGTCGGGTCCGGGGCTTGCGGGCCGCCGGACACGGCGAACAGCCGCACCCCCGTGACGGACGGAACGCGAGCGTGATCGCGCAGACACCGGGCGGCAGCGGCGGGATCCGACATGTCCACCGCGATGACCGCGGCTGTGCGCCGCGGATATCGGGCGACCGTATCGAGCAGGTAGCGGCAGTCGTAGCCGTACGCGCCCACGCCTTGGACGAGTACGGTCCGCCGTACGTCGTTGGCGGTTTGGGTACCCAGGACCTCGGCGGCCGAGCAACCGCCGTCGCTCCAGTAGTCCGTGCCGTCGCGGGTGCCGCCGTCCAGCGGATAGCGCCGCGTGTCGGGTGACACGACGTGCACGTGCGCGTCGATCACCGCGGCTGCCTCGCCGGTCATGTCGCTCACGTCCGATCCCCGTTCCCGCCGATGTGGGCGACCGGCGCTCGCATGGTGCCACGCGTTCCGCGCGAGACGCGAGGGTCCGGGGGCTGTCGTGTATGGCCGGTCAGGCGATGCCGAGGGGTCGGCGAGGACGCGGGCGAGCACGGTCCCCGCGGCGCCCCGGACCGCGCTCTGCGTCGCCAGGGTCGAGGCGCGCTGGGCGGGGGAGCGGCCGCGCAGCGCACCGCCGCCGGGGCGAGGGCCGCCTCGATCGGGGGGATGAGCCACGGCGCGAGGCGGGCGTGCAGGCCGCCGAGGACGATCGTGTCCGGATCCAGGAGGTTCACGGCGCCGACGAGTGCGACGGCCGGCCCGCGCCCGGCCGCGCCGACCGCGTGCAGGGCGTCGCGGTCGTGGTCGTGGAGGCGCGTCAACTCCGCGAGCCGTGACTCGGACGGGCCCGCCGCGTCGGGGACGCCCGTGCGCAGCAGCGCGTCGAGTCCGGCGACCTGCTCTGGGCAGCCGGTGCCGCCGCAACGGCACGCCGGCCCCCGGGGGTCGACGACGCCGTGGCCGAGTTCGCCGGCCGCGCCGTGGGCGCCGCGAAAGAGTTCGCCCTCGACGACGATGCCGGCCCCGATGCCGGTCTCGCCCGACAGGTACAGGTAGCCGCCCGCCCCACCCGGGTCAACGCGCCCGACCTCGGTTGGGAGGCCGTACCCGCGGCGGCGCTGCTCGCGGACGCCCTGCCGACCCAAGCGCTCGACGTCGAGGTCGACAACGAGGCGAACCTCGGCGCGTTGGGCGAGCTCTGGTACGGCGCGGGGCGCGCTCGGGGAGCCCGCGCGGGTCAGGTGCTCCGGGGCGCGTACATGATGACGCCGACGCCGACGAGGCAGATCAGCGCGCCGGCCACGTCGTACCGGTCGGGGCGGAAGCCGTCCAGGGCCATGCCCCAGGCGAGCGAGCCGGCGACGAACACGCCGCCGTAGGCGGCGAGGATACGGCCGAAGTCGGCGTCCTCCTGGAGGGTGGCGACGAACCCGTAGGCGCCGAGGGCGACGACGCCGGCGCCGATCCAGGCCCAGCCGCGGTGTTCACGGGCGCCCTGCCACACCAGCCAGGCGCCGCCGATCTCCAAGACGGCGGCGGCCAGGAACAGGGCGATGGAACGCAAGATCGTCACAGGCGGGAGCGTACCCAGACGTCGACGACAGGTGGTGCGGCCTCGGTGCCGCCGCAGTCGCCGGCCCGGCGTGGTCGGCGCGGTCGTGGGTCGTCAGGGTTGCAGGCCACGCGAACCCGACGGTGCGGATGGGTTCGATCGGCACGGCCCGGGTGTCACCGGGGCGATGGCCCGGTCGTGGGCGGCGCGGGGCGGTTCCGTCGTGGCCGGCCGGCTTCGGTGGGTTGGCGCAATGGTGTCCGGTGCGGGTCGGCGCGGAGTCCGTCGAGGATGATCGCCAAGTAGCGTCGCCACGACTCGGCGGGCCGTTCCTCGAGTTGCTCGTCGGACAGGGCCATGACGGCGTCGATCATCGCGGCGATGGGCACGATGTCGCCTGCGGTCACTCCGTCGCGGAGCCTGCCCTGGAGGCGGGCCCGTTCCATGAGGCGCTCGCAGTGTGACGTGATCTCCTGGCGCGCTCGGGCGAGGCCCACGCCTTCGCCGATGCCCCGGCGCATCAATTCGCGCAGTCCGCGGTTGTCCGCGGCGCGTGCCAGCGCCCGCTCCAGGAACTCGGCGAGGGCATCGAAAGCGTCATCCCGATCCAGGGCCTCCCGCGCCATTGCCGCGATCTCGTCGAGTTCCTCGCCGAAGACGACATCCACCAGCGCCCGCTTGTCGGAGAACTTGCGGTAGACGGTGCCGACTCCCAGTCCCGCGTGGTGGGCGACGTCGTTGAGCGTGGCCTGAAGCCCGCGCGCGGCGAAGACCTCGCGCCCCGCCTGGACGATACGCCGACGGTTGGCTTCGGCGTCCCGTCTCGGCCGCCGAGTCGTCGCCGAAGCCGGGGATTCGTCGCCGGCCGTGCGACCGCTCATGGGGCTCCTTCCGACGATCCGACCCTAGCACGAAGCGGATGTCGAATATCCGCTTGTGGTACGGTCACGGATAAGCGGATACTCGATATCCGCATACTCCGCACAGTGGTCCTGCGGCATTGCCCGAGGGAGGAGTACCAAGGATGCAGACCGTGGTCATCACCGGAGGAACCGACGGGCTGGGCAGAGGACTTGCCCTGCACTACCTGCGCCTCGGGGCACACGTGCTCGTCGTGGGCAGCACCGCCGCCAAGGGCGAGGCCCTGCCGGCAGCCGCCGAGACCTGCCCGGCCGGCGGACGCGCCACCTTCCTGCAGGTGGACCTCACCTCGGTCGCGGCAGCCCGGGAACTCGTCACCACGATCGAGGACGGTTGTCCCTCGGTCGACAAACTCGTCTTCTGTGCCCAGCGCTACCGGCTCTTCGGTCCGCGCACCGTCACCCCCGAAGGGTTCGAGCACAGCTTCGCACTCGCGTACCTGAGTCGATACGTGCTCGGTCACGGCCTACGCAGGACACTGGAATCCGCCTCGCGCCCGGTCGTCATGAACGTCGGCACCCCCGGAGTTCCGCTGGGTCGCATCCACTGGGAGGATCTGCAGGTGACGCGCCGCTACAGCGGTACCAAGGCCACCCTGCAATCCTTCCGCGCCAACGACCTGCTCGGCGCGGCGTTCCCCGCCGTACACGCCGACACCCCGATCCGCTACGTCTGTTACAACCCCGGCGTCGTGGCGACCGGCATGCCCGACCACCTTCCGCAGCCGTTGCGTGCCCTGACCAAGACCTCCTTCGCGGTCTTGGCCACCTCGCCGGAAAAGGCGGTGGAGCCGATGATCCGGCTCCTCGACGAACCGCCGGACCCGGCCTTCACCGCCTACCGCAAGACGCGTCGACTACGCCTGACGGGACCGGCCTTCGACCTGGACTCCGCGATGCGCCTCCATCACCTCACCCGGGAACTCATCCGCGATCGATGACGACCGCGAACATGACCAGGGCGAGCGTGAATCCCCCGGAAAGGAAAGGTCGTTCGTGGTCGATCAAGCAGCGCTGCAAGCCACCGTGAACCCGCTCCTACGTCCCGGAGAGCACCTCGTGCGCATCGCGCGCGTGGAGGTCTCGGGCGGCGAAAGCGACAACCCACTCGATGCCGGGACCATCCGCGGAAGCGCGAAGGAGGTTCGGCGCAGATACGGCACACGCGGCGAACTCGCTTTGCTGTACGGCCTGTTGGGCCCCCTGCTCGTACTCCTGGTCGTCGTCACGATCATCGGCCTGGTCGTGCTGGAACGACTGAGCCGCCGCGAGCGGCACAGCCTGCCGGCCGGCAGCATGGCGGGCGGCAGGCCACCGGAACTGCGCCTCGAGGGCCGGGTCGACCACAGCGCCGCCTTCCTGGTGATCACCGACCGACGCATCCTGATCACCGTCGTGGGCTGTACCGCGCCACGGCCGGCCCCCGTCCTGTGGGAGTGCTCCACCGAAACGGTCCGGAGCGCGCGGTCGAGATGGACGGACAACCTGCGTCGCGAGTGTCGAGTGACCTTCCTCGACGACTCGTTCATATCCCTACTGACCCCCGGAACCTCCCCCGCCGACCTGGCAAAGGCCCTCACCCGCACCTGACCCGAAGGCGACCCGTCACCACCCCGCCCCGGGACGGGAGTTGCTCGGTCGTCATCACCCGAGCGCGCCGATGCCGAGTTGACTCATCAGGGTCTGGTTGTCCTCGATGTGCCAGTCCTCGATGATCTTGTCGGTTCCGACGTGCTGGATGTCGATGGCGTTGAAATCGACGCTCTGGCCCTTGCCCCGGACACCGTTGAAGGTGCCGGTGAAGTGACCGCGGAAGACCAGCCGGGCGGTGATCTTGTCGCCGGTGACCAGTACGTCGGACAACTCGCAGGTCAGATCCGGCACGGCGGTGCGGAAGTTCGCCGAGGCGAAGATCGGGCCGGCGGGACCCTGCGGGCGGCCGGTGGGCAGCGTGTTGTCCTTGAATCGGGGACTGACGGCGGCGTCCAGGTACTTCTGCTGCCCGGTGTTCCAGAAGGTGTAGAGCTGCTGGGCCAGGTGCACCTGCCGGGCGGCCCTGCGCTCGCCGATCGAGCGGTCGACGGTCAGCGTCTCGGGTTGGACCAGGTCGGGTGAGCGGTCGATCAGGCGCTGCGGCCAGGAACGTGCGGAACGGGTCGCGTGGTCGTGGGCGGAGGCGATCGCGACGGTGCCGCCGGCCAGACCGGCGACCGAGGCGGCGACCGCGATGGTGCGGATCACGGTGCGAGAACGCATGAGAGTACTCCCGGGAAGAGATGGAGATGAGGGCGGGTCGGAGCTGACGCGGAGCGCCGCCGTCGACGGTCGCCCGGGTGGCGGGCCGCGGCCGCGCCGACGACGGTGGCGCCCTCGGCGTGGAGCAGCCGAGCCGTGGCCGCGCCGATCCCCGCGAAGGCTCCGGTGACGAGGAAGACCTTGCCGTTCAGGTGCAGATCCATCAGTGTTCCGTCCCGTCAGGCGAGTCGGCCGCCGCCGTCGACGTGCAGCACGCTGCCCGTGACGTAGGGGCTGGTGACGGCGAACAGCACCGCCTTGATCAGGTCGTCCGGAGTGCCCACCCGACGGGCCGGGTTGCGCTCGGCGATGGAGCGAAGGAACGCCTCCTTGTCGGTGCCGAGTCCGTCCCAGGAGCCGGTGTCGACGATGCCGGGGGAGATGGCGTTGACCCGCACCGGGGCGATCTCCACGGCGAGGGCTTGGATCAGGAAGGCCAGCGCCCCGTTGGTGGTCGCCATCACGGTCCGGGCCGGGGCGGGACGCCAGGCCGCCACGCCGGAGAAGAAGGTGAACGAGCCGCCCTCGCGCACCCTGTCGGTCAGGTGCTTGGCGAGCAACAGCGGACCGATCACCTTGGCGGCGAAGGCACGCTGTACGTCGGCGAGTTCGAGTTCGGCGAGTGGGCCGTTGGCGGGCATCGCGGCGGTCGAGACCAGGTGGTCGAAGCTGCCGACCTTCCGGGCGAGGGCGGCGATCGTGGCCTCCTCGGCAAGGTCGACCTGAACCACGTCGGCCCGGCCCGCCAACTCGCCGGCAGTCCATTCCAGCTTGCGCGAGTCGGGGCCGGCGAGCACCAGGTCCGCGCCGGCAGCCGAAAAGGCCCGAGCCAGCAGGCGTCCGGTGCGTGAACCGGCGCCCACGACGACCAGACGCTGCCCGGTGAGATCAGTGGAAGTTGTCATATCCGGCTCCAAGGGAGAGGTGGTGGGCTTGTTTCGAAAACCCTCTCCCGCCGACGCACTATGAGTCCAAGGCTTGTTTTCTCTGCCTGCGATAAAATTTGTTCATGGCGACGTTGCGGCAGCTCGAATACCTGGTCACGGTGGTCGACACCGGCTCGTTCACGCAGGCGGCCGAACAACTGCATGTGACGCAGCCGGCCCTGTCCCACCAGATCCGTGCGCTGGAGAGCTCGCTCGGTGGCCCGCTGCTGGAACGCCTGCCACGTGCGATCAGGCCCACACCGATGGGCCGCGCCGTCCTGCCGCACGCCCGAGCCGCACTCGCCGAGGCACGACGCCTGCACACGGCGGCGCGGCGGACGGCCGACCTCGAGGGCGGCGAACTGGAAGTCGCCACCGTCTACTCGGTCAGCCTGGGCATCCTGCCGCCGGTCCTGCGGGCGTGGCGCCGCCAACACCCGGGCGTGCGGATCCGGCTCCGCGAATTCGCGCACGCCGACCGGTTGCAGGCGGCGATGGCGGCGGGGGAGGCCGACCTCGCCGTCGGCCCGTCCCCGGCGGGCTGGGAGGGCCCGATCCGCGACCTGGGCATCGAAGAGTTCGTCATCGTGCTGCCCGGTGACGACCCCCTCGCGGGCGAACCGCCGGGGCCCTTGGCACTGGCCGAGCTGGCCGACCGCGCGTGGGTGCGCTACGCCCCCGCCAACGGGCTGGCCGACATCCTGGACCAGGCCTGCCACGAGGCGGGTTTCGCTCCCGGGACGGCCGTCCACGCCGAACAGACCTCTGCCGCACCGCTGCTCGCCGCCGCCGGGCTCGGACCCGCCCTCGTTCCGGCCAACATCGTCCCTCCGGACTTCGACGGCCTGCTGCGACCGCCGGACCCGCCGATCCGCCGCACGCTCACCGCGTACACCCGCACCCGGCCGGACCTGCTGACCACCGCGTTCGCGGACCTGCTCGCCTCCCAGGCATGCGTCGTCCCGCCCCACATCCAGGCGCTCGCCGCAGCACACGACTCCGCTCCATCACACTGACGAAGGGCCGACCCGACCGAAACCATCACCACCGCCCGCACCGCTCGGTCCCCCGGTCGCGCCCCGCACCTCCGCGCCCGAACCGACTGGTGGGGCGCGGACGTGACGTGATGCGCGGGCCCGGTCGGGCCAGGCGTGCGACGGGGAAGGATGCCTCACGGTGTCCGATGCACGCGCCTTACGGTGCCCGTAGCCGCGTCACGAGAACAACGAGGAGCCGTCCGTGCGGTCATCAGTGGAGATCGAGGAAGTCGCGCTGGCGGAGGCCCGCGCTGCACGTGGGCCCCACGTGGCAAAGCTTGCCGATCTCGTCGAGAAGTTCGGCGGATACGAGTTCGATTTGCCCGCGGCGGAGCCCCGGGCTGCGGGCGGACAGAGGGTAGGTCCGCGTAATCGTCACCTTGTCCGTCCCTCGTGTCTCGGAGAATTCCGGACGTCCGGACGCCCCGGCCGGCCATCGCGGCCGGGGCACGGGACGGTCGGTGTGGCGAAGGGTGTTCAACCGCGCAGCGATGCCAGGTAGGGCGACAACTTGGCGGCGTTCATCAGCCACATGATCCGGTCGATTCCCTCGGCGGACACATCGACGGAAAGCAGGGCCACCGCGTTCCCGTCGGCGGAGACGACGACGGCGGGACGACCGTTGGCCTCGACCCACCGCACCTCCGACCCGGGCCAGAACCGTGGCGCGAAGGCCGCGAGGTACTTGGAGACGTGCAGGCGTCCGACGACCGGGATCCTGGACGCGCCGCGCACCCCTCCGCCGTCGGTGTAGCTGACGACATCCGCAGCGAGCACGTTCTCCAGTGCCGCCAGATCACCCTCCCGTGCGGCGGCGAGGAACACCTCCAGAAGGCGGCGGTGATCAGTCGTGCCGGCGCGTTCCCTGCGCTCGGCAGCCAGGTGTTTGCGCCCGCGGCTCACCAGTTGACGGGTGTTCGTTTCACTCGTCTCCAGGATTTCCGCGATCTGCGCGTAGGGGTAGTCGAAGGCCTCGCGCAGGACGTAGGCGGCACGCTCCATCGGGTTCAGCTTCTCCAGCAGGAAGAGAACCGCCAGTTCGAGGGCTTCGGCTCGTTCGGCACCCATCTGCGGATCCGAACTGGTGTCGACCGGTTCGGGCAGCCACGGGCCGACGTAGGACTCCCGCCGCACTCTGGCGGACTGGGCCAGATTGATGGCCAGACGGGCGGTGACCGTGGTCAGGAATGCCGTCGGATCCAGGACGTGAGCGCGGTCCGCGCGCTGCCACCGCAGCCACGCCTCCTGGACGATGTCCTCCGCTTCCACGGCGCTTCCGAGCACCCGGTACGCGACACCGAAGAGCCTGGGGCGCGCCGCGAGGAAATCCTTCGCCGCCTGATCGAGAGAATCGGTGTCGGCTCCCGCGTGCATGGTCGCCTCCTTCGGGTTCGGCGCCGCCATGCTACAAGCCACTTCGAAACAGTGCTTCCGGGCCTCACACGCCATACGAGGCAAGCACACGCTGCCACGTTCGGCGCGCCGGTCCGCGCCTCGAGCGGCATCCGTTTCGCACTGTTCCTCTCCCCGCCCATCGTCCAACGGCCAGGTCTCCCCGCGTCTGTCACAGATTCATCGGGCTCCCGGCGGAGGACTTCGACGGATCCGGAACTGTCACATCCGGATGGGGTGCCCGGTCTACCTGTCGTCCGGGAGACGCCGAAGTCCCCGGGAACAAGGAGGATCCCGCATGAAGATCGTGGTCATCGGTGGTACCGGCCTGATCGGTTCGAAGGTCGTCGGCCGTTTGGGCGAGCACGGGCACGAGGCGGTCGCTGCGGCACCGAACACCGGGGTGAACACCCTCACCGGCGAGGGGCTGGCCGAGGTGATGAAGGGCGCGGACGTCGTCGTCGACGTGTCGAACTCGCCGTCGTTCGAGGACGCGGCGGTATTGGACTTCTTCACCACCTCCACCCGCAACCTGCTGGCCGCCGAGAAGGAGGCGGGAGTGGGGCACCACGTGGTGCTGTCGGTCGTGGGCAGCGACCGCCGACCCGACATCGGCTACTTCCGCGCGAAGATCGCCCAGGAGCGACTCGTCAGGGAATCGGCGATCCCGTTCTCGATCGTGCACGCGACGCAGTTCTACGAGTTCGGCCGGCGGATCGCGGACGAGGCGACGACGGGCGACGAGGTGCACATCGCGCCGGTCGCCTTCCAACCGGTCGCCGGCGACGACGTCGCGCAACTGGTGGGCAGGACCGCGGCGGGCACGCCGAGCAACGCGATGGTCGAGATCGCCGGCCCGAACCGGTACCGGATGGACGAGTTCTTCCGCAAGGCACTGGTTGCGTGGGGCGACCCGCGTGAGGTGGTCACCGACGCGCGGGCGCACTATTTCGGCGCGGTGCCCGACGAGCTCACCCTCGTACCGGCCGACGGCGCCATCCTCGCCGAAACCGCCTACACGGACTGGTTGCGGCGGGCCGGTGCCTAGCCGGCGGCACGCCCGTATGGCCCCCGGCCGAGTCGGTGGAGCGCGCACCGCGTCGGCCGGGTCCCATCGGAACGCGAGACGACGATTCGACCCATCCGTGCGGGAAGAGGCGGCGCACCACTGCCGCTTCCGGGAACTCGGGTCCGGCCGCCGCCACCGGCGCGGCGACGCGCCCCAGTCTCACCAAGTGTCCCACGGGCACAGCGCGTTCGTCGACGGGATGGACCCGAGGCGGGGCCGAGTACAGGCAGCCGCGCGAGCCGGGAGTCGGCCGACCACGGCCCGCGGCTGTCACAATCCAGGGCGCCGTCCGGTCCTCTGTGATGACTGGACGGTGTGCCCCCATGGCGCCGTCGATGTCTTCGGTTCACACGTTTCGGTTCACACGTTTGAAGAGGAGAACACCATGAGCCAGGTCAACCTCGCACACTCCCACGCACTGGGGCATGACGAACCGGTTCCGTCGCGCTACGCGCTGAAGGTCGGTGACATCGACGTGATGGTGATCAGCGACGGCGTGCTGCCGATCACCACCACCACGCTGGCCACCAACGCCGCCCAGGAGGAACTGGCGGCCTGGCTCGGTGACATGTTCCTGCCGCCGGAGGTGTGCGACTGGCCGCTGAACGTCGCCGTGGTGCGCAGCGGCGACCGGACCATCCTCGTCGATGCCGGGCTGGGCACCGAGTTCCCGGGCTTCCCGCGCGCCGGGCAGTTGGCCATGCGACTGGACGCCGCCGGGATCGACGCCGCGTCCGTGACCGACGTGGTGCTCACCCACCTGCACATGGACCACATCGGCGGGCTGCTCGTCGAGGGGCTGAGGGGCCGGTTGCGCCAGGACCTGCGAGTCCACCTGGCGGCGGCCGAGGCCGAGTTCTGGGACGTGCCGGACTTCTCCCACACCGTCATGCCGACACCGGTGCCGGACGTGCTGCGAAAGACCGCCTCGCGGTTCCTGGACGTGTACCGCGGCCAGTTGCGGCCGTTCGAGACGGAGTACGAGGTGGCACCGGGAGTGGTGATCCAGCGCACCGGCGGGCACACCCCCGGCCACAGCGTCATCCGCCTGGAGTCCGGCGGCGATCGGCTGCTGTTCGCCGGCGACGCCGTGTTCCAGACCGGGTTCGACAAGCCCGACTGGCACAACGGCTTCGATCACGACCCCGAGGAAGCGGCCCGCGTCCGCTTCGGCCTCCTGACGGAGCTGGCCGCGAACGGCGGGCAACTGCTGGCCGCACACCTGCCGTTCCCGTCCGCCTGCCATGTAGCGGTCGCCGGCAGCGCCTTCCGTTTCGTACCGACCGTTTGGGACTACTGACCGCACCTCGACCGACGCCGGCGCATGAGTTGCGCGCGAGAGGCCGGTACCGATGTGTAGCCCCGGTTGTCGATCGAGCATGGTGGAAGCAGGGTGGAGCAGTGCCCACTCCAGGTCACTGTGGGCACTTTGGGATGCCGCAGCTGCTGAAACGTGGCCAGTGGATGCAAACGACGACGGCCACCCACCCGATCGTTCGGGCGGGTGGCCGTCGAGTTTCGGGTGGGCCGGGTGGCGATGAAATACGGGTGTTGCTCGCGCGGGAGTTCGACGTACTCGATAAACCGTGCCATGTCTTCGGCAAACTCGGCATCGAGTCGTATGTCGAATTGGCCCGTCTCGGGCGTCTATTGAATTGTGGTCGGAGCGTCGTCTAGGGTTTTGGTATGGCGGATCAAATTGCGGCCGGGTCGGAACTTCTCGGGTATGTCAGAGAGTTCTCGCTTCGGGAGGACGAGATTCTGCGCGATCTGCGGCTGATGAGCGCAGAGCTCCCCGGCGGGGAAACGATGCAGGTCATGCCCGAGGAAGGGCAGTTCCTCGCGATGTTGGTCGCGGCGACCGGTGCCGCGGAGGTGCTGGAGCTCGGTACGTTCACGGGGTACAGCACGCTGTGTATGGCGCGTGCGCTTCCCCCGCGCGGGCGATTGGTCACCTGTGACATCAGTGCGCGGTGGCCCGAGATCGGTGTCGAGTATTGGCGCCGGGCGGGAGTTTTCGATCACATCGATGTCCGCATCGGAGCGGCGATGGAAACGTTGGAGGAAATGATCGCGGAGGGCCGCTCCGGGGAATTCGATCTCGTTTTCATTGATGCCGACAAGCGGAACTATCCGGATTACTACGAGCTTTGCCTGCGCCTTGTGCGGCCGGGTGGATTGTTGGTGTTGGACAATACGCTGTTCTTCGGTCGGGTCGTCGACCCCCTCGCGGAGGACGCGGACACCGTCGGAGTTCGGGAGGTCAACGCCAGGATTCGGGACGACCGGAGGGTGGACATCTGCATGCTTCCCCTGGCCGACGGCGTCACCCTGGTCCGTCGGCGGTGACCACGAGATCCGGAGCGATCAGCCGGACCGTCTCCGACCTCGGGCGCCGTTCGGCAACGAGGTGCAGGACCTGGACGTCACCGTCGTCGGAACCCGGCTCGCCGGCCGCGCCCCGACAGGCGCACGGTCGTTCGTCGAAACCGGCGAACCGGTAGGCGATCTCCATCATGCGATTGCGGTCGGTGGCGCGAAAGTCCGCCAACAGGTGCACACGGGCCCGAGCCGCCTGGTCGGCCAACCAGTTCAGGATGATCGTGCCCGCGCCGAACGCCACCACGCGGCACGACGTGGCGAGCAGCTTGAGATGCCACGCGCGCGGGTGCTTTCGGAGCAGCAGTACACCCACCGCACCGTGCGGTCCGAAGCGGTCGGTGAGCGTGGTGACCAGGACTTCGTGGCAGGCGTCATCGACAAGCGCACGCAGCGCGGTGTCCGGATAGTGCACCCCGGTGGCGTTCATCTGACTGGTGCGCAACGTCAACTCCTCGACGCGGGACAGTTCGTCCTCCGTGGCCCGCCCGATGTGCATCACCATCTCCAACGAGCGCAGGAAGTCGTCGTGCGAGCCGGTGAAGCGTGCCTGCTCGTCGGTGCGTCGGACCCCGGCCCGGTACATCGTCCGGCGGCGGCGTGCGTCGACGGTCACCGACGTCGGACTGAACTCGGGCCGGTCGAGCAGCGTGGCGGCGTCCTCCGCCCGATAGCAGCGCACGTCCGGGAGATGGTGGGCGACCTCGGCCCGCTCGGCCGGTTGGTCGTCGATGAAGGCGATCGTGGACGTCGCGAAGCCCAGCCGCTCGGCGATCCGCCGAACCCCGTCCGACTTGCGCCCCCAACCGATCTCCGGCACGACGAACCACTCGGTCATGCCCAGGGCCTGCAATCGGGCCCAGGCCGGGTCGTGGTCGTTGCGGCTGCACACCGACTGCAGGATGCCGCGTGCGTCCAGTCCGGCGACGACTTCGCGGATCGTCGGGAACGGGTCGATGGTCTCGTCCTCCGACAGCGTGCCGCGCCACAGCGTGTTGTCCAGGTCCCAGACCAGGCACTTGACCAGGACGGGCGGGATCGCCCGGGCGGGGGCGCGCGTGTTCCGCCCCCACCGCGGGGTTCGTCGGCGGCCACGACCCGACTCACCGCCGGCCCAGCACATGGTCGGCCAGCATCAGCTGGCACATTTCGTTGCTGCCCTCGATGATCTCCATGAGCTTGGCGTCGCGATACGCGCGTGCGACGACGTGGCCGTCCCGTACACCCGCCGACGCGAGGACCTGCACGGCCGCGGCGGCGCCCTTGACCGCGTTGTTCGCACCGACGTACTTCGCCAGTACGACGGCGGCGGCCAGGTCGGCGGCATGCTCGTCCCAGCAGCGACTCGCGTACTCGCAGACCCGGGTCGCGACCTGCTCCGCGGTCCACAGTTCGGCCAAGTGCCGTGCGACCAGCTGGTGTCGTGCCAGCGGCCGACCGAACTGCTCCCGGGACAGCGCATGCTCGACGGTCGCCGTCACGCAGGCCCGCAGGATGCCGACACATCCCCAGGCGACGGAGATCCGCCCGTAGGCCAGAGCGGTCGTCACGAGCAGGGGGAGCGGTTGGCGCCCACCGCCCAGCAGGCTGTCGAGCGGCAACCGGACCCCGTCGAGCCGGACTTCCGCGTGTCCCGCCGCCCGACAGCCCAGCGGGTCGGCCACCCGGGAGACCCGGACCCCGGGTGCGTTTCGGGGTACGACGACCACGGCGCCGCCGTCCCCCATCCGGGCGACGACCAGGAAGAGGTCGGCGTGGTCGGCCGCCGTGACCCACGTCTTGTCGCCGGTGAGCAGGACGGTGTCCCCGTCGACGGTGACGGTGGTGGCGACGGCCGCCAGGTCGCTGCCCGCCCCGGGTTCGCTGAAGGCCATCGCCGCCGTGTCGCCCGACGCCAGTCGAGGCAGCAGGTCCGCGGCCTGCGCCGGATCACCGAGGCGTTCGACGGTCCATGCGGCCATGCCCTGCGAGGTCAGTACGCTGCGCAACGAACCACACAGGCTGCCCACATGCGCGGTGAATTCGCCGCCGTCCGCGCTCGTCCACCCCAACCCGCCGTATTTCTGGGGGACTTGCCCGGTAAGCAAACCGGCCGCACCGAGCTTGCGGACGACGTCGTCGGGGAGTCGGCCCGCGCGATCCCAGTCGGCCGCCCGATCACCGACCAGTTCGGTGACCGCCGCGGTCGCGGCGGCGACGGTCTCACGCACCGGGACCCCCGAGGGCCGACTGCCGGAGTCGGTCGACCAGTTCGGCCATCCGCACCACCGTGCGGAAGTTGTCCATGCGCAGGTCGGCGCCGCGGATGGCGATGTCGTAGGTCCGCTCCAGATAGACCACCAGTTCCATGGCGAAGAGCGAGGACAGGCCCCCGGGACCGAAGACGTCCGCGTCGATCGTCCACTCCCGGCCCGTGTGCCGGGCCAGGAACCGCAGCAGTTCCGCCTCGAACGACCCCAACGCCTCGGACGACTCGGACGACTCCGACGACTCCGACGACTCCGACGACACAGTCATGCCTGTTCTCCCTCGTATGCGTAGAAGCCGCGTCCGCTCTTGCGGCCCAGCCGGCCGGCGCGCACCATCTCCAACAGCAGGTCGCAGGGACGGCACCCCTCGTCGCCGGTCCGGTTGTGCAGCACCCACAACGAGTCGACCAGGTTGTCGAGGCCGATCAGGTCCGCCGTGCGCAGCGGGCCCGTCGGGTGGCCCAGGCACCCCTGCATCAACCGGTCGACCGCCTCGACGCTCGCGGTGCCCGCCGCCACCACCCGGACCGCGTCGTTGATCATGGGGTGCAGGATGCGGCTCGTGACGAAGCCCGGTGCGTCGTCGACCACGATCGGTTCCCGGCGCAGCGCGGCGAGCAGGGCCCGCAGCGTGTCCATGGTGACCTCGTCGGTGTGCGTGCCCCTGATCACCTCGACGGTGCGGATCAGGTGGGGCGGGTTCATGAAGTGGGTGCCGATCAACTCCGCCGGGCGGGCCGTCGCCCGGGCCAGCTCGTCGATCGGGATCGAGGACGTATTCGAGATGATCGCGGTGCCCGGCGCGACCAGTGCGGACACCTCGGCGAGAACCTTCGCCTTGGCGTCGGCGTCCTCGGTGACCGCCTCGACCACCGCGACGGAACCGGGGCTGTCGGCCGTCGCGTCCTCGGCGAACGACGCTCGGGTGACGAGAACACCGGTACCGGACTCCTCCGGCAACGTGTTCAACAACCGCGCCATCCGCACCATCCTGTCGATGCGCGCGGGGGCTTCGCTCAGGCGGTGTCGGTCCGGGTCGATCAGCGAGACCGGGATGCCGTGACCGATGGCCAGTGCGGCGATGCCCGTCCCCATCACTCCCGCTCCGAGGACGGTCAATCGTCGCCCGCCCTCGGGCGTACCGTCTTCCGCTGCCATGTCGTCTCTCTTTCGGTCCCGGCGAGTCACGGGGACACAAGACCGCCCGTGGGATTCGCGTCCACCGCCTCGGATGGTGCGGCGACACCCTCGGAGTTCGCGGATTCCATGTGGACGCCTTCGACGCCGGCGTAGAACTGCTGCGCCCACAACCGGTATCGCCCGATCGGCCCGTCTCCCTTTGCGAGCTTGGGCTGTTCGACGTGTTCCTGGTGGTTCCACATCAGCAGGTCGGCGCCGGTGTCCAGGCTCGCCAGCCGCTGAATGAGGACGCTGCTCAGCCGGGCGACGGGCAGTGTGGCCGCGCGCCCGAGCCGTTCGGGCAGACCCGGCACGGCGCCCAGTTCCAGCTTCGTGCCGAAGCGCAGGTGGATGCGCCCCGGGGTGGTCGGCGTCGCATGGAGCATCACATACAGGTTGCCCGCGCCCCGGGGCAGGACGGTGCGGGCGGCGATGGTGGCCAGGCCGATCACGGTGAGCGTGTACGACTGACGGAAGCCGCGCATGACGGTGCCGCGCGCGGTCGCGGTGACCGTGGCGATCGGTTCCCCGGGCATCGGTTTGCCGTCGATGTCGACATCCTCGAGGCCGTGCAGCGCGGGCAGGTGGCCCCAGTCGAAGGCGTTCTCGATGACGTCCTGCGGATGGCCGGCGATGTCGAACGTGTCGTGGCTGTACGGCTGCCGGTCGTCCATGGGCAGCGCCGGGACCCGCCACTGCGGGGGCAGGCCGAGGACGTGCCGCCACACATAGATCGAGCCGTTCGTCTCGCACACCGGATACCGGGTCAGCGACGCCTTCGGCGGTGGCCCGCCGTATCCGGTGCGCACGCACGTGCCGGCAGGGTCGAAGGCGAACCGGTGGAACGGGCAGACGATGTTCTCGCCCTCGATCGATCCGCCTACCCCCAGGTGTGCGCCCAGGTGCGGGCATCGCGGGCGCACGGCCCGCAGCACGCCGTCGGTGGTGCGATACAGGACGACCTCGGCACCCGCGAGCGCCCGGGTGGTGACGGTGCCCGGGCGTACCTCGTCCGAGAAGGCGAGGCAGAACCAGCCGTTCGGGTGCGGGCGGGTGGGGACGTGCAGGGTGTCGGCCGGGGCCGCCTCGAACGCGCCGACCCGGCGCGCCCGCAGCAGGCCTTTCACCAGCGGCTTCACGTGAGACCTCATGGCATCACTCCTGATGGTCGAGCGGGCAGCCGCCGCCCGCCGTCGTGGTGGAAGGGGTGGACGCCGACCGCACAGCGGTGGTGGTGTCGGCGTCGCTCGTGCGGCGTTCGTCGAGGCGCAGGCGCAGCCCGCGCGAACTCAGGCTCGTCTCCACCTTGGGTTGGAAGGGTTCGTGGCCGACCGGAACCAACCGCCAGCGAGCGACGATGGCGGTCAGCGCGAGGATGGCCTCGGTGAGGGCGAACTGGTCCCCGATGCACTTGCGGGGGCCGGCGCCGAACGGGATATAGGTCGCCCGGTCGGGCTGGGCGCCGAGCCAGCGGTCCGGGTCGAACCGGTTCGGCTCGGCGTACAGGTCGGAGCGGCGGTGCAGGAGGTAGGGGCTGAGCACGATGGTGCTACCGCCCTTGAGCCGCACGCCGCCGAGTTCGGCGTCCTCGCGCAGGGTGCGGGTCATCATCCAGGCGGGTGGGTACAACCGCAGCGTCTCGGTCACCACCCGGCTCGCCAGGCCCAGCGAGGGCAGCCGGCCGGCGTCGAGTGTGCCGCCGCCCTCGGCCAGGACGCTGTCGGTCTCGGCCTGGAGGCGGCGCTGCACGTGCGGGTTCTCGGCGAGCAGGTGCAGCGCCCAGGCCAGGGTGATGGCGGTGGTCTCCATCCCGCCGAGGAAGAACGTCAGGGCCTCGTCGGCGAGCTCGCTGTCACTGAGTTGTTTCTCGCCGCCCTCGCTCTCGTCGTCGACCGCGCCGATCAGCGCGGAGAGCAGGTCGGCGTGGTCGGTCGGGTCGGCGCGCCGCTCGGCGATGATCCCCTCGATGGTGGCCGAGAGCCGGTGTCGGGCTTCGTCGTACCGCCGTTTCTTCGGCGTCGGCAGCCCACGGAGCAGGGCCGGCGTCATCATCCGGCGGAAGAACGCGCTGACCACGGTGGAGGTGTCGGTCAGGGCCCGCCGCATGGTCTCCTCCGGCAGGGCGCCGCTGAACATCGTCTCCATGGTGGCCCGCGTCGTCAGCGTCATCATTTCCTGGGTGATGTCGACGACGTCTCCGTCGCGCCAGCCGGCCGCCTTCGCCTGGGCCGCGCGGGCGAACACGGCCGCGTATCCGGTCAGTCGGGTGGGGTGGAAGGACGGCTGGCACAGGCGTCGCTGGCGTCGGTGCAGGGGATAGGCGCAGGTGGAGAGGCCGTCGCCGATGACCTCGCGGATGCGGTCGTAGATCGCGCCGCCCTTGTCGAACACGCGGTCGTTGAGGAAGACCTGCCGAGTGAGACCCGGGTCGCAGATCATCACGGCGGAGCTGGGGCCCAGCCGGACGCGGACCATCTCGCGGTAGCCCGACAGGGATGTGATGAACGCCAGCGGATCGCGCAGCAGCGGCAAGGCGTGACCCAGCAGAGGCAGGGCTCGCGGGGCCAACGGGATCGACGCGACGGTGGCCGTAGTCGTGTCCGGCATGGACGACCTCATTCCCTGTGTGTTCCGGCGGCCGGCGCCGCGGGGGCGGTGTCGCGGGTGACCTCGATCAATGCGATGGTCCAGCGGAAACCCAGCCCGAAGCTCAGCACCAGGACGCGGTCGCCCGCCCGTGACGCGCCGGAGCGGAACAGGCGGTCGAGGCCGAGCAGGATGTCGCACGGGCCGGCGTGGCCGAGATGTCGGCCGAACGTCCAACTGGTGTCCTCGCAGCGCAGGTCGAGCGGGGACCCGGCGAGCACGAGGTCGAGCACGATCGATCCGATCGCGATGGCCACGACGTGCGTGACGTCCGCGGGCTTCGTGTCGGTCTCGTCGAGGACGGACTCGACACACCGGCGGGTGGCGCGTTGCAGTGTGTCCATGTGCGGCATGAGTCCGCTGTCCTCGATCGGGAATGGACGACCGTTTCCGTCGTGCTCCTTCCGCGCCCGCGTCAGTACTTCCAGGTGTGGCTCCACGACCTGGGCGGTCGCGGCCAGCCGGGCGAAGCCGGTGCCTCGGGTGAGTACGGCGGCGGCGCCGGTGTCGCCGGCCACGTAGCCCATGTTCCGGGCGCCGCCCCAGCGTTGCTCGGGGAATCGGGCGCCGACGGTGACCAGGGCGGCCTTCGCGGCGGGGCGGGCGGTGAGGTGTTCGGCGGCGACGATCAGCGCGGCGGCCCCGCCGTCGCTGGCGGCGCACAGTTCGTAGCCGATGGTGTGCGGACCGCCGAGCGCCCGCTGCATGTAGGTCGCGGGCGTGTAGTGGTCCTCGTCCTGGAAGTTGGCGTGTACGAGCAGGCTCAGGTCGGTGGTGGCGACGTCGGCATGGCGCAGCGCCTTGAGGCCGGCGCGGGCGGCCATCCGGGTCGGCGTATGGTCGGTCGCGATGGCGGCCGAGGTGAATCCGTTGAGCGCGGCCTGCCGCGGCGCGGCCGTCGACGCCTCGCCCGGATCGGGCACCGGGACGATCGGCGGAATCCAGGCACCGGTGCCCGCGATTGTGATGTCCTGCCACAACATCGCTGCCTCCTCGGCTGTCACGAAACGATCGATGGGCGGGCGTCGGCGAGGGGTCGGACGAGTTCGCCGGGGTGGTCCGGGTCGTGCGCGGCGACCGAGGCGATCCGGGCGAGTGTGCGACCTTCGGCGGTGGCGGCGGTCAGGACGCCGGTGGCGAAGTCGCAGTACAGGCGGATGGTCGGATGCTCCGCGCCGAGCCGGCAGTCGTTGCCCGGCCCGCCGAGGTCGACCTCGCCGAGACCGGCCATCGGGCCGACTCGGGGCGGGAGTTCGCCGATCGGTGGCAGCAACAGCAGGTGCACCATCGCGTCCAGCAGGATGGCGGGCACCATCGTGTCGCCCAGGGCCGGTGCCCAGGCGGCATGATCGAACCCGAACGCGGCGCTGTTCCCGTCGGCCCCGCGGGCGTGGTCGCGGGTGCCGGCGAACGGGCCGGTGAGCGAGATCGGCGGATCGGGTGTGTAGACGGGCATTGCGAAGTCGGGTTCGGGTCGGTGGGTCGAGGAGTCGGGGGGCGGGGCGAGCGTGGGATACCGCCGGGCCAGGCGCACGTTCGTTTCGCACAGAAGGTCGTTGAAGCGCAGGACTCGGCCGTTGCGGCCGACCCGGTGGGTCGTCATCCGGACGGCGACTTCGGCGCGATCCCGCCGCAGGCTCGTGACCCGGGCCTCGACCGTGACGGTGCGCGGCGGGCCGGTCGGTCCGACCGTGATCGAGGTTCGGCAGATGAGGTCGCGGAATCCGGTGACGACGAGATCGGGGCACACGAGCGCGGCGGCGCCGGCGGCGGCCTCGAGGGTGAACGTGCCGGGCAGGGTGTACTCGCCGTTGACCCGGTGGTGGCGCATCCAGCGGCCGTCCTGTTCGGCCAGGGTGCGGGGATCCCAGGTCTTGGTCAGGACGACCCAGCTCGTGCCGCGGTACAGGACGCCGTCGAGCAGGGGAGTGCGCAGGCCCGGATCCGGCGCGGCGGGCGGCGGCATGTCGGGAGTGGGCATGCGGAGGTCGTCGGGCGAGCCGTGTGCGGCGATCCCGCGGGTATGCAGCAGGGTGCGTTCGTCCTCGCGGACGAAGAACGTCACCCCGCCGGCCGGTGGACGGGCGACGGCGGCCAGGAACTGGGCGGATCCGAGCGCGTTGTCGATGTAGGCGTCCATGCGGTTGCGTTTGAGCGTTTCGCGCATCGTGATGCTGCTGGCCACGCCGGCTTCGAGCCAGCCGCTCCACAGGATCGCGAACTCGTGCCGGTCGGGCGGTGCGTGGCGACGAGCCCGGGCGCTCGCGTATGCGAGGTATTCGTTGGCGGTGCAGTAGTCGACGTCGCCGGGTGCGGGCGCGAGAGCCGCGAGGGTGCCGAAGTTGACCCAGGTTCGGGGCGGGCGCCCGGCCAGGGCACGTTTGAGGTTGCGGTAGCCGGTCGCCTTGGTGGCCCGTACCGCGCGGAAGTCGGCGAGGGTTTTGGCATGCAGCGCGCGTGAGCGCAGCTCCAGGACGGTGTTGACGAGCAGGTCGATGTGCCCGTGTCGGTCCAGGACTTCGCCGAGGACGGCGGTGGTGCGCTCGGCGTCGAGAACGTCGCACACCCGGTGGTGCACCCGGTCGGCGCCGCACAGCTCGGCCAGCCGGCGCATGGTGCGACCCACCTCCAGGCGCGCCTGGGCCCGCTCGTAGTCGGCGCGCAACTCGCCCACGGACGCGTCGGGGCGTTTGCGTCGTTCGGTGATGATGAACTCGGCCTGTGCCGGCAGGATTTCGTCGGGTTCCGGTGGTGGGGTGCGGCCGACGACGTACATGTGGGGTCGGTCGACGGCGTGGGCCAGCGCGTGCATGATCTCGGGGGTGATGCCCCGGGCGCCGCCGAAGGCGACCACGACCGCGCCGGGCGGAAGTTGGGCCCGCGGCGCGGGAACCGGTGCGGCGTTGTCGTCGACGACCGCCATGGTGAGCCAGGTGCCCGCGCGGCAGGCCAGGGTGTGCGTGGGGACCTGGGCGCCGGCCGCTCGGGCCAGGAGGGCCAGGGCCGTTGCCGCGTCCGGTGTGTCGGTGAGCAGGGCCGCGCCGCCGCACTGGCGGATCTCGGCTCGGACGGAGCGGACGAGACCGACGATCAGCGCGCTCGACGGGGTCGGCAGGTCGTCCGGTATCGCCCCGAGCAGCGCGGCGGCGAGCGAGCCGCCGTTGCGCAGGGCGGGCAGTGCGGCCTGGAGCGTGGTGAACGTGAGGTCTTGGAGGGCCTCCATGCGGGCGGTCTCGGCGTCGTCCGCGCCGTCGCCGTCGGGGGTGCCGTCGTCCTCGGGCAGTCGGGTCAGGATCCGGACGTGGCGGGGGATGAAGGCAAGGCCGGCCAGCGCGGTGGGCGCGTCCTCGGGCGGGACGTGGGTGGTGGCGCCGATGCCCGATGTCGGGGCCCAGACGGCGATGTCCGGGCCGCCGGCCGCGGCGGCGAGGTCGGGGGAGTCGGTGATCACGACGGTGCCCGGGGGGATCGCGGCCGCTGCCGCCTCCTCGGGGGGCGGGGTCGTCGGGACCAGGCGGACGGTTTGGCGGCGGCCGAGGTATTCCTCGGTGTGCTCCCGCCGGACGACCGAGTCGGGAGTGGTGTCCCCCTGCGACGCGATCCGGTCGGGTGCCGTGGACGCCGACACCGTGTGGTCGGCCCGTTCGGCCCGTTCGGCCCGAGGCGGTTGCGGCTCGGTCGGTGGGGCGAACCGGATCGGCGGTGATCCCGGGGCGGCGGGTGTGACGACGGTCGAGGTTCCGGTGACGACCGCCTTCAGGATCGTGAGCAGGGCGTCGAGCGAGAGGTAGGTGTGTCCGGTGTCGGTCAGTACGGGCAGCGCGTGCGCGGGCACGGCGCCGGCGTCGTCACCGGCGAGGCAGGTGGACAGGGTGCCCAGGATCGGCAGGCCGTGCTCGCGCGCGGTGGAGCGCCGGGCGATGGCCAGGACGGCGGCGCCCTCCGCGATGGATCGGCCCTGCGGCACCAGGCCGGCGAGATGGCGATCCCACCCGCTGATCGGGCGCAGGCAGACCGCGCCGACCAGGGCGAGATCGCAGGCCCGGTGCCGGAGTTGGCGCAGGGCCAGGTCGAGGCCGGTGTGCGCGGAGTCCCGGTGCGCGTAGACGCTGACGCCCATGCCCCGGAAGTCGTAGTAGTTCGCGGCCCGGCCGGACAGGATGCAGGAGACCGCCCCGGTGAAGTCGTCCTCGTTGAGGTCGCCGGGAATCACCCCCGCGGCCTCCGCCATGCCCTTCGCGAGGTATTCCCTCAGCCGTCGCGCCTGCGCGGGGTCGGGCAGGATGTCGAACGCGGCGGCGCACTCGGTGGCGTGCACGCGCAGTGCGGCCCGGGTGTTGTGGGTGGTGGGCAGCGACGATCCGACGACGACCGCGGTCGTGGGTCGCAGGCGGTTGCCCGGCTCGCCGAGCCGCTCCAGCAGCGGGCCCAGGGCCTGGAGCGTCATCAGGTGCGCGGCGTCCATGTGCCGCATCGTCAGCGGTGGGATGCGTACCTGGCGCGGGGACGGCAGCGGATAGGGCAGCCCGAAGCCGGCGTCCGGGGGCGGGCCGCCGCCGGTGAGCCAGGCCGGCACATCCTCCGCGCCGAGACCGGGCAGGTGGGTGTTCCAGCCGACGACGACCAGGTCCTCGGTGTCGGCGACGCCCGCCCCACCGCGCCGCGTCGCGGGCGCGGCCCGCGGCACACGGTCGGAGAGCACCACGTGTGCGTCGGCGCCGCCGAGACCGAACGCCGACACCCCGACCACACGCGGCCGGGTGTGCTCCGCCGGCCAGGGGGCCTCCACGAGCGGTACGGTCAGCCGCGAGCCGTCGCCGAGCACCGGGTGCGGATCGGTGACCACACACTGCCCGGGGATCGCCTCGCGCTCGAACGCGATCAGCGCGTGGGCGACCGAGACCAGGCCCGCGAGGACCCCGGTGTGGCCGAAGATCTGTTTGTTCGACGTCACCAGACACGCCCGCCGCCGCGGTCCCAACCGGGAGAGCAGCGAGCGCAGTTCGATCTCGTCACCCACCGGCGTCCCGGTGCCGTGGGCCACGATCCAGTCCACGTCGTCGGCCTCGACGCCCGCGTCGGCCCAGGCCCGGGCGATCGCCGATTCCTGGCCGCGGGTGGCCGGGGCGTGAATGCCCTTGCCCCGCCCGTCGGCGGCCAGACCGCTGCCCCGGACCACACCGAGCACCCGGTCGCCGTCCGCCACGGCCCGTGCGTACGGCTTCAGGGTGAGCATCACCGCGCCCTCGCCGATCACGGTCCCGTCGGCCGCCTGGTCGAACGGGCGTACGTTGCCGCTCATCGAGATGCCCTGGGCCCGACAGAAGAGGGTGAACCCGATCGGCTCGATCACCGAGGTGCCACCGGCGAACGCCACGTCGCACGAGCCGTCGCGCAGTGCCTTGACCGCCGCGTCGAGGGCGAACAGGCCGCTCGCGCAGGCGGAGTCGAGGGTGAGGTGTTGGGCATCGTCGGGGATCAGTCCGCGTAGCGCGTTGCGGGAGACGGACGCGGGCAGGTACGCCTGCGGGTTTCCGCCGTCGCCGGCGTAGTGCGCGTCGATCGCCTGGTCGGCCGACTCGGCCAACCAGTCGCCTTCCCGGTCGGCCGGGATCGCCTCGCGGACCATGCGCCGGTACTCGTCGCCGAGCACCACGGCCTGGGAGCCGAGTCCGGTCTGGTCGTGGATGCCGGTGGTCGCGACGAACCAGCGGTCGGTCGGGCGCCGGCCCACTCCGGCCAGGGCTCGGACGGCGCAGTGGCGCAGCCAGCGGTTGGTGCGCGGCCACCCCGGGTGGTCGACGTTGCCGTGCGGTTCGGTGATCGAGGCGGGGTCGGGTACGAAGTTCCGGACGTAGCCGGCCTCGCGAACGTAGAAGGCGTCGGTGTCATCGCGGGTGGGTGCCCAGAAGTGCTTCAGGTCGAAGGCGGACGGCTCACTGCGGATCGGGGTGCCCTCACGCAGCCGATCCCAGAAGTCGTCGGTGGAGTTCGCACCCGGCAGGACCAGGCCGAGGCCGACCACGGCGATCGCCTCGGGGTCGAACCGCGGCGTCGGATCGGGTGTCGGGGATGGCGTCGTGTCGGGCCCCGAGCGCGCCGCCTTCGGTGGTTCGGGGCCGGACCCGTCCGCCTCGGGCGGCGCGGTTCGCGCCGCCACCGACGGGATCGGTCGGCCGCGGGCGGGGATACCCACGCGGTCCGCCAGCTTGCTGTGCAGGCGGGCGCCCTGCATGCCGCCGATGGCTATGCCACCGTCGGCGACGATGGTCTGTCCGGTGATGAAGCCGGAGTTCGGGTGGAGGAGGTGGACGATCAACGTGGCGGCCTCCGGTGTCGAGAGGGCACGGCTCATCAGTTCGCTCGTCGTGGCCGGGTCGCCCAGGGCCGCCGGGGGATTGTCCAGGTTCTCGACGAACTCGCTGTCCACGGTGCCCAGTTGCACGGTGTTGACGCGGATGCCCTGGGGGAGGAGTTCGAGGGCCAGGTAGCGGACCAGCGATTCCAGGGCTGCCTTGGTGACCCCGCCGGGGCCGTATCCCGGGATCGGCAGGTGGGCGCCGACGCTGGACAGGCACAGGATGTTCGCGTTGTCCCGGCCGGCCATCAACTCGGCCGCCCGGCGCGAACAATGGTAGGCCGCCATCACATTGGTCGACCACGCCCGTTGCCAGTAGGTGTCGTCGATGTCGAGCAGGGGGAGGAACGCGCCGCCGGCGGCGTTGTTGATCAGGATGTCCAGGCCGCCGTGCCGCTCGGCCACCAGATCGAAGATGCGGTCGATCTCGCCGGTCTTGGCCACCGAGGCGCGGATGAACTCGCAACTGTGGCCGCCCTGTTCGAGCTCAGCCTCGAGCAGCTTCGCCTGCTCGACGGAGTGGAAGTAGTTGACGATCACGTGGGCGCCGTCGCGCGCCAGCCGGCGGACGATGTCCGCGCCGAGGCTTCTCGCCGCGCCGGTGACCAGGGCGATCCTCCCGCGGAGGTGGTCGGTGTCGGTCATCGTGCGGCAACCTCCGCCCGAGCGCGCACCACGGTCTCCGCGATCCGGCGCAGGGTGGCGAGGGTCAACAGGGAGGTGTCCGCCCGTAGATCGGGAAGGTCGAACCGATCGGACACCCGCCCGAGCAGGGCCACCTGCTTGAGCGACTCCACTCCCAACTCTGACTCCAGGCCGTCGTCCGCACCGAGCAGATCCGGCGGATATCCCAGGAAGTCGCCGTAGAGCACTCGCAGTTCGTCCAGTACCGCGTCGTAGTCGAGCCCGCCGGGCGCCGAGGCGGCCGGCACGGCAGCGGGGACCGCCGGCGCCGCAGTCGTGAGCGCCGGGTCGGCGGCGGGGTTCTCGTACGCCACGGGAGGCGTCGGCGCGGAAACACCGGCGGACCGCCTCGGGGGCAGGGCGGGGAGGGTGACCGTCGCGGCGGCCGCTGGTGCGCTCACGTGAGCGGCGCGACCGTTGGCGGAAGGCGCGGGCGGCGCGGGCACCCGCTCGCGGAACAGCCCACCCCGGGACGGACCGGCGGCCAACGATCGCACCGCCTCGAACGGATCACCCTCGCTCAGCGGAACCACACACCTCACACCCGGGACGGACGCCTCGACGAACTTGGTGACGACCGGCCATTCGCCGCACTCCACGAAGGCGTCGACACCACCCGCGTGCAGGTCACGGATCGTCTGCAACATCCGCACCCGGGCGGTGAGCGCGCCCGCGACCAGGTCCACGGGGTCGTCGTCGCCGACGTCCCGGCCCAGCCATGGGGAGCACACCCGCCAACGCCCGGTGCCGTACGGTACCCGCGGCGCGCTCGCCCGCAGGTCCCGCGCGGCATGCACCATCGCCGGGGTGTGCGTCGGATGCGGGACATCAAGCCGCAGACTCGGCCACCCCAGAGTGTCCGCCACCCGTTCCACGAACTCGATCAACGGCTCCGGGCCGCTGAGCACACTCTGCCGAGGAGCGTTCTCGCAGGCCAGCACCAGGTGGGGATGGTCGAGCAACCCGGCGAGCGACTGCGCTCGGCGGCCGTCGACACCGACCGCGAGCATCTTGCCGCCCCAGCCCTGTCGGGTCAGCGCCTGCGAGCGAGCCACGGCCAGGCGCGCGGCGTCCTCCACGGCCAGGTGTCCCGCGGCCGCCAGGGCCCACAGTTCCCCGATGCTCTGCCCGACGATCGCGACCGGCCGGACCCCCTCGGCGACCAGCATGTGGTGGGTCGCGAGGCTGACCGCGTAGATCTCCAGATACTGCACCTCGGGACCGCGGCGGTCGCTCGTCCCGTTGTCCTCGATCAGCCGGGGACTGATCTCGGGCAATCCCATTTCCCGGGCCGCCTTGTCGATCCGGGACAGGGATTCGCGTACGGTCTCGTAGCGGTGGTGGAAGTCGCTCAGGATGCCTGCGCGCGGGGCAGGCACCGTACCGGGCATGACGAAGACAGAGTCCATCACGTGCGTCACCCTCATTCCGTCCCACCGGCCGGCGATGTCTCGTCGGCGGCCGGAGTCCTGAAACGCCACGTCGGTGCGACGACGTCGACGGCACGAGCACGTTGGTCGTGCGATACCCGGGCGGCAGGGCCGCCGAAATGCGAGCGGGTATGCGGTGCCGTTGTCCCGAACGTTTCGTCGCCACCAGGAATGGGTTGCCATGCCCACGCCGAAAATCAGTCTCGGATCCAATGTGGGAAGGTGGCCAGACCATTCTCTGCTCATCCACTGCTCGGTTCTGCTCACCGCGGGCTCGCACGACTCGACCGCCACGGCGGCGGGACGGGCGGATGGACCCGGCCGAGGAGACCGTGCCACCGCCCGAGACGGCGATGTCACGGCATCCGCGAGCCGCGTCCGCAATGAGGTCAGGACCGGGCGACGACCGACGCGGCGGGGGAAACGCTCCGCATCACCTGGTGCCAGAGGAGTTCGCTGACGTGCCGGATGCCGAGGGTGAGGTGTCTGCGGTAGGTGCTGAACGGCAACTCCACCCGCCTCGCGGCGGCTTCCTGTGTGGGTGCGCCGTCCACGAACGTCACGGTCAGGGCTCGGTGCGCCTTCACACTTCTGGGGTCGCCGCCGAGGGTGTCGATCGCCCGCTCGAGTGCGTCCCGGAGGGAGCTGCCCGCGTCGGCGAGCAACCCGCTGCGCGACAGAGGATTGCGGGCCAGGGCATCGGGTCGATGCCAGCACCGCAGCGCCTCGCGAACGGCCTCGTCGAACTCCGGCCGCGCCATGATGGTCGTTTTGTGCGCGCAGGCGGACGACTGCGCCATCGGGCGCAGGTTCCGGGAAGGCCCGGTGTGGTCGAGGGCGTACTCCAGCGGCTCGGCCCGCCAGTCGTGCCCGAAGATCCGGTGCGTGTGGCGGCCGACGACCACGTCGGTTCCCGTCGGGCGAAAGGGGCCGTGAGCCGTGGTCGATCTCGCAAGGTCGGGGTCGGCCGAGGTGATGAACGACCAGACCGCTCCCCTGACGAGCAGCACTTCCTCCGCGATCCGCAGCACCATCGAGTCCATGACGGGTGAAGGCCGAGGGTGAGGCTCCGACGAGACCATGAATCGTGCGATCCCCACGTGCTCCCCCGGACGTAGCGCGCCCACCGCGTGGATGTGGCCCCACACCGCCGCCAAGACCGGATCCGCGCGCAACTCCTTCTCGTCGGGGTCACGGAGCGTCAACCAGGTCGAGAATCCGACCATTTCCCCCGTGCCGGGGCGCCGGTACAGGCGAAACGCCGCCGGTTGCCGGGCCAGCCAGAGCCGTACGATCGCGGCGGAACGGGCCCCTTCCGCCCGCTCCGCCATCCGCGCGACCGCTGTGTGGTCCTTTGATCGCAGTTCCTCTTCGTGGACCTCACTTCGGTTCCCCCACGTGACGAGGTCGCCCAGGAAGCCGCCGCTCCGGTACAGATACATGATCGGCGCGACGGCGCCGATCCGATCCGCGCCGCGTGCCTCGACGGCACGCTTCAGCAGGTGATCGCGGATCCGGCCGTGCATGGCGGCGTAGCGCTGTGGATCACGCCAGCGCAGATCCGCGTCCACGGCGCCCCGCACGACATCGTGCGGGGCCACGCCCTCCGGCCCCGCCTCCACGGAAGGCAGCCGACGAAGCCAGGCGAAGAGAGTCGCCGCGTCCTCGCCCGGCACCGCGGCCCTGAGCAGTTCCTCCGTCGTGGCCCGAGCGTGGCAGCAGACTTCCAGGGCATGCCGATGAGCCGCGGACGGCAGATCGCCGACCAGGTGCTCCACCAGCTTGGAGTACACCTCCTGCGCCGGGAGTTCGCCTGCGGACGGCGCGGACTGGAGGGCGACCTCGGCGACGAGGGCGAGTGCCAGCGGATGCCCGCCGGCGAACGCGAGCAACGGCTCATACGGCACGCCACGCGACCCCAACAGCGCTACGGCATCCTCACGCGACAGGTCCTCGAGCCGCACCACACGCACCACTTCGGCCCAGCCCGGGTCGGTCTCCCAGACCGGCGCGGGGGCCCGGCGCCCGGCGAAGACGGTCAGCGCCCCGACCGGCAACCGGGGCAGGAAGTGGTCCCGCAGCCAGCCCTCCAGGACCTGACAGCGCTCGAAGTCGTCGACCAGCAGCACCGCGTTGTCGCGCGTGAACATCTCCGCGGCGGCGAGTTCGAACGCCGCGGGCGACGAGCCGACGCGCCCGCTGATCTCGACCACGGTCCGTCCGGCCGAGCGTGCGTCGACGGCGAACTGCCTTAACAGGGACGACTTGCCGACACCCGCGAGCCCATGGAGCAACAGGACGGACAACGAGCCCGCCTCACCTGCGAGCGCGCGTCGAAACAACGCCAACTCCCTCGCCCTCCCGACGAAGGCGCGGTTGCGGGCGGCCTCGAGATGTTGGGCGAGACTGGGGAACGGGTGTCCGTCGATGGATGGCGTGCATGGCAATGGGGACTCCCGTGGATGAGGGGCATCGCGCAGGTCGGATCCGCCGCGACGCGGCAAGACGCACCGCCGGCCCGGGATGCTCTGGATGTTCGTGACCGGAAGGGCGGACGTGGCCGGCCGGCGCCGACGAGTAGCCCGCATCACAGGCGGGCCCGACGATTCCCCTCACAACTCACAGTACCTCTGCTCTCGCAGACGGTCACCGGCTCACGATCGCACCCCGGCGCGCACGCCGGGCTCGCACGTGCGGCTCGCGTCGCCCGAACCGATCGATGCGGGAGGCGACTTGATCGTGGGAGCGCGGCCGCCGCAGCGGGAGCGGGGCGGGACACCGGGCAACTCCCGGCACCTCGTGTGCGTACGTCACCAAGGAGGCGGAGTCGGGGCACCGGCCGGCCGGCTCGCGCCGATGCACCGGCTCACGCGTTCGGTGTGGACCATCGTGAACCGGCGCTCCGACGGTGCGGCGAACAGCCGATCGCCCGACCGTTATTCGGCGATCCTCGTGGAGTAGCTCCACCGGAAGAGCGGCAGACTCGCGCCATCCAGGTCCAACACGCCGCCGGTGTACTCGTAGTGTTCACGACCGTTTCGGAATTCTATGGATACCTTGTCCGGTATATCGGGTCCCGCCACCACGAGCATCGACGGCATCTCGGGAAACCCGCCCGTCAGAGCCACCCGTAGCTCGTTGTCCGGATGCGCCGGAACGGCGCCAGTGTTCATGGTCCACCTCGCATCACGCGTCACCGCGCAAGGGGCCTGTTCGGTCGCGGCCACTCCTGGGGTGCACAGCTGCACAACGGGACCGACGACCGGAAGCCGATCGTCCTGCAAGGAAATCAACACCCAAGGCGTCAAGCACAGGGCGCACGAACGCACGGCGGGCGCATACACGGCCACAGAGGAGTGCGACGACCGTCGACTACTTCCTCCACGCGCTCTTGGTGACCAAAACGCCGGCGTGCGCGTCGTGCGCCCCGGCGTACCGCGTGACATGCGCCACCGGCGGCAGCACCGCCACACGGGGAAGCGTCTTCGTGCGCGTCGTGGACGACACCGGTGAGGACGAGGGTCGGCTCCTGTGGCTCGTCTCGGACGACGACGGCGCGGCTCCCGGTGACATGGCTCGGCACGTTTGCTACGCCGTCGTTCCGGACGGTGGGGTGGTGAGTTCGCCGCCGGTGCTCGTGGGGGCGGGGCCGGGTGCTTCTCGGCGGCGCGGATCGGGGGCGGGGTGCGGGACCGTCCACGACGCGTGAGTGTTGACCTGCGCCACCGTGGCCTGCGCCAGCCGCTTGTATCGGGTCGCGATCTCCTCGGCCCGGTCGGCGGACAGGGGGCCTGCGTGCTCGGCGGCACGCGCGATGATCTCTTCCGGGCCCAAGTTGCGATTGGCCAGGACGATCGCGTTGACCGTCCCTCGGCGCAGGGCGTCGTAGCGGTCCAGCGCGGCCACGGGGTCGGGCTCCCGGGCCAGGCACCAGGCGAGTACGCGGGCGTCGACGATGGACTGCGAACCGCCGTTCATGCCCATCGGGAACATCGGGTGGGCGGCGTCGCCCAGCAGCGTGACGCGGCCGAAACTCCATCGGGGCAGCGGGTCGCGGTCGAGCATCGGATACTCGAGGATCGTCGAGGAGCGCTCGACCAGCGACATCGGGTCGAGCCACGGCAGGTCCCACTCGGCCAGGCCGGCGCGGGCCTCCGCCGCCGGGACGCGACGGTGCGAGGGATTCGGCGGTTCGACGGACGGCCCGTGTCGTACCTCCAGCACCCAGTTCAGCAGCGCCTCGCCGCCCGGGGTCGCCGGGTCCTCGATCGGATACGCGACGAACTTCGCCCCGGGGGTGCCGCCGGCCACCACGATCGAACGGCCGTCGAGGATGTGCGGATGACGGGCGACCCCGCGCCACATGTGCACGCCGTTCCACCGCGCGGCGCCCTCGTCGGGGTGGAGCCGGGCGCGGACCACCGAGTCGATGCCGTCGGAGCCGACCAGCACGTCGGCGTCCTCCACGGCAGGCGCGCCGCTCGCGCGGTCCCGGAAATGGGCCCGAATCCCACCCGATGTCCGCTCGAAGCCTCGGAACATCAGGCCGGTGCGGACGGCGTCCGGCCCCAGGCGTTCGCGTACCGCCGCCAACAACATCATGTGCAGCCGGCCGCGATGCACCGAAAATTGCGGCCACCGGTAGCCGGCCGCCAGGCCCAGCGGCTCCGCCCAGATCGGCCCGCCCGCCCGATCGTGGTAGCCCAAGCGGGACGGGGGCAGCGCGATGGCGGCCAACTCGTCGGCCAGACCCAGCTCGGCCAACTCCCGGACGGCGTGCGGCAGCAGGTTGATCCCGACCCCCACCGCCTCGATCGTCCGCGCCGCCTCGCTCACCCGCGGCCGGAACCCGGCGGCATGCAGGCTCAGGGCACAGGTCAACCCGGCGATTCCGCCGCCCACGATCGCGACCCTCATCCGCCCGTTCCGCCTTTCGCCGACGTTGTCGTGGAAGTTCGTCCGCCCGAATCCGGGCGAAACACCGACATCGATCCGGGGTGTCGGGGCCTGCCCACGAGCGTGAGACGTGTCGGTGCCCGCCGGACCGGCCGTCACGGACGGGTACGGCGGGCACGGACGGGTACGGCGGGCACCGGGAGTGCGCGTGCGTCGGCTCAGGCGCCGGCGGCCCGCTTGATCAGATCGGCGACGGCGGCCGGCTGCGACACGTAGATCGCGTGGCTGCCCGCCACCTCGACCGTCGTCGCCCCGATGCGCTCGGCCATGGCCTGCTGCGCCGGCGGCGGGATCATCCGGTCCTCGGAGGCGACCAGGTACCACGACGGCTTCGTGCGCCAGGCCGGCGTGGCCACCGCGCCCGCCAGGGCCTCGACGCCCCACGGCACCTGTGAGTCGGCCAGGAACCGGGCCTGGGCGAGCGGCAGGTCGCCGGCGAAGGACTCGGGGAACTTCTCCCGGTCCAGGAGCAGGAAGCCGTCCACCGGCGGCAGGATCGGCGGCACCGGCGCGCCGGGCGGCGGGTCGGCGATCAGCGTGTTCACCGACTCGCTCTTGTCCGGCGCGAAGGCGGCGACGTACACCAGCGCCGTGACCTTGTCGTGGTTGCCGGCCTCGGTGATCACCGCGCCGCCGTACGAGTGGCCGACCAGGGTGACCGGTCCCGGCTGCGCGTCGATCACCCGCCGGGTGACGAGCACGTCGTCGTCCAGGGACAGCGTGGGGTTTTGCACGACGGCCACGGTGTAGCCGTCGTCGACCAGGGCCTCGTACACCCCCTGCCAGCCGGCGCCGTCCACGAAGCCGCCGTGGACGAGGACGACGTTGCCGCGCGATGCGTTGTCGCTCATCGTTTCGTTCCTCCCGAGTCCCGCGGAGCCGATGACGCCGCTGCCCCGGCCCGCAACGCCGACACTAGGAACGCGAACCGCCCCGCCTCTTGCGTCATTTGACGCAATTCGCGGCCGCGTCTCGTCACCGCCGGGTGCCGCCGAGGGCGTCGCGCAGGCCGGCCCGGGAGGTGATGCCCAGCTTGGGGAACACCCGGTACAGGTGGGAGGAGACCGTTCGCGGGGACAGGAACAGGCGCTCGCCGATCTGCTTGTTGCTCAGGCCGGTCGCCGCCAGGCTCGCGATCCGGTGCTCCTGCGGGGTGAGCGCGCCGATCCGCGGGACGTCGTCGACGCAGGCGCGCAGCTCCTCGCGGGCGCGCTGTGCCCAGGGCGCCGCGCCGAGCCGTTCGAAGCCCTCGACGGCCGCGGCCAGTTGCGGGCGGGCCGGGATGGGCGCCCCGCCGGCCCGCAGCCGTTCGCCGCAGTACAGCCGGATGCGGGCGTGGTCGAACGGCCACCGTTCGGCGTCCTCGTCGGCCAGGGCCTCGCCGAAGTGGCGCAGGGCCTCGGCGTCGTTGCGCGACGCCATGGCGGCGCACGCGCCCAGGACGATGCGCAGGCGCGGCGAGACCGTGTCGAGCCCCGCCTCGCGAGCCGCCGCGACGTGGTCGCGCGCCTTGTCGTGCCTGCCGGTTCGCGCCGCCGCCTCGACCGTGTCCAGGATCGCCCACAGCGCGTGTCCGACGAACGGGGCGAGTGTCCCGGCGGGCGAGATCCGGCACGCGTGGTGGTAGGCCGACTCGAAGTCGCCCTGGGACAGCGCGAGTAGCGTCTTCACGTGCGCGGCGTAGCAGGTGACGGCGCGTGCTCTGCGGGAGGCGCCCCACTGGTCCATCCCCTCGGCGAGCGAGCGGGCGGTCGCGAAGTCGCCGCAGGCCGCGGACACACACGCGAGGACGAACTTCCCGGTCCAGGACCGCAGCGGGTAGTGGAACTCCTCGCACAGCGCCAGCCCGTTGCCGACCACGTCGCGCAGCTCGACCCACCGGCCGGTGAACCAGGCATGGCTGCCCCACAGGAACGACGCCTGGATGGCCGGGAAATGGTTCTCGCCGCCGCTTCCGCCCCGCGCCGTGCGCAACAGCGGTTCGTCCATGGCGCCGAGGCGGTCGACGTACGCGCCCGCGGTGCCGATGCGTACGATGCGGACCGGGTCGGAGGTGTCGGCCACGGCCGCGACGGCGGCGTCGAGCCGGTCCCAGTCGGACGGGCGGGCGTGGGCCGGGTCGGCGAACGTGGCCCGCAGCAGACGCAGGGTGTCCGGGACCGAGATGCACTTGGCCAGCGCCGCGTCGTAGCCCGCCCACAGGCCCGCCCTGGCGCCGTAGACGCACACGATGAGCAGCGTGGACAGGGCTTCGAGCAGGGTGGGGTCGCTCAGGTCGTAGGGCTCGGGTTGGAGTGCGATGGCGCCGGACAGCAGGCGGTGCGCGGTGTCGACGTCGCCGTGGCTGTTGAGGAGGTACATCGTGGCGGCCACCGTGGCGGCCGGCGAGTCGGAGTCGGGGTGGATCCGGCGGGCGTGCTCCAGCAGGCGAGGCACCTCGCGCAGATCGCCGGTGATGTTCGCTCCGACGTACGCGGCCTTGGCGAGCAGTCGGGCCTGCTCGGCCGCCGCCGGACTCAGGTCGGCGGCGCGCACCAGCGCCGCCACCGCGCTCGGCCCGTCACCGCGACGGGCGCCGGTCTCCGCGGTCTCCTCCAGCAGCGCGGCGATCCGCTCGTCGGGCTCCTCCGCCGCCTGCGCCAGGTGCCACACCCGCTGCTCGGGTACCCCCGCCCACGCCTCGGCGAGCGCACGGTGCACACCGCGCCGCTGGTCACTGGTGGACAGGTCCACCACCGCCGAGCGAATGAGGGAGTGCCGGAACCCGAGCCGGCCCGTCGTGTCGTCGACGCGGACGAGGTCGACCCGCTCGGCGGGGGCGAGGTGTTTGAGATCGCACCGCCCGGCCACGGCCCGGCGCACCACCAGCAGGTTGCCGCTGCCCTCCAGGGCCGCGACGAGCAGCAGATGCCGGGTGGCCGCCGGCAACACCGTGATCCGGGAGGCGAAGGCCGCCTGAAGCCGCCGGCTGAGCGGGATGCGTCGCGGCAGAGCCCGGCCGGCGCTGCGCTGGGAGTCGGTGAGCGCGGCCGGCAGTTCGAGCAGCGCGAGCGGGTTGCCCTCGGCGTCCGCCATCAGCCGCCGGCGCACTCTCGCGGCGAGCGAGGGAAAGCGGCGGACGAGGAGTTCCTCCGACGCGGCCTCGGAGAGCGGGCCCAGCTCGTACGACGGGAGGCCGCCGTGGGCGAAGAAGCTCTCGTCACCGACCCGGACCGCGCACACCATGCCGGCCCGGGCCACCCCCGCCAACGCACCCGCCACATGGGCGAACACCACGGCACTTGCCGGGTCCAGCCACTGCGCGTCGTCCAGCACGAGCACGGTGGGCCGCTCACGGGACAGATCCGTGAACAGCGACACCACGGCCGCCGCGACCGCCTCCTGCCGCCCGGACACGGCCGCGTGTCCCAGATCCGCCACCGCGGCCAGGACGGGCATGGCGCCGGCCCGGGACCGCACGTCCGCAACGGAGGTCAGCAGTTGCCGCAGCGCCCCATATCCGGTCTGGGCCCGGTACTGCACACCCACGGTGTGCAGCACCCGAATCCCGGCGGCCTCGGCCTCCCGGGCGAACACGCCCAGCAGCGCCGTCTTTCCGACCCCCGGATCCCCGAGCAGTACCAACGACCCGCCACGGTCGCCGACTTCGACGACGAACGCGCCGAGCCGCGCCAGGTCCGCCGCGCGGCCGACCAGTATCCCGTCGTCGATGGTGGGCGCGTGGCCGCCGCCCGAGGCGCCGAAGAGGTCGTGGATCCCGGTTCCGGTCTCCGCGCCGGTGCGGTCGTCCATGCCGACACCTCCTGGTCCGTTGCGTTCGGCGCCACGCCGACGAGCACAGCCGAACCGCACGCGCCGCGGCGGTTCGCCGGGGACGGTGCGGATCGCGGGTGCCGCCCGCGGTACCGCTGACATCGACAAGATTCCTGCTCCGGGCGCGAGTTCGACACCGTTCAAGTGATGTGGATCATGTGGCGGTCGGTCATCGGACGTCCGGTGGTCGCCAGCGGTGCCGTGCACGAGGTCGGCCACGGCGGAGGCGAAGGCAGGGGGCCGGGAGTGGATCGGGCGGACCGGGCCGGTAGCGGACACATGGTATCGATGGACGGTGCCATCGACGTCAAGGGTGTGCGTGCCCGGAGAGAGCGGATGCGGGGCGTCGGTCACGGAACGACTCCTGCGTGGGGGCGGATGTCGCGGGATGCCGTCACCGCAGGAGGCGGTCGCACCCGGTCGCTTCGGTCGGAGGACCGAGGAAGGCCCGTCGCGGAGGCTCGCCCCCGAGATGCTTGACCTTGTCGCAACGTCAGGGTTTCTACTGGACGCATGCGAATCGGCGAGATCGCCGCCCTCGTGGGAGTCACTCCTCGGGCCGTGCGGCACTACCACCATCTCGGACTGCTGCCCGAGCCCGTACGGCGAGGCAACGGATACCGCGAGTACGGCATCCGGGACGCCGTGCTCCTCGCCCGGATCCGGCGGCTGAGCGAACTCGGGCTCGGCCTCGACGAGGTGCGGGACGTCCTCGCGGACGACGAGGGCCGCGAACTGGTGGAGGTGCTGCGGGAGTTGGACGAAGACCTCGGCCGGCAGGAAGCGCTCGTCCGGGAGCGGCGCGCGCGGCTCGCCGTACTCCTCGAGGAGGCACGGGCCGGCCGGCTGACCGCCGAGGGGCCGCTGTCACCGGAGCTGACCGCGCTGTTGGCGGGTCTCGGCGAGGTGCCGGCCTCCCCGATGGCGGTGAAGGACCGGGAGGTCCTGGCCCTCCTGGACACCGTGATCCCCGAGGAGGACCGGGTGCGGCTGATGGAGTCGCTGCGCGGCATGGAGGCGCACGCGGGCGAGGTGTACGGCCTGCTGGACGACCTCGCCGAGGCGGAACCGGACGACCCGCGCGTGGCCGGCGCCGCGGCCGTACTCGCGGCCCTTCTGCCCGACGACGTCGCCATGCGGTACCCCGACACCGCCGGACGCGGTCTGGCGGAAGCCGTCTTCGCGGACATGGCGCCGGCCCAATCGGCGGCGATCCGCCGCGCGATCGAACTGGTGCGGCAACGAAGGGAGGGACCATCGTGACGACCTCGGAGATCCGCGCGCTCCCGCCCGAACCCGCCGCCCCCGCGCGGGGACGCGTTCCGCGGACACTGCGCGCCATCGTGTTGTCGGCCCAACTCGGGTCGCTCGCCTGCCTGCTCGGCGGCGTGCCGGTGCCCGGCGCCGCCCTGCTCGGCGGGGGCCTGCTCCTGCCGGTGCTGCTCGGGTCCGAGGCCCTGGTCTGGCTGCGGCTGCGGCGACGCGGGCTCTCCCGGCGGGAAGCATTCGCCCGACTCGTCCCCGAGCGTACGGCGCGGTGCATGGCGCACGAGGCGCGGATCATGGCGAGCCTGCTCCGGTGGGCCGTACGCCGTCCGCACGGCGTCGACAGGGCCGACGCGGTCTTCCCGCATGCCCGTGACCAGGCCGCCCTGATCTTCGGCCTCGCGTTCGCCTGCGTGATCGAGACCCTCGCCATGTCGTACCTGCTCGCCGACCGACCCGTCGTGCACACCGTGTTCCTCGTCGTCGACATCTACACCGTCCTGTTCCTCTTCGGCCTGCACGCCGCCGCCGTCACCCGCCCGCACGTGCTCGCCGACGGTGTCCTGCGCGTGCGCCAGGCGGCCCACGTCGACATTCGCGTACCGCTCGACCGGATCGCCTCCATCCGGCGTGAGACGCGGTTCACCCATGACCGGGAGGACGGCGAGCTGAACCTGACCGTCGGCGCGCAGACCTCGCTCACCCTCGACCTGACCGAACCGGTCGACGCTCCGAGGTTCTTCGGCGCCCCCCGCCTCGTACGGGTGATCCGCCTGCACGCGGACGACCCCAAGGCCCTGTACGACGCCGTCACACGAGCACGAACCGCACCCGCCCGGGGTGCACCCGCGTCGGGGTGAGCACCGGGTCCGGCGGGGCACGCTCGGCGCTCCGCACCCCGGTGCCGCCGGCTTCACGACCACTGCGCGGTCGACGGCGAGGACCGGGTGCGCTGGACCACCTTGGGCTTGTCGACCAAGGTGCCGGCGTCGTGGTAGAAGAGCCGGTTCTCGACGATCTTGCCGCCCTTGACGGTGAATTGCTCGATGAACCGGGTCGGCTCTCCGGTCGCGATGTCGGTGATGCCGACGCACGCCGCGACGCGGTCGCCGTCGGCGATGGTGTAGTGCACCGTGATCGAGGAGATGTCGAGGTAGTCGGGCAGGACTTGAGCGAGGGCGAGGAATTCGTCCTTGCCGTGGTACGCCTTCCCGAAGGGCAGGAACAACGGTTCGATGACCGCGATGTCGTCGGACAGGTGGGAGAGGACTCCCTCGATGTCGCCCTTGTTCGCCGCGGCGAACATGGCTTCGACGACCGCGCGGTTGCGCTCGGTCGGTGACGTGGCCGCGGACATGACGTTCCTCCTGAAGGGCGAGGGCTCTCGGGCGTCGAGAACCTCGGTGACAGTCGCTTTCGGGTTGCGGGTGTTCGCGTCGGTGCCGGGTTCAGCGGTCGATCGTGGACTCGTTGAAGTCGTCGTGCCGGGCGCCGGTGGCCGGCGTGAGGGTGTCGAGCCGCCGCAACCGATCGGCGGTCAGAACGACGTCGTCGGCGGCGGTGTTCTCCTCGACGCGGGCGACGCGCCGGCTTCCGGGGATCGGGGCGATGTCCCCGCCCTGGGCCGCCAGCCACGCCAGCGCGATCTGGGCCGGGGTCGCGCCGACCTCGCCCGCGACGGCCCGTACCTCCTCCACGAGCCGCAGGTTCTGTCGGAAGGCCTCGCCGACGAACCGCGGATTGGTCTTGCGCCAGTCCCCCTCGGGGATCTCCTCCGGCGTGCGGATCCCGCCGGTGAGGAACCCGTGCCCGAGCGGCGCGTAGGGGACCAGGCCGATACCCAGCTCGCGCAGCAGAGGCAGCAACTCGCTCTCGACATCGCGGGTCCACAGGGAGTACTCGGTCTGCAACGCGGAAATCGGATGAACGGCGTGTGCGCGGCGGATCGTGTCCGGAGCGGCCTCGGACAGGCCGATGTGCAGGACCTTGCCCTCGGCGACCAGCTCGGCCACGGCGCCGATGGTCTCCTCGATGGGGGTGCTCCGGTCGACCCGGTGCTGATAGTAGAGATCGATCCGATCGGTGCGCAGACGCTTCAGAGACCCCTCGACGGCGGTACGGATGTTGGCCGGGCTGCTGTCGAACATGGCGGTCGCGTCCCCGCCGTGCGACAGGATGCCGAACTTCGTGGCGATGACGGCCCGGTCGCGCCGGCCTTCCAGCGCCCGCCCGACGATCTCCTCGCTGTGGAACGGGCCGTAGCTTTCCGCGGTGTCGATGTGGGTGACGCCGAGGTCGAGCGCGCGATGGATGGCGCGGACGGATTCGGCGTCGTCCAAGCCGCCACCCGAGGTGTAGGTGCCGGCCATGGTCATGGTGCCCAGGCCGATCCGGGAAACCCGCAGGCTCCCGAGCATCGCGTTCCGCATCGAAGGACTCTTTTCTCGTGGAGGGGGAGTGGCGCGGGAGGGTGTGTCAGGGGTAAGCGGCGAGGACGGGCATCCGTGGTGTCCGGGCGTCGATCCCGACCCCGCCGACGACCAGCCAACATCGGTTGACCACATCCCGACAGGCACGGCCGAAAGGGGTACTCGCAGGGACCCCTTCCGGTGCGCGGGCCGGGCCTACCCTCGATCCCATGGACGAACAGGAGGCCGCCCGCTCCGCGGTCCGCGAGTTCCTGACCACCCGCCGTGCCCGGGTCACCCCCGCCGACGCCGGCCTTCCTCCGCAGGGCGCCCGCCGTCGGGTGAAGGGCCTGCGCAGGGAGGAGGTCGCGCTGCTCGCCGGGGTCAGCCCGGAGTACTACGTGCGGCTCGAACGCGGCCAGGCGACCGGGCCCTCCGCCGGCGTCGTCGACGCCGTCGCCGGGGTCCTGCGCCTGGACGAGGACGAACGCGCCCACCTCGACCGGCTGCTCGCGGCCCTGACCCCCGCGGCCCGCAAGCGGCGACGCCGGGTGGGGAAGGACCCGGTCAGCCCGGGAATCCGGTTGCTGCTCGACTCGATGGACCACCTACCCGCGATGGTCTTCAACGGCCGGTTCGACATCCTCGCGGCCAACACACTGGGGCGCGCACTCCTGGCACCGATGTACGACCTGCACGAACAGCCGAACTGCGCCCGCTTCCTGTTCCTCGAAGAGCCCAGGGCCCGGGACCTGTTCCCCGAGTGGGACCGGATCACGGCCGACACGGTGGCGATGCTGCGCATCGAGGCCGGCCGCCATCCCGACGACCCCGACCTGACCGCTCTGATCGGTCAACTCGCCACCCGCAGCCCGCACTTCCGGACACGCTGGGCAAGCAACGACGTCCGCGTCCACCGCGCCGGCACCAAGACCTTCCGACACCCGCTCATCGGCGAGATCACACTGCCCTACGAGACCCTGCACATCGACGCCGCCTCCAGCCGGATCCTCATCGTCCACACACCCCAACCGGGCACCCTCGAAGCCGACGCGATCCGCCTCCTGGCCAGTTGGAACGCCGACAACCAACGGAACATCAACCCGACAGCATGACCATGTGCCGCGCTTGAGGAGGATGACCGCAGCCGCGTCGCTTGGTGCCTCCGGACCAGGGGCTTTTGCGGACCGCCAGACGAGGCACCGCGGGATTCCGCCGGCCCAGTAGGGTCGCGGGGCGATCGAACGAAGGAGCACCGAGTCCGTGGAGTCGGGCATCGTGGGGCAGGCCGTGGGCCTGTTCGCCGTGACGAACGTCGACGACATCGTGATCCTGGCGCTGTTCTTCGCCCGGGGAGCGGGGCACCGCGGCGCGGCTCGGCGGATCGTGCTCGGCCAGTACCTCGGCTTCGCCGGGATCCTCGCCGTCGCCGGAGCCGCCGCGTTCGGCGCCACGTTCCTGCCCGGGTCGGCCATCCCGTACCTGGGCCTGCTTCCCGTCGCGCTCGGCGTCAAGGCGGCCTGGCAGGCATGGGAACACCGCGGCGAGGCCGACGGGGAGCGGGACGGGGCGAGCGGTGGCCCGAAGGCCCTGGAAATCGCCGCCGTCACCTTCGCCAACGGTGGCGACAACATCGGCGTCTACGTCCCGGTGCTCACCACCGCCGGAGTCGGCGGGATGGCCGTGTACGCGGTCGTGTTCCTGGCGCTGGTCGCGGTGTGGTGCCTCGCCGGCCGCTGCTTCGCCACCCGCCCCGTCGTCGCCAAGGCGCTGAGCCGCTGGGGCCACATCCTGCTCCCGGTGGTGCTGATCGCCATCGGCCTGCTCATCCTCGTCGAAGGCGGCGCGTTCGGGCTGTAGCCGGCCGACCGCGCCGTATCGACGATCCGTCACGTGGTGGCCGGCCGGGTGCGGAGCCACGGTGTCGTTCCCGGAGGCGGGAGCGATGATCCGTGTTTGCCGTGCCGCGTGGAGGTGTTCGGGCGTGGGGTCGTGGATCGATCGGTGCACCCGGTCTTCCACGTCTTCGCGGCCGGCTCCCTACACCAGCGCACGGCCGTGGGGGCCGAACCGGCGTCCCTCGGTGGGGCGCAGGTCGGCGGTCACCTTGACGCGCCTCAGCCAGCGGTCGGTGCCGTCGTAGCGGGCCCGGAACGGGCGGCGGCCGTGGACGGCCCGTTTGTTGTCGACGATCAGTGCCTGCCCGGGTGCGACGACCACATCGCGCAGGGATCGGTCGATCGTGTCGATCAATGTGTCGAGGGCGCGTTCGGCTTCGGGATCCCGGAGGCGGCGCCGCATGTAGGGCGGGTCGATGCAGAGGAAGGGCGCGTCGGGGTCGCCGGTGAGGACGGCGAGTTCGCGTGGCCGGTGCGTCGCCGCGATGATGCGTTCGAAGGTCTCGGCGCTGGGGTGGTGGTCGCTGTTTCCGGTCATGGGGGTCCGGAGAGTCGTGGAGTGGGATTTGTCGGGGAGGATGACGAATCGTTCCTCGAACAGGACGCGTTTGATGTCGGGGTCGAGGTCCAGGTCCGTGACGGGGACGAAGGTCGTGGCGATGTCGTCGTGATTGCGCAGGCCGAGCAGGACGAGCCAGTCGGCGCGGTGGGGATGGAAGGCGTCTTCGATGTGCCAGTGCAGCATCGTCGTCGAGCTCGAGCCCAGCTTTTCGTGCTCGTGTTCGGGCACGGGGAACATGTCCCCCGTCAGCCTGCCCGATTGCTGGGTGAGGGAGGAGAAGGGGCTGCCCAGCAGCGAGCCGATCAACAGCAGCAGCGCGGTGGCGCAGTCCAGTTCGCGGGAGCGTGGCGGGTTGCTCTGGTCGGTGGGGGTGGGGCCGATCAGGGTCGGGTCGAGGGTGAGTCCCGACAGGAGGAGTCCGCCGTAGGGCTGACCGGTCAGCCGGAAGCGGGTCAGGACGGTGCGGACGCGGACGGGCAGTTCCTGCGCGCGAACCGCGATGGTGTCCAGTTGCCGGTCGAGGGGGCGGGCGGGATCGGCGTCCACCAGTCGTTCGGCCACGTCGCGGAGCACCGCGCTTTCCTGTGCGGTCAGATCCAGACGTGGGATGGTGCCGTCGCCGTCGAGATCCGGTGGCGTCGATGCGGTGTGCGTCATTGCTGAATCCCTTGTTCTGGTGGCTTCACGCCCGGGTCGCTCGGCTGGGGCGGCGGATGACCGGTCGGCGGGTATGGCGACGGGTCTGCGGTCGCCGTCGCGCCGATGCCCGTGGCGGTCGGTTCGTCGTGACGGGAGCCGGCGCCGGGGCCGGTCGGGGTCGACGGCCGCACTCGTGACTCGTCCGAGGGCGGTGCGTGGTTCAGGCCGCTGCCGGATGCGCGGGACGCCTCCACCTGGGCGAGGAGTTGCCTGGCCTTCGCCTCGGCGGTGGCCAGTGCGTCGTCACCGACGATCCAGCGCAGCGGCGGCTCCGCGGCCTCGGCGATCCGGATCAGCGACGCCGCGAGTTTGGCCGGGTCGCCTGCTTGCCTGCCGTTCTTGAGTCGCCATGCGGGCAGCATGGTGGCGGTGCGCCCGGCGTAGTCCTCGATCGACGACTCGGGCCAGGTGGTGGAGGGTTCGCTCAGCAGTTCGGTACGGAACAGGCCCGGGTTGACGATGGTGGTGCGGATGCCGAACGGTTCGATGTCGAAGCGCAACGATTCCATCCATCCTTCGACACCGAACTTGGCGGTGGCGTAGGCGGCGCAGAACTCCAGGCCGGCCAAGCCGTCGATCGAGGAGATCGTGATGATGTGACCACCGCGCTCGCGTCGCATGTACGGCAGGACGGCGCGGGTGACGTTCATCGGCCCCATCAAGGTGGACTCGATCTGGGCCCGCATCCGTTCGGGTGGGATCTCCTCGAAGTAGCCTGGGTAGGAGTCGGCGGCGTTGTTGACCAGTACGTCGACGCGTCCGAACCGCTCCACCGCCGCCGCGACTGCGGTCTCGGCTTCGGCGGGTCGGGTGATGTCCAACCGGGCCACCAGCAGGTCGTCATGTTCGCCGAACACCTGCTCGATGCGTGCGGGGCGGCGACCGGTCGCCACCACGCGGTGGCCGGCGTCCAGCGCCGCCCGGACGATGTGGGTGCCCAGGCCCCGTCCGGCACCGGTGACGAGCCAGACCTTCATGGTGTTCATTCCTCCCGGAAGCCGCGCGCCGGATGCGGCG
The DNA here is from genome assembly GCF_002024165.1 of Embleya scabrispora. Taxonomy (NCBI): domain Bacteria; kingdom Bacillati; phylum Actinomycetota; class Actinomycetes; order Kitasatosporales; family Streptomycetaceae; genus Embleya; species Embleya scabrispora. The sequence goes on from NZ_MWQN01000001.1 coordinate 6,198,571, forward strand.
AAGGTACGCGCGAACCGGACGGGGTGCCGCGGGTGATGTGGCCGATGGTGATGCCCTCGGCGGCGCGCGCGGCCGTGCGGTTTCGGGTGGTCATGGACGTTCGAGGAGGTGCAGTCGGCTGTGTGCGAGTGCCTCGACCACGATGGACGCCTCACCGTGGGAGTGCTCGTGCGAGCGCGCCTCCATGCGCAGACTCGGTCCGGCCCGGCCGCCGAAGTGGTCGCACACGTGGACGTGGGCGACGTACATCGCCCGGACCGCGGTCAGGAACGTCTCGTACTCCTCGGATCGGGCGCGGAGGGCGTTCAGGGGGAGATCGCGGAAGGCCTGTACCAGTGCGTGGTGGTCCCGGGTCTGCATGCCGCTGAAACCGGCGTTCAGGCGAGGGGGCGTCATCGTGTCGCGCACCGACCCGTAGTCCTGCGGTCGGAAGTCCCCGGCGTAGCGCAGGCCGGCCCCCGCGGCGAGCGCCAGTCGGGAGGCGAGCAGCAGGTGCGTGCGTACGCCGGGATCGTCGCCGCGGTCGACGGCGGTGCGCAGCAGGTTCAGCGCGACGACGAGTGCCTGGATCTGGGCAAAGAAGTGCTGGTGTCCGAGGTGCCAGCGGCCCGAGGGGCGGTAGGCGTGGCCGTGCGCGAGCGGTGGGGTTCGGGTCGGGGGCGCGGCGGGGTCCTCGTCGGTCGCCGAGGACGCGTACCCGTACCACGGGGCATAGCCGTCGAGCAGACGAGCGACCTCCTCGGGCCGCATGGTCGTCCCCATGGTCCGCAGATCCATCAGGACCCGGGCATGGCTCAGCGCCGTACCGGCGAGAAACGCGACGCCGGCGTTGTCGCAGACCCGCGTGATCCGGAAGAAGCCGTCGTGTTCGGCGAAGTCCTCGATGGCGCCCCGGTCCGGGTCCGTCCGAGTCGACATCATCGCCCCGGGGCAATGCTCCGAGAGACAATCGCGCGCTGCGATCGCAAAGCCGCGAGTATCCGTGAACAGTCGGGGCGGTGACAGGGAGAAATTATCGAGGATGGGGACGGCCGACCGCAGCTCCGCCCGTCCGGTCGGTAGAAAGTGAGGAAAAGGGAGAGTAAGCGTGCCGAACGATGCGCTGTCGCTTTCGAATGTCTTCTCCATATTCAGGCACCCTGTATTCGGGGGTCTTTTCTGTCAACCGCCCATCGGGTGACGCCCCGTTCGTTTCACACGGCGGCAGCAGCCGATCGCGGCCGATCGGCTGAATCCTCGCCGATCGCGGACCGTGACAGGCGGGCGCAGTATAGGAACCGACGAGGCTCTCGAACGCCCAAACCACTCGCCGTCGTCCTGCACCGGCCAGGCACAGGGCGACGGTACTCACCGCGATCACCGACCCGGATGGAAACACCATGACACGTCCCGCCATCGCCGACCTGACCCTCTTCCCCATGGCTCTGGGCGGCAACGTCTTCGGCTGGACAGCCGATCAGGACGAATCCTTCGCCGTCATGGACGCCTACGCGGAAGCCGGCGGAAATTTCATCGACACGGCGGACTCCTACTCCAAATGGGCACCGGGAAATTCCGGCGGAGAGTCCGAAGAGATCATCGGGAAATGGATGAAGGCCCGGGGAAACCGGGCCGATATGGTCATCGCCACCAAAGTCGGAGCGCACCCCGAATTTACCGGCATCGCACCCCGGGTCGTCGCGGGTGCCGTCGAGCAATCCCTCCGGCGCCTGCAAACCGACTACATCGATCTCTACTACACGCACAACGATGATCCCGGGGTACCCGTGGAGGACTTCCTCGGAGCCCTGGACCGCCTCGTGGCGCAGGGAAAAGTGCGCCACATCGGCGCATCGAACATCTCCGCCGAACGCCTCACCGCTGCCTTGGCCGCCTCCGAGCGCGACGGATCGGCGAGTTATGTCGTTCTGCAGCATCACTACAACCTCATGGAACGCGACCGCTACGAAGGCGGGTTGCGAAACGTGGTCGCCGCGCACGGACTGGCGACCGCGCCGTACTACGCCCTGGCCGGGGGATTCCTCACCGGCAAGTACCGGCCGGGAACGACGGTGGACAGTCCACGATCGGCGTCCGCCGTCGCGTATCTGAACTCGAGCCGCGGTGGACGGGTGCTGGCGGCTCTGGACACCGTGGCCAGGGCCCACGGCGCGAGTGTGACCGCGGTGGCGCTCGCCTGGCTCGCGGCACAACCGACCGTGACCGTGCCCATCGCAAGCGCCCGCGACACGGCGCAGTTGGCCGACCAACTCGCCTTTCTCGACATCGCCCTCGAAGAGGCGGAGGTGCAACTCCTGTCCGCGGCCTCCGAGGCCACCGACTCCCCGCACGACGACGCGTGAGGCCGACACAGCCGTCGGTGGCGGGCCGCTGCTGTGGACGCCGAGGTGGACGGCGTTGTCAGTGCCCTGCCGAACACGGCGACGTGGATGCGGTTGTCGCGGTCGAGGGCCGCGCTCACGCCGCCTTGGCTGCCGTGCCGTCGATGACCGCGCCGACATCGGAGGCGACGTGCGTGGCGTGATTCAGCTTCACGATCCAGTCGCTGTGACCGGGGACGCGCTCATGGCACACGTGAAGGTTGTCCGTCATGCCCCGACCGCCCATCACGATGCGGCCGAACCGTCCCGCACCGCGAACAGGCTCCGAAGGTCCGGCCAGGTGTCGTCCCCGGCCCTGACAGGCGAGACGGAGTCACCGCAGGAGCGGGTCGGGCTGCCTCGGCGCGAGTCGGGCTCGGGGCACAGTGGTCCCCACGCCGCTGACACCCGCCCGGCGGACCCATGCCGCTCGTCCCGTCCCACCCATGCCGACATTCGATGCTCTTTACAGCCGACATGCCGTCACCGGTTTGTCAGGCGACTTTGCGACATTTGTAGCCGGACAGGTAGCCCTGTTCGATTACCCCGTAGGCGCCGTTTGCCTTCTTCTGGTCGCAGACCCACGTGCCCTTCTTGTAGATTCCTACGATCTCGAACGGCTGCCAGATGAAACCCCATCCCGTCTGGGCACCATTTTTGGCCTCGCAACGACGCATGTCGTCACCTACATCCCCATCGATGTCCTTGCTGGGGAACTGACACACGTACTGCCAGGTGGAGTCGGCCTCATCCTCCACCGTCCCGGCCACGGACGGTGCAGCGGCGGCCAAAAGAAATGCCGATGAGAGGGCGATGGAGAGAAAACCACGTTTCATTCGTGCCTCCTGCTCGGATGCAACCCGCGCTCACAGCCGACGGCTCAGCGCATTCGCCACACAGGTGTTGTGTGCAGCCCACCCACGCCTTCCCACGACGCCCGCCGAGCAGTACTCCACCGAGGCGGATTCACCACATCAGGTGACCGAGCGAGTACCAAGTCCGGGCCGAGGCTGCCGGAGAAATGCAGCGAAGTGCCCAACGGTCCGGCCCGATGACGGGAAGGCCGATGCGCGCAACGCGGCGCCCATGCGGCGCAGGCCGGGACGGCAGTCCGCTTCGTGCTACCGGTGGAGGCCCCCCGCCCCGCCGGCGGCGGTCTGGCCCGGATCAGGCGCGGTCGGTGATCGCCCCGGAGCAGATTTTGTGTACCCGGAGCTTCCAAAAATCTGTGGTGGCTGGAGTAGACATTGGGTGCTGGTGTGGTTATGGTTTCTCTCGTAGCCCAGAGAGACGGAAGGGCCTGGCAGAGACGAACTGCCGGTCGCAGTACACGTAGTCGAAGTTTGCAGGACGGTGCGCTGGTGGAGCCCCGAAGCCAGGGTTGTCGCAGGACGGCGACGGGACTGACGGCCGCATCGGGTGAGCGATGTCGCAAGTGCAGTGCGCAGTACCCGCAGTAGAAGTAAGTGAGCAGCACCTCGGTGAAGGCGTCGACTGCGGACGCGCGCACCGGGAGGTTCGGCGGTGGGGTTCCAAGCCAGAGCAAGCGAAGAACGGGCGATCGGGGCCGGCCGTCGAAGGAGTGGCGCAGTCACAGGCCACCGAGCAGTACGTGTCACCGGCAGTATGCGGAACCGATAGAGCAACACCGGCATTACGCAACCGAGGAAACAACGAAGGAGTGGAAGCGCCATCGGGATCGCCCGGGCGGAAGTCTCGAGCCCGGGTACCGCAGGACATCGTCAGTGAGGTGGTCTCCGGTCAAGCAACCGCGATCCCCACGCCCCCGATGCCAATCCGGTCGGGTCCGCGGAATCAATAGGCCGGCGCAACGTCAGGGCCGGCAGGTGGTGTAGCAGTTCCTTCGGGGCCCTGGATGCCGAACGGCACCAGGGCCCCTCCACGTTCCACAGAGAGGCGCGATGACAGCAGACAACTCGTACGGCCGTCTCGACGACGACGACTACCCCGCCTACACCACGGGCCGGGCCGCCGAGATCCTCGGCACCACCCAGGGCTTCCTCCGCGCCGTCGAGGGAGCCCGCCTGATCACCCCGCTGCGCTCCGAAGGCGGCCATCGCCGCTACTCCCGTCGACAGCTTCGTATCGCGGCCCGTGCTCGGGAACTCGTCGACCGCGGGACCTCCATCGAGGCCGCCTGCCGCATCGTCGTCCTCGAGAATCGGCTGGAGGACGCCCGGCGCGGCAACGCCGAAGGCCGCCGATCCGCGGTATCGGTGAGCCCCACCGCCGTGGCCTGAGACGACCGAGATCCGCAATCCCCGAGAACCTCTCGGCCACCGCCCACACACGCCGGCCGCGAGGCACAGCATTCGACCGGGCACGTCTCCTGATCGACCCCATGACAGGGTGCGCATGGCCGCCCGGAGACCGGTAGCGCGCTGTCGTTCGTGGCCCATGAGGTTGCTTGCGAGCAGATGCTCCGGACATATGCCGTTGCCGGAATCCGCCGAAGCGCGCGTGCGTCCGGCTTGCGCCGGCGAGGTGTCCGGGACGGCGAACGGCCCCGGAGAACCGGCCGCACGCTCGCCCGACGGCGAGCGCGTGGCCGGTCCTTCGAGGCCGGGGTGTCGCGGGTGCGGGTCAGGCTGCGGTGACGGCGCGAGGTGCGGGGCGGGTGGTGGGGCCGGAGCGGCGGGCCTGGGCGGAGCCGCTGCGGCGTCCGCGCGAGGAGGAACCGCTACCGGTGCGGCGGGGGCGGTCGACCACCGGTGCGGTGATGACGACCGGGATGCCGGAAGGTACCTGGGCGCCGGTGATCCGGGTCAGTTCGGCCTCGCCGGAGCGGACCTGGGTGGTTTGCGGTGTGATACCGGCGTCGGACATCAGGCGGATCATCTGGCGGCGCTCGCCGGGCAGGACCAGGGTGACCACGCTGCCGGACTCGCCGGCGCGGGCGGTACGGCCACCGCGGTGCAGGTAATCCTTGTGGTCGCTGGGCGGGTCGACGTTGACGACCAGGTCGAGGTTGTCCACGTGGATGCCGCGCGCGGCGACGTTCGTGGCGACCAGGACGGTGACGTGGCCCGACTTGAACTGCGTGAGCGTACGGGTGCGTTCGGGCTGCGACTTGCCGCCGTGCAGCGCCGCGGCGCGGACACCGCTGTTGAGCAGGTGCGCGGTGAGCCGGTCGACCGCGTGCTTGGTGTCGAGGAACATGATCACCCGGCCGTCGCGGGCGGCGATGTGCGTGGTGGCGGCGTTCTTGTCCGAGCCCTGGACGTGCAGCACGTGGTGTTCCATTGTGGTGACCGCGCCGGCGGAGGGGTCGACCGAGTGCACGACCGGATCGTGCAGGTACTTGCGCACCAGCAGGTCCACGTTGCGGTCCAGGGTGGCCGAGAACAGCATTCGCTGCCCGTCGGGGCGTACCCGGTCCAGGAGTTCGGTGACCTGGGGCATGAAGCCCATGTCCGCCATCTGGTCGGCCTCGTCCAGGACCGTGACGCCGACATCGGTCAGTACGCAGGCGCCGCGGTCGAGCAGGTCCTTGAGCCGGCCGGGCGTGGCCACGACCACCTCGGCGCCGGCGCGCAGCGCGCTGATCTGGCGGCCGATCGGCATGCCCCCGGTCACCGTGGCCATCCGCATCCGCAGCGAACGGGCGTACGGGGTCAGCGCTTCGGTGACCTGCTGGGCCAGCTCACGGGTGGGCACCAGCACCAGCGCGAGCGGGTGCCCGGGCTCGGCGCGCCGGCCGGCGGTACGGGCGAGCAGCGCCAGGCCGAAGGCCAACGTCTTGCCCGATCCGGTCCGGCCACGGCCCAGCACATTGCGGCCGACCAGCGAGTTCGGCAGCGTCGCCGCCTGGATCGGGAACGGCTCGGTCATACCCAGACCGGTCAGCGTCGCGAGCAACTCGGCCGGCATGTCCAACTCGGCGAACGAGGTCACCGCGAGCAGCGCAGGGGTGATGGTCTCGGGAAGCGCGAACTCCCTCTGCACACCGGAGGAGCGGCGGCCGTAGCTGCCGGAACCGCCCGCGCGGCCGTAGCCGCCGGAGCGGCCCGAGGAGCCGGAACGGCCGTAGCCACTGCCGCCGGCGGCCGAGCGGGTGTAGCCGCCGGTGCCGCCGCTCCGGCCGCGGGAAGAGGAACTGTACGAAGAACTGGTGGAGCGGGCGTTCGGGTTCACGGGGAACCTTCCTCGACACGGGACGTACCGCGGAGACCCGGCAGCCGAAAGCCGCGCAAGGCATCACGAGAACGAGCCGAAATGAAAAACAGAAACGAAGTGGGGCGAACGAATTCGCGCGAGCACACTTCGAAGAGGCGCGGCGCCGCGAAAACGGCGGCCGGCTCGAATGGACTGCGAAGTCCGGGGGCGGTGGGCGGTGCGCGGTCTCAAGCCGTCGGCTGCCGCCTACCGGGCGGGGATACTGCGTCGCGTGCCGTCGTCACGACCTCGGGAAAAGAGGGGCGAGCGGCCTGCGGTGAAAATACGAACTTCGCACCAGGGCCCGCGACCTCACGGTGGGGCGAGCCCTGGTACGAGGGCGCCGGAAGGGCGTCAGGCGGGAACGATGTTCTCGGCCTGCGGGCCCTTCTGGCCCTGGGTGACGTCGAAGGAGACCTTCTGGCCTTCCTGGAGCTCACGGAAGCCCTGGGCGGCGATGTTCGAGTAGTGGGCGAAGACGTCGGGGCCGCCGCCGTCCTGCTCGATGAAGCCGAAGCCCTTTTCCGCGTTGAACCACTTCACGGTGCCAGTGGTCGATGCCATGTCGTTCTCCTTCGATTGGGGGCAGTACCGGAATCCACGTTGTGCGATTCCGCGTCGCCGCAAGGAGCCCATCCCGGAGATGACCGGCCAAACAAAAAATGCACCCACGGATCACGCCCGTCAGGTGCACACAAAGTTCATGGGTACCACAACTGCAACTGATACCAACGTAGCACGGATAGCGACGGCATCGCGGACTTTGACGATCAACAGCCCCCGATGCCGGGTAGTGCGGGGGCCGGCAACGCGGCCCACCTCCCGACTCGTTGCTGTCTCCCGCAAGAAAACCCGCCGCAGGCCCCGGCCCCGGTTGCAGCCGTGCGAACGACGACGTACTCCCGATGCCCGCCCACCGTCGTGCGCCACCGGCGCGCGCGTGGGGGGCGATCAGGCGCTTGAGTTCCTTGGTGACCGTGCTCGACTGGAGCCGGGAGCCGTCCTCGCGGGTGAACAACGGCCCGGAGACGACCCAGGCGGCACTCGCGGCCGTGCGCTAGGCGTGCCGGCGCTTGCGGTGGGCGTGCTTGTCGATCGCGAGTGTGTGCGTGCCGCTGACCCGCCGATGCTCGAGGCCGGAGTGGTGGAGCCTGGAAGCGATGACAGGCCAACGAGGTGTCCTCTCGCGTGGGATTGTTGGCGGTCATCTTCTGCGTCACGAAAAAGCAACCGTCGCGTCTTGTCCATCTATGACGCCCTGCGGGCTTGATTCGTCCGATCATCGAGCAGGATCATGGATCTGGAGGTCGGGCGGCGCGAGTCCCTGGTTGTAACCGAACTGGTCGCCTTGGCCCAGGCGTTGGGGGTGCCGGCGATCAGCCTCCTGTTCCCCGTGGGCGAGGTCGCCACCGTTTCGCCGACTCCTGGCGCCGTCGTCGTTACGTGGGATGCGCTTGCGGCCTTCGCGGGGGAGAGGGCGGCGTCCGAGTTGCCGCCGTCGGATTCGCCGCGTACGCGGCTCGAGGCGTCTCGCCATCATGCGGTTGCCGTCGAGGCGGCCGGCGCATGATCGGCGTCGGCTTGCGACCGTGAACCTCGATCCGGCCGAGCACGAGCGGGTGGGGCAAATCGCGGCGCAGTACGAGCGGTTGACGTTCGAGGACATCCTGGGCTGCGTGATCTGCGGATGCGGATGCGGATGCGCGCTCGGGGGCTGAAGCCGCCCATTCTTCCCGCTCGGCTCGCTCATGTTGACGATGGCACCGCGACGGAGGTGTCCAACGCCTGAAAGGCCTGGCGTGCCGACGCCGTTGCGGGGGGTGTTCCGAAGAGGACCGGACTCCCGGAGTTCGTGGGCTACGCCTGCGGTTGCCGTGCGAGGGACGGTCGGTCTCGGTGTGACGCTGGGTTTCCCCGAGGGCAGCGTGCGCAGCGCACCGCGAAAGAGCCTCGTGGCTCATGAAGCTCGCCTCGGTCGACGACTTGAGCGATCGACCGGATCGATGGACTGAAGCGCAGGCCACCTCAGAGACAGGCATCGATAACTGGCCGATGCCAAAACGACCAGTACGGGCCGGGGGGTGACGGTGCGTCATCTGCATCGGACGCCGATACGGCCGGAAAGCGCGGAGCGGGACATCGCCGGGGCGGGGATGTTGGAGGGCGGCTGGTATTCCACCGAGGAGGTGGCCGAGTTGCTCGGGGTGGATCCGTCGTCGCTGCGGAGGTGGCGGATCGAACGCCCGGTGCGGGGGCCGCCGCCCGTGCCGCTGTCGGCGCGGACGACGGTGTACAGGTGGCGGATGTGGAGGCGTGGTTGGCGGGCCGTCGGGTGGATCCGCAGGTGGCTGCCTGATGCCACCGCCTCGAATACCGGCCGTGGGCCTCAACCTGTCCTCCGATATCGAGTTTCGTGAGGGCGGCTGAAGAAGTCGGCCGTAGCGGGCGTCGATCCGGCGATGGCCGTGATGCCGTTGGGCGAATACAGCGACCTGGTCACGGTTGTCGCCGCGCAGGGCTACGAGATGGCGTGTGGTCCACATCTGGTCCACACGTACCGAACCCATTCCGAGGCGGTGCCCGGCCACCGGGATGCCACGGCCGATTCGCGCCTGTACCGGGATCCACGTCGCGGGCGAACCGCCCCTCCGTCAGCGCCCCTGATACGCCCCCGTACGCCCCCTCGCCACCCTTGAGCATCCCGGGAGCAGCGCGATGAAGTGGTGCGCGGACGGTGGGCCGACCGGGCCTCCGTCCGCCCGACGATCGGGGATCGGCATGACGGACGCGGACAAGGGCAGCTCGGCACCGGGTACGAACGCCGACACGAATCCGGGCAAGCGCACGAGGGCGGCCCGGGCCGGTCGGGGCTGGGGGCGCGCCGTGGTGATCGGTGGCGGCTACGCGGGCCTGCTGGCGGCCCGGGTCCTGGCCGACCACTTCGACGAGGTCCTGGTGCTGGAGCGGGACGTCGTCGACCGCACCACGGGTGCACATCCGAGCGCGCCGCAGTCGTATCACGCGCACGCGATGCTGGCCAGGGGTGCCCAGGCGCTGGAGGTGCTCTTCCCGGGCCTGCGCGCGGAGTTGGAACAGCTCGGCGCGCCCGTGTACGACTACGGGGAGCGGATCAGCTTCCTGCTGCCCACCGGCTACGCCGTGCGTGCCACCACCGGAGTGCGGATCCAGTCCTTCACTCGGGACGAGCTTGAACGCCGGATCCGGGGCCGGGTGCTCGACCTGGCCCGGGTTCGGCTGCTCGACGGGGCCCGGGTCCGTGGCCTGGGCAGGGGCGCGGACGGCCGGATCAACTCGGTCCGATACCGGACCGAGCAGGGCGGGGAGCAGGAGGCCACGGCCGACCTGGTGGTGGACGCCTCCGGGCGTACCACCTCGATCGACGACTGGCTGACCGAGGCCGGGTTGCCGGTCTCGGCGAAGAACACGGTGAAGGCGAAGATCACCTACACCACGATGGTTTTCGACCGCACCCCCGAAGAGAAGGACTACGACGTCGCCTACCAGATGAGCTTCGCCCCCGCGGTGCGCCGCGGCGGTGCCATGCTCGCGGTAGAGCACGGCCGCTGGGTCTGCTCGCTGTTCGGCTTCGAGCAGCAGCCGCCCACCGACCCGGACGGCTTCCTGGACTACGCGCGCAGCCTGGACAACCCCCGGCTGGCCGAGCAGATCGCACGCCGCAGCGGCCACGACGAGTTGCACCGCTACACCAACCCCGGCAGTACCTGGCGCCTGCACCACCGCAACCCCGGCTGGCCGGAGGGACTGATCGCGATCGGCGACGCGCTCTGCGTCTTCAACCCGGTCTACGGCCAGGGGCTGACCGTGCCCGCCATCCAGGCCGAGGCGCTCGGCTCGCTGCTCCGTCGCCGCTCCACCGGTACGGGCCCGACCGGCCTGAGCCGCGAATACCTGCGCGCGGCGGCCGAGATCATCAAGGTGCCGTGGTCGCTGTCCACCACCTCGGACCTGATGTGGAGCCCGTCCGGCCAACCGCCGGCCGCCCGCTTCGCGCACTGGTACAACAAGCAGGTTTTCGCGCTGGCCCGGCACGACGCCGATGTCTGGACGCGCTTCGTCAAGGTGGCCAACATGACCGGCCCGTCCTCACTGCTGACGCACCCCACGGTCCTCGCCAAAATCGCCCGACAGGCCGTCACCCGCCGCCCGAACCCCGGCGCCGACGACGCCCCGTACGCGGATCGGCGGGACGGAGCTGCCTGACCACACATGACGGCAATCCGGAGACGCGCGGCAACCACCGCCACCGGATCCTGACTGCGCCCACATACGGATACGTCCGGTCCAACAGGCCGCATAGCGCTCGGCATCCCGCAGCACCCAGGCGTGGGCGGAGGATGATGCGGGTTCGACGGAACTCGGGGGCACGGGTGTGCCTTCCGGCGGTGCTCAGCTCCGCCGCAGCGACGAGTGGGTTCGTCATGAAGTGACCACAGGTTGGCGTGGCCGACGCCTCGGTCGACGAATTCCCCGCCCCGACCACCTGGAGCGCCAGGTCCACGGCGGCATCCGCGACACCACCATACTTCCCGGGACCATCGGAGAGACCGGGACCTTGGCGTACTTCCACGACGCCGAGCAGCACACGATCCGCGCGGCCGCACGAGCGGGAGCACGGACCTGCACGACGGTCGATGTCCACACGACGGCGCCGGACATGCACGCGCTGCGGATCACCCGGGTGTGCGAGCGAGAAGGCCTCGCCCCGTCCCGGCTGTACTTCTCCCACCGCGACGAAGTCCTGGGTCTCGGCTACCACCGACAAGTCCTCGAACAGGGCTCGACCATCGGATCCGACACAAGGACCATCGACCAACTCGTCCTCAACCACGACGACCACGTCACCCTGCGCCCCGAGGCCCCCGTCGAATCGGTTGCGCCCACATCGCGACCACGCGGCCTGGCTGCGACACCTGTTCAAACCGCTTTACACAGCCGCGGCCGCGGGCCGTTCGCTCGTGAGCCCTAAAGCCGAGCGCCGGTCGTGCGACCACACTGGGGCCACCAAGCCCCACATCTGAGAAGACGGCCTCCGACCTGCGTAAACGCTGGTCGGGACGACAGGATTTGAACCTGCGCCCCCTTGACCCCCAGCAAGGAGATGGGGCATTTCCGCAGGTCAGAGGGGGTTTAGCAGCCGATATGACGTTTGATTTCCATCGTATTGTGCCACCTCGTGCATGGCGTGTGGTCCACAACTGGTCCACGCGGCGGAGTCTCTCGGGCGTCCGTTGGCATACTTGACGCATGGACACACGAGTGCGGTACGCGGATGTCCGGCCGTACTCGGTGCCGGACAGCTTCGCCGAGTTGGCCGGCCCGGTCGAGGGTGTCGTCGTGTTGCCCACGTCGCTGGATTGGACCCCGAAGCGGTCGTACGACCTGGCGGACGACGCCGATGTGCGTCTGCTGTACGAGACGGTGCTTCGTGAGGCGATGCATGCCGAGGAACTCGGTCGTCACGTGAACGGGGACCTGCCGGCGCACGTGTGGTCGCGGCTGTGGCTGCCGCTGCGCCTGCGGGTGATGTGGGAGTCGAGGTTCCCGGACCTGGTGCCCGCCGCCGCATAGCATTCCGGCCGTGGATCCCCTGCACGCCAGGCTCGCCCGCGTCGGCCTTGCCGCCGCTGCGTCGTACGGTTTCGTCCTGGCGGGCGGCTACGCGGTCCAGGCCCACGGCTTCCTCGAACGCGTCTCGGACGACGTCGACCTGTTCACCGACGTCACCGACCCCACGGCGTTCGCCGAGGCGGTGGATCGTGTGGCCGCGGCCTACCGGATGGACGGCTTCACGGTCGACGTCGAACTCCTCGGGGACGTGCTCGCCCGCTTCACGGTGATCGACGAGACGGGCCGCGCGGCGAAGGTGGAGATGGGCTGCGACTGGCGATCCCACCTACCGGCACACCTCGACATCGGCCCGGTCCTGCACCCCGACGACGCGGTCGCCAACAGGGTCACCACACTGTTCGGCCGAGCCGGCAGGAGGGGCCCCGGGACCGACGCCCGCGCCTGTCGAGGGAGCGGCCACCGTGTCGACGGTGGCGGCTCCCTCGTCTGGTCAGGGTGTGGTGGGGCAGTGCAGTTCGGGGGCGTTTCGACGGGCGCCCGCACTACTCAGGTCGGCGAAGCCGGTGCCGGCCAGGCCGAGAACCGCCTGAGCGGTGGCCCTGGTGGCGGTGGCCGGGTTGTACCCGCCGGTGTCGTAGGCGATCGCGCCTCGCGTGGCCGTGGATGCCGAGCAGCCGACCTGACGTTCGGTCAGGAAGTGCCGGGCGGTCAGGCCCGGTATCACGCGCCAGGACGAGAGCAGGGCCTGGGCGGCCAGGCCGGTGCTGTTGGCGTTCGAGGTGGTGGCGCCCACCGTACCGAAGCCGCCGTCGGAAAGCCGGTGTGAGGCGAGCCAGTTCAGGCCGGCGGCCGCTTCCTGGTGGCGCCCGGTGGCGGCCAGCGCCTGCACGCTGATCGCGGTCGAGTCGGCGTCGCTGGTGCAGGTGGACAAACCGTAGTTGAGGGGGAATCCGCCGTCGGCGCAGTGTGCGTCGGCCAGGAAGTCCACCGCGGCGGCGGGGGCGCCGGCTGGAGTGCGATCCAGCGCGAGGAGTGCGAGGGACTGGCTGAAGGCGTTGCTGTAGTCGCCCCATGGCGAGGTGTCGGTGAAGCGCCCGGAGGGCTGTTGCAACGAGCGCAGCCGGGTCGGCAGGTCCACGCCGCCGAACGAGGTGGGGTCGACACCGCGTACCTCGGCGGCGAGGAGGGTCTTGGCGGTGGCTCCGGCGTAGGCGTTGGTGGTGCCGTCGCCGATGTAGCCGGACAGGATCTCCGGGCGGGCGAGCCACGTGGTGGCCTTGGCCCCGTTGTCGTCGGCGACCCCGGCGGCGGCGAACGCGAAGATCGCGTCGATGGTCAGGCCCTGGTCGGGGTAGGTCACTCCGTCGAAGGTGGTCTCGAAGCGTTCGCCGTCGACGAGTTGCCGAGCCAGCCATCCCGCCGCGGCCTGGGTGCGGTTGCCGGAGAGTATGGACACGTTTGCCTGGGGCGTTGTGTCGGTCGTCGGCGGTGCCGCCGCGGCGGTGGACGGGATCATGGCGGCCGTACCGGCGAGCGCCAGTCCGCCGAACAGCGCGGCGATCCGGCGTCCGGGGCGGGTGAGAGTCATCACGGTGCCTTTCCGGGCCCATGGCACGGCGAACCCGGAAGACCCGGCGGCCGAGCGGGCACACCGACGGCGGCACCGCCCCGACGCACGGGTCGCTGGGGCTCCGTCCCGCGGACCACGACGGGGATGGGAGACGAACACTCCGGCGACGGGCATTCGGGCTCGCCGTCGGGAGGGACGGACCACCGCTGCGGGTCAGCGCCGGATTCACACCGGACTTCCCCCGTCGTCGGAACTGCTGCGGGTCGTCGCACAAGACGATCGAGACAGATGGAGACGCCCGGAATCGGAACGTCGACTGGTCAGACCTGCAGATCCCGCACTCTACGGATCGCTCGCTCTGGAAGGAACTCTCTTTCCGGCCAACAAGATCGCCTGCACATGAAGGATGGAGTCGGTACCGGGCCGAGACCAGCGCGAAGTTCTCGCCCTGCGAGGGCGCTTGGTGAGAGCCATCGTCTGCGGGACGGACCGTCGCGGTCGCATTGAGCACCCTGGCGATCGATCCGATGCCAGTTCGTTCACAACATCCGTCGTGTCCGACACAAGCTTTGGCGGCCTGCTCCACGACGCACATGACACCGATTCGACTCACACGAGCGGCGATCAGTGTGCTCGACGCGGAACCCGGAAATCCTCCTTGAGGCTTCAGGACCTGCCTGCAGGCCGACCTGGGGTGCGACGGTCTCAGTACGCGCGACAGGTTGATCGACACCGTGGCATGTCGAAGGGGTGGTCGGCGTCCGAGGCGGGTTTCGTGACGGTGTTCCCGGCGCTTCGAGCGAATCCGGTCGCTCGCCAAGGACTTGGGGACGGCGGTGCGCGTTTGCTCTGGCGAGCTCTCCACACGTTTCGGGGAGCGATCCTCGGCCCGGGAGCATCTACTCCGATGACGGCCGATAGTAGTCACACGCCGCCTCTTGACCGGGGTCGGCGTGGGGGCGGGCACTGAGGAAGCGGCGTAGCGACCGAGCGGTGTCGGGCGCGGCGCGGCCCGTGTGTCGGTGGGTGGCGCCGATTCGGAGACGCCGCACGTGTGTGGTCCGCCCCGGTCGAGCAGGAGTGCGGTGCCCGCGGCAGGAGGTCCCGGGTCTGGTCTGGTGCCGGCGAGGACCGCGTGTCATGCTATGGCCTGCTGTGCGACGGCAAAGCCGAGGAAACCGGTGTGATTCCGGTGCGGTCCCGCCACTGTGATCGGGGAGCGACTCCCGTCGAGGCCACGGCCCCGCCTCGGGGTTGGAAGGCCGGGGGAAGTGTCGATCCGAGAGCCAGGAGACTCACGTCGTCGCCACCTCGACACAACCGGGGCGGATTTCCCCGAGAGAGGCCGGTGGTTCGCCATGTCTGTGGTGCTGAGCCGTATCTACACTCGCACGGGAGACGCGGGCACGACCGCGTTGGGCGACAACTCCCGCGTCCGCAAGACCGATCCACGGATCGTCGCCCATGCCGACACCGACGAGACCAACGCCGCCATCGGTGTGGCGCTGGCACTGGGTTGCCTGGACGCGGAGTTGCGGAACGTCCTGGAAGGCATCCAGCACGACCTGTTCGACGTCGGCGCGGACCTGTGCGCTCCGATCCGCGACGGAGACGAACGCCTGCGGGTCCGTGAGGAGGACGTGTCCCGCCTCGAGCGTCTGTGCGACACGTTCAACGAACGACTCGAGCCCTTGCGGTCGTTCGTACTGCCGGGCGGTACGCCCGGCGCGGCGCTCCTGCACACGGCGCGGACGGCCGCCCGACGGGCGGAACGCTCGGCGTGGGCGCTGATCGACACGGACACGGAGTTGTCCGGCGGGGAGGCGGCGACGGTGAACCCGGTGTGCGTCCGATATCTGAACCGTCTGTCGGACCTGCTGTTCATCCTCGCGCGGTTGGCCAACGATGGCGGGCGCGGCGACGTGCTGTGGAGCCCGGGCCGCAACCGCTGACATCGCGCCGCCACCGCTCCGCCGGCGATATCGCACCGGTTCTCGACAGGTGTGGCGGCACGAAGGACTCGCTCGGGAGACAACCCGAATTGCGTTCCCGGACTTGCCACCCGGCCGCCGCCGCGGCGGGGTAGCGAGGCAGCGGTCGCGGCGACCGGATCCCGCGGTTTCGGTGGCGGCCGAAGGCTCCGAGGAGCTTTCTCCATGCGCTCCTGTGCGCTCCTGCGCGGGCACTTGCCCCCGGCCGACCCGGAACATCTCCGTGTCGGCCGGCGTCGCCGACACACAACGCGCATCCGACGCGCCCAGGTCGGACGCGCATCGCGGGGTTCCACGCCCATCGTCGAGACACGTCGCCCTATGAGGTGCTCCACCGGTTCATGGGCAGCTCGCGCCCGGTATCCGGGCAGCGGCTCGGCCGTCCTGTCCGGAATCGGTGCAGGATGCTCCAACAGGCTCCATCGGCGACGCCCGGGCGAGCGCGTCGCGGACACGCCGTCCGCCTTGTGTGCGGGAGGCCAAGAGGCGCACGTTCGGTCCAACCTGCCGCCTGCGGTCCAGCGGCGGTCGGCTTCGAGGCGGGTGGTCTCGCGGCGACTGTTCACTCGTCCGTTGTTATGCCCCGCCCGGCGTTGGTTCGCCGTCCCGGTGCGAGGCAGGGGCATCGGGCGGCGTGGCCGATGAACGCGATGGCGCCCTGTCGGTCCGGGAGCGCAGATCCACCAGGCCGGAGCGTGCGAAGCGGAAGTCGGGGCGGCGAAGGCGCAGGCCGAACGAGAGTGCCGGCGGGGCTCCACGAGCGGTCGGCGGCCGCATCGGCGACAGGTTGTCGGCGCGCGGCGACGGGCGTTGGTTCCGGACATGTACTCGCGGTCGCGGGCGCTGGACTTACTAGGACGTCCGACTATATCGTCCTGAACTACAAGGTCCGCGGTGCAGGGAAGCCGGTGTGAATCCGGCATGGTCCCGCCACTGTGACCGGGGAGTGCGCTGTCGTGCACCACGCCACTGGCGAAAGCCGGGAAGGCGGGCAGCGTGTGTCGATCCGGAAGTCAGGATACCGGCCGCGGGTATATCCGTGTTGTCCACGAGGATGGAGCAAACACGCATGACACCGGCCCGCGCCCTTGCCCCGGATGTTCCTGCACGCGTCGAAGCCATCAGGATTTCCTGACCACTTCGACGTAGACCCGAGCCGTCGCCGACCACGCGCGCGCCCCCGCGCCGCAGCCGGCTGCTTCGGTCATGCCTCCCCCTCCGGATCGCACCTGACGAGAGACAGGTCGTTCATGGTCCGCGAGCTTTCCCACTTCATCGGCGGCAAGCACGTCACTGGCACCTCCGGCGTGTTCGGCGACGTGTACGACCCCAACACCGGACAGGTACAGGCCCGCGTTCCTCTCGCGGATCGCGCCGACACCTTGACGGCGATCGCCGACGCCGAACGGGCGCAGCCCGAGTGGGCCGACTGGAATCCCCAGCGGCGCGCCCGGGTCCTGGCCCGCTTCCTGCAACTGGTCGAGCCCGAACGCGAATCGCTCGCCCGGCTGCTGTCCGCCGAACACGGCAAGACCATCGCGGACGCCCATGGTGACCTGCAACGCGGCCTGGAAGTCGTGGAGTTCGCCACCGGCATCCCACACCTGCTCAAGGGGGAATTCACCGACAACGCGGGCAGCGGGATCGACGTGCACTCGCTGCGCCAACCGCTCGGCGTGGTCGCCGGCATCACCCCCTTCAACTTCCCCGCGATGATCCCGCTGTGGAAGATCGCTCCCGCCATCGCCTGCGGCAACGCGTTCGTGCTCAAGCCGTCCGAGCGCGACCCCTCGGTGCCGCTGCGCCTGGCCGAGCTTTTCCTGGAAGCCGGTCTGCCGCCCGGCGTGCTGAACGTGGTCCACGGCGGCAAGGAGAGCGTGGACACGCTCCTGGAGGACCCGCGCGTCCAGGCGCTCGGCTTTGTCGGCTCGACCGCGATCGCCGAGTACGTGTACACGACCGCCACCGCGAACGGCAAGCGCGCCCAGTGCTTCGGCGGCGCCAAGAACCACCTGATCGTGATGCCGGACGCCGATCTCGACCAGGTCGTCGAGGCCCTGATCGGGGCCGGGTACGGCTCCGCGGGCGAGCGCTGCATGGCCATCTCGGTGGCGGTTCCCGTCGGCGCCGAGACCGCGGACGCGCTGGTGGACAAGCTCGTCGCCCGGATCGCGACTCTGCGGGTGGGCCCCTCGCACGACCCCGAGGCCGACTTCGGCCCGCTCGTGGGCCGGGACGCACTCGACCGGGTGCGCGGCTACCTGGACATCGGTGTGGCCGAAGGCGCCAAGCTGCTCCTCGACGGCCGGGACCTGCGGGTGCCGGGCCACGAGGACGGCTACTTCGTCGGCGCGTCGTTGTTCGATAACGTGACGCCCTCGATGCGGGTGTACCGCGAGGAGATCTTCGGCCCGGTGTTGTCCGTGGTCCGCGCGGCGTCCTACGAGGACGCGCTGGGGCTGGCGAGCGGGCACGAGTACGGCAACGGCGTGGCGATCTTCACCCGCGACGGCGACACCGCCCGCGACTTCTCCCGCCGGGTGAACACCGGCATGGTCGGCATCAACGTGCCCATCCCGGTGCCGGTGGCCTACCACACCTTCGGCGGCTGGAAGAGGTCCGGATTCGGCGACCTGAACCAGCATGGCCCGGACTCGATCCGCTTCTACACCCGTACGAAGACGGTGACCTCGCGCTGGCCGTCGACCGCGCGCGAGAGTGCGAACTTCGACATTCCGACGATGGACTGACCGATGACCGCGCTCACCGTAGACCAGATCGCCATCCTCGAAACCACCCGCGACTTCGCCCGCGAACACCTCGCCCCACACGCGATCGAGTGGGACCGCACCGGACACTTCCCCGTCGACGTCCTGCGCAAGGGCGCCGAACTCGGCCTCGGCGGCGTCACCGTCCGCGAGGACGAGGGCGGTTCGGGACTCGGCCGACTGGACTCCGTACTCGTCTACGAGGCCCTGGCCGGTGGTTGCCCGACCATCGCCGCCTACTATTCCATCCACAACATGGTCGCCTCGATGATCGACCGGCACGGGACGCCGCACCAGCGCTCCCGCTGGTTGCCGGGTCTGTGCTCGATGCGCGACCTGGCCAGCTACTGCCTGACCGAACCGGGCGCCGGATCGGACGCCGCAGCCCTGACCACCCGCGCGGTCCGCGACGGGGACGACTATGTCCTGCGCGGGGTCAAGCAGTTCATCTCCGGCGCCGGCTCGTCCGCGGTGTACGTGGTGATGGCGCGCACCGGCGGGGACGGCGCCGACGGGATCTCCGCCTTCGTGGTGGAGGCCGACACCGACGGGCTGTCCTTCGGGCCGAACGAGCGCAAGATGGGGTGGCATGCCCAGCCCACTCGCCAGGTGATCCTGGAGAGCGTGCGGGTGCCTGCCGCTCATCGTCTCGGCGCCGAGGGCGACGGCTTCAGGATCGCCATGGCCGGCCTCAACGGCGGTCGGATCGGTATCGCCGCCTGCTCGCTGGGCGGCGCGCAGGCGGCACTGGATGCCGCCGTGCGTCATCTCACCGACCGCGAGGCGTTCGGTGCGCGGCTCATCGACGCACCGGCCCTGCGGTTCCAACTCGCCGATATGGCCACGGAACTGGAGGCCGCCCGCACGCTCGTGTGGCACGCCGCGTCCTCGCTCGACGAGGACGACCCCAGGGCGCCCCAACTGTGCGCGATGGCCAAACGGTTCGCCACCGATACCGCCTTCTCGGTGGCCGACCGCGCGTTGCAACTGCACGGCGGATACGGCTATCTCGCCGACTACGGCATCGAGAAGATCGTCCGCGACCTGCGGGTGCACCGCATCCTCGAAGGAACCAACGAGATCATGCGCGTGATCGTCGCGCGCGCCCTGATCGGAGCGGCCCGATGACCACCCCCACCACCGAACACGACCAGCCCGTACTGACCCACCGGCAGGGTGCTCTGGGCCGGATCGTGCTCAACCGGCCCGCGGCGCTCAACGCGCTCACCCACGACATGGTCCGCCGCATCGACGCGGCGCTGACCGCGTGGGAATACGACGACGGCGTACGGCTGGTGGTGATCAGCGGCGCGGGCGAGCGCGGCCTGTGCGCGGGCGGCGACATCCGCGCCATCCATGCCGACGCCGTCTCCGGCGGCACCGCGAGCCTTGACTTCTGGCGCGACGAATACCGGCTCAACGCCCGCATCGCCCGCTATCCCAAGGCCTACGTCGCCGTCATGGACGGCATCGTGATGGGCGGCGGTGTCGGCATCTCCGCGCATGGGAAGGTGCGCATCGTCACCGAGCGCTCGACGATCGCGATGCCCGAGACCGGCATCGGCTTCGTCCCCGACGTCGGCGGCACCCACCTGCTCGCCCGAGCCCCCGGCGAGTCGGGTACGCACCTGGCGCTGACGGGCTCCGCGATCAGCGCGGGCGACGCGATCGCCTGCGGCCTCGCCGACCACTTCGTGCCCTCGCACCGCCTGGACGCGGTGATCGAGGCGTTGGCCACCGGGACGCCGGCCGACGTCCTCGGCCGCTTCGCAGACCCGGCGCCCTCGGGCGAACTCGCCGAGCGCCGCGCCTGGATCGACACGTGCTACGCGAGCGACAACGTCGAGGAGATCCTCGAACGACTGGAGGACAGCGGCGAACCGGCGGCCAAGCAGGCCGCCGAACAGATCCGCGCGAAGTCGCCCACCGCGCTGAAGGTGACCCTGGCGAGCCTGCGCCGCGCGCGTGAACTCGACTCTTTGGAAGCCGTGTTGGAACAGGAGTATCGGGTGTCGAGTGCCGCACTGACCGCACCCGACCTGGCCGAGGGCATCCGCGCCCAGGTGATCGACAAGGACCGGACACCGAACTGGTCGCCCCCGACGCTGGACGCCGTGCGGCCCGAGGACGTGGGCCGCTTCTTCCGGGCACCGGCCGAGGGAGCCCCGCGCCTGGACTTCGCGTCCGTGACCACGGAGGTGAATCGATGACGACGACCCGCACCGTCGCGTTCGTCGGATTGGGCAATATGGGTGGTCCGATGGCTGCCAACCTGGTCACGGCCGGACATGTCGTCAACGGATTCGACCTGGCCCTCGAGGCCTTGGAACAGGCCCGGCACAAGGGTGTCCGTATCGCCGGATCCCCTGCGGAAGCCGCCGTCGACGCGGATGTGGTGGTCACCATGCTGCCCGGCGGGGCGCATGTCCTGGACTGTTACCGGGGCCCGAACGGACTCCTGGCCGCGGCCCCGGCCGGGGCGTTGTTCGTCGACTGTTCGACGATCGACGTCGCCGACGCGCACGCCGCGCACGCCGCTGTGCGTGCGACGGGTCGTCGCGCGCTGGACGCGCCGGTGTCCGGGGGAGTGGTCGGCGCGGTCGCCGGCACGCTCACATTCATGGTCGGCGCCGACGATGAGGACTTCGCCACGATCGAACCCTTGTTGACCGCGATGGGGCGTCGCGTCGTGCACTGCGGTCCGGCCGGTGCCGGGCAGGCCGCGAAGATCTGCAACAACATGATCCTGGGCGCCACCATGATCGCGGTCAGCGAGGCGTTCGTACTCGGCGAGCACCTCGGGCTGTCCCACCAGGCGCTGTTCGATGTCGCCTCGGCCGCTTCCGGCCAGTGCTGGGCGCTGACCACGAACTGCCCGGTTCCCGGCCCGGTCCCGGCGAGCCCGGCCAACCACGACTACCGGCCCGGCTTCGCCGGCGCCCTGATGGCCAAGGACCTGCGGCTGGCCGCCAACGCGATCCGCGCGGGCGGGGTGGCGGCCGAACTGGGCCTGCACGCGGCCGAGATGTACGCGGCGTTCGCCGAGAACGGCGGCGCGAACCGGGACTTCTCCGCCGTCATTCACACCATCAGGGACCACGACACCGACACCGTCGCAGGCGAAGGGAACGCCCCCGCATGACCGAGTACGAGACCATCCTGGTCGAACGCCACGATCGCACCGCGCTGATCACGCTCAACCGACCCAAGGCACTCAACGCCCTCAACCTCACGGTGATGGCCGAGGTGGTCGACGCCGCGACCACGCTGGACCGCGACCCCGACGTCGGCGCACTGGTGATCACCGGCTCCGCGAAGGCGTTCGCCGCCGGCGCGGACATCAAGGAGATGCAGCCCAACGGCTACATGGACGTCTACCTCTCCGACTGGTTCTCCGCCTGGGACCGCCTCGGCGAGGTCCGCAAGCCCACCATCGCCGCGGTCTCCGGCTACGCGCTCGGCGGCGGATGCGAACTCGCCATGATGTGCGACATCCTCCTCGCCGCCGACACCGCGGTGTTCGGCCAGCCCGAGATCAAGCTCGGCGTGATCCCCGGCATCGGCGGTTCGCAGCGGCTGACGCGGGCGATCGGCAAGGCCAAGGCGATGGACCTGTGTCTGACCGGCCGCACGATGAACGCCGACGAGGCCGAACGCGCCGGCCTGGTCTCGCGCGTCGTCCCCGCCGCGGACCTGCTCACCGAGGCCCTGGCCACCGCCGCGACCATCGCGGGCATGTCGACGCCGATCGCGATGATGGCGAAGGAGAGCGTCAACCGCGCCTTCGAGACCACCCTCGCCGAGGGCGTGCGCTTCGAACGACGCCTGTTCCACGCCACGTTCGCGACGGTCGACCAGAAGGAGGGCATGGCGGCGTTCACCGAGAAGCGCACACCGTCGTTCACCCACCGCTGAGCCCACCGGGACGCCGGGCGGCTGCCCAGCCGCCCGGCGTCCCGATCGCATGCCCGCACCGAAATCCGCGATCCAACGTGTTCCGGCCGACGTGGCTTATCCCTCTCCCCGCAGACGCAAGAGGTAGGTGTCCATGATCCAGCCGTGCCGGGCTCGGGCCTCGGCTCGCAACCCGACGATGCGATCGGCGACTTCCGACAGTCGTCCGGAGACCAGGATCTCGTCCGGAGTTCCTACGTACGCGCCCCAGTAGATCCACAGATTCTCGCCCGCGAGATGGGTGAAGGTCTGGTGCGCGTCGAGCATCACCACGATGTCTCCGCTCCCGTTGGCGAAGTCCGCGAACCCCTCGGCGAAATACCGTCCGGGAGTGATGTGCAGCGGCCGGCCCACTTGCGTGAGAGCGATCCGATGACGCGCCGCCAGGGCCGAGACGCTGCTGATTCCGGGGATCACCTCGAAGTCGAAGTCCACTTCCGCGCCTGCGTAAGGCTGTTGTCGGCTGGGGCGGGTTCGAACACGATCGGTGCCTCGAACGCGGCCTTGCGGGATGCGCGCCGCAGGGCGGCCAGTACCGCCGGGCCGACGAGGACGATCGCGACGCAGTTGGTGATGGCGCGGCCGGTGTCCCATCCGAAGGTCGAGGTGAGCACGGTGAACACGAAGAACCGGCGCAGGTTGTCCAGGATGCCGTCGCCGGGGACGAAGGCCGGGCCGACCATGGATTCGGAGTCGGCGAGGAACGGCCAGAACCACATGTTCATGAGGAAGCCGAACGCGTAGGCGGCGAAGGCGCCGTAGCAGGCGAGCATGACGATCTCGCGCCGCCCCCGGACGCGTCGGGGCAGCAGCCCCGCGCCGAGTCCGACCCAGGCCGAGGCCAGCATTTGAAACGGCAGCCACGGTCCGACGCCCGCGGTCAGCAGGGCGGACGCGAACAACGAGGTACAGCCGAGCACGAACCCGAAACCGGGGCCGAATACGCGTCCGGCCAGGACGAGCATGAAGAACACCGTCTCGATCCCGGCCGTGCCGGCGCCGAGCGGGCGCAGCGCCGCGTTGATCGCGGAGAGCACGCCGAGCATGGCCAGCGCCTTGGAGTCGAGCCCACCACTGGTGAGTTCGGCCAGCACCACCGCGACCACGAACGGCAGCGTGACGGCGAAGATGAGCGGTGCGTCACCCGAGTGCGCGGCCGATTCGGGGGAGGGGGAGGCGAACAGCGGCCACAGGAACATGGCCAGGCCCGCGATCGAGGCGATGGTGAGCACGATCGCGGTCCGCGCGGTGATCCGGATCGCGTTGACGCGTTTGCGCGTGTCGGTGACGGTCGTCATCCGGTGGGCTCCCTGTCTGCGGCGGATGCGCGAGCGTCGCGTGCGGTCGGGACGCCGTCCTCGGAGGCGGACTCCCGGTCGCTGATGTCCGTATCCGCAAGGGCGTTGCCGACGTCGGTGACGGTCAGCCATTCGGCCGGTGCGAGGATCTTGGCCACCTGGGGTGCGAACGCGGGCGAGGAGACGACGACTTCGGCGGTCGGACCGTCGGCGACGATGTCGCCCTCGGCCATCACCACCACGCGGTCGGCGACCTGTGCCACGAACTCGACGTCGTGTGTGGCCAGTACGATCGCCCGCCCCGCGTCGGCGAGTTCGCGCACCACTCGGACGAGTCGCCGCTTCGCGTGGTAGTCGAGGCCGCGCGTCGGTTCGTCCAGCAGCATTACCTGTGGCGCGGCTACCAGTTGGATGGCAAGCACCAGGGCGAGGCGCTGCCCCTCGGAGACATCGCGCGGGTGCAGGGTGCCGTCGATCCCCGGCGCGATGCGATCGAGCAGCGCCCGGCACGCACCGGGTTCGGCGCCGGATTCCCGGTCCGCCTCGGCGCATTCGGCGTCCACGGTCTCCAGGTAGAGCAGGTCGCCAGGAGTCTGCGGGACCAGACCGACCAGTGCGCGAGCCCGCTTCGGCTCGGCCCGGCCCGGATCGGCGCCCGCCACGTCCACGGTGCCGCCCTGGCGGGGACCGGAGCCCTGGAGGGCCCACAGCAGCGAGGATTTGCCGGAGCCGTTGCGGCCCATCAGGGCGGTGACCTGCCCGGCCGGCAACTCCAGGTCGAGGCCGCGTACGGCGATCACGTCGCCATAGCGCACGATGATGCGCCGCGCGGTCAGCAGCGGGGCGGCCGTGGAATGGGCCGATCGTGGTCCGGGCGGGGTACGGTCCGCCAACCGCGCCCGCAGTGGTGCGGCCAGGCGGCGGGCGTCGCGGACCGACAGCGGCAGCGGCGACCAGCCGGCGAGCCGCCCGAGTTCGACCACGGGCGGGGCGATGTCGCAGGTCTCCAGGATTTCGGCGGGCGCGCCGTCGCGGACCGTGCGGTCGCCGGGCAGGTGGACGAGCCGGTCGGCGTACTGCACGACCCGTTCCATGCGGTGTTCGGCGACGATCGCGGTGATCCCGAGGTCGTGCACGAGCCGGGTGATCGCGGCCAGGACGTCCTCGGCGGCGGTCGGGTCGAGTGCCGAGGTCGGCTCGTCCAGGACCAGCACCCGGGGATGCGCGGTCAACACCGCGCCGATCGCGACCCGCTGCTGCTGGCCGCCGGAAAGCGTACGCAGCGGACGATGCCGCAGCTCGGCGATACCGAGCAGGTCGAGGGTTTCCTCGACACGTTTGCGCATCACCGCCGACGGGATGGCCAACTGCTCCATCCCGTAAGCGAGTTCTTCCTCGACCGTGTCGGTGACGAAGCCGGCGAGCGGATCCTGACCGACCACGCCCACCAGGTGCGCGAATTCGCGCGGCGGTTGCGAGCGGGTCTCGATCCCGTCGACGAGCACGCTGCCACGCAGGGTGCCGCCGGTGAAGTGCGGGACCAGGCCGTTGATCGCCCCCAGCAGGGTTGACTTGCCCGCCCCGGTGCGACCGACGACCAGACACAACTCCCCTTCGGGAATGGTCAATTGCACGTCGCGCAGGGCGGGGGCCGGTGCGTCGGCGTAGGTGATGGTGACGTCGCGGAATTCGATCACCGGACGGACTTCTCCCTGATGGTGGTACCGGTACCGGCCGGGCCCGCCCTCGGCGCGACGGCCGACGTATCGGGTGCGGGCGCGGTGTCGCCGATGCGAGGCGCGGTGAGCGGTGGCGGCGGCGCCAGCCACGCGGGCAGCACGCCGACGAGCAGCGCGAGTACCGGGAGCGGGGCCAGTTCGGGCCAGGCGAGCGGGCTCAGCGACGGGTACAGGTTGCCCGCGTCGATCCGGCTGGTCAGGTAGAGCAGCGCGCCGGTGCCCAGACCGCAGCCGGCGACCGCGAATTCGGCCGGGCGCCAGCGGTCGGGGAGGTAGATGCTCCGGTTGATCCGCCGGCCGGTGAGCACGAAGCCGATGCCGGCGATCAGGAGGCCGCCGGGCAGCATCGTGGCGCCCAAGTAGCGGGGTGTGCTTCCGTCGAGGAGCGCGTAGACGCCGACGCACACGCCGATCAGCCCGACGAGGGTCAGGACGCCGGTCAACAGTCGGATCGCGCGTGGTAGATGCCGATTGCGGCCGTATCCGCGCGAGTCCATCGCGGCGGCCAGTGCCAGCGAACGATCCAGCGCGTCCTGAAGGACCGGGATCGCGATCGACCGCAACGCCCGCATGCCCTTTTGCGCCCCGCCGCGCAGTCGGCGGGCCCGGCGTACCCGCTGCACGCTCTCGACCAACTGCGGCGCGACCGACAGCGCCACGACCACCGCCGCGCCCACCTCGTACAGCGCCGCCGGCACCGCCTTGAGCATGCGCTTGGGACTGGCCAACGCGTTCGCCGCGCCCAGGCACACGATCATCGTGGCCAGCCGCAACCCGTCGTAGAACCCGCCCAGGACGTGTTCGAGCGCGACCGGCCCGAACAGGTGGATGCCCGCCGCCCACGCGGGCAGCGGGATCTCCGGCAGGTCGACGAGCACATGCCCGCTCGCCGCGCCCGCGCCGAAGACGATCCGGAACAGCACCCGCATCACGATGATGAACAACCCAAGGAACAGGTACATCCGAAACGCCAGGGCCCACGGGGCGTCGCTGCGCCGGTTGGCCACGACGAGCCCAGACACGGCCAGGAGCAGCGCGAGCAGCAGCGGGTTGGTGGTCCGGCTGGCGGCGGTGGCCAGCCCGAGCGCCCACAACCACCACGCGCCGGGGTGCACGGTGCGGGGCAGCCGGCCGCCGCCGCGGCGGAGCGCCGCAGCGGTCGGCGACGGTTTCGGGTGGGGCACGTTCATCCCGATCCGTCGGCGCGCGTCCGGCGGCGCCACGTGGTGAACCCGGCTGCCGCGCAGATGGCCACGAGCAGGGCGATGCCGACGATGGTCATGGTCGGGATGCCGTCCCGCTTCTTCGTGGCCAACTCCTCGCCGCCGGTCCAGGTCTGGCCCTGCGGGGTGACGCCGGAGGGCTGCACGGACGGCGCGGCCGACGCGGGCTCGGGCGCCGCGGACCCGGTCGGGGCGGTGGAGGGCACCTCGCTCGCCGGAGCGGCCGGTGGGGGTTCGGACTCCATCGGATTTCCGGAGACGCCGGGCCCGGGGGCCAGTGGGTCGGTACCCGAAGTGGTGGTCCCGCCGGCCCCGTTCGAGCCGGACCCGGTCGACGCGGTGCCGCCTCCGGCTCCGGCCGGTTTGCCTCCCGGTCCCGCCGACGTCGTGCCGTTGCCGGAATTGCCTCCGTTGCCGGCCGGCGGTTGCGGGTTGTTCGTCCTGGGCGGCGGGTCCTGGGTGGCGGGTGTGGTCGGGCGGGACGGTGCCACGCGCGGCGAGGGGTTGGTGGTCTCGGTCTTGTTCTTGGAGAACGACCAACCCTCGAAGCTGCCGAGCGGCGGCTTGCGGTTCATTACGCCCCACTGGCTGTACGTCCACGAACCGCCGTTGGGGGAGTGCCAGTACGACCAGTACGCGCTCGCCGGCGGCGTGTCGATGCATGCCTCGGAGTTGGCCCCCGGCTTGCCCTCGATCCGGCAGATGAAGGACTCGCCCCAGCGGGCAACGCCGGCGATCTCGATGCCGGCGTTCTTGAGCGCGGCATGGCCGGTGGCCTGATCGCCTCGTGCGCAGCGCACGATGGTCGTGCCGCCCAGATCCTGGAAGTCGATCACGACCGTCACACCGTTGCCGTCCGGGCAGTAGCCGGGCGTGCCCTTGGACGTGTCGACCGCGCGCGCGGTCGGTGCGGCGACGGTGAGCTGGGCGGTGGCGGGCAGGGTGAGCAGGGCCAGGACGGCGACCAGGCGGGCCATTCGGCCTCCGCGGCCGAGGCGCCTCACGTGTGCCGTCCGTTCTTCCGGCGCGCACCCGCGCGGACGGCGAAGCCGGTACCGACCAGGCCGACCGCGAGCAACACCAATCCGCCGACCTGGGCACCGGTACGGGCGAGGCTGCTGCCGCCCCCGTTCGCGGTGCCGCCGGCGCCGGATATCGAGCCGCCCGTGCCGGCCTGGTTCGTGTTCGTCGCGGACGCGGACGAAGACGCGGAGATCGACGCGCTAGCGGTCTGGCTGAGCGAGGTGGTGGGCGACGTTGAGGCCGATGGGCTCGCGGATTCGGTGTGGGTGGCCGAGCCGGTGGGCGCGGGAGTGTGGGATCCGGTCGGCACGGTGGTGCTTGTGGCGGTCCCGGTCGGCTCGGTCGGCGCCTTACCCAGGTCGCCGAGCGGGACGCCCGCGAGTACGAGCAGGGCCTGCGGGGTCGCGCGGCGCCACTGGTCGCGCTGGAAGTCGGGGATGCCCTCCGCCTGCGCCGAGGTCAGCGCCTCCTCGTTGTAGGCGATCGTGCCGACGTCCTTGGTCGCGGCGCCTGCGTTGTCGGCGGTGATCTGGTGCTTGGCCACCCACGCGGCGGCCTTGTCCGCCTCGGCCGAGTAGCCGACCGCGCGCAGCGCCTGACCGGCCAGGCCGGTGCTGTTGGTGTTCGAGGCCGCTGTGGGCCCCGAACCACCGAACGAACCGTCCGCGCGCTGCCGGGACTTCAGCCAGTCCGCACCCTTTTTCGCGGCCGCCGCAGCGCCGGTCGACCCGTTCTCCGCCGCCGCGGACAGCAGTGCCTGCACGGCCATCCCGGTGGAGTCCGGATCGAGGACGGTGGTCGGGGTGTCCTGGCAGACCGGCCCGGTGCTGCCCAGCTGCCCCGGGAACAGTCGGAAGCCGCCGCTGGGGCACTGCTGCTTGATCAGGAAGTCCACCGCACTCTGCGGGACTCCGCCGCTGCGGGCCAGGCCCAGGACGGCGAGCGACTGCCCGAAGGCGTTGCCGGAGTCCGGGCTGCCGGTGAGCTTGTCCCGGACCCGACCCACGTCGTCGCCCGCGTCCGGGCCGGCGACCAGATCGAGGGTCTCCGCCCGCATGTCCAGCCCGCCGAACGTGGCCGGGTTGCGGCCGGCCACGACCGAGGCGAACAACACCTTCGCGGTCGCCCCGGCGATCCGCGAGCCGGGCATGCCCCACTCCTCGACGCTGTTGTACTTGCGGATGTTGGCCGCCACGGCGTCGGTCGCGGCCTTGAGCGCCGCAGGCTCCGAACGGGTGGCCGCCAGCGCCATGACGGTGTCGATGGTCAGGCCCCAGTCCGAACCGGAGAACCCGGGTATCCCCCGTCGACCAGCTCCCCGGCCTGCCATTTCGCCGCCGCAGCGGCCTGCGTGGCATACGGGTTCGCGGCGTCGGCCGACGCGGAGAAGACAGGGGAGGCCGCGACCAGAATCGCGCCGCAGACCGCGACCGCGCCGGTCTTTCGCACAGTGAGCCAGGACATCGGTGGAACCCTTCCGAGACCGACGCGTCCCGGGGCCCGCCGACGACACGACGCCGGTCGGGCGGTCCGGGCTTCAGCGTGTAGTCCACGACAGCTGGAGCCGACAAAACTCGTACGCACCCAGGTATTCCGACTCGCGGCGGCCTTGCGGCCACCGCCTACGGTTGCGGGTCAGCGCCGGATTTCGACCGGCTTCCCCTGGGTTTCGAACTATGGAATTGGAATGCCGATACGACTCGGCGTGCGGAGCATACGGAACATTCCGACCGTCGGACAACAGGATGAGCGCGGAATCCCTCGTGCCGTTCGTCACGATGATGGACATCAGACAACGGGATGGGGGCCGGAGGGTCGGCGGCGGCTCCAGTCTCGGCGCGTTGGTGCCGGTGAAGGCCAATCCGCCGCCACCATGTCCACGGCCCAACCCGCCGCCGGACGAACCACCCTCACTCGCCGCGGTGTTCGTCGGCGTGGCGGTGCCTCTCGGGCCCGGCCCGGGGTTGGTGCGCGGGTCGCGAATCAGCGTCGCGAAAGAGAAGCCCACACTGCCAGTCGAGTCAACGCGTTGGGCTGGTCGCCGGGGTGGGAGCATGCTCCTACCCCGGCGAGCTCAGGTCAGAAGGTCGTGTTCGGCAGCGTCGCGCGCACCTCCCGGGCCGCCGCGACCAGGTTCTCCAGCGAGGTGCGAACCTCGGGCCAGCCGCGGGTCTTGAGGCCGCAATCGGGGTTGACCCAAAGACGTTCGGCGGGGATCGCGGCAAGTCCCTTGCGGAGCAGGCCCACCACCTCGTCCGTGCTCGGGACGCGCGGAGAGTGGATGTCGTACACGCCGGGTCCGGCCTCGCGCGGGTAGCCGTGGGCGGCGAGTTCGCCGGCGACCTGCATGTGCGAACGGGCCGCCTCCAGGCTGATCACGTCGGCGTCGAGGTCGTCGATGGCCTGCACGATGTCGCCGAACTCGGCGTAGCACATGTGGGTGTGGATCTGGGTCGCCGCGCGTACGCCGGACGTGCTCAGGCGGAATGCCTCGGTGGCCCAGGCCAGGTATTCGGCGTGGTCCACGGCGCGCAGCGGCAGCGTTTCGCGCAACGCGGGTTCGTCCACCTGGATGACCGAAGTCTCGGCCGCCTCAAGGTCGTTGACCTCGTCGCGCAGCGCGAGCGCGACCTGTCGGGCGGTGTCGCCGAGCGGTTGGTCGTCGCGGACGAAGGACCAGGCGAGCATGGTCACCGGTCCGGTCAGCATGCCCTTGACGGGTCGGTCGGACAACGACTGGGCGAACGAGGTCCAGCGCACGGTCATCGGTTCGGGACGGGAGATGTCGCCGGCCAGGATCGGCGGGCGTACATACCGGGTGCCGTACGACTGGACCCAGCCGTGTCGGGTGGCCACGTATCCGGTGAGCTGTTCGGCGAAGTACTGGACCATGTCGTTGCGTTCGGCCTCACCGTGCACCAGGACGTCGATGCCGGCCTTCTCCTGGAAGGAGATCACGTCGCGGATCTCGGCTTCGATGCGCTCCTCGTACCCGGCGCCGTCGATGCGTCCCGCGCGCAGGTCGGCGCGGGCGGCGCGCAGTTCGGCGGTCTGCGGGAAGGAGCCGATGGTGGTCGTGGGCAGCAACGGCAGGCCCAGGTGCGCGCGCTGGGCCTCGGCCCGTTCGGCGT
The DNA here is from genome assembly GCF_002024165.1 of Embleya scabrispora. Taxonomy (NCBI): domain Bacteria; kingdom Bacillati; phylum Actinomycetota; class Actinomycetes; order Kitasatosporales; family Streptomycetaceae; genus Embleya; species Embleya scabrispora. The sequence continues at coordinate 6,229,414 of NZ_MWQN01000001.1, forward strand.
ACGGCTTGCCGCGGCGCGCGTCGGCTTCGGTGACCGCGGCGGCGCGGGCGCGTACGGCGGGGTCGTGGGTGAGTGCGGAGGCCTTGCGCGCGGCCAGGTCGGCGCGGTTGGCGGCGAGGTGGGTCGCGATGGTGTCGGTGCCCTGGCTCAGACCGCGGGCCAGGGTGACGATCTCCTCGGTCTTCAGCCGGGCGAAGGCGAGCCATCGGGCGATCTGGGGGTCGATGTCGCGTTCCGCGTCGGCGTCCAGCGGCACGTGCAACAGCGAGCAGGAGGCGGCGACGTCGACGCGGTCGGCCAGGCCCAGCAGTATGCCGAGCGTGGTCAGCGACTTGCCGAGGTCGTTGATCCACACGTTGCGGCCGTCCACGACGCCGGCGACCAGACGTTTGCCGGGCAGCCCGCCGACGGCGGCCAGCGCGTCCAGGTTGGCGGCGGCGGAGCCGGTGAAGTCCAGTGCCAGGCCCTCGATCGGGGCCTTGGCCAGGGTGGGCAGCGCCTCGCCGAGCCGGTCGAAGTACGAGGCCACGAGGAGCTTGGGCCGGTCGGTCAGTCCGCCGAGGTCGCGGTAGACGCGGGCTGCGGCGCCCAGTTCGGCGAAGCTGCGGTCCTGCACCAGCGCCGGCTCGTCGAGTTGTACCCACTCGGCCCCGGCTCCGCGCAGGTCGGCGAGCAACCGCGCGTACACCGGAAGCAGCCGGTCCAGCAGGGTCAGCGGCTGGAAGTCGGCCGCTACGCCCGGTGCGGGCTTGGCCAGTAGGAGGTAGGTGAGCGGGCCCACCAGCACCGGCCGGGCGGTCAGGCCCAGCGCGACGGCCTCTCGGAACTCGGCTACCTGCTTCGTGGAGTTCGCCTCGAAGACGGTGTCCGGCCCGAGTTCGGGGACGAGGTAGTGATAGTTGGTGTCGAACCACTTGGTCATCTCGAGCGGCGCGACGTCTTGCGTGCCGCGGGCCATGGCGAAGTAGCCGTCCAGGGCGTCGGCTTCGACGGCGGCGCGATGCCGGGCCGGGATGGCGCCCACGGCGACGGTGGTGTCGAGGACGTGGTCGTACAGCGAGAAGTCGCCGGTGGGCACCTCGTGGATGCCGGCCTCGGCGAGGCGTCGCCAGTTGGCGAGGCGCAGTTCGGCCGAGGTGTCCCGAAGCGCCTGTGCGTCGATGCGGCCGGCCCAGTAGCCCTCGACGGCCTTCTTCAGTTCCCGGTTCGGGCCCTGACGGGGATAGCCGTACACGGTGGCACGGGCTGCCGCGGCTGCGGTCTTGGTGGTCACGGAACTCTCCTTCGCGAGCCTGTCGACAAGATCCCGGAGATGGATCGCAGGCACGAAGGGATGGCAAACCACACGGGCCACGTCGGCGTACTCGCGCGCACATACGTGTCCCACCGGTTGTCCGCCGACCCGCCCACGAGGTCACCGAGCTCTCCGTGCGCTGCGACAGCGCACGGGCAGTGGCAGGTCTTCGGACTCGCGGGCACATCCACCAAGGGTGGACACCTACTGGCCGTCGCTTCCCGGATCCGACACGGATCCAGTGCTGTTGACGGCGGTCGTTCCCACTCACCGCTGCGGGGCAGTCCCGGATTCTCACCGGGTTCCCTCTTGCGACGCGCCTACCCGGATGGCAGGGCGAACCGACTGCGTGCGACAGCTTAGACGTACAAGAGGCACCCGGGGGAGCCCGGTGCACGCGCCCGAGGGCAAGAGCACGCCTCGAAGGCGTGGACGCAGCCGGCGTCGTTGCGATCGAGTCGGTGCTCGTGACGCGTTGCCGCGTTCGTCCCGGGCGGCCTGCCCCCACAGGGGGTGATCCTGTTGGAACGAACGCGGTCGCGACCTCGAGGCCGAGCCTGCCTCGGGGTCACCGGCGGATCGGATCGGCGCTACGGGCGCGTCGGGGCCACGCGCGGCGGCGGATTGGTGGTGTCCGTCTTGTCCTTGGAGAACGACCAACCCTCGAAGCTGCCCAGCGGAGGCTTGCGGGCGCTCGCGCCCCACGAACTGTAGGTCCAAGTGCCGTTGTTGGGCGCGTGCCAATAAGACCAGTAGGCGGATGCCGGCGGGGTGTTGACGCACGGTTCGGTGTCGACGCCGGGCTTGCCCTCGATCCGGCAGATGAACGCCTCGCCCCAGCGGTTGGTGCCCTGGATCTGGAAGCCGGCGTTCTTCAGCGCGGCCAAGCCCGTGGCCTGGTCGCCGGGCGCACAGCGAGTGAGCGTCGCCCCGCCGAGTTCCTGGAAGTCGACGATCACGGTGACGCCGTTGGCGTTCGGGCAGACGCCGGCGGAGCCCTTGGTGGGGTCGATGGCGTAGGCGGCCGGGGCGTTCACGGTGATCTGGGCGGTGGCGGGCAGCACGAGCAGGGCGAGCGCCCCGACCATCCGACCTATTCGAGCCTTGTTTCCACGAATCTTCACGCGCGGATCCCTTCGTGCGACGGGCGTCGGCGCGAGCGGCGAGAGCGATGCCGACCGGGCCGAGCGATGTTCCTCTCGGGACCGCGCACCCCCGGTATCCACCGACAAGACATCGCCGGACGTGAAATCCGGGCCTCAGCGTGCAGTCCACGACAGCTGGAGCCTCTAACTCGTACGAATCCAGGTGTTCCGACTCGCGGTGGCCTGCCGGCCACCGCCTACGGTTGCGGGTCAGCGCCGGATTTCGACCGGCTTCCCCTGGAATCCGAACTATGCGGTTGTCGCCGACCTGAAGAGAGCCAGCTTGCGGAGCGTACGAGATGCCCTGTTCTTCGGACAACGGGTCATACGACGAATCCGCGATGTCGTTCGTCACCTTCTTGGGTGCTCAACGCTGGTTTGCACAACGGCGGTTCGGTCAGCCGGGCCGCACTGGGCCCCACGACAGGGGGCAACGGCGCGTTTCGACGAGCAAGTTCGAGGAGCACGCGATGCCGGCGACAGGGCGCGTCGGCCCGCCGGTGAACCGGTGGTCAGCCGCGTGTCGTCTCCGCGCCCGCGTCGCCCGGCAGTCGTCGCGCCTCGGCGTGGGTCACCGGCGCACCGGCCGTGACGTCGTGCAATACCCATGCGAGCACCTCGGCGCCGCGCACCACACGGGGGCCGGGGCGGTTGAAGTACGCCGGTCCGTCGAGCACCCACACCCGCCCGGACCGCACGGCGGGCAGGTCCGACCATCCCGGCAGAGACGTCAGCAGGCTCGCCTCCGATTCGGTGCGCTCGGGCGCGAACCCGCACGGCAGCACCAGGATCACATCCGGCCGGGAGTCTCGAACCGCAGCCCACTCCACGGCTTTGGTGTGTTCGCCGGGCGCGGCGAGCAGCGGTTCGCCGCCGGCCAGGGCGATCTGCTCGGGGACCCAGTGCCCGGCGGGCCACAGCGGGTCGAGCCATTCGATGGCCGCGACCCGGGGCCTCGGCCGCCCCGCGACCGCCGCGGCCACGGCCGCCATGCGGGCCCGCAACTCCCGCAGCCGCGCGGCTGCGACGTCCGCGACTCCCAGCACCGCACCCACGTGGGTCAGTGTGTCGAGGACGTCCGGCAGCGTGCGCGGTTCCAGACTGACCACGCGCGGACCGGTGTCCAGAACCCGAACCGTCTCGGAGACCGCCGTGTACGACACCGCGCACACCGCGCACAGATCCTGCGTGAGGACGACATCGGGCGCCAACTCCGCGAGGCGCTCGGCGTCCAACGTGTACAGCGACGAACCCCGGTGCGCCGCACCGCCGACGGCCTCGGAGATCTCCCGACTGCTCAGCCGATCCGCATCGAACTCCGCACGGGTGACCACCGGCACCCCGGCGACATCCCCCGGCGGCCAGTCGCATTCGTGGGTGCGGCCTACCAAGTCGCCCACGAGTCCGAGTTCGGCGACCAGATCGGTGGCTGCGGGCAACAACGAGACGATGCGCATCCAGCAAGCGTAGGTCGCACGCGACGGCACGGGGCCCACAGCCGGCGGGGACCGCGATGTGACAGCGTCGGCGCGACCTTCGGTCAGCGCACCGTGTCCGAGGTGCGGATGGCCTCTCCTCGGCGCGGAATCTCGCCGATAGCTTTATTGCCATGTCCGTCGGAATCATCTCGCCCCGGAGACCGGGCCTCGGCTCGGCCCGAACCACGGCCATCCACGATCACAGTGAGCGCTGAGCCGTGATCGGTGGACAGGTGATGCTTCCCGCGGCGGATCGCCTGCGCGATGTCCTCGGCGGTCTGATCGAGATCGGTCCGTTCTTCGCGTTGGCTACCGGACCCCGTGCCGACACCGCCGGGTTCCGTCTCCTCGGCGATCTTTATCGCGCACCGGATCTGCTCGCCCACCATGTCCACGACGTCGGTGTGCGATTGGGCACGGACGAGGTCCGTGTCGCGGCGTCGATCGTGCATCTGGGCATCGCCGCCCGCCTGTGGTCGGTCGCTCTCGGTGCCGTGGCGCAGGCCCACGTGGTTCCCGACCTCGATCCCGACCGCGTCATGTGGCGGCTTGTACCGCCGGGCCCGGCGGAGCTCTGGGCCGACCCTCCTCCGCAACCCGCCGGGCCGCTGGACGGAGGCGAGGACAACCTCGCGGACGCGCTGTACGAGGTGGTGGCCGAGGGCCACCTGGCTCCCCTTGCTCAGGCGATCCGCCGGATCACGCCGGTCTCGGAACGTCTGCTGTGGGGCAACGCGGCTTCGGGCCTGGTGGGTGCGTGGCGGGTGCTGGACCGATACCTGCATCCCGACGATCCCGCGCGAGCCGATACCGCGATGCGGATCGCCGGCACGGTGCAGTCTCGCGGGCATTTGCGGGGCACCGGGACGTGGTCCCGGGCCGCGTTCCGCCGGACCACCTGCTGCCTGTATTACCGCACGCCGCAGGGCGGTGTGTGTGGCGACTGCGTGTTCACCGCAGCCCCCGCACGCCACCGCGCGCCGGGGGACAGGCCACGGTGAGCCGGGCTCTGCGGGCGATTCGCGGTCGCTAGTGCGTCGAACGCACCTGGTAGGGCGCTGCGGTGGTGCGGTCCTCGTCGACGGCGAGGCGGTTACCGGCGGTGGGGTTGGCGCGTTGCGTGCAGTCGTGGCGCTCGCAGACGCGGCAGCCCATGCCGATCGGGGTGGCGGCGCGGGGGTCGTCGAGGGCGTGGCCGTCGGCGTAGGTGAGGCGGTGCGCGTGGCGGAGTTCGCAGCCGAGGGCCACGGCGAAGGTCGCGCCGGGGGCGTTCCAGCCGGGGAGGCCGCGGGTGACGGTTCGGGCGATCCAGAAGTAGGAGCGGCCGTCGGGCATGGTGGCGATCTGGGTCAGGATGCGGCCGGGGGAGCCGAACGCCTCGTACACGGTCCACAGGGGACAGGTGCCGCCGAATCGGGAGAAGTGGAAGTCGGTGGCCGATTGGCGCTTGGAGACGTTGCCGGCGCGGTCGACGCGCAGGAACGCGAAGGGGACGCCCGCGGCGTTGCGCCGTTGCAGGGTGCTGAGCCGGTGGCAGGTGGTCTCGAAGCCGACACCGTAGCGTGTGGCCAACAGGTCGATGTCGTAGCGCAGTTCCTCCGCGTCGCGGTGGAACGCGGTGTAGGGCATGACCAGGGCGCCGGCGGCGTAGTGTGCCAGGCCGACACGAGCGAGGGTGGGGGCGTCGGGTCCGGTGAGACCGGCGCCCGCGACGATGGTGTCGATGAGGTCCCGGAACTCCAGGGACGCGAGTTGCACCGCCGCCTGGAACGCCCGCTGCCCGGGCGTGAGATGCGCGGCGAGCCGCAGGGTCGCGCTCTCGCGGTCGAATCGGCGCGGGTCCTCAGCGACGACGGCGCGGCCGCGCGGCGCGGTGACGACCACACGTACCCCGTGCCCGTCCGCGAGACGGGTCGTGAGCGCCGCCTCGGCCGCCCCGGGCACGATTTCGGTGGTTTCGGCGAGGGCCTCGGCCGCGGCGTCCAGCGCGGCGATGTGGTTGCGCTCCGCCGCGAAGAAGTCCCGCACTTCGTCGTGGGGTTCGGCCAGTCCGAGGGATTCCGGGTGGCCGGCGAGGACGGCCGCGCGGTCGGCGGCCTCGCGGTAGCGGCGATGCAACGCGACGAGCGCGCGGGCGGCGTCCGGGAACTGCCGGACCAGTTCCCGGATCTCCTCGCCGTCGGCGGCCTCGACCCGGTGTCCTCCGGCCGCCTCGTCGGCAAGCGCCGCGCGTACGTCCGCGCCGAGCCGCAGCCGATCCGCGTCGGCGAAGAAGTCAGGGGCGACGCCCAGGGTCTCGGTGACGCGCAGCAGCACCGGCACGGTCATCGGCCGTCGGTCGTGCTCCATCTGATTGAGATAGCTGGGCGAGATCTCCCAGGCGGCGGGCCAGATCGACCTGGCTGAGCCCGTGCCGGCGGCGGAGTTTGCGCAGCGCGGGACCGGCGTACATCTGCCGATCGCCCGGCGGACGCCCGCGTTTCGCCATCACTCGCTCCTCTGCCGTCTTCGAGGTCGACCGTCGCCGAGATTGGCAAAGGTATCAAGTCGGAATTAACAAGATTGGCCATGGGCCGCGAGAACTTGGCAGAAGTTGGCAGATTGGCTTCCTGGTGAGGCGGGGATCAGCGTGTGAGCCTGATCGGCACAGGCAGACATCAGCTCACCTCCAGGACGTGCCATGACCGAATACCGCGTACGTGTCCGCCGCAGTGCGGAGGCCTTCCCCCGTACCGAGGAACTCGCTCACAGGATCGCCGAGCTGGCCGCCGGGACGACCGAGGCCACGATCACCGACGCCGTCCGCGACATGGTGATCAACCGCGTGATCGACAACGCGGCCGTCGCGATGGCGTCGCTGCGTCGTCGACCACCCGCCGTGGCCCGAGTACAGGCGCTGCGCCACCCGGTTTCCGCAGGTCGTGCGGGTGCCACCGTGTTCGGCGGCGACGTGCGCGTGTCCCCGGAGTGGGCGGCGTGGGCGAACGGCACCGCGGTCCGGGAACTCGACTTCCACGACACCTACCTCGCGGCGGACTACTCCCACCCGGGCGACAACCTCCCTGCGATCCTGGCGGTCGCCCAGCACACCGGCCGCTCCGGCGCCGACGTGATCCGAGCCGCCGCCACCGCGTACCAAGTGCAGGTCGCGCTGGTGACCGGGATCTGCCTGCACAAGCACCGCATCGACCACATCGCCCACCTCGGGCCCTCCGTCGCTGCCGGACTCGGCACCCTCCTCGACCTGCCCGTCGAGGTGATCCGCGAGGCGGTCGGTCAGGCGCTGCACACCACGACCGCCACCCGGCAGTCCCGCAAGGGCGCGATCTCCTCCTGGAAGGCGTTCGCCCCCGCGTTCGCCGGCAGGGCCGGCATCGAGGCGATCGATCGCACGATGCGCGGCGAGGGCGCGCCGGCACCGATCTACGAAGGCGAGGACGGGGTCGTCGCGAGGCTGCTGGACGGCCCGCGGGCCGAATACACCGTGAACCTCCCGGGCCCGGGTGAGTCCCGCGACGGCATCCTGCGCACCTATACCAAGGAACACTCCGCCGAATACCAGGCGCAGGCGCTCATCGACCTGGCCCGGCGCCTCAACGCGCGGCTCGGCGACGAGGGCATCGCCCGGATCTCGGACATCGTGCTGCACACCAGCCACCACACCCATCAGGTGATCGGCTCCGGTGCCAACGACCCACAGAAGTACGACCCGACCGCGAGCCGCGAGACGCTCGACCACTCGATCCCGTACATCTTCACCGTCGCGCTCCAGGACGGCGCCTGGCACCACGAGGACTCCTACCGGCCCGAGCGCGCGGCCCGCCCGGACACGGTCGCGCTGTGGCACCGGGTCACCACGCTCGAAGACCCCGAGTGGACCCGCCGCTACCACTCCGAGGATCCGGCGGAGAAGGCGTTCGGCGCGCGCGTGGTGATCACGTTCGACGACGGCAGCACCCTCGTGGACGAGATCGCGGTGGCGGATGCCCACCCGCTCGGCGCCCGCCCGTTCGCGCGCGAACAGTACGTCGCCAAGTTCCGCACCCTGGCCGAAGGCGTCCTCGACAAGGCCGCCCAGGACCGATTCCTCCTCGCCGCCGAACACCTCGCCGATCTGGACGCGGCCGGTATGGCCGACCTGTTCCCGACCGTCGACCCCGCCCACATCGCCGACATCGACGCCACCCTGCCGAAGGGGATCCTGTGATGTTGCACGCCCGTACCACTGCGGCGGCCAGGCGCCGGGCCTTTCGCGACGGCCTTGCCTCCGGCACGCTCCAACGCATCCCCGGCGCGTTCAACCCGCTCACCGCCCGGCTGATCCAGGACATCGGCTTCGAGGGCCTGTACGTCTCCGGCGCGGTCGTGTCCGACCGGCCCTGCGTACCACCTCATGGGCTTCGACATCCCCACCTTCACCCCCATCTTCGTGATGAGCCGCATCACCGGCTGGACCGCACACATCACCGAGCAACTCGCCGCCAACGCACTCATCCGCCCGCTGGGGGCCTACACCGGGCCGGTCCAACGCCCTGTCCCGCAGCCGGCGGCCCGACTGACATGACCGGTACCGAAGAACGGGCGCACACGCATGAAGCCGCCGCGCAGATCGCGGACTTCGTACTGCCGCCCATGCTCAACCACCACGGCACGCTGTTCGCGGGCATCGGGCTGCAACTCCTCGTCAAGGCGGCGGTGGTCGCCGCGAGCAGGCGGGCACGGGGCGATGTGGTGATGGCCTCCTGCCGCGACGTGGCCTTCATCCGGCCGGTACGCGGCGGGGAACTGGTGACCGTATCCGCGTTCGTCAGGACCCAGGGCCGCACATCGCTCGACGTATGGGCCCAAGCGGTCGCCGAGGACCCCACCCGAGGCAGGTGCTACACCGCGATTGAAGGCCTCTTCCGCTTGGTGCGCGTCGACGACACGGGTCGCCCGAGCCCACTGCCTGCCCACACGGCGGACGCCGCGCTCGCGGGTACCCGGTAGCGCCCGGCAGACCGAGTAGCCCACAACAGCTTGCCCAAGCGCCGCCGGCGAGCAGCATGACCAGGATCGTGCTTCTGGCCCAGGGGAGCCGACTGAGCCTCTGCCGAGGTTTCCACAGCTCCGAGACCTGCAAGGACTTCTGATCACCTCCATCTGGGTCGACATCGCGGCTGACGTGCATAGGCCGATTGCTGCCGTTGTGTGGCGAACGCGGGTGATGAGCCTTTGCCGGCCGGCGTGACCCCACGCACTTTTGGCCGACGAGATCGACGCACCCACGTCGATCAAGGTGCCATCTTGTTCCACGACGGAATCTCGTCGTGGTCGTGGTCGTGGTCGTGGGCCGCGGTACGGGCGAGATGTGCCCCCGCCACAGCGATGAGGGGTCGGGCTGTGTATGGCCGAAGGGTCCGGGCGGCTTGCGCGGGCGATCGATTCCGGACGGTCGCCCGCCGCGGACGAAACAGGGTTCACCGGGAACTGACCCCCGTCGAGTTCCGACTCCTTTCTCGAAGCGAGGGGTGCAATGGACGACGGGTCGGACATACGGATGCGCGGGGTGGGGTGCCGTCATGGTCGCGTGGAGGCGGTGGCCGGGGTGGATCTCGATGTGGCGGTCGGGGAGCGGGTGGCGCTGACCGGTACGAACGGGTCGGGCAAGACCACATTGCTGCGGGCGGTGCTTGGCCTGCACCGCCTGTCCGAGGGCCGGATCACAGTGGGTGGTCGGGACGCGCGGACGGCGGCCGAGTGGGCGTGGCGCAGGAGGGCGTGCGCGTGGGTTCCGCAGAAGCCGGCGTCCGGCCGGTTTCCGCTGCTGGCGCGTGAGTTGCTGGCAAGTGGTGGCGTGGCGGCCGAGGCCGGTCGGGCCGCCGAGAAGCTGGGCGTCGCCATGCTGGCGAACCGACCTGTGCATTCCTTGTCCGGTGGTCAGTTGCAGCGGGTGTATCTGGCGCGGGCGGTCGGCTGCGTCGCCGCCGGTGCCGGAGTGTTGTTGGCCGACGAGCCCACGGCGGCGCTGGATTTCGCGGGCCAGGAGGAGGCCGCCGACCTGCTCCTGTCGCTGCCGGTGACGGTCGTGGTCGTCACGCACGATCGAGCGCTGGCCGAGCGCTGCGATCGGGTGCTGGAGATGGCCGCGGGTCGGTTGCGGTGGGTCGGGTGACCGCCCTGGCCACGGCGGACGTCGGGGAACTCCTGCGGCTCGTGCCCGTTCAACGGGCCGGCTTTGCCCTGTTGTTGGCGGCGGTGGGCCTGCCGATCGTCGGTGTGATCATCGTCGGGCTGGACATCATGCCGGTGCGGTTCGCGATGATGCATGTGGCGTTGCTGGGCATCGCGGTGGGTCTGTGGACCGGTGTGGACCCCATGCTGTGCGCGCTGTGCGCGTGCGCCCTGGCCGGCGCGGGAGTCGCTCCGCTCGCGCGCAGTCCGGAGGGCCTGTCCGGGGCGATGAGCCTGCTCATGAGTCTGGCGATCGCGGCGGCCCTGCTCGTGCTCTCCCTTTCCGGGGTCAACGCGGCGGGCGCCTTCGCGCTGTTGTGGGGCTCGATCCTGTCCGTGGGCGAGGCCGACCTGTGGGTGCTGGGCGCCCTCGCGGTGGTCGTACCGCTGCTGTTTCGGTGGCGCCGCCGCGATGTCGCGTTGCTGTTGTACGACCGCGAACTCGCGGTGGCCTCGGGAGTGCGCGTGAACGTGCTCACCCCTTTCTTGCTGGTCCTGGTCGCCGTGGCCGTCGCGGGGGCGATCAAGCTGACCGGCGCCTTGCTCGTCGACGCGCTGACCCTGTTGCCGGCGCTCGCCGCCCGCCGGCTGGGCACCTCGTTGGGATCCATCACCGCCTGGGCGGTCGGTATCGGCGTCGTGGTCAACCTGTCGGGATTTTTTGTCGCGCTGTGGCTGGACCTGCCGCCCGGTCCGGTGCTCGTCCTGACGGCCGGGGTCCTGGTCCTGGTCGTCCATCTCATACCCGAACGGAGAATCGGCTCATGGCGCGCATCCGCGTGCGTTTCATTTCCCTCCTCGCATTGAGCGTGGGCCTGGCATTGACCGCGACCGGTTGCGGCGACGATTCCTCCGACGACAAGGGCGGTGGCAAGGGCAGTGGCAAGAAGGGGCCGGCCGTCGTGGTCACCACCACGTGGGAGGGTGCGTTCGCCAAGGCCGCGGGCGCCGAGAACATCAAGGTGATTGTGCCCTCGTCGGTGCAGCACGCTCCCGACTACGATCCCAAGCCGTCCGACCTGGCGGCCGTGGCCGACGCGGACTTCGTGCTCTACGCGCCGTTCGAGCCGTACGCGAAGAAGATCAAGGACGCGGCCGGGTCGAAGGCCAGGCTCGTCGAGGTCGGGCTCGACAACGACGCCGACAACGTGACGGCCGAAGTCACCCGCCTGGCCGATCTGTTCGGCACGCAGACCGCCGCCACCACGTGGAACGCGGCCTTCCGGACCGAATACGACACGCTCCGGAACGACCTGAAGGGCGCGTGGCCGGGCGGCAAGGCCCCCGCGGTCGTCGCCCAGGTCTTCTCGGTGTGGGCGGCGAAGCTGGCCGGGGTCGAGGTCCGCGGCACCTACGGGCCCGAGGCGGTGGCGGCGTCGCAACTGTCGGACCTGGCAAAGAAGGCACCCGCCCTGGTCTTGGACAACGCCCACATGACCACGGGAAAGGTCCTGCCCGACTCGGGTGCGCGGCAGGTCGAGATCGTCAACTACCCGGGCAAGGATCTGGACCTGTTGCCGGTGTACCGCGACGCCGCGTCGACGCTGCGCAAGGCGATGGGCGGCTGAACTACCCGAGCCACGGATGATTTCGGCGGTGTGGGCCACCCGCCCTACGGGCGGCCCACACCGCCGCTTCGTGTCCGGGGTGTACCGCAGCAACGACGCCACCCACAACCGCGCGACGGCACCTGTGGCCGCGACGCGCCCGCCTTTCGACGCGCCGATACCACGACACCCCTGCCGCCCCGGACTCGTCTGCGGAAGGGTCGGTGTCAGCCCGCCGCTGCCGGAGGTTGCTCGTGCGCCCGGTCGGCGAGGCGTGCGCGCAGCAGTGCCCGGTCCGGCTTGCCCGCCGGGGTCAGGGGCAGGGTCTCGATCGTCAGCAGGTGTTCGGGGTGTTTGCGGCGTTCGAGGCCCCGGGCGTCCAGGTGCGCGCCCAGTTCCGGGTGGGGGTGCGCACGTCGCGCGTCACGACGCAGGCGGCGAGTCGTTCCCCCATCAGCGGGTCGGGGACGCCCACGCACACCACGTCGCGCACGAGCGGGTGGGTGGCGAGGTGGATCTCGACCTCGGCGGGGCTGATGTTGGCGCCGCCTCGGATCACCACGTCCTTCAGGCGTCCGACGATCCGCAAGGCGCCGCTTTCGTCGAGCAGGCCCAGGTCGCCGGTGCGCACCCAGCCGTTGGCGGTGCGGTAGCGGGCGTCGAGGTCGGGGGCCGCGACGTAGCACAGCGGGGTCATCGGGCCGCGAGCGACGATCTCCCCGATCGTCCCGGCGGGGACTTCCTCCATGTGTGCGGTGTCGGGGACGGCGATGCGGATGTCGGCGACGCGCGGGTCGGGGTGGCCGGCGAGGGTGCCTCGTCCGTCGTCGTGCGGGGGTTCTCCGGTGAGGCCGGTGTGGCAGTTGACGCCGTCTGCCGAGCCGTAGAGGTTGACGATCGGGCAGCCGAACGCGAGGCGTGCCTCTCGGGCGGTGGCCTCGTCCAGGGGTGAGCCTCCGATGATCACGGCGGTGGGCGGGGTGAAGGCCGGGTGCGCGCCGGTGGCCATCCGGTCGAGCATCATCCGGATCATCGTCGGCACCCCCAGCATGTGGGTCGGTCGGTGGGCGGCGAGCGCGTCCAGCGCGGCTTCCGGGGTGAAGTGGTCCAGAAGGACGAGGGTTCCGCTGTGGCGGGCGGGTGACCGCGGTGCCGTTGCTGCCGAACGCGGAGGCCAGAGGCACCAGGAACAGGCAGCGGGGCGGCTGCTTGTCCGGGATGAGGGAGGCGAGGAAGTTGCCGCGGCCGCCGGCCAGGGCGTTGTGGGAGTAGGCCACCATCTTGGGTTCGGCCTCCGAGCCGGAGGAAACGAGGGTACGGGCGGCGGAGTCGGGGTCGGGCCGAGCGGGGGAGAACGTCTTGGCGTCGGTACGCATCAGTTCGGCCAGGGCGATGGTGCCCTCGGGGGCACGGCTGGGGCCGGCGGCGATCACCGCGCGCAGCCGGGGCAGGTCGGGCGCCCGGTCGAGCAGGTCGGCGGCGGGGTACTCGCCGATAGTGATCACGGCGACCGCCTGCGATCGATGCAGCAGCATGGCGGTCTCGCGCCCGCTGCGGCCGATCGGAACCGGCAACCCGACGGCCCCCAGCGCGGCCGTGGCGAGGTCGGCGATGACGGCGAGGCGGTTGTTGGGCAGTTGTAGTCCCACCACGTCCCCGACGCCGATGCCTCGCGCGGCCAAACCGGCGGCCAGACATCGCGCCTTGCGGTCCAGGGCCGTGTAACACAGCGTCCCCTTGGCGTCCACGACCGCCGTGTGGTGCGGGTCGGCGATCTGACGGGCGCGTTGGAGGCTGGAGAGGTCCAGATCCGGACACGTGCCCTCGACCGCCCAGGTACGACGCAGTACGGCGGGCAGCAGATCGCGCAGTTCGACGCTCACGTGAACCTCCAGGGGGCGGGGACGGCCGGCGCGCCGTGGGCGCCCCCGAGGAATCGGCGCGCAACCACAGCAGCCCCGCCCAAAACCCGCCGGTCCACGAACCGCGCCCGGTTGTCGTCCACAGGCCCGTGTCCGCAGCCGCGAACAACGGGAAACGTTCGCCGACTTCGGCACGAGTGACCCCCACCCGGTCCAGGATCGACGCAAGGGCCGGGCGCACCCACGCCGGCGCCCGGGGGGTCATGCGCGACCCGCCGAGCGCGCCTCGTGCACCGCCCACACCACGGCCACGACGCTCGCTCCGGTGAACTCACCGGCGACCAGCAGCCATCCAGACCCGTTGTGACCGGCGTCGGCCAACGCCCCGAACAGCGGCGGCCCGACCGCGAACCCGGCGAAGAATCCCGCCGAGACCAGCGCCGAATCCTGCCCCGCCCGGCCCGGGGCCGCGCGCTGCATCACCAACACCATCGACACCGCGTTGGCCGACACCGCGAACACCCCCATCCCACCGGCCGCGACCCACACCAGGGGGGTCGCGGACGCGGACAACGCCAACAGCAGCGCCGCCCCCACCGCGCCGACAGCCAGCACACCCGGCAACCACCGGGAGCGACCCGGTCGGGCGGCCACTCGCGACCACCCCATCCGCCCGACGACCCCGGCCACGCCCAGCACCTCCACCAGCACCCCGGCAGCCGTGAATCCCAACCCCAGCCGCTCCGTGCCGTACAGCGCCAGGTACGTGTTCACCGAAGCGATACCGCCACCCAACAACACGGAAAACGACGCCAACCACGCGACCATCCCGCGCGGTACCCACACCGCAGGCACCGGTTCCATCGGTGGATCGACCGGCAGCACACGAACCGCCCACACGGCCGCCAACAGGGCAACACCCGCAGCAGTCCACACCGCTCCCCGCCAACCCGCGACGGGGGCCAGCGCCGCCAACGGCAACCCGGCCGCGAACGCCCCCAACTGCACCCCGGACTGCTTCATCCCCGTCACCGCCTCGCGCCGCGCCGCCGGGACACCGGCCAGGATCGCCTTGTTCGTGGCGGGATTGGCCAGCGCCTGCGGCAACCCGCCCAGCGCAACGGTTCCCAACAACAAACCGGCACCCGGTGCCGATTCGATCAGCGCCAACGCGAGCGCCGACACGACCAGCAACGCGACCAGACAGCGACGCGGACCCAGCCGATCGACCACGCGCCCGCCCACCGGCGACAACACCGCCGCCACACCGAACCCCACCGTCGTCGTCAGGCCGAGCGCCGCCGGTGAAACCCCCAACTCGTCGACGATGCGCGGGCCCAGCGCTCCGATCAGGAACAACTGCAACATCGAGAAAGCCATGGCGCAGGTCAACAGCCCCGTCACCGCACCGGTCGCCCTCCACCCGTCGGCACCGGCCGCCACCGCACCCGATTCCACCCTCATGGACGCCCCTTCGTCCGGCCGTCACACCCCGAAGGCACCGCGCCCCGCGAAAGTCGTCGGGCCACACACAGGGCAAGTTCCGTCTCCCGTACGTGAACCGGCTCACAACGAATGGCGGACTCGGGCAACGCCTTCGCAGATCTCTCTTGACCGAGCGCCGCGCCGAGTCGCTCGGCGTAGGGGAAGGCGGTCCTCCAGGAACTTCGTCGCGGGTACGACCCCGGAGGACCGGGTCTCGATCCTGCGGTCTCTGCGGGATCCGGTACCGGGCCGGGGGCCGCGGCGGGGCCGGAGCCGTGCCCGTTGCGTTCCCCGCCAGGGATCAGCGGTTGCCGACGAGGCGTGGCAGATCGGCGAGGGCGTCCGTCAGGCGGTCCGCGGCGAGGCCGCCACCTTGGGCGAGTTGTGGGGAGCCGCCACCACGGCCGTTCAGGATGCGCTTGATCAGATCGGAAGCGCTCAACCCGGCTTCGTGAGCGGCTCGGTTGACCGCGATGACGACGACGCCCGTGGGTTGGGCGACGGCGACCGCGCCGGGAACGGTGGCGGGAAGGCGTTCGCGCACGGCGACGGCCAGGGCCCGGGCATCGTCCGCTCCGGCTTCGACGATGGCGGTGACGAGCAGGGTGCCGCCCGCGTCGACCGCCCGGCCGGCCAGTTCCGCAGCGTGGACGGTGGTGGCCTGTTGCCGCAGGCGCGCGTTTTCCTTGTCGGCGGCCTTGAGGCGGTTCAGCAGGCCGGTGATGCGTTCGAGGAGTTCGGCGCGCGGGGCGCCGAGTTGCTCGGCGATCCCGGCGACCAGGTCCCGTTCGCGAGCCAGGTAGGCGAAGCCCTCGATGCCGACGGCGGCTTCCAGGCGTCGCATGCTGGCACCGACGGACACTTCCGAGGTCAGGGCGATGGTGCCGATCTGGGAGGCGTGTTCCACATGGGTGCCACCGCAGAGTTCGCGCGACCACGCGCCACCGATCTCGACGACGCGGACCCTGTCTCCGTAGGTCTCGTCGAACAGTGCGAGCGCGCCCAGCTGCTTGGCCTCGGGGGTAGTCATCCACCGCACGCCGACGGGCAGGTCGCTGCGCAGGGCCCGGTTCGCGGCGCCTTCCACCTCGTTGCGGATCGGGTCGGAGAGCGCTGCGCGCCAGGGAAAGTCCAGGCGCAGGTAGCCGGGTCGGTTGTAGGAGCCGGCCTGGAGGACGGTCGGGCCCAGGATCTCGCGGAGGGCGGCGTGCAGGACGTGGGTCGCGGAGTGGGCCTGGCGCGCGCCGAGTCGCCATTCGGGGTCGACGGCCGCGTGCACGGCGTCACCGGTGGCGAGTTCGCCCGCGGTGATCCGTACCTGGTGGGCGATCAGGCCGGGCAGTGGTCGCTGGACGTCCAGGACCTCACCCTCCACCGACGTACCGGACAGGATGCCGGCGTCGCTGTCCTGGCCGCCGGACTCGGCGTAGAAGGGGGAGCGGTCCAGGACCACGGTGACGATGTCCCCGTCCCGGGCGACCGGCATCTCCCCCTGGGCACCTAGGAGGGCGAGGACGCGGGACTCGGTGGTCAGGGTTTCCCAGGCCGCCCAGTCGGTGGGGCCGTGCGCGTCCAGGACGGACCGCAGGTCAGAGGTGTCGACGGCGGCGCCGGACTTGCGTGTGCGGGCATCCGCGCGGGCCCGTTCGCGCTGGGCGTTCATCAGTGCGGTGAAGCCCTCCCTGTCGACCTCCACGCCCTGCTCGGCGGCCATTTCCAGGGTGAGGTCGATGGGGAAGCCGTAGGTGTCGTGGAGCAGGAACGCCTGGGCGCCGGGCAGGGATCGCCCGCCATCGGCCTTGACCCGGGTGACGGCCGTGTCCAGGACCGTGATGCCCTGCTTGAGCGTGCTGCGGAAGGCGTCCTCCTCGCCGTATGCCCGGTCGGCGATCCGGGCGAAGGACTCGGTGATCTCCGGGTAGCCGGGGGCCATGCAGTCCCGGGCGACGGGGAGCAGTTCGGGTAGGGCGGGGTCCCGGTGGCCGAGTTGGCGCATGGAGCGGACGGCGCGACGCAGGATGCGGCGCAGTACGTAGCCGCGGCCCGCGTTGCCGGGTACGGTGCCGTCGGCGAGAAGCATCAGGGCCGTGCGGACATGGTCGGCGACGATGCG
Source organism: Embleya scabrispora (assembly GCF_002024165.1). Lineage (NCBI taxonomy): Bacteria > Bacillati > Actinomycetota > Actinomycetes > Kitasatosporales > Streptomycetaceae > Embleya > Embleya scabrispora. The sequence goes on from NZ_MWQN01000001.1 coordinate 6,246,551, forward strand.
CAGCCGCACGTCGGCCTCGGTATCGGCGCCGTAGCGGACCCCGGCCAGCAGTGCCGCCCGGTCGAGGACGGGGCGGGTCTCATCGATTTCGTAGAGGTTGTCCTTGCCCTGGAGCAGGGTGGCCATGCGTTCCAGGCCCATGCCGGTGTCGATGTTGCGGCGCGGGAGTTCGCCGAGGATCGGATAGCCGGACTTGCCGGGTCCCTCGCCGCGTTCGTACTGCATGAAGACGAGATTCCAGAACTCCATGTAGCGGTCCTCGTCCACTGCGGGGCCGCCCTCGCGGCCGAGGCCGGGGCCCCGGTCGTAGTACAGCTCGGAGCAGGGTCCGCACGGTCCGGGGACGCCCATGGACCAGAAGTTGTCCTCGTCGCCGCGGGCGACGATCCGCTCGTCGGGCAGGCCGGCGACACGCCGCCAGATGTCGCGCGCGTCGCTGTCGGAGTGATGGACCGTGACCCAGATCCTGTCCGCGTCGAGTCCGTATCCCCCACCGGCCTGTGCGGTGGTCGACAACTCCCAGGCGTAGGCGATGGCTTCCTCTTTGAAGTAGTCCCCGAAGGAGAAGTTCCCGTTCATCTGGAAGAAGGAGCCGTGACGGGTGGTGCGGCCGACCTCCTCGATGTCCAGGGTGCGTACGCACTTCTGCACGCCGGCGGCCCGTTGCCAGGGCGCGGCGACCTCACCGGTCAGGTAGGGCTTGAAGGGCACCATGCCGGCGTTGACGAACAGCAGCGTCGGGTCCGGAGTGGGCAGGGGCGCACTGGGGACGACCGTGTGGCCGCGTTCGGCGAAGTAGTCGAGGAAGATGCTCCGAATGTCGGCGGTACGCAAGGTTCGATGCTCCGGGGACTCGGTCGGGCTGGGCGCGTTGACGATGCCCGCGGGCGGTGGCGACCGAGCAGTGCCGCGTTGTCGAATGCCCTCCGATCGGGACGAGTGGCCCGGGTTCCACCGAGACGCCCGCGACCGCGGCGCGAGCGAGCAGCCACCTGCCCGGCGCCGGTTGGGCACCCCGCTCCTCCGCACGACGACTCGTTCTTCGCCACCGCCGGAGTCCATCGCAGCCCCTTTGTGCATTCGACCCGCAATTGCGACCTACTCGCAATAAAGTACCTCGACGAACGTCGAACGCCGGATTGCGCAGCGTCGTAGAGGGAGCCGGCGATCGAGGCGGCCGTGTCCGGTCCGATCAGGCCGGCGAGCCTGAGCGGACCCATGAGGCGGGCGCAGCCAGGTTCATGCCGGTGTCGATGTCGGCGGCGGTGGCGATGCCCGACTTCGCCATGCGGATCGTGGCGAGCAGGTAGGGGACGAACAGGCGTTGACGACGAGGCCCGCCAGTTGTGGGAGCGGGTAACGTTCTCGCCCAGGCCGGTGACGAAGCTCTCCACGAGGGCGATCGTCTCCACGGTCGACAGGCTGTGGGAGGCGACACGCGCCCTGCTGAGGTCCGTCGGCAGTCCGGGGGACGCCCACCCAACGCGCATGGTGCCCGACGGTCTGTCCATTCCGTTTGCCGGACGCCGCCGAGCCCCTGGAACAGATCGTCGTCTCCCGGATCATCTTCGTGTGATGGCCGCGCTCCGGCGTCACCAGCGGGCGACGAGTGTCTCTTGTGCACCCCGGTTGCGGTACAGCCAGGTGGTGCCTGGTGCGATGGCCTCGGTCAGATAGCCAACGATGGGTTCCCGTTGGGTCGCGCTGCTCAGTTCACAGAGCAGCTTCAGGGCATCGGGCAGAGGGAAGAAGGCGGCTTGTTCGATGTCGTCGTCTTGTGGCGCGAGCTTCCCGGTCCACTCGTCGATTTCGAAGGCGGCGGCGAATGCCGAGGGATGTTGCTCGGAGTCGATGTGCATGAGGAACGCGGTCCGCACAGGGTCGCCGACCAGTAGTCCGGTCTCCTCTCGGAGTTCGCGCCGGAGCGCTTCGTGGAGAAGTTCACCGTCCTTGACCCCGCCGCCGGGTAGTGACCAGAGCATCTCGCCGCCGGTGCCGAGACCCTCCCGCACGAGCAGGATCTCGTCGTCTCGGCGGATGATGCCGATGACAAGCTGCACCCGGGGTTTGGGGGCCTTCACATCTCCTGTTGTCATTCCGCAGACCGTACGTCATGGCCGGTTGTGCGCTCGGTCGACCGTCTTGAGCCGGCGGACGGGCAGGACGTACTCGGCCACGTCGGGATCGCTCTCGTCTCCCGGGTGGCGGTAGCTCTCGACGAGCCGCTGTTCGGCCAGGCGGACCGAGTCGTCGCCGACCATTGCCTCGGCGAACCAAGTCCGATCTCCACACCCTTCGCCGATGCCCACATAGCCGACGTGGGGATGTAGGCGTTGATCCGATGCCGGCTGCGGTCGGCGCAGGCCCTGGGAGAACCACTTGCCGCCGCCGGCGGAGACGAACCCGAACCGGTGGGCGTCGTCCCAGGAGCGAGTGGAAGCAGATGGCGTTGACCGGGACGCCGAGGTCCGCGAGGTGGCCCACGATTCGTTCGGTGGCCTCGTCCAAGCGTGCGGCGACAATCGTCACGCGATGCCGTCACTGCGGTAGCCCGCGAAGAGTCTCAGGATGCGCGCGTGGGAGAGCGACACCGCCCAGGAGGCGTAGTCCAGAGCCTGGGCGATACCTCGCGTGCCCCTCGGCCGCGCTTGAGTTCCAGGACGCGCAGGCAGCCCTCCCCGTCGACGGCGAGGAGATCGACGAACCCACCGTTAGCGGTGGGGACCTGGCGGCCGATCAGCAGGACGGGCTCACCGAGGATGTCCGGATCCGCCTTGATCGCGTCCTCGAGGTCACGCTCCAGAGGCATCGCGGCCGGTCGCATGCGCTGCGGCCGTCCACCCTCGTCCATCCGCCAGATTGCGACCTCGGTCGGCATGCACCTCCAGCCCGTCGAATCCTTGTCCCAGGCGCAACTGCGGCATGCTGCGGATTTGTTCCGCCACCGACAGGATCGATGCCACGATGGCGCGCCGGAATCGGTGACGCGCGGGACAATGGCTTCAAACCCGGCGGGTCGACGGGAGCCGGTGTCGGTATCTGCATCCCGAACTGCGGTTGGTGACCAGTGCGTCGGAGGCGCTTCAGGTGCATTTGGACCCTGGTTGGTCCCCAAGAGGTTTTCGGGACCTCTTCCAACCGGTAAGTGGTCTAAACCAGCAAGAGGCGCTGACCTGGGCTTTTGCCCTGGTCAGCGCCTCTTGAACACCGTCGGGACGACAGGATTTAAACCTGCGACCCCTTGACCCCCAGTCAAGGAGATGGGGTCTTTCCGCAGGTCAGGGGCATTTTGGTGCCCAATACGACGTTCGATTTCCAGTATATCGTGCCGTTTCGCGCATGCCGTGTGGTCCACAACTGGTCCACAGCGTCCGAGCGTTGGTGCCGTGCGTTCGTCTGGGTGCAGCGGTTCCGCATCGGAGTTCGACGACCCGAGTAGGGCCTACCGAAAACCGCGGTTCGGGTTGCGCGGCGTGACGTTGCCGAAGTCTTCGAATCACGCGAGGTTTGGCGTCACCGATGTCGAGTGCCTGGTTGAGCGGATGGGATGGGGTTTCGACGCCGGTGAACTTGGAGTTGTAGAACCACAGGACCTCGTGGTCCTGGAAGAGGAACTCGGAGCAGGCAGCCCAGTCGTAGTCGTCCTCGTGTTGGGGCATCGGGATGCTGCCGCCACCGCGACTACTGGCGTCGATGAGATCAGGTGCGTTTTCGAGGGCGGGGTGGAAGACGATCTCCTCCGCCGTGCAGGTGGCTTGCGGTCAGTTGCCGTTTTTGATGTCGCCTGTCAGGTCGTCGCAGGCCCGGGCGACCTGTTTGCGCCATGCCCTGTTCTGGCGCCGGGTGATGCGTGTGAGGCGCCCGAAGAACTCGTACTCTTCGTCTTCTTCTGCGGTGATCGGCGCGTCGTTCAGTTTCTCGGTGTCTTCGTAGGCGGAGTCTGCGGGCCGGCTCAGGGCCGTGTGCAGAACGTCAGCCGTGCGCGGTGTCAGTTGCCAACCGCACTCCTCGCTTTCCTCGTCTTCACACCGATGAGCAGTCAGCGGGAAGAGCGCGACGAAGTCCATGGCTTGCTTGTCGACGCCCGGGTGGGCCTTGGCCGGTGTGATCTCGTCGGGCAGCCGCCGGCCGGTGCCGAAATCGGCCCGCACGGAGCCGTGGGCCAGTTGGCGACTTCGTCGCCGTGCGCGAACAGCAGTTCCGCGGCCTGCTGCGCGTCGGCCGATCCGCCCCCGGTAACTCGTCACCGTTCGTTGCCGCGAACGTCAAGGCACCGACCAAGTCCTTCGGGTCGTCGTCGGGCTCTTCGATCGGCAAAGGCGTCCGGGGAGTTCCGCCAGGCGTGTCTCGCTTGGCGTACGGATGACGGCTATGGGGAGTTCTTTCGGGTGGTCGTTCACATCGCTCGGGCGAGTGGATCGTCGGCGGGCCATCGGAAGAGAGCGGGAGCGAGACCGGGCTACCCCCCGCTGGGTGCCTGGGCCAGGGCCTCATGGAGCGAGGCCGCCGGTGCACCGGGTAGCGCCGAGTCAAAGTGACTTGCGACGGCTTGCCGGTAGCGATTCAGATCCCTGGTTCAGTGTCAGGGTTCGCAGCAACGCGGCTGCGTGCTGGGCGAGTGTGGCGTCCCGACAGGTGAGTACCGCCTGTAGCGAGGAGGGCCCGTCCGGGCGGGCCAGGAGAATGAGGACACGGCTTTTGTTCGCACCGTGTTCGCAGAAGAAGTTGCGGGGACCACCGGGGTGGTCGTTGGGGTATTCATAAGCACGCCCCAGTGGGAAGAAGGCAGTTGTGATGGACTGCGCTCCGGTGAGAATGCCGCTGGATGGACGCGGTGCGAGCGCGTCTCCGGAAGACGAAGAGGATTGAGGTGACTGGTGCCGTCGCTGCAAGCGGCGGCCCGGGTCGACTCGAGTGCCCACGTCGGCGCGCGACGTGCTCCGGCATCACGTGTTTGAGGTGAGGCAGTCAACCCGCGTGGTCGTGGTGTACCGCAGAGACCTCTGTCGGTGGTTGCGGTCCAAGGGGCTGCGGTACAGCCGACGGTGTCGAGGACCTTGCGGTTCAGGGTCTCGTTGTCCCGAGTTTCCCGCTCGGGGTTGGAAGCTCCGGAGTGGGTCGGGATGACCCCCGCCCCGGAACTCGATCCCGGCGTAGTCTAAGCGGCTTGTGCCTGTGGCGTCGCTCGTGTTCGGCGATGTGATCGATCCTAACCTGGCACGTTGGTCGCTCTGTCCGGGAGTTGGGAGTGTGGGTCGGCGTGGGGCGTGCGTTGGTGGTGGGGATCGGCCGTTTCGATGCGGACGCCTCGGGTGACGAGGTCGCGGTCGGTGCTTCGGCGTGGTCGGAGTTGCCATTCGTGGACGAGGTGGTACCACCGGTCGTTGCGGCGCTGAACCGGCTGGGTTACGCCACCGATGTGCACAGGGATGTCGGTGCTGCCGCGTTGCGGGCCGCGGTGGACGAGGCGTTGGGGTCGGCGCGGGTGGTGTACGTCGCCTCGCACGGGGATGCGAGCGCCGACAATCCATATCGGGTGGACGTGGTGCCGGCGGACGCGTGTGTGGGGCGGGGCACAAACGTTGCGGAGTGGGTCGACGACGCACACCGACTGGGGAATCCGACACTGTTCCTGCTCGACCTGTGCAGGTCGGGACGCGCGACGTCGCTGCCGCACATGGTCCACAGTTCGGACGCGCCGGCAAACGCATGGGTGATCGCAGCGTCGAGCAGGCGCGAGGACGCCTACGATGGGCGGTTCAGCATCGCGGTGACCGAGGTGCTTGAGGAGGTCGCTCGCACCGGGTTGGATACCGACCCGGCGCGGTCGCACGTGCCGTTCTCGGTGGTGGCCCGCAGAATCCGCAGGCGAGTGGAGCGGATGCCCGGGGTGGTGCAGAACGTGCAGAGCACGGCGATGGTCCTGGCCGAGGACGAGCCGGACCTGCCGTTCTTCCCCAACCCCGCCCACAATCCGGACGCGGCCCGTTTGGCCGCAGTGGACCCGGCCTTGCGGGTGTTCCTCGACCCGTCGGACGCGCGTCACTTCACTGACAAGGCCGGTACCCGGTTTACCGGGCGACGTTCGCAACTTCGCCTGCTTGCGCCTTGGTTGGACGATGTCGATGCCGGTGGCCTGCGGGTGGTAACCGGCAATCCCGGGGTGGGGAAGTCGGCGCTGCTGGGGGCGCTGGCGTGCGCCGCGCACCCCGAGTTGGTGGCGGTGGCCCCGCACGTGCGCGAACGCCTGGATGCCCGTGACGCGTCGGCCTGCCCCTCGGTCAACGACCTATTGGCTGCTGTCCACGCCCGTGGCCGTCCCTCGGCCGAGGTGTTCGCGTCCATGGCATGCCAACTCGGACTGAACGAAGGGTTGGGGACGCCGATCGACGTCGGAATGTTCATGGGCATGATGCCCCAAGCGGGTGAGGTGCCGGCGGTGATCGTAGATGCCCTGGACGAGTCGTCCGACCCGGCGGCGCTGTGCGCGGATCTGGTTCGCCTGGCCCACGCCACGCGCCCCGACGGTACGCCGGCGGTGCGGCTACTGGTGGGCACACGGCCGTGGCCGATGTTCACACCCCTGCTCGATCTGGCGGGCATCACCGGTGACCTGGTGAACCTGGACGAAGCCGACCCGGACGAGGTCCGCGACGACGTGGCCGATCACATCAACGCCTGCTTGGCGGACGTCTCCACCTACGCTCCGCCGAGCCGCCGCACGATCCGTCACCACCTCGCCCGCGCGATTGCCGAACAACTCACACCGCACCGCGAACAACGGGCGGCGTGGGGGGCGTTCCTGGTAGCCGAGGTCTTCACCCGATACGTTGAACGGGTTCCCGTCCCCAACGACGTGGACGCAGCCCGCGCATTGGGTCGCTCGGTACCCACCACGCTCCCGGCAGTGCTCGACCTGGATCTGGCCGGGCGCTCGGACGGCCCCGGCATCCGCGCCGTCCTGTCGGCCTTGGCCCAGGCCCGAGGCGAGGGCATGCCCCTGGAAGTGGCCCTGCCCATGGCGGAGCTATTCGCCGACCTCGATCCGGACCGCGCCCGATCCCTTCTGCCCGATGCCCTGTTCTACCTCCGCGCCGTTCCCGACCACGACGGCACGCTGCTATACCGCCTCTTCCACCAAGGCCTCGTCGATCACCTCACCCGACAACCCACGAACGACACCAGCACCCCCACTCCCGGCAACATTCTGGACCACCTCCTTTCCGTCCACACCAACCTCGACGGCCACACCCGCACCTGGGATATCGCACCCCCCTACCTCCTGCGTCACGCCCCTGCGCACGCTGAAGCCGCAGGGCGCCTCGACGAACTCCTGCTCGACACCGAGTACCTCGTTCACGGCGACCCGGCCGCACTCGTTACCTCGTTCCCCCGCGTTCACACCGACGACGCGCTGCTCGCCCGCGCCGTCTACCGCACCTCCATCGGCGTCCACCGCCACTCCGACATTGCCACCCGCCGACGACTCCTCGCCATGGACGCGACCCGCCACGATGCCACGATCCTCGCGCAGGCCCTTGCCGAGAGGACCAAGCCGGGCACGTGGACGGTCGTCGCCGCGACGGGCGGACTCATCAACCCTGCATGTCGCGACACCTTCACCGGACACTCCGATCAGGTGAACGCCGTGGCGTGCACCATGTTGGACAGGCGGCCGGTAGCCGTTACCGGAGCGGGGGGCAACAGCGTGTGGATATGGGACCTGGCCACGGGCAGTCCACGCGGCGAATCCCTCACCGGACACACCGGCGCGGTGCTCGCGGTGGCTTGCACTGTGCTGGACGGGCGGCCGGTAGCCATCACTGGGGCCGGAGACCACACCGTGCGCCTGTGGGACCTGACCACGGGGCAACAGCGCGGCAAACCCCTCACCGGACACACCGGCGTGGTGCACGCCGTGGCGTGCACCACGCTGGACGGGTGCCCGGTCGCTGTCACCGGAGCCAGTGACAACACCGTGCGGATATGGGACTTGACCACGGGGCAACAGCGCGGCAAACCCCTTGCAGGACACACCGATTGGGTGCGTGCCGTGGCGTGCACTGTCCTGGACGGAAGGCCGGTGGCCGTTACCGGAGCCGACGACCACACCGTGCGCCTGTGGGACCTGACCACCGGCAGCCCGCGCGGCGAACCTCTCACCGGGCACACCGGCTGGGTGAACGCGGTGGCGTGCACTGTCCTGGACGGAAGGCCGGTGGCCGTTACCGGAGCCGACGACCACACCGTGCGCCTTTGGGACCTGACCATAAGGCGACAGCAACACGGCACGCCCATCAAGGGCCACTTCGGCGCAGTGCGTGCCGTGACGTGCACGGTCCTGGAAGGACGACCCGTCGCCGTCACCGGAGCCGACGACAACACTGTGCGGATATGGGACCTGACCACGAGACGACAACACCGCGAACCCCTCACGGGGCACACCAGTCACGTGAAAGCCTTGGCCTGCACCATGTTGGACGAAAGGATCGTCGCTGTCACCGGAGCCCACGACCGAACCGTGCGTCTGTGGGACCTGGCCCTGGGAAAACCGCGCAGCGTGCCCCCCACCGGACACACTGGCATGGTGCGTGCCGTGGCATGCACCGTCCTGAAAGGACGACACATTGCCGTCACCGGAGCCGACGACCACAGTGTGCGCCTGTGGAACCTGACCACAGGGCAATCGGGCCGCAAACCCCTCACCGGACACCGCGACTTGGTGCGCGTCGTGGCGTGCACCCTCCTCGAGGGACGCCCCGTCGCTGTCACCGGCGCCGATGACACCACGGTGCGTGTGTGGGACCTGGCAACCGGGAGACCATACGGCGACCCCCTCACCGGACATACCGGCTGGGTGCGCGCTGTGGCCTGCACCACGCTGGATGAACGGATCGTCGCCGTCTCCGGAGCCAGCGACAACACCCTGCGGATATGGGACTTGGCTACAGGGGGACAGCGCGGCTGGCCCCTCACCGGACACACCAGTTGGGTGAACGCGGTGGCGTGCACCACTCTGGACGGGCGGCCGTTCGCCGTCACCGGAGCCGACGACCACACCGTGCGCCTGTGGGACTTGACCGCGGGACGACAACATGGCGAACCCTTTACCGGGCACACCGGTGAGGTGAACGCCGTGGCGTGCACCACGCTGGAGGGGCGCCCGGTCGCTGTTACGGGAGCCGACGACCACACCGTGCGTATCTGGGACCTGAACACCGGACGACAGCGTGGCGCCCCTCTCATCGGGCACATCGGCGCGGTGCGGGCGGTGGCATGCACTGTCCTGGACGGGCGGCCCGCCGCTGTCACGGGAGCCGACGACCACACCGTGCGTATCTGGGACCTGACCACGAGAACTCACATCGACAGGATCCCCCTGCCCGCACCGTGTAGCGGGCTCGCTGTGGGCAACAAGGAACGCCTGTTCGTCAGCTTCGGCGTGGACGTTGCGCTCCTAAGACGTATGCCGCGCCGACCCTCGGCAGGATGGACACGGAACCCCGCCAACACAGCCACCGTCCAGGAGCATTCGTGACACAGTCCATCGTGGGGGTCCACGGCATAGGGAACTTCCGCCGCGGCGAGACTCCCGACGAAGCCGCCCGAACGCTGGGGCAGGTCTGGCACACCAACCTCGCGACCGCCTTGTACCGCGCTGGAGCCGCCGCGTCGCCGCCTGACGTGTCCGTCGCCTATTACGCCGATCTGCTCCGCAAACCCGGCAAACAAAGCGGCGACGACGGCCTCGACGACCTCGACCCCTCCGAGTCCGAATTCGCACGCCAGTGGTTGGGCACGTTCGACCTTCCCAGAGGGGTCGCCGCCGGCGAATGGACCATCGGACTACGCCAAGACGTCGAAACCCTCGCCCGCAAACGCTTCTTGGGGCCGCCCGCGACGAAGTGGTTTACCGCGACCTTCTGTCGCGAGGTCCCCGCCTACCTCAAGAATCCCGACAGCCCTGCACGCGCCGCGGCCCGCAGTCGCGTCACCGACACACTCGAAACCACCGGCGCCCGCATCGTGATTGCCCACTCCCTCGGCTCCGTCGTCGCCTACGAAGCCCTCTGGGCCCGGCCCGACCTCAACGTCGACCTCCTGGTTACCCTCGGCTCCCCCCTCGCCTTGCCCCACGCCGTCCTGCCTCGCCTGCGACCTGCACCCGTCGATGGCCGCGGTGCACGACCACCCGGCGCCGCCCGCTGGGTCAACCTCGCCGACCCCGGCGACATCGTCGCCATCCCCAAAGGCGGGATCGGCCGCACTTTCGAAGGCGTCGACACCGACGAACACACCCTCATCCACGCTTTCGACTTCCACCTCGCCAAGAATTACCTCGCCCACCAACGCCTCGGCGAAATCCTCCGCGACATGCTCTGAGAGAGCGAGTCGAAACCGGATCCCGAGGCTCCGAAGAACGGCTCCCCTCCGAGCCGACCTGCGGTTTTTTCTCGCGTCGTGACCACGGCGCCCCAAGCGATCCGGGTTCGTCAACTCCACCGCCCGACATGCCCACCGAAGCCACCCAGCCCACCCGGGAAGACTCTCCGAGAGCCCGATCCGACCGCCCTCCCTACCCACGATCCAGGCCAACCCCGAACCACCCCATGCAGGGCGCGCACCACCATCGATGGGCTGCCACCGTCTCGATTTCACGGGCCTGATTCGAGTGGCCCCAGATCCAAAGACGAGGCGGAGAGCGCCAATCTCGCGGCATGTGTGTGGTCGGCGGCTCCAGGAGGTTCGGTTGTCGAAAACGGAATCGTTCGATACTCGTTGCCAGGGCGACGAGACCGGTTCACGCGTCAAGAGGGATTGCATTCTTGGATCATGAACACTGCGGCAACCAAATACCGAATAATCAGTGATGATTGCCCGAATCGGGCATTGAAGACCTTTTTATAATCTGCGACCCTGTGTTGACTTCGATCAGTTCCGGCCGGCTTCCTTGTTGAAGGGCCGATCGGGAACTTGAATCCCGGGCTCCGGAAAGACGTCGACAGGAGGACCAGTGGATCATCCGAGTCCGAGCACCGGACGTCGATCATTCTTCAAGAAAGCCCTGCTCGGAATGGGGATTGCCATTCCGGCTCTGGGGGCCATCGCGACACCGGTCAAGGCGGACCCGCCTCACCGCCACTGCGTGTCCACCTACGAAAAATTCAAACGCCTGCGCTGTGTCCGGGGGATGTGGGTGGAGGATGTAGGCATCTACTGCTCGGTCTGCCTCGGTGAATGCAGTACGCGATCGACTCTGACCGGGCAGGCGTGCGACGGGGAAGGTTGCCTCACGGTGTCCGATCCACGCGCCCTACGGTGCCCGTAGCCGCGTCACGAGAACAACGAGGAGCCGTCCATGCGGTCATCAGTGGAAATCGAGGAAGTCGCGTTTGCCGAGGCCCGCGCTGCAGGTGGGCCCCACGTGGCAAAGCTTGCCGATCTCGTCGAGAGGTTCGGCGGATACGAGTTCGACCTGCCGGCGGCGGAGCCCCAGTTCGGCGCGGTGCACGTGTCGCTGGAGCCTTGGCGTGATCGAGACCCGGAGACCACCTACCTCACGGTCCGGATCCACCAGCACTACACCCAGGAGGAAGCCGCCACGCACGGGCTGAGGGCGGACAGGGACTAGATCTCGGGGCCTCGGCGGGCCCGTCTCGAGTAGGGAGGTGAGCTGCCGAGGCCCGCACCGCCCGCGCGCCGGAGGGAGGCCCATGATTCGGGCCATTGCCGTCGATGTCATCGCGTTCCATTTATCCATCTCGCTTCTGGCACCCGCTCTCTCCAAAGCTCTGAACTTTCATATGACCAGGCATGAATTATCTGTCTCCTTTGCCGTCAAGGTGATCCCGGCCACGGTCTGCGCCCTGCTCTTGATCACGGTCGAAGTGACGCTGGGCATCCTCATCGGAACGGGGGCATTTGCGGTGGCAGTGAATTCGGCGACGGTTGGGCTTTTCCTTGGGTTTCTCGTCCACCGGATACGTGCTGCGCGAAAAGGGATCGCCTGCGGTTGTGTCGGTGATTCGAACTCGCAATCACAACCGACTGCCAGATCGTCGACATCCGAGTACTCGTTCATGATCGCCGGCTCGGTCGGATTTCTGGCCTTGGCTCTCACGAACCTGCGTTTGGTGATCGCCGGTGAACGACCGTCCCCGACGTCGGGGGCTCTTGCGGTTGCCTGTGTTGGGGCGGCTCTCGCTCTGCGCGTCTGGAGGGCCGCCCGCTCCGTGCCGTCGAAGACCACGACGGGACGTTGAAGCGCGTGTCCTTCGTATGTTGGGGAAGTTGGTGACACTTCTGCGGCGTGGGAGCGTATGCGGTCCGCGAGGGCGGGCCGTGGAGCCTGCCGCTGGAGGACCGGGCCCTGCTGGTTGCGGCAAGCTATACCGGCACCACGCAAGTACCCCAGATGAGCTGCGGGAACGGGCGATCCGGGAGGTACGTACCTCCGGGCGTCCGGTCGCCCATGTCGCCCGGGACCTGGGTACCCACAACGAGGACCTGCGGAACTGTGTCCGCCAGGCCGAGGCCGACGCCGGGGAGCGGGCCGACCGCTCGACCACCGCCGCGTCGCAGGAAGTGAGGCAACTCCGCAGGAAAAACCCCGAGTTGCGGCGGACCAACGAGATCCTCAAGGCCGCCTCGGTGTCTTCTGCGCAGAAGATCGACCGTCCCCGGACGAGGCCGAGCAGGTGATCGACCACCTGCCCGACAAAAGTCTCGGGGTCGATCCCGTATGCCGGGTGCTCGATCTGTCGCCGTCGACGTACTTGGCGCGCAAGAAGCGTCCCAAGTCTGCTCGGCAACCGCGCGACGTGTTTGCGCGAGCGGCTTGCGCCGAGTGGACCCTGCCGATCCGTTCACCGGTCTCGTGTTCACGCGTGAGAACGGTCCGCCGTTGCGGCCGCAGGCCCTGCTGGACCGCTTCCCGCCACTGGTCCGCCCAGGCGGGGGTTCCACAGTTCACGATGCACGACCTGCGGCGCGTGGCGGCGACGTTGACGATTACGGCGGGCGTGCCGTTGACGGTGGTGTCCAAGACATTGCGGCACTCGACGTTGTCGACGACGGCGAACATCTACGCCCATCTGACCCGGCAGGCCGCCCACGATGCGGTGGACGCCATCGAGGCGGCCCTCGTCGGCGCCGAAGGCGAGGACGCGAGGATCGACCTGCCGAGTCGGCTGCGACCACACCGCGACCACCCGGCCCGGCTCCGCGACCTGTCCAAACCGCTCTACGCCGCTGCGATAAGGGGTCGTTCGATGATGTGGCTCGGGGGCGGTCGACGGCCGTGCGACCACACTGCGACCACCAGCCCTCGAAATGCGGAAAAGGCCGCCTTCCCATTTCTGAGAAGACGGCCTCCGACCTGCGTAAACGCTGGTCGGGACGACAGGATTTGAACCTGCGACCCCTTGACCCCCAGTCACAGAAACGGCGTCCGTGACGTCCATGTGTTCCGGGGGAGCGGCGGAACGTGCGCCCGGAAGGGCCTTGAGAGCAGGGAGTTCACGCAGATCGTGAGATGGATGTGAGACGTCGAGCCCCGGCGGGACGAGTTCGTCGACCCGCCGGGGCTCGGCATTTCCGGGCGGGCTTGTGAGACGAATGTGAGACGGTCGAGAGGGGAAAACCCCACGTGGGCGGGCGGGTTCGAGGCTTCGAGAAGAGGTGGGATCCGTGCCCTGCTCCGAGAGGCGGTCCGACCGGGGAGCCCCGCGCGGCTGCCGCAGCGGGGGTCGAAGCGACGCCCGCCCCCTCCCCGTAAGGGGGCACGCGTCACGTCGGTTCCGGATTACGAGGCCATGGTCGAGAGGGCCGTCGAGACGAACCGCACGATCTCGGCGATGTCGTTGATCCGGTTCCGCGAGTTGAGCTGCTGCTCGATCTCTGCTGCGAACTCTGCTGCGTTGGCGCCGATCCTAGATTCGAGGACCCAGATGACATAGACGGGGTGCGTGGTGTCGACGATGACGTCGACGCCTGCCACGGTCGTGGGAAACCTCTCTACCTGTCCGACTCGTACCCACTGCACTGTACGTGCGCCCCCCCAACCCGAACGGAGCCGCCGCTACCGGGAACGTTCATGACAGCACACCGGGGAGACACATGTTGGTCGTTCAAGTCGAAAACAAGCCAAAAACACGTTACGAATCTTCTTGATCACTACCGGTTAGGTTCATATTGCGCTTGCGTGCCTCCAACTCGGACCACAGCGCGGTGCCGGATGCCAGTTGATCGTCGGAGACCTCCGCCCCCTCGGGGCCATCAGTAGGACGACGACCTTGAGGCCGTCGACCTCGATGATCGTGCTGTCGACGACCTGGTTGTCCTGGCCGAGTTGTCGTTCCACGCGCAACGGCATGCCGCGGGCGAGCGCCGGCCGGGAGGGCGGTGACCCCGAGCCCTCGCCGGCGGGTTTCCGATATGCCTGGGACTTGCTCTTGCGTCGCCCGCTGACCTGGATGGCGACGGGGGTCGAGACCAGGGGCGGGGGGCTCCCACCGTCCGCTATGCGGCGGGCGTCGTTCATTGGGTCTGGCCAGCCGAGCACCGCGCCGACGTCCTCGATCGTCGTCGGGATGCGGGTGTAGGTGTACCCGCCCTCGAGGTTCGTGATGGTCGTGCGTCGCACGTCGGCGCGCACGGCTAGTTCGTCCTGGGAGAGCTTCATATGCTCACGTGCCTTGCGGATGGCGTTGGCTACGGGTGCCCAGACGAGAGTCATGGCCTCATGATGCCTAACTTTTGGCATCACGCACGAGTTTTCGCATGTGATTTGGCCGGGAAACCGGCGGGACTTGGCGCGTTTTTGGGCAGACGTGACCCCGTTCGGGCTACCCCGCGCGCCCCGGCTGCGATCTTGTGCCAAAAAAGCTGCCAAAAAAAGTGCTCAAAAATCTTGTGTTGACCTCATCTTGCGCATCTAATGGTCCCTGTGACGCCGAACGGGACGAAGATCAAAGCCCTGAGAACGGCACGCGGGATGACCCTGCGCGACCTTGCCGCAGCCACCGGCCTCGACAACGGAAACCTGTCGAGGATCGAGCGCGGTACGCGTGGTGTACGCCCCAAGACGCTCGCCACTCTCGCCGACTTCTACGGGACCACGATCGACGCTCTCCGGCTCAGGCGGCCTCCGACCCGGCGGCACCCGGACCGCAACGGCGGCCCGACCCGCCACACGATCGACGCCCGCCGAGCACGCTGATCCACGCGGACGCGAACCCGTCCGCAGCACCCGATACGCGAAAGCCCCAGGCCCCGCCGGGGAGCCGGCAACAGCCGTACTCACACGCGGAACCACGCATCGAAAAAGGGCGACCCGTGCCGTCGAACCCGGGCCGCCCGTGACCCACCACCACACACGCATGCAGAGAGGTGGCAGGCAGTGACCCACGCTACCCCGAACACAGGACGGGGACCCACCCCCGCTATCGACCACAGGCTCGCCGACGACTACACGGCGATCCGCGCGATAACGGCGGACGACGAGCGCCGGACCGGTCGAGCCCTCGTTACCGCGGCCCTGGCCTCCTCCGGACCGGGCCGGTCCCGCCGGGACCTCGACCCCGACACCCGCGCCGCCATCGTCGACGTCCTCCAGATGGTGGGCCTCATGCGGTGCCCCGAGATCGAGAACCGGGGTGTTCACGGCACGACCCGTCGATTCGACGCCGGCTGCCTCTGCGCACGGTGCACCGAAGCCGGCGCGGCCCGGGACGCCCGCGCGGCCACACGCGAGGGAGTACTGCCATGACTCTCCTGAGCCTTCTGCGCACCCTCGCCGAGGACGCGGCGGACGCCGCCGACGTCCGAGCGAACGACGACACGGCCGAGGTCGTCGCGCAGGTGCGCGCCGATTTCCTCAAGCACGCCGATTCGCTCGCGGCCAAGACCCTCGGAGCGATTCCCGCCGACGCCCTCACCTGGGTCTACGACGAGTTCGCTCCCGAGGGCGTCGAGGGCGCGGATGTGTGGCTCGGCGACCGCACCCGCCTGCGGTACGAGTACCGCGACGACACGGAACGCACAACGTTCCGGCTGATCCGCGAATGTGTGTGCTGCGGAGGCACGGCCGTAGTGAACGTCACCTGCCTCGCCGACCTCACAGGCCACCTCAACGACGAATGCTGGACGGGGGAGAACCCGTGATCTTCGGCATCGGGCGCAGCGACGAAGCCGTCAACGCCCCCGAAATCCTCCGTGAGCGCGTACACGCCATCGCCCCGAAAGCGGTACGCGTCCAGTTGAGCCGGCCCGCCTTCGCCCCGAACCCGTTCCTGTGCTCCCGTCGCGAGATCACGGTGATCGACCAGCACGGCCGCGAACTCGACGGCATGCACATCGTCTACGGCGGTCGGGACGAACTCCGCAGCCGACTGGAGCGCGCACTCCCGCGCGGATGGCCGGACGTCGAGTACGACGTCCACGCCCGGACGCTCTCCCCGATCACCTGATCCACCGCGCGGCCACGGCCGCGCCCCTCGAACCGCCGGCGGCGGCGCGCGTGCCCACCCCACCCCCCCGGGAGGGCACCCCGCCGCCGGCACCCCAAACACCGCCCGGAGGCACCGTTCGCATGAGCATCGACAACACGTCCAACCTCGACCCGACCATCGCCTACGGCATGCTCCTGGCCGCCAGGTCCGCCGAGCCGACGATCAGCGCCGTATCGACCGCGTTCATCACCGACATGGAGGCGCAGGGGCAGCGCCAGCTCGTCGCCTCCGACCTGCTCCCCACCGAGTGCGACGACGACGCAACCCTGGAAGCGCTCGGAATCACGCTCGGCGAACCCCTCGCCGACGACCCGCTGTTCCGTCCCGCGACCCTGCCCGACGGCTGGAGTCGCGAGGCGAGCACCCACGACATGCACAGCCACATCCTCGACGAACACGGCCGCCGACGCGTCCACGTCTTCTACAAGGCGGCGTTCTACGACCGCAAGGCGTGGATGGGCGCGGAGAGCGTGTTCTCCTACGTGACCCACTGCGTGGGTCGGCACGTGAAGCCGATTCCCGACGACGCTTGGGCCACTCCCGAGGCCCTGCACGATGCGGCGAACCAGGCGGCGGAACGGTGGGCCCGTCTGGCCCGCACCGCTCGCAGCCACGGCGCCGCCGACGAGGCACGCGAGTACGACACCGAGCGCACCGCGTACCTCGCGATCGCCGAGCGCTTCGCACCGTCCGGAGGTGCGGCGTGAGGAACCCGTTCACCGCCCGCCGGCGCAGGTTCGTCGCCGCGACGATCGCCGCAGCCGAGGCAACCGCCGACGAACGGGCCCAGGACATCGCGGCGACGTGGATTCTCGACGCGGACCGCCGCGCCGCAGAGGCCGAGCACCGCGCGGTCGACCTGCGAGCCGCACTCGATCAGGCACACGAGGACCTGCGGCGGGCCCACGCGGACACCGAGACCAGAACGGCCGCCCTCGCGAACCGCATCGCCGACCTCAACGAGCGCTGCCGCGCGCTCGCCGCGACGAACGCCGCCCACGGCGGCGACTGCTCCGCGCGCATGCACGCCTTGGACCGCCTCTCCCACGAACTCGCCGACCGACTGGTCGAGTTGCAGCGCGCCAACGAGAACACGTACCCGCCCGTCGGCATCGACGCCCGGACGTGGCAGACCGCGATCGACGACACCCGTACTCGGGTCATCACCGAGAAGGCCGCCGCCGCGAAGGCCCTCGTCACGACAGGAGCAGCGGCATGAAACTGTTCGGCACCCGCCGCCGCCTCGCCGCCGCCGAAAGCGAAGTCGCCCGGCTGACGCACGCACACGACACCGACTCCAGGTCGCTGGCCGACGCCAACGTTCGGATGCAGCTCCTGGAAGCCGAGAGCGCCGCCCTCACCAGGGACAACGAGATCCTTCGCCGGGTACGGGCCGCCGCCGACCACGAGTGTGCACGCCTGCGCGACGCCTACGCGGCCCTCTGCCGCCAGAACGCGTCCCTGCTCGCCGACGTGGAGGCATCGATCCCGATGATCACGGCCGCCGAAGGACAGCGCGACGAACTGGCCGAACAGCTCGCCGTCGCCGAGGGCCGACTGACCCGTCTCGTGCGGCCCCGAGAGGCGAACGCCCCTGCGGCCGAGCAGTGCGAACTCGCGGCGGTGGCACCGTGACCGCCGACACTCCGAGCCGGCGAGCCCCGCGCGACCACGCCGTGGCCAGGGGAGTGATCGAACGAGTCAGGGCCCGGCGTCGCATGCGCGGGTGGAGCGCCGAACGACTCGCGGCAGAGGTGACCGCATCCGGCTACCCGCTCTCGCGCAGCTCCGTCGCCACGGCCGAACGCAACCACCGCGCGGGAATGTCCGTCGACCAGCTCGTCGCGACCGCCCGCGCCCTGGGGACCTCGCCGGTCAACCTGCTCGCCTGCGGACCGTGCCCCACCTGCCACGGGACCCCGCCCGCCGGATTCACCTGCGGCGACTGCGGAGCGGCCGGCAGCGTCCGCCCGACGCGCATGCGCGGGTGGGTGGAGCGCGCGGTCCGCGACACCGACGCCCTGTTCGACCGGTGCAGCCGTGACGGCGCCTCCCTCGACGACATCCGCATACTCCGCGACCTGGTCCACGACGTGGCCGACGAGGTCGTGCGTCTCCAACAGGTCGTGCGGACCAAGGACTTTCGCCTCGCCGAACGACACTCTCGAATCCACACCCGGGGGGCCGCGTCGTGACCGTGCAGTTCTCCGTCCTCGTCGGCGGTCTCCACGTTCCGCTCCACGAGTGCGACTGGATCCGCCGCGCCCCGTGCGGCTGTGCCACGGCCATCTGCTCCGCCCGGATCGCCGGCGCCGTCCTCGCCACCGAGGACGACGCCTGGCACGAGTTCTACGAGGACGCCGGCACCAAGCGCCACCGCGAGGCAGCCATCCGGGCGGCAAAGAAGGCCGGCTTCACCGTCGAGATGAACACCGTCCACAACGCCGTCACCGCCCTCATGACGCCGTGCACACACGGGAAAGCCGCCCCGGCCCAGCCCGACCCGACCGACCCGTTCAACGAGGACCAGCCGTGAAGACCCCGCAACCCCGCACCGCCCACCGCGTCCTTGCCGCGACCCTGATCACCGGCCTCGCGCTCGTGCTCGCCGGCTGCGGCGACAAGTTCACCGAGCCGTTCAAGGACGCCCCGCGGGGCGCGACCAACAACGGCCCGGCCGAGATCATCACCAACCCCGACGGGTTCTCCAACGTGTCCGCCAAGTGCGACGGACCCAACCGCGTTTACGTCGCCTACCACGGCGACGAAACCTATGCGGCCATCGCCGTCGTCCCCAACGACCCCCGATGCGTGGGGTTGCGGTGATGGCCGACGAAATCAGCCCGACCGAAGCCGCCCACGTCCTGTGGTATTTCGCGCCGCCCGGGCGCCGACCCGGCTCCTTCACCGAGCAGTTGATCGCGTTGATCAACATGGCCGGCCAGGAGAACCGCCGCCGGCTCGCCCGCGCCTACCCCGGCTACGCCGCCGCCGTTCACATGATCAAGACCGACCCCAGGGGGACGCAGCGCCTCACCGACATCGCCTACGGGCGAAAGCCGGAGAAGGCCCTCCCGGGCGGTACGCACCCGTCGACGGACGAACTCCACGGCGCCGCAGCCCGCGCCGTCGACGACGAGATCGACCGTCTCCGCACCGGAGACAGGGCCGCCATCGAACGGCGCATCGCCGCAGCCCGCACCGACTACGAGCAGGCACGCGCCGCATTCCTGGGCCCCGGGGGTGATGCATGACCGATCCGTTCTGGGCGCGCCACACCGATCACGGTC
Organism: Embleya scabrispora; assembly: GCF_002024165.1. Lineage (NCBI taxonomy): Bacteria > Bacillati > Actinomycetota > Actinomycetes > Kitasatosporales > Streptomycetaceae > Embleya > Embleya scabrispora. Next base: position 6,266,352 of record NZ_MWQN01000001.1, read on the forward strand.
GCTACTACCTGGACCCGGCGACCGGCGAACTCCTGCCGTCCGTCACCAACGTCATCGGCACGTGCGTTGCCAAAGAACGGCTCGTCCCCTGGGCAGCCAAGATCACCGCCGAATGGGCCGCCGACCACCCCGACGAGATCCGGGACCACGTCGGCGCCGACCGCGCAGCCCTCATCCGCGCCATGACCGGCGCCCACGTCGCCATCACCGAACACGCCATGGACCTCGGCACCCGCGTCCACGCCGGCGCCGAAGCCAAGGTCCTCGGCGCGCCCGTCCCCGACGACTCCGAAGCCGCCCCGTACCTGTGCCAACTCGACAAGTGGCTCACCGCCTGGCGCGTGGACCCCGACCGCGACATCGAGGCCGCCGAACTCACCGTCATCAACCGCACCGTCGGCTTTGCCGGCACCGGCGACCTCCTCGTGTGGCTGCGCACCGGCCGCCTGCGCCGACGCCAACTCTGGCTCATCGACTACAAATCGTCCGCGACCCGGCCGGCGAGCAGCGTCTACCCCGAGTACGACCTCCAGCTCGGCGCGCTCCGCAACGGCGAAACCGTCCTGCTGCCCGACGGCACCGAACTTCCCATGCCGCGCGTACAGCGCGCCGGGATCCTCAACCTCCGCGCCCGCAGCCACGCCTTCGTTCCCATGCCCGCCAACGACGCCACCTGGAACGCATTCCGCAACCTCGTCCCCGTCGCCCGCTGGCTCCACGACGCACCCACCACCCACCCCGCGCTCAAACCCCCGCCCTGGGCAGACGAGCCGACCACCGGAGAGGCGGCCTGAGATGAGCCAACGCATCAAGACAATCCAGGCGCAGCAAGCCGAACTCGGTCGCCTCCGCACCGGCACGAGCACCCCCCTGCGCCCCGGTAGCGATCGCCGCCGCCCCGTGCGGTCCGGCACCTGGATCCTGTCCTCCCACAACCGCGGATACGTCGAAGCCGCCGCCAAGCTGTGGGGCGGCGACGTCGAACCCTGGCAACCCCAGAACTCCTCCATCAGGCAATGGCGCGTCACTACCGAAACCGATTCCCTGGACGCTCTGTTGCCGCCCGGAGACCCCCTGAGCGCGCACAACGAACTGTGGGACGGCGGCGGTATCAAACTCCGCTGCGACGGCATCACCGAACTGCGCTCCGGCCAACCCTGTATCTGTCTCGCGCGTTTCGGCATCGACTTTCACAACACCGCGCCGTTCGGAGAGGCGTGCAAGCCCACCACCCGACTGCGCGTCTTCCTCCCCGACATGCCCGACTTCGGTATCTGGCGCGCCGAAACCCACAGCTTCTATGCCGCAGCCGGCTTGGCCGGCCAGGTCGACGCCGTACTGGAGGGCACCGGCGGGCGCGGCATCGTCCCTATCCGACTCACCATCGAACAGCGCCAGGTCGTCCGCGAGGGAAAACCGAAGAAGTTCCCCGTCGTCATGGTGATTCCGCAACTGCCAAAACTGCGGCACGCCCTCAACGGTCCCCTCTCCGCAACGGCGGCCCTCGACCCCGCCTCCCTGGAACGCGTCGCCATCGAAGCCGCCGAACGCCCCGACTACCGCGCGAAGGCCGCAGCCCTACTCACCACGGACGACGTCACCGACCTCTGGTACGAGGCCCGCGACAAAGGACACCTCGACCGGGAAACCAAAGACATCCTCATCGCCCGCGCCGCGGCCATCAACGCGGAAGCCAACCAGGACGACGGCGACGACGAGGACGAACCCATCGACGCCGAAATCGTCGACGAACAACACCCCGCCCCGATATGGCCGACCGTCGCGCGCATCCCCGGGGCCCCGGACCGAGAGGACACGCCGTGACGCAACTGCCCATCGACGGCATGCCCCTGCCCGAACGCGCCACCGACCCCGACGAACAAACCGCCTGGTGGAACACCGCCTACGCCGCCGTCGTCGAACGCGCCCAACGCGGCGGGACGTTCACCATCTACGACGTCGCCCACGACGCCCACGTCGGCGAACCCCACCACCCCAACATGTGGGGCGTCCTCGCCGGCGCCCTGCGCCGCGACGGCATCATCCTCGAGGCCGGCGCCGTCGCCGGCCGCAGGCCCTCCGTCGCGAAATCCCTCGTCCACCTCTGGACCGGCACCGGACGGGCAGCGGCATGAACACCGACCTCCCCCTGTTCCTCGCCGGCCTCGGGATCGGCATGTTCGCCGGCGCCCTCGTCACCCTCGCCGCCCTCGTCCTCCTCACCGGCCGGCGCCCCGCCCCGGCGCCCGCGCCCGGCCCCGTCGAAGCCGCCGAGGCCATCACCCGCCAAGCCGCCCGCGAAAGGAGCGCCGAGCAGTGAACGAATGCCCCACGCCCGACAAGGCCCGCTTCGCAACCCTCGAAGCGGCGCAGTCCTTCGCGATCCGCAAGTTCCTCTCGCTGGGCATCATGCTCCGCCCCTACGGCGACTGCTCCTGCGAGTGGTACCACCTGACCTCCCAGGGCAGCGACGAACTCACCCCCACCGAGACCGAACTCGCCCGCGAATACGCACGCCTGCGCGACCTCGACCCGCCCGCGTTCGTCACGCTCGTCCGCGACGACGCTCTCGGCCGCACCTCCAAATCGACGGCCGCGGCACTGCGCACCCCCGGCCTCCTCGAACGATGGCGCGCCGCCCTCAAGGAACTCAAGACCGACATCCACGCGCAGATCGAGCAGAGCCGCGCGCAGGAGCACCCGGGCTCGCGGGACTGGCGCAACCGCATCGCCCACCTCCAACGGCGACTCGCCGTGCGCTCGGCCGAGACCAACTCCCTCGCAGTCGCCTTCTCCACACAAGGAACCCCCGCAACATCGGACGCCGAACCCAGCCGCGCGACATGCGGCGAACGCGCCGTCGAACGCCTCGTCGCAGCCCACAGAGCCGAATTCGACCGGCTGGTCCACGAGGAGTACACGGCAGCCGGCCTGTCCATCCCCCAAAACCTCCTGCGCCGCGACACGTTTCTCCTCGACGCCACCCCGCGCACGGAGGCGGCATCGTGACGACCACACCGCGCGTCATCGGCATCGACCCGTCCATGACCGCAACCGGCATCGCCTGGCACGACGGCACCACCAGCACCACCGCCGACACGGCCACCATCGGCGACGTCCGACTCGACAAGATCAGCCGCTGGGTCGACCTCGCCGCCCGCTACCACCCCGACATGCTCCGGCACGACGAGAACGGCGACGACCGCCGCGCCCACCTCGCCGTCGTCGAAGACCTCCCCACCCACGCCAAAGGCGCCGGCATCACGGGCATGGCCCAGGGCGTCGTGCGCCAAGCCCTCCTCGGGGCCGCCGTCCCCTACGCCCTCGTCACCGCGGCCGGCCTCAAGAAGTACGCCACCGGCACCGGCAACGCCAACAAGTCCGACATGCGCATGGCCCTGTACAAGCGCACCGGCCTCGACCTGCGCGACGACAACGAAGTCGACGCCTGGTGGCTCCGCGCCATGGGCCTGGACCACCTCGGCCACCCCGTCGTCGAACTGCCCGCCGCACAACGCGCCATGCTCGACAAGGTCACCTGGCCCCAGGCGGCTGCTCCGTGAGCACAACGAGTCTGACCAGACCACACGGCATCCCCACACAACGCCCCGACGGCAAGCGGTGCCGCGGTTGCGACGAGTACAAGTCCCTGGACAACTTCAGCCTCCAGAACAGCCGCAGCTCGACCCAGAACCGTCGATCGGAATGCAAGCCGTGCCGCAACAAGGCAGCCCGCCGAAAGCGCGAAGCCGGCCTCGCCGAAGTCCTCCGACAGCGCAACCTCCGCATACGCGAAGTCCTCGCCGACTTCCCCGACCCCAACGACGCAGCCCGAGAACTCAACGTTCTCCGACGCACCGTGCTCACATGGCAGGTAGCCCTGCGACGGAACCCCGACACGTACCTGCGTCCACACGGCAACCTCAACATGGGCGACCGCGCCGACGCGAGGGAACCACTCCCACCGCCCTCACCACCCCGGCCCGTCGCACCGCAACCCGCCCGACCCGACACGGCCTGGCGCGAGCACGCGGCCTGCCGAGGTCACAAGCATCCCGACCTCTGGTACGGCGGCCCCGACCGCCCCAACTCGCTGTGGCCCGGCCGCAGCGACTACACGGCAAACATCAACGAGGCCATAGCGATCTGCCGAACCTGCCCGGTCCGCAACCCATGCCTCGCCCACGCCCTCGCACACGACGAACAAGGCGTCTGGGGCGGCCTCACCGAAGACGAACGCAAGAAAGCCCCCGACCCGTGACCGACTGGCGCCACCTCGCGCACTGCCGCAACAGCGACACCCACCCCGAACTCTTCTTCCCGGACGGCGAAACCACCACCCACCACCTGGCCCAGATCGCCCGCGCCAAAGCCGTCTGCGCCCAATGCCCCGTCCAAGGCCCCTGCGGCGACTGGGCACTCGCCCGACCCAGCGAAGCCGGCATCTGGGGCGGCCTCACCGAGAACGAACGCCGCGCCCTCAAACGCCGCGCCGCCCGCCGACGCACCGCAGCCTGACCCAGACACAACGAAGGGCCCGCCGCAACCGCGACGAGCCCCACGACCGGCGACGCCCGAACCGCGCCGCCACGACCCCGAAAGGGCCGACACGATGACGACCGTCACGCCACCGGAACTCACGGTACAGGCAACCATCTCCACCACGTTCCGCGCCGAAGTGATGCTCGTGACCCCCAAGGTCGCCAAAGCCATCCTCGACAGGCAGAACACGCACAACCGCAACCTCAGCGACCGCACCGTCGCCGACTACATGCGCGACATGCTCACGGACAACTGGCCTCTCAACGGCGAAGCCGCCAAGTTCGCCTACGACGGCACCTGCCTCGACGGACAACACCGCTTCGCCGCCGTTTCCCTCTCCGGCGTGAGCGTGCCGATGCTCATCGTCACCGGCCTTCCCTTGAAGGTGCAGGAAACCATGGACACCGGCAAGCGCCGCTCCATGGCCGATGTCCTCACCCTGCGCGGCGAATCGAGCACGCACTCCCTCGCGGCCATCGTCAAACGCGTGTGGATGTGGGAAGGCGGCAACTACAAGTTCCACGGCGCCGGCAAACCCACCGTCGCCGAATGCACCGAACTCCTCCAGCGCAAACCTGAACTCCGCCGCTCCGCCGAAATCAGCGCTCGCGTCGGCCGTAGCTTCCGCTACCTGCCGCCCGCACCCGTCGGCCTCGCCCACCACCTGTTCTCGACCATCTCGCCCGAGGAAGCCCCCGAGTTCTTCGCACGCCTCGGCGACGGCGCCAGCCTCCCCATCCACCACCCCATCCTCACCCTCCGCACCCGCGCCATGAAAGACGTCGCCGGCGGCTTCCGCATCCCCGAACCCCGCGCCATGGCCTACCTCATCCGCACATGGAACGCCGTCCGAGAGGGCCGCAGCATGTCCCGCATCATCCACGACCACGAAGACGCCATGCCCATGCCCAGGTAACCCCGCCACCGCCCACACCACCCCGGGAAACCCGATGACCGACGCCGCCACCCTGGTCATGACCGCCCTCGAACACGCCTACAACCAGGACACGGACCGCGCCCTCGCCACCCTCCAGACCCTGGCCGAGGAACACGGAGACGCGGCCCTGTTCGGCGCCCCAGCCGCCTTCGCCGTCGTCGCCGTCCACGTACTCGAACGCCTTCACCCCCTCGCCCCCGGCGAGATGTGGGCAATCGGCTCCCTCGTCCGCGACATCGAAACCGCCAACCCCGCCAGCGTGTTCGCCGCCCGCTACGTCGTAGCCACCGCCAACCGCCAGGCGGACCACGCCCTTGCCCTCCTGCGCGCCGAAGCAAGCCACCCCGACGACGACCGCTTTCCACGCGCAGTCCTCGCCACCCTCGGCCTCGCCGCATCCCTCATGCGCGCCGTCCTCCCGAAAGACGCCCAATGAACCAACACGACGAACGCTCAGCCATCGCCGACACCCTCGAGACCATCTCCGACGCCCTCGCCGCCGCCGGCCACCACCGCGAGGCAGACGAACTCCACGCCCTCGCCCACGACCTCCGCACCCCACACCGCGGCGAATGGGAAGCCGTCTTCGACCACGACGACGGCCGATACCTCCACCTCGGCTACGGACCCGACGAACCCACCGTCCAGGCCCGCGCCACCGCCTGGGCCCTGAGCTTCGGCGGACGCCTCGACTGGCACGACCCCTGGCCCGACGGCACCCGCCAAGCCGACTTCATCGCCCCCGACCAGGACCCCGGCACCGGCATCGAAGTCCGCCCCTCCAGCCGCCATGACCGGCAACGCCGCTTCAACGAACACCAACGCGAAGTCGTCATCCGACTCCGAGACGAACGCGACGAAGTCCTCATGCGGCTCGGCCGCATCGGCAACGGCCACGGCAAACACGTCACCGAACACGGCACGACCTCCGGCTACTGCCACGAATGCGGCCACCCCTGGCCCTGCCCCACCAACACGTGGGCCACCACCAAACGAGACCTCGACCTCTGCTGGGACCCCTTCGACGACGAACCCCCGGCCCCCCAGCCCGAACCCGACGAGTACGTCGTCACCGTCCAGCGCATCGACGGCTACTGGGTCGGCTCCATCGCCGCCCTCGGACTCGCCGTCCAGGTCGACCACCACGACGACGTCGACCGGACCCTCCGCGAAGCCCTCGACCAAGACGGCCGCAACGCTGCCGCAGCGTTCTCCGTCACGTACAGCTGACGTCGAACCAACTTCCGGACAGGACAACCCCATCGGTGAACGACAACGACCGGAACCTCGAAAACGTGAGGCTCGTCGCCGTCGACGGAACCGAAGCCCTCGGCTTCGTCATCATCCGACCCGGCACCAGCGGACCCGGATCCGTGTCCCTCGAAGCCGGAGCCACCGGCCTCAGCAAGGGCGAAGGCGCCTACATCCTCCGCCGCGTCGCGGACCTGTGGGACGGCGAAGAAACCGCCGTAGGGAGACCGACCGGGTAAGACGTCGACCCCAATGCCCGATTCGACGCCATCGCACGCCTTGCGAACGCCCTCGAGGACTACCTCCCCGGCGACACCTGGCACCTCGCCAACGGCATCAAGCGGATCGCCGAAGGCACCGCAACGCCGACGGAAATCAGCACCGAACTCCCGAACTGACCGACAGCACCGGCCGAGAGACCCACACAATGAGCCTCACGTTCACCGACATCTTCTGCGGCGCCGGCGGCAGCAGCACCGGCCTGGTCGCCGCTGGCATGGAACTCAAACTCGCCGCGAACCACTGGGCCAAGGCGATCGAAACCCATGCCGCCAACCACCCGAACGCCGAGCACGTCTGCGCCGACATCAACAACTACGACATGCGCCGACTCCCCACGACCCGCGTCCTGTGGGGCTCGCCGATCTGCACCGAATCCACCCCCGCCGGAGGCAAGAAACGCCCACCGACCCGCGGCCAACTCGCCCTTCTCAAACACGGACCCGTCGCCGACGCCGCATGGGAACGCACCCGCGCCACCGCCTATGACATCATCCGCGCCACCGAAGTCCACCGCTACGACGCCGTCCTGTGCGAGAACGTCGTCGAGTTCGCCACCGACTGGGAACTCTTCGGCTGGTGGCGCAATGGGATGGAACTCCTCGGCTACAACTCACAGATCACCTCCGTCTCCTCCGCCCACATCGGAGGCCCTGGCAACCTGCACGCCCCACAATGGCGCGACAGGATCTACATCGTCTTCACCCGCGCCGGGATCCCACTACCCGACCTGCGCCCCACCCCACTCGCCCGCTGCAAGCAATGCGACCAGGACATCCCCGCCGTACAGTCCTGGCGCAACGGCCGCACCATCGGCAAGTACAAGCAGCAGTACGACTACCGATGCCCCAACACCGCGTGCGGGCACGCCTTCGTCGAGCCGTACATCCGCCCCGCCGCCGACATCATCGACTGGACCAACCGCGGCCGCCGGATCGGCGACCGGCGCCGGCCGCTGGTGGAGAACACCCTCGCCCGCATCCGAGCGGGCCTCGCCGCGCACTCGACCACCGACGAAGGACTCCTCGTGCCCTGCGGCGGCGGATGGAACGACTCACCGACCTCGACCGCGGACCCCATGCGCACCCGCATGGCCAACCCGAAAGGCTTCGAGGCCCTGTTCGCCCCACCGAACATCCAACCCCGGCGCAGCACCCCACCACGCAACCACGGCCTGGTGATTCCCTACCGCAAGGCCCTCCCCAAAACCACCGCGGAACCAATTCACACCATCAGCACCGTGGACTCCGCAGCCCTGGTCCAAGGCGGCCCGCAACTCGAAGACTGCTACTTCCGGATGGTCCAGCCGCGCGAACAACTCCTCGCCCAACGGTTCCCCGCGGACTACATCGTCCACGGCAACCAAGGCGAACAAACCATGCAGGCCGGCAACGCCGTCTCCGCCAACGTCGCCCAATGGATCGGCCAGCGCGTAGCCGCAGTCCTCGCGTAACCCCAGCAGCCAACCCGGCCTACAACACCCAGGACACGACATGACCACGCACTACACCGACGACGACCTCTACCGCGAAGCCGCGCGACAACACCACAAAGCCACCCAGGACCCCGACTACGTCGGCATCGGCGAACAAATGGCCGACGAGAAGGTCGGCGACACCGACACCACATGGGACGAACTCGACGAGGAGGAATTCGACCTCGCCCGCACCGGAATCGACGAACTCCTCCACGACGCGGCCGACATGTCCCGCTGGGCCATCGACGCCGGCGCCGACCACCTCGAACCCCACGAACGCACCCTCGCCTACACGGCCAAGGACGGGCGGCCCCTCATCCGCATCCACTTCGCGTTCGCCGACGAGATCCCCGAGAAGAACCGCGAAGGCTGCATCGAGGCGTTCACCAACCACCTCCAAATGCTCGCCAGGGTGACGCTCGGATGAGTGGGGGATCAGCCCTGCGCCTCGAGGGCGGCCTTGGCGCGCTCGTACCACTCCACAGGCACGACGACAGCCACCCGCTTCCTGGCTCTGCTCGCGTCGACGACGAACTTCGGGAGATGGCCGTGGACTTCCTCCAGCGCCGTGGGCAGTACCTTGCGAAGTTGACCGACGAGGAGTTCGTCCCTGTCGAGAGTCCTCGGACGTGGCGCCCAGGGCGAGCCGATGACGTTGTGTCGAGAGCGCTCGACGCGTATGGCGCGCAGCTCTGCGGCGAGCGCGGAGGGGCGATTGTCGAACCACACCACCGAGCCCGACGCGACCTGCGGCCACCACGGCTTTTGGCGCGCATGCACGGTCAGCCGCGCGTAGGGGTTGATACCGATCCCGACGTACAGGAGCGCACCTTTCGCGTCGTACAGGCGGTACATCGCGGTTGGCTCGTTTTCAAGCCACATCTGAACCCTCCGGGGTTACACCGAGGAGGAGTCCCCCCGGTTTCTCTGGACCTCGATTGCCTCGGCATCTGGCACGGGAACGATCGCGGCCACTCGCCTGCCTCGGCTGGTGACGTAGGTGATCTGGCCGCGGATGGCCGTCTCGTTCAGAACGTCGGACAGCGTGGTGCGCAGTTCGCGGACGCCGATTTCGGAGCTTGTGTTCGCAGGCATACGCACATGCTAGCTGCGGTACGCTAGCGTACCTTGGTGTACACAAGGGTTGTGGCGGAGACGGACTCCGCCCTCTGAGCGCACCCGTTCCCCATCTCCATGCACGGCAGAACGGACCATCTCCATGGCACGTACTCACGCTCGCTTCTACACGACCATCTGGCGCGATGCGGATTTCCGCCGGTTGCCGGGTTCGGCGCAGCGCATGTACTTCTTCCTGGCGTCTCAGCCGAATCTGACGCACGCGGGTGTGTTGCCGTTGACGTTGGCGCGTTGGGCGGCCTGTTCGGTGGACGGGTCGGAGCAGGAGCTGCTTGCGGATCTGGAGTTGCTGCACGAGCGCCGGTTCGTGGTGTTGGACCGGGCGACGGAGGAGGTGATGATCCGGACGTTCGTCGTGGGCGACAAGGTGTACAAGATGCCGCGCGTGATGGGGTCGATGGTGGCTTCGGCGCAGCAGATCGAGTCGCCTGTGCTGCGCCGGACGCTGTTGGATGAGGTCGCGCGGATTCCGCTGGACGAGTTGAGTACGGAGCCGACGAAGAAGGCTCCTCACCTGTCGATTCGCGTCCAGGTGGAGGGGTTGATCGCGGAGCTGCGGGAGTCGTTCGGCGAGCCGGTCGCTTCGGCGGGTGTCGTCGACGGGGTGCCGCCGATGGATCCGGAGCCGCCCGGGGTGGATGCGCCGGTTCTCGATGCGGCTTTGGATCTGCGGTACCCGATTGCGCCTTCGGTTGCGGGTGTTCCGGATTGGCTTGCCCCGTTGGCTGGTGCGATGGCGCAGGCCGGGATCGGCGTCCCTTGGAGTTTCAAGGAGGGCGACTCCGAGCTGCTGCGTGCGGATGTCGAACGCGTGGGCCTGCGGGCGATGTTCACGGAGGCGGTGGAGGCGTTCGCCGCCGCCGGCGACAAGCCGTTCTCCAGTCGCTGGTTCTACCCGCGGTGGCACGCCCTTCAGGTGGCTTCCGTAGTCCAGATGGGTTCCCGGCGTTCCAACAGCCGCCAGGCGCAGACGGATGACCAATACGAGCAGTCGCGTCGGGACGCGGAGGAGCGTCGTGCGGCGCGCTTGGCGGCGGAGGCGGGGGCACGGGCAAGGGGTGGTGGGTGATGGACGAGGTGGAGGCGGTGGATTTGGTGCGGTGGGTGCAGGCGTTGTGTCCGCAGCAGCACATCGACCGGTTGACGGGCGAGGCGTGGTTCGAGGTGTTGGAGCCGTTCGATTTCGAGGAGTGCAAGGCTGCGGCGACCGTGTGCGCTCGCGAGAAGCCGTTTGTGGCGCCGGCGGAGATCATCGCCGAGGTTCGGCGGGTGCATGCTGAGCGGTTGGCGTCGTTGGTGTTGTATGAGCCGGCGCCGGGCGAGGACGTTGAGGGGTATCTCGAGCGGCTTCGGGCGCAGATCGCCGCGGTGGCGTCCGGGCGCAGTGTGCCGGAGATTGCGCGGGCGTCGGGTCCGCGGCTGCAACTCGTGTCCGGTGGGGCAGGGCTTCGTGCGTTGCCTCCGGAAGTCGAGGCGGTGGTCGGGGGGTTGCGGCATCCGGCGCGGAGTGTGCGGTGTCCGTTGTGTGGCGCGCGCGAGGGGTTCTCGTGCCACTACTCGGATCGTCGCGTCGTGCCCACAGGGGCGCACGCGGAGCGGGTGGCGGTGTGGGCGGTGCAGCGGGTTGTGTGCCCGGCCTGCTCGGCGGTGCCGGGTACTCCGTGCCGGAGGTCGCCGGACGAGTCGTTGCGGCAGCCGGCGCATTCGGAGCGGGTGCAGGTGGCGGAGCGGGAGGCGGCGTGATGTCGAAGGTCCCGGTCGAGTCGCTGATTCCGTTGGCCGCGCGGCTGATTGTGTTGGTGCACGGCGAGGGCGGCCGGTCCGACATAGGGGAGTTCCTGGCCGGGCTGAGCGACGACGAGCGTTGGGCGTTGCTCGTGGTCCTGGCCGCGATGGTCAATCCGGATCGGTCGCTGGGTGCGGCGCTGGGGTGGGTGGCGTGGGACGAGCGGGGTGACCCGGGGGCGCTGGGCCTGGCGGACACGCGGACGATCCGGGACGTCGCGCCGGACGTCGAAGCGGAGCCGTCATGCGGCGAGTTGATCGACTCGGAGGTTCTGAGGCGGGCGCTGGTGGGGGAGTTCGTTGATGCGTCGGATTCGGAGAAGCGCGCTGTGATTGAGGCCGCAGTGCGCGAGGGGGTCGAGCCTGTGGTCGTTTCCCGCGGCCTTGGTCTCGGTCTCAAGTGTGTGCAGAAGCAGATCGAGCGGGCCCGGGTGCGGCTCACGAACGGAGGGACGGGTTGTGAGAACGCGGGTGTTCAGGGCGTCGCGAGCTGACGGTGGATGGGTGGTGACGTGTCTGGATGAGCGGTGTCGCCCGGATTCCCTCGGCTGCGAATGGGGTGGGCATGTGGTTGTGGTGGTTTCGGGTGAAGGCAGTGCGAAACGAGCGGAATCGGTGCATCGCCGCTGGTTGAGGTCCCTGCCGCGTGAGAAGCGAGTGCCCGTGATGTACGTCGTGGAGCGGTATGACGGCCGGTGGGCAGCGTTCTGCGAGGACGAGCGCTGCGCGCCGCATTGCGAGAAGGGTTCGCGACACTGCCTGGCCGTTACCCGATACAGGAGCAGCGCCAGAAGGGCCGTGGTCAGGCACCGCTGTTGGTTGCGGTCGGTGCCGCGTTTGGCTGCCCCGGAGGCGGTGCCGTGCGGGCCGGTGTGCGGCACGTGTGGTGGGCCGATCGCTGGCACGGTGGCGGGGGGTGCGGCATGTCGGTCGTGATGTCTCCGTTGCTGCGCTGTGACGGGCGTGAGAGCGCGGGCGTTCGGTGTTCGTCGGAGTTGGTGGCGCCGGTGTCCGCGCGCACGGCCGAGGAGGTGCGGGCGTTCGCGTCGGCGGTGGGTTCGGGCAAGCCGGACGAGGGCCTGGACTGGTGTCCCGAGTGTCGTGGGTGGCGTGTGGATTCGCTGGCGGGTGCTTCGCGTCCCGAGGTGCGTCCGCAGGAGTTGCAAGTGTTGCGGGGGATCGCCCGCGGACTGACGAACGGTCAGATCGGTAGGGAGTTGTTCATCACCGAAGAGACGGTGAAGGGCTACCTGAAACACCTGTACAAGGCGCTCGGGGTGAAGACGCGTGCAGCTGCGGTCGGGGTGGGATTCCGGGCCGGGCTGTTGACCCTCGACGACGAGGCGATCAGGCCGATGGGCTCGAAGCGCGAAGCAGGGCAGGCGTCGGTCGACGGCAGGACTCGGAGGGATTCATGACCGAGACCCATGGAACGGTCGACTCCGAGGTGGCGGTACCGCACTACGAGAAGTGGTCGACGGTGCCCCGATATTTGCTCACCCGTACCCAGCACGCCGAACTGGACCTGCCGCGCACCCCCTCCGGTCGGGTCGCTGCGAGGGTCACAGGGAAGGACTTCAAGGGCAAGCGAGCGACGTTCGATTTGTTCGACGTTCGAGAGTCGACGCCTACCCGCACCGGGGTGGCGAGGCTCCTGGCCTCCGATCCGGCGCTGTACACCTGCGGCCACTGCGGCGCCCACGACGAACGACCCACGAATGCCCGCCTGTACGGCAGTCCACTGCTGTGTTCGACGTGTTTCGACGCCGACAGGATCGCCGTCGCCCAGCAGCGGGCCCGCAATACCCGCGCGGACCAGACGACGTGGGCCCGCAAGGTGTTGGCAGATCCGTCGGCGGTCTGGGTCCACGTGCACAAGGAACCCCGGGTGCGGGCCGGTGACGGTGGTCCGAGGTGCCCGGTGTGGACGGTGACGGCCGTCGATGCCACGAGGGCCTGGGTGCTGCGGATGGTTGTGCGCCCGAATGGCGCCCGGGCGGCGAATGCTCCTGCGAGCGCCGTTGACGAGGCCACTGCGGCGAAGCGGATCGCGCGCAAGTTGGGCGGCCGTCGGATCGTCGCGTGGGACTACGCGCACGCCGAACCCCTGATCCGGTGGGCAAAACAAGGCGGCCGGCCCGTGGTTCACGACTTTCGCGATGCGCTCCACGATCGCCTTGTTGGGTGGCGCGGTCTTGTCGATCGCAGAGGCCACGTCGTTCACACCTGCGTGTCACCGGGCCGGGCGGACCGTCTCCTGGTGGCGACCGTCCGCATGGCGGAGATCACCAGCGCCGCCGACGACCACCGGGCCCTCCTCGTCGCCGACCCGGGAGCGACCGTCGTCGACATCGCCGGCCGCCCCGAAAGCGCCTTGCGGCTGCACGCGATCCTGCGGGCGGTCGGTGTGGTCGTCGGCGACGCCGAGCCCACGCTCGTCGAGGTACCCGACGCGGGGGGCATGGTCCGCTTGCGGATCCTGTGCCACCGCGACGGTGTGGTTCGTACCGGGCCCCTCGGCGACGCCACTGAGGATGCCTGATGGCCCGCACACCCGACGGCCGCCTCCGCACGCCCACCCCGGCGGAACTCAACCTCACCGACGTCGTGTCCGACGCCATCGCACGTGTCGCCGACGACCCCGACCACGAGGGCGACCCGTTCTGGCTCGCCGTCGCCGCCGTCTCCGCAGTCGTCGACCAGGGGTGGACACCCCCGCCGCCTGGATGGATCCCGCCCGCCAGGCCCGACATGCGCGGGCAGGGCGACCTGCTGACCGCCCCCACGCCCACCACCGGGAGCACACCGTGACCGACCAGCCGTACACCCAGGAGGACCTCCTCGCCGAGGCCACACGCCGGCGCCGCGACCGCACCACCTGGGACCTCGTCGACACCGTCATCCCCAGCACCGGCCTGTCCTGGGCGCACCTGTGCACGAAGGACTACTCGATCGCCGACGAGGAGATCCGCCGCCTCGTCCGGGGCGCCCCCGACCTGTCCGAGTGGGCGGTCGCCATGGGCGGCGACGGACTCCAGCCGTCCACCCACACGCTCAGCCTCCTCGGCGACGGCAAACACCCCTTTGGGCGGCTCCACTTCGCGTTCGAGGCGGACATGCCCGAGGACGCCCGCCGGGCCCTGATCGTTCTCGTCGGCGAAGCCCTCCAGGATGCCCTCGCCCAGAGGGTCCCGACCCGACTCACCACACACGGCCGCAGCCCGGCCGACAACCTGACGGAGCCCCAGCCGATGCCCGACCCCGAGCCTCCTGCCGACACCATCCGCCGGGCCGCCGACCTCATGCGCACCCGGGCTGCCGCAGCAACCCGCGGACCCTGGCTGTCCATGGATGGCGGCGACCGTCTCGTTCACGACCCCGGCCACGACTACGACCCGCCGGAGTACGTCGTCGACGAGCCGATGTCCTCGGCGGCGAATGCGGAGCACATTGCCGCGCTGCACCCGCTCGTCGCGGTCGCCATGGCGAACGTCCTGGAGCAGTTGGCCCGCAGCATCGACGAGTGCGACTTCTACGGCACGCCCGCTTCGGCGCTCGCCCTCGAGCTGGCGTACACCTACCTGGGGAGGGAGGCGTGACCGAACCCACTGCGGCGCCGATTGACCCGGGCGCGCTCCGGGCCGCCATCGACACCCTCAACGGTCCCTGCCGCACGAAGACCGATCTCGACGCCTCAGTGGCCGCCATCGACGTGCTCGACGGCGCCATGCCCACCGTCCTCGACCTGGTCGACCGGCTCACGGCCGAACGGGACCAGAAGGCCGCCGCTCTCGCCCGGGTTCTCGCCGAGTACGACGCGAGCTGGGCCGCAGCCGACTGCTACGGCGACGGTGACGTCGCGACCCGTGACCTCGTTGCCCGCATCCGCGCCGCCATCGAGGAGCCGACCCAGTGACCGACCGCATCGACGTGTACGACGGCCTGCTGAACGCCGGCTGGACCGAGAACTCCGAGGGCCACCTGCGCTTCGGCCGGGCCCTGTGGAGCCTGCTCGACGACGACGGCGAGTGCACGGTCGCGGTCGGCGGCGCCGCCCACGCCCCGGGGTGGAGTGTGTGGTTCCCGGCCGAGGTGCCCGACGCGATCGTTCTGGGAGTGGCCCGGGCTGCGATCGAACTGGCCAAGGCGGCGGGCCGATGACCGACCAGCCGAGCACCGAGCCGCTCGACCTCGACGCGATCCGGGCCGACCTGGCCGTCGTGACCTCGCGGATCCAACCGGACGGGATCGTCGAGTGGTTCGCAGCGAAAGCCCGCCTCGCGACCCACGTGTCCGCGCTGCTGGCCGCACTCGCCGACGCCGAACGGCGCGTCGCCCTCGCACAGCGCATCGCCCACCGCGACGACTACGACCTCGACGTCGACCTACCCGGCGTGATCGGCGACGGCCTGTGCGGGATCGACTGGGACGGCGACGACCACCCGCCGCAGTGGCTGGTCGATCGGGTCGTCGGGATCGTCCGGCCGCACCTGGCTCGGGCGACGGAGCGAGCCGAGTGGCGGGGGCTGGCGTGGCGGTCGGCCCGGGAGCGGGCCGTGCGGCTGCGGGCGGGGCTCGCCGAGGCCCGCGACGCCATGGACGAGGCGAGCAGCGCTCTGCTCCGCGCGGACGCGGTGGTCCTCGACGCGCGGGCCTGCATGCAGCGGCGGGCGGCCGACGAGGTGGATGCGCGGGCCGAGGGCCGGCAACTCCGGGCCGCACTCGCCGAGCGGGACGCCGAGATCGAGCGCCTGCGCACCACCGCCGTCGTGATCGGCCCCGGCCTGGGCGCCCTGACGGCGGACCTCGCCGGACGCGTGGCGGCGGAGATCGGACGCCGAGACGAGGCGGACGCGGATCCCGGGCGTGGGATGCCCACGCGGGGCGACTGGCGGCTGGCGCGGGACCGGACCCGGGCGGCCGAGCATGCGGCCGAGCGGCTGGAGGCCGAGCGGGACGAGGCGTGGGCCGACGCTGCCCGGCTGCGGTCGGCGTGGCGGTCCGCCTGGCGGGGCCGGCACGAGCTGCGGGCCGAGCACCGCGACGCCGTGGCCGTGGCCCGGTGGGCAGTCGCCGAGAACTACGCGCTCAAGCGCGCCGTGGGCTGGATGCGCGTCACCGACAAGCTCCCGGCCGCCGAGCCGCCGCTGTACCCGCCGATCGTCGAGTGGGTCGTCCAGGCCCACGAGCCGTGGAGCCGGTATGCAGCGGCGGACGGCTGGGTCAAGGACGGGGCGCCCTATGCCACCCGGGAGGAAGCCCACGCTCGGGCTACCCGGTGGCGTGCGCGCCCGGGTTCACCGGCGGTGCGGGTGCTCCGGGTGGAGTCGACGCACTGGCTCGATGGCCCACGCGCCCCCGAGAGCCCCGCAGACGCGCCCGACCCGTCCAACGACTCATGCCCGACATGAAAACCACACGGACCGGAGGAACTGCATGCCGAAGTACACGCTCCACCTCACGACTTGGGCCTCGACCTCAATCGACTTCGAGACCGACCTCACCGACCCGGCCGAGATCGAGGCTGCCTTCTGGGAGTCCAACCCGGACACGCCCAGCATCTGCGCGCAGTGCTCCGGCTGGGGGCGCGACACCAATCTCGAACTCGGCGACGAGTGGGAGATCGCCACGAATGACGACGTTCCGCTGATCGAGCCGGCGGACTCCTGAGCCGACGACAGGACCCAGCGGGCGGCGGAGGACGCCCGGCGCCCGCTGAGCCCGCAGACGGGCACACAGCCACACGCACGGGCCAACCACGGCCCGGCCGACGACAGGAGACAGCACCGATGACCGAGACCTGCGAGACCTGCACCAACCCCGAGATCTGCGAGCACTGCGACGGCGATGGAGCACCAGGGTGCTCCTGCGAGGGGGGCTACATCGTCCCGACCCACTGCTGCGACTGCGGCCAGAACGAATACCAATGCGTCTGCTGCCCCGGGCGGCACCCCGACGTCGGCACCTGCGACTGCGCGCTGACCGTCACCCGCGCCGACGGCACCACGTTCATCGTCTGACCTGCGCAGCCCGCCCCGCTGAACTCGGGGCGGGCCCGCACAGACCCTACCCACCAGCAGCCGACAGGAGACGCCACCGATGACCACACCCACCACCGCCGGCCAGTGGAACGCGCTCCACCCCGTCGGCACACCCGTCCACGCCTGGCCCGGATGCCGCGACGCCGAGCCCATGACCACCCGCACCCGCACGCCCGCCTGGACCCTCGGGCACGGCGCCCCCGTCGTCTCCGTCGAGGGCTACCCGGGCGGCATCAGCCTCACCCACATCGAACCCGCCTGACCTGCGCAGACCGTACCCACCAGCACGAAGGAGGCCCTCATGGGCTGGAGTTCAGCAGGCCACATCTTCGACCCCGTCGCCCGCGCGCTCATCGACACCGGAGTCGACGGACCCACCAAACGCAAAGTCCTCGGCGACCTGATCAAGAGGCTCCAGGACGGCGACTGGGACACCGAGGACGAATCGCTCGAGCAGTTCCTCGACGACCCCGACGTCGTCGCCGCGTTCGCCGACCACGGCATCCGCATGCAGGTCGACCCGGAAGCCGAACTCGCCGCCGCACGGGCCGAGATTGACGAGCTGCGCGGCCGCGTCGCCGAGCTGGAGCACCAGCTCGCCACCCGCGGCACCTGACCCAACCACCCGGCCGGGGCCACGCGCCCCGGCCCCACCACCGGAGACCACCATGACCCGCCGCGAGTACACCGTCCGCACGGTCGAGCACGCCATCGACGCCCGGCCACCCTGGGGCGCGACGTTCAGCGAAATCAGCAAGGCCCTTCGGTCCATCGAGACCGAATACCGCCAACTGCACGGCCTGACCGCCGACGCGTCCATCCCCGACGACGCCCTCACGATGTTCCCCGGCGACGACGAGCTGATCATCCGTTTCACGATCAAGGAGGCGGCGACGCGATGACCGAGCCCACCGTCCGCACCACCCGCCACGAGGTGTCGCTCCTGCCCGAAGGCGACATCAACGCCTACGCGTTCGCCGTCGAGGTCACCCGCAACCGACGCGGGACCTGGTCCGTGCTGAACGGCGGCCACTGTCTCGCGGACGGCGCCCCCGGTCACCCGGACGGAGGCCGCTGCCACATCGACCACCGCTACGACGAAGACACCGCCATCGAACTCGCCAAACGCATCGCGCCGCACGTCACCGTCATGGGGCTCACCGTCGCCGAGGCACTCGCCCGCGGCCAGGCCGAGGAGGCCGACCCGATATGACCGAGCCCACCACCGACCCGTCACCCCGCGCCTGCCCCTGCGCCATCGGGTGCTGCCCCATTCACACCCAGGCCGCACCCGTCGTCCACGAGCCCACCTGCATCTGCCCTCTCGACATGGCGAATTGCCCGGTCCACACGCGGTCCGCGTCCGTGACTTTCGCAATCACACCCGAGCACATGCCCATGATCCGGCTCCTCCTCGGGCGGCACACCGCCGACACGATCACCGACGACGCGCTCGACGCCCTGTACGCCGAGCGCGACCAACTCGCCGCCGCCGTGCAGCGCGTGCGGGACCTCGTCGCCGACATGCGGACCTGGCACACCCCCCGCGACATCGGCGTCAACTACGCCGACCGCATCCGGGCGGCACTCGACACCGACAGGCCGCTCGACCAACTGCGTCCGGACCCCCGGTTCAGCGGCGCGATCGGCCTGTTCGGCGCGATCAACGTTCCGATGCCGATGACCGCCGAGGAGTACGCCGGGATCGACGCGATGACGAAACGCCTCGCCCAGAAGGCGTGGGACGCCCTCGACAACCAGGAGCCGAAGTGACCACCCAGGACCGACGGAACGCCATCGACAGCCTCGACGTTGCACAACGACTGATCCACGAAGTTCCCGACCGGCCCATCCCCAGCGACCAAGCCACCGCCTTGTTCACCCGGGTCCAGGCATTCATCCAGGCCGCCGCCGTGCACGCTCTCCTGGACATCGCCGACTCCATCCGCGAGACCTACGCCCGAGCCGCCACCCCGGCCCCGCAAGCGACTGGCGGCCTCACCTGCGTCCACTGCGGTGCCGACTGCTCCTGCGGCTGGACCACGGACGACACCCCCAGGTTCGCGTGCCACCCGTCCTGCCCGCTGCCGCCCGCAGTGCCCTGACGCGCCGAGGGCCCGCGCTCGACCAGGGGAGTCCGGGAGCACGGGCCCATCGCCGGCCAGGGGGTGGGCCGGATCAGGGACGCTACGCCCGACCTGCGACAACCTCCATAGATAGATCATTTCGAGACCGGAACGAAACCGGACAGACATTACCCAGGAGGCGCCAATGCCGCCACTCCGCTACGGCTACACCGGCCTCGCGCCCTACAGCACGGACATCCCGCCATGTCCCAAATGCGGCCACACGCACACAGCCACGACCTACCGGACCGTCGGCGACTGCGATCACGAGAACATCGGCACCCTCGTGGGCGACTTCCCCAACGAGCGCTTGTGCCGGAGATGCACGAACTGCGGCTACGGCTGGGACGAGAAAACGCTGGACACCTAACACGGCGGCGGCCCCGGTCACCCGAGGGTCGCACGGTCCCGCCTCACACCCCGGACCGTACCGCCCAGGGAGCGCACCCCCCGCCCCACCACGGCGATCGGCAACGAAGTGAAGGCCGTCGTTGGGCCGGCGACCCCCTCCGGACGGGACCGGCGCAGGGCGAGCGAGACGACGACGTTCACGCGCGGATCCACCGTGGGCTTCGTGTCGGTCGGGTGGCCGAGCCTGACCACAACTCCGGGTTCTAGCCCGGTCATCGAAATCACAGGGAGGCCATAGGACATGGCAGGCGAAACCGTCATCACCATTGTTGGAAATCTGACCGCCGATGTGGAATTGCGCTTTACCCCCTCCGGTGCGGCCGTCGCGAGCTTCACCGTGGCGTCCACGCCGCGCACGTTCGACCGTCAGACGAACGAGTGGAAGGACGGCGAAGCGCTGTTCCTCCGCTGTTCGGCCTGGAAGCAGTTGGCCGAGAACGTGGCGGAATCCCTCCAGCGCGGCACGGGCGTCATCGTCCAGGGCCGGCTGAAGCAGCGGTCCTACGAGACCAAAGAGGGCGAGAAGCGCACCGTCGTGGAGCTCGAGGTCGACGAGATCGGCCCGACCCTGAAGTGGGCGACCGCCAAGGTCACCAAGGCGAGCCGCGGTGGCGGCGGCCAGGGTGGTTACGGCGGCGGTCAGCAGGGCGGCGGCTACGGCGGTCGTCCCCAGCAGGGCGGTGGCGCACCCGCCGACGACCCGTGGGCAACCCCCGCAGGGGGCGGCCAGCAGCAGGGCGGCGGCGCGGGGGTTGGGGTCCCCCGCCGGGCGGCTACGCGGACGAACCTCCGTTCTGAGCAGGAGTTCCGGAGGGGCGGCGCGCGCCGCCCCTCCTCGATCCGATCGAAGGAGAGCATCGGTGACCAAGCATCTGGTGTTGGAGAAGAAGGCCCAGCCCGACGAGACCGTGCGTTGCGGTCCGATGGCGCTCACCCCGCACGTTCGGGAGGACTATTGGATGTTCCGCGTGCGGCTGACTGCCGAGCAGGCGGTCGTCGCGTTCCCGAAGTTCCGTACCGTGGGTATCGGTTTCGCGGTCGAGACCGACTGGAACACGAACCTCCCGTATACCTGCGACGCCGTGAAGATCTACGAGCACATCGCGCACAACGTGGGGGACGATTCGATCACCCGCGAGGACTGCGTCGCGGCGATCCGCCTGCTCCAGGACGCCATCGAGGCTGGCGTCGCGGGCGCCGTATGATGCCCGACGACTACGACGCCCTGGAGGCGCAGGCCGTCGACGAGCCGGCGTTCTCGAACTCCGACGAGGGCTACGCCTGGATCGATGCGAACTGCGCGATCTGCGTGCACGAACTTCCCCCACGCGAGCGCCGAGACGGCGACGGCTGCCCCCTGATCCTCATCGCCTTGCTCGGCAAGCGGCCCCGACAGTGGTCCGACGGGCCACGCACGCCCGAGGGCCGCTACGCCATGGCGACGCAGTACGTGTGCAGCGAACAGCGCGACGAGCCTGCGGCGGACGAGCTGCGCCCGGTCCCGGTGATGGCCGGCCAGGGAGAACTTCTGCCTTGCGAGTCCGCAGCGCCGCGCCGTCCGGTCCGGGACGGAGGTTCGTCGTGAGCCTGCTCGTGTACGCCGTGGAAGCCGGACCCGATTCGACCTCGGTTGGTGACGACCTCGTCCACGCGTTCTGCTGCGATCCGGACCTCGGCCTGTGCGGCGAGGACCTGAG
Organism: Embleya scabrispora; assembly: GCF_002024165.1. Lineage (NCBI taxonomy): Bacteria > Bacillati > Actinomycetota > Actinomycetes > Kitasatosporales > Streptomycetaceae > Embleya > Embleya scabrispora. The sequence goes on from NZ_MWQN01000001.1 coordinate 6,288,035, forward strand.
TGGTACGTCCTGGGCCGCGGACGACGACATCGATTGCGTTGTGTGCGCCGACCTGGAGGAGGCGGGGTGGCCGTGCGATCCGGACTGCCCGAGGGTGTCGTGACGCCGGGCCGGGACCTCGGCGCAGTACGTGTGATCGTGATGGGAGGCCGCGACTACGAGGAATGCGACGTCGTGATCCGCGGCCTCGTGCGCCTGCGATACGCCCATCCCGGGGCGACGTTGGTGGTCGTACAGGGGGAGTGTCCCACCGGGGCGGACCGTTGCGCCCGCACGTTCGTGACGCAGGCCCGCGCACGGTTCGGCTGGGACGTGGAAGGTGATCCGTTCCCGGCGGACTGGGACTCGTGCGGCGACGACTGCCCGACGCGACCGCATCGGGTGCGCCGCCACCCCCGGGACGTCGTGCACCCGGGTGTGCTCCCCACGTACTGCCCGGGGGCCGGGCCGCGAAGGAACGCGCTGATGGTCGCGGCCGGCGCCGACATTGCACACGCCTACCCCACGGCGAGGTCGCGCGGGACCTACAACTGCATGCGTCTCGCGAGCGCGGCGGGCATCCGGGTGGAGAAGTTCGCGGGGCCCGGCGGTGACCGCCGTCCTGATCCTGGCCGTCGTCTACGCGCTGGGCCTGTGCGGCCAGGTCGCGCTGGTGGTGTGGCTGCTGCGTACCGACGTGTGGTTCGGCACGATGGCGCGGATCAATCCCCGGGGCGTCGCGTTGGCCGGGGCGGTGTGGGCCGTGGCGTGGCCGGCCGTGGTGATCGCAGTCGTGCTGATTCGCTGGGCCGAGTCCAGGTCCTGAGCCCTGGAGCCGGCGGCACGCGGAACCTCCGCCAAAATAACTGCCAAAAAACATGACCAAATACTTGTGGTGGGCAGCCCTGTGACTCTCTAATGGTGGAGCGAGCAGAACAGGCCGACGGCCGGACGCGTGCCGGCCGCCCGCCCTTCACGCCACGAGATCCCTCGCCGCCGAACTCCGCGCCCCATGCCCGGGTTTCGTCGTGCCCGCCACCGGAGTCCTCCTCGATGGGAACCCCATGAGCAACCCGCCCACCCGTCACATCCTCGTCGTTCTCGACCGATCCGGCTCCATGGAGAACGTCCGCACCGACACCGAGGGCGGCCTGCGGGCATTCCTCGCCGAGCAGGCCGCGTCGCCCAGTACCGATGTCGTGACTCTCGTCCAGTTCGACTGCGAGATCGAGACGGTGTTCTCGGTCGTTCCCTTGGCGAACGTGCCGGAATTCCGCCTCGCGCCCCGATCCTCGACCGCGCTCCTGGATGCGATCGGCACGACCATCAACGGGGAGTCGGCACGCGTTGCCGCACTGGCCGAGGCGGACCGCCCGGACGAGACCGTGGTCGTCATCCTCACCGACGGTGCGGAGAACGCCTCCCGGGAGTACACCCTGACGCAGATCGAGAAGCTGATCGGGGAACGCCGCGACGAGGGCTGGGTGTTCGTGTTTCTCGGTGCCGATCAGGACGCGTTCGCGGTGTCCGGCCGCATGGGCATCGACCGGGACACCACCCTCAGCTATTCCGGCCGCAAGACGACGGGCTCCATGCGGACCGCCGGGACGATGATCTCCCGGGGCAGCGGAGGCGGCTCCTACACGTTCACCGACGACGAGCGCGCACAGACGATGCCGGAAAGCGAATCCGACCGGTGAGCGCCGTCGACTACGACTTCGAGTTCCTCGAGGACGGCCACACGATCCGGCCGATCAGCATCGGCATGGCCGCAGACGACGGCCGCGAATACTACGCCGTCGTCCGCAACGAGGACACCATGTACGCGGCCGTCCGCCACCAGTGGCTCCGCGCGAACGTCGTTCCTCACCTGCCGTTTCGGCGCGCCGACGTGAACGAATGCCCGGACGCGTGGGATTGGGCCGACGACCACCCGGACATGCACCGGGTCAAGCCCGTCGAGACGATCGCGAACGAGGTTCGCATCTTCCTCCAGGCGACGCCGGATCTCCACTTGTGGGCCTGGTACGGGGCATACGACCACGTCGCCCTGGCGCAGCTGTTCGGGGCCATGGTCGAACTGCCCGCAGGCATCCCCATGTGGACGAACGACACCCGGCAGGAATGCGCCCGACTCCGCTTGGACCCCGACGATCTTCCACGGCAGCCGTCCGACGTCCACCACGCCCTTGCCGACGCCCGCCACAACCGTGCGCGGCGCGAGTTCCTGCGGCGCCACGCCGCCGCTCTCGGACGTGCGTGACCACGCCGACCACCCGCCCCCATCGTCTCGGAGGCACCCGTATGGCCATCGAAACGGCCACCACCCATGCCCGCATCCGCGACGCGCTCCTCGACGGCGCGGACTTGCACCATCTGAACGTGACCGTGCGCGAGGTCGACGTCCTCGCAGCGATGGTCGATCTCGCCCTCAACGGCGGGAACGAGACGCGCGAAGGCCGCCTGCACGGTCGCGCCGTCGAGGTCCTGGCCGGTCTCGGCCGCGGCCTCTCCAACGCCGACATCGGCCGCGAGATGGGCCTGAACGAGGGGACCGTCCGCAAGTACGCCAGCGAGCTGTTCAAAACGCTCGGCGCCTGCAACCGCGGCCAGGCCGTGGTGCTCGGCCTGGCTTCCGGAGACCTCGACCTCGCCGAGTTGGCCGAGGCCATCGCCCGGGACAACCTCGCCGCCGAACACAGCCGCGGCGCTTCTCTGCGCGCCAGCGCCGCCTGACGTCCCACTGGCCTGCCCACATCACACCCGGGAGATCCCATGTTCTTCAGCAGCAGGAAAACCGCCGACCCGACTCCCGTCGTCCCCGCCGGCAGCCGGCCCGGTTCCGCCGCGCACTCCGGATCCGCCATCGACCTCACGAAGATCACCGCCACCGCACCCGCCCTCGTCGACCTGTACAAGAAGGCCGGCGTGTCGCTGAAGAAGCACGGCCTGGCGGGCGTTCGCGCGGCGGTGTACCTCGTCCTGGACCACTCCGGCAGCATGTTCGACTACTACGCCGACGGCACCGTGCAGGCCCTCGCGGAGCGGGTACTGGCCGCCGCCGCGCACTTCGACGACGACGGCACCGTGCCCGTGGTCCTCTTCGAGTCCCGCGCCCACCGGCCCGAGCCGATCGTGCTCGGCTCCCACCAGGGCCGAATCGCCGAACTCGCCGCCGACTGCCCCTGGGGCGGCACCGACTACGCCTGCGCCATCGACGCCGTGGTCAAGCACTACAAGGCGTCCGGTGCCACCGATCCGGCGTTCGTGATCTTCCAGACCGACGGCGCACCCGCTTCGAGGCCCGACGCCGAGAGCGCGCTGCGTCACGCCTCGACGCTGCCGATCTTCTGGCAGTTCGTCGGCTTCGGCTCCGAAGGACAGTTCGACTTCCTGCGCCGCCTCGACACCCTCCGCAATCGCGCCGTGGACAACGCGGGCTTCTTCGCGGCCGGGCCGGACCCGCGCGCCATGTCCGACACGGAACTCTACGACAAGCTCATGACCGAGTTCCCGCAGTGGCTGATCGACGCGCGCGCCGCAGGTGTCCTGTGAGGGATCCGGACACCCGCAATCCGCGACGTGGACACCATGCGTGGAAGGCGATCGTCACCGGGGCCCTGCTGGGCTCGGCCGCACAGTTCCTTCCGGTTCACGTCCACCTGGTCTTCCTTGCGATCTCGTTGTGCCTGATGTTCGGCGGCATCCTTCGGTCGGGGTGGCACGACCGCGGCAACTGCGACATCTGCATCCGCCACGCCCCGGTGGACGGCGCCGTCGAAGCATACGAACTGAGCCCGGTACTCGCTGTTTACCACCTGCTCCGAAAGCCTTGGTTCGTAGGTGCGTACATCACGTCCATACTCGCCGGGCTCATCGTCGTGGCGCTGTTCCAGGAATCCTGGGCGCGTTGGTTCTACCCAATGCCGCTGCTGTTCGTCGCGGCGACCGAAATCCTCGCGCGACTGCACGCCCCGGTCAGCCCATGGTGCTTCCGCTGCCACCCGAACGGCGGCGGAGGCGGCGGCCACGACGACATCGTCGACGACCCCACCCCGGCGTCCCCCGTTTCCCGCTGAGCCTCCGAAGGGCCTTGCCTTGTCCACTCTCCGCGTCACCGCCGAACGGCTGACCATCCACCCCCACCCCAACGCCGACGCGCTGGAGCTGGCACAGGTGGGGCTCTATCGCGCCGTCGTACCGAAGGGCACCTACACCACCGGCGACGCGGCGCTCTACATCCCCGAACAGGCCGTCGTTCCGGACCCGTTGATCGCGGAACTCGGACTGACGGGACGCCTCGCGGGTCCCGATCACAACCGCGTCCGCGCGATCCGCCTGCGCGGCGAACTCTCCCAGGGCATCGTGTGCCGCCCCGCCTCCCTGGCCGGCGTCGACCTCGAGGCAGCCGCGGCGGCCGGCACCGACTTCGCCGAACGACTGGGGGTCACCAAGTGGGTGCCGCCGATCCCCGTCCACATGAGCGGCGACGTCGTTCCGGCGCCGGATCTCCTGCGATGGATCGAGATCGAGAACATCCGGCGCCACCCCGGCCTTTTCACCCCCGGCGAGCACGTGATCGCCACCGAGAAGATCCACGGAACCGCCTGCCTCTACACCCACGTGGCCGCGACGGGGGAGGGGTTCGTGTCCTCCAAGGGCTTCGGCTCCAAGTCCCTGGCACTGGTCCGCAACGACCACAACCTGTACTGGCGGACCGTCCTCGCCCACGGCGTACCCGAGGTCGCCGCCTGCATCGCGAAGACACTCGGAGCGGAGCGAGTGGGAATCTTCGGTGAGGTGTACGGCGCCGGCGTCCAGGACCTGGCCTACGGCGTCGACGCGAAACAGGCAACGCCCGGGTACGCCGTGTTCGACGTCGCCCTCGCCCACGCGGAGGGGCGGCAGTGGTTGAGCGCTCACGTCCTGCCCTCTCTGCTGCGATGGAACGGCGAACTCCCCGTGGTTCCGCGCCTGTACGACGGGCCCTACGACGAAGCCACCCTGCTGGGGCTCGCCGAGGGCACCGAGACGATCTCGGGGACGTCGGCGCACGTGCGCGAGGGCATCGTCGTGCGGCCCTACTACGAGCGGCACAGCCCGATCCTCGGCGGCCGGGCCATCGGGAAGATCGTGTCCGAGGCGTACCTGACCCGCAAGGGCGGGACGGAATTCGAATGAGTGAGCCGGCGAAGCTCCATGCCGCCGTCCGCGAGGCGATCATCGCCACGGTCGGCGAACTCGCCCTGCCGATCACGGCCTACGACACCTCCTGCCTCGTCCAGGCCGTGACCACCGCGATCGGCCGCCACTACCGACCCCCGGCCGAGACGGCTACGCCCGCCCCGGGAAAGGCCACGGGCAAGGTTCTCGGGCCGATCCCGCACGGCACCGCCGCAGGCTACGGCCGAGAGGCATACCGCAAGCTCCCCCACTGCGACCCGTGCCGCAAGGCCATGGCCGCCGCCCAGGCCGAACGGCGCACCCGGCCACCCGAGGAACGCACCGGCCGCAAGGCCACCATGACCCTCGCGGAGATCGTCGCCGAGCGCACCACCCCCGAGGACGACCACCTCGTATGGGCGGGCGGCCAGGTGCGGTGGCAGGGGGAGAGGCTGACCGGCGCCCAGGCGGCCTGGAGCGTCCACCGCTCCCGGCCTTACGTCGGTTACATCCGGCGGACGTGCAAACGGTCCGACTGTGTGGCGCACCTAGCCGATCGGCGGGATCGGGAATTCGAGGACGCCGTCATGGGGACCGTTCATGCCGACTGATCCGACAGCCGAACTCAGGCAGGCCGCCCTTGAACTCGGCGCCGACGAACCCGTGGCACTCGCGATCGCGGCGTGGCTCGAAGGCGTGGCGGAACGCATGGGCGCGGGCGGCTGGGTCCTCCCGCCCGAACGCACCCACGCGCTCAAGATCGCCCGCGCCGTACTGCGCCGTTCCACTGCCTCCTGACGCAACGGGGCCCGCCTCACTGGGGGAGACGGGCCGCAACCACGTTACCCCGACTGCCGATCCCTTTGTCCCCTTTGGAGAAACCCGTGCTGCGCTTCGCACTCGGCGCCCTGGCCGGCACCCTGACCGGCGCCATCGTCGTCCACGTCACCGACCGCCCCGCCCTCGCCGTCCTGGTGGGCCTCGGTGTGGCCTGCGTGATCTGGGCCTGGCGTCTGGTGATCGACGCGATCGACGAGGTCCTGGACGTGCTGACGTGAGCGACAGCACCGCCCTGGGCGACCGCATGAAACGCCACGAGCAGGCCACCCGCACCGTCCTGCCGGCCCGCACATACACGGTGATCCGCGTCGACGGCCGCAGCTTCCACACCTACCTGCGTGGATGCACCAAACCGTTCGACGAGCGGTTCATGGCCGACATGGACCTCGTCGCCGAGGCCCTGTGCGCGGAGATCTCCGGCACGGTTCTCGCCTACACGCAATCCGACGAAGTCTCGGTCCTGTGCACCGACTTCCAGGCGGCGGGCACGCAGCCCTGGTTCGGCGGAGTCGTCGCCAAGCAGACCTCCATCGCCGCCTCGGTGGCCACCGCCGCCCTCAACGCCGCCCGCCCCGGCAAACGAGCCCTCTTCGACGCCCGCGTGTTCACCCTGCCGAACCCGATCGAAGTCGCGAACTACCTGATCTGGCGCCAGCGCGACGCCGTCCGCAACAGCATCTCCATGGCAGCCCAGGCCCACATCCCGCACAAACAACTCCACGGCGTCAACGCCAACCGCATGCAGGAAATTCTGTGGTCGAGGCACGGCATCAACTGGAACGACTACCCCGACGGGGCCAAACGCGGCCGGCTGACCCGCCGCCACACGGGCGAACGCGAAGTCACCTGGACACACCGGCACACCGGCGAGACGCACACCGAGACCGCGCTGCGTTCCCGGTGGGAGACCGCCGCCGCGCCGCACTTCACCACCGAGGCGGGCGGCTTCCTCGCCGAGGCCATCCCGCCCATTCCCCGGCTGAACACCGATCAGGAGACCTCGCCGGACGACCGACCCAAGGAGAATCCGTGACGTCCCTCCACGGCGACGGGTTCCGGGCCGAAACACCACCGGCCCGCTACGACGCCGGACCACCGGAAGGATGGTGGTACGGAACACGCTCCGTCCGAGGACCGCTGTGCCTGGCCGACCTGTTCCCGCTCGCGGACCTCGAAGCCGAGATCGCGAGCGGCCACGTCACCCGCAAGCGACACCCCGAACTCCCGCTGTCCATCCACACCTACGCCCCCGCGTGCCAGTACGAGAACCACTGGAACCCGGTCACGATGCGCTGCCGCGGGCTGGTAGCCGACGACAACGGGAGGATCGTTGCGCTGCCGTTCCCGAAGATCTTCCTGGCGTCCATGCACACCCAGGGCCACCCCTTCGCCCCGCCACTTCCCGCAGGGGCGCCGTTCGAGGTCTACGACAAGGTCGACGGCTCCCTCGGAATCGTGTTCCACTACGGCGGGCGCTGGCACGCCGCGACGAAGGGCTCGTTCTCCTCGGCGCAGGCCCTGTGGGCCCAGGCCCGCATCGACACGTCCGACACGGGGGACCTCGATCCCGCGGTGACGTACCTCGCCGAGATCGTCCACCCCGGAAACCGAATCGTCGTCGACTACGGCGAGTCCAAAGACCTCGTGCTGCTGGGCGCGTATCGCCCGTTCGACGGCACAGAAGTCGAACTTCGGGAAGTCGCACCGCACTGGTCGCGGATCGGCTCGGTCGTGCGCTCCTGGGGCAGCAGACAGTCCTTCGCCGCCCTTGACGGCCTGGAGGGGCTGGCCGCTGTGAACCACTCGATGGACGGCCGCCCCGTCTCGGGACTCGCAGCCGAGGGCTACGTCGTCCGCTTCGCGTCCGGACTCCGCGCGAAGATCAAATACGCGGACTACCTGACCCTGCACAAGCTCTACACCGGCACCAGCGAACGCACCGTATGGGAAGCCCTGGCCTCCGGCCGCGACATCGGCGAACTCTTCGACCGCATCCCCGACGAATTCCGCGACTGGGTCGACGACGTGGCGAACCGACTGACCGCCAGGGCCGACGCGTGGATCGCCAACGCCGTCGCGGCCCACAAGGCCATCGGCACCTGCCCCGACCGTCGCACATTCGCCGAACGCGCCAAGGACTCGCCGTACCGCGCCGCGCTGTTCATGCTCCTCGACGGCCGCGACATCCGCCCACTCGCCTGGAAGCAGGTCCGCCCCGCCGGCCCCACCGCATTCACGACCTCGGACCAGGAGTGACCACCATGCCCACCGTTCACCTCACCACGGGCCTGCCCGCCTCCGGCAAGACCGGCCTGGCCCGGGGCCTCGACGCGCTCCGGTTCAGCCTGGACGACTACCGGGCGATGATGCGCCGCGACAGGTCGACCTGGAACGGCGACCTGGAGAAGATCGCCGTCGAGGCGATGATCCGCTCCGCGCACGCCGCCGTCGAAGGCGGCCGCGACATCGTCGTCGACAACACCCACCTGACCGCGAACCTCCCCGGCAGATACAAGGACGCGTTCCCCACCGCGGTGTTCCGCGTGCACGACCTCATGGCCGTGCCCGTCGAGGAGTGCATCCGCCGCGACGCCGAACGCGAACAACCCGTCGGCGAGGACGTCATCCGCAACCTCCACGCCCGACACGTCAAGGCCACGCGCAACGGGTGGCGCCTGACCGACGCGTGGATGAACGACCGCCACACACCCGATCCGTACATCCCCGACACCAGCCTGCCCACGGCGGTTCTGTGCGACATCGACGGAACCCTCGCCCTGAACGAGAGCGGACGGGGACCCTACGACTTCCACCGGTGCGGGGAGGACACCGTCAACCGGGCCGTTGCCGACGAACTTGCCCTGCACGACCGCGCCAACCACATCATCGTCCTGCTCTCCGGCCGCGGCTCCGAGTACCGGCCCGAGACCGTCGCGTGGCTCGCAGCCCACGGCATCGCCTACGACGAACTGTGGATGCGCCCCCTGGGGGACTTCCGCCGCGACGACCTCGTCAAGGCCGAGCTGTTCGACAAGCACGTGCGCCACCGATTCGCCGTGCGCTTCACCCTCGACGACCGGGACCGCGTCGTGGCGCTGTGGCGCCGCATGGGAATCCCCACCTGGCAAGTCAACTACGGCGCGTTCTGATACGCCCCGACGAACGGAGCCGACGTGGACGACGTCGAACGGGTCCGCGACGTGGTCGCGTGGATCCGCGCCGAGGCGCGGAAGCGGCGATCGAGTTGCGTCCCCTGGTTGCAGATCGCCGACAAGATCGACCCCGACAAGGCCGGCGACCCGAACCACCGCGGCCTGCGCTCGTACTGGGATCAGGTGAGGGAGTGAACTCCTGGCATCACGCCCAGTCGTCCGCCCGCAAATGGGGCGGCGAACCCGACGTCTACCTGCCGATTCACGAACTGATCGACTCAAGCAAACGCGTGATCGGCGACGTCCGACACCGCTCGCTCTACCACCACACCGCCGGGGTCTGGCTTTGCCAGGAGGTGTTCGGCGTGACCCTCGACGTCCCCCGGCGACACGGCACACTCCGGGTCCCCGTGCGGCTCGTCGCCGAACAGCACGTCCTCGAAGACCTCGGATGGCTCCCCAGCCCCGCCGACTACCTCGACGGCATGCCCATCAAGCCCTGGATGTCCGGCAGCCGGCGCAAGTCCGTCCCCCTGTCCCACCTACTCCTCGACCCGCCCGGAGACCCCAAGTGAGCACCGAACACCGCACTTTCCTCGGCCTCGTCGTCAAAGGCGACATCACCCGAGGCAAACGTGCGGAGCAGCGGCCCCTCGAAGAACTCCAGCCGCTCCTCCAGGCCGTCCTCGACGACCCGACCATCATCGAGTTCGGGTGGCGGCAATACACCCCGTACTTCGCGGACGGCGATGTGTGCGAATTCGGCGTCCACGGACTCTGGTTCCGCACCGACATCGACGACGAGGACGCGAGCACGTGGGACCTGGAGGTCTTCGGGCACCCCAGCCTCGGCGAGGAGCCGGGTACTTGGGACGAAACCGCGAGGGACTACGTGGTCGGACCCTACGAAGGACCCGACAAGGCTCGGTACGAGCGCTGCCGCAACCTTGCATCCGCAATCACCGACAGCGCCTTCGAACACGTCCTGCTCGCGGCGTTCGGGGACCACGCCCAGGTGACGGTCCGCAAGGACGGCATCGAAGTCGAGACCTACGAACACGAATGACCCACGGCGAGCAACGGCACGGCTGAACGGAACGCCCGTGAACGACACCACCCCCTCCCCGGACGGACCCGCCTGCGCCGTCTGCGGCTACGCCCTCCACGGCGACCAACAGGACCGCACCGCCTGCCGCCACTGCGAAACCCGCGTCGACGCGCACCTGGAATCCCTCCCAGGCCACTACGCGGCACTCGCCGACGCCCTCCTCCCCGGAGCCCACGCCGAGGGGACTCCCGTGTCCGGAACGCGCGTCCCACCACTGCCCGTCCAGCTCGAGGCGCTGAACCTGCGCGCCCCGGGCGGCATGGTCACGATCCTCACCGAGTGGGAGGACGACTGGCGCCGCCTCTACGGCTGGGCACCCCCAGGCCCCCGCGGCCGCGCCGAGGAAGCCCTCGACAACACCGTGCGGTTCCTCCGCAACAACCTCGGTTGGGCATGCCGCCAGCACCCGGCCATCGGCGAGTTCGCCCACGAGATCGGCGACCTCGTCGCACGCAGCAAGGCCGCCTGCGGCAAACGCAGCGACGCCAAATACGTCGGCAACTGCCCAGGCCCCGACGACGAACGGCCTTGCGGCGCACGCCTGTACGCCGACCCCTGGATGGACTTCATCCGCTGCCGCCTCTGCCGCTGCGAATGGCCCCGATCCGAATGGATCGGCCTCGGCATCCGCATGCACGGCGGAACACCCCCCACCGCGAAAAGGATTGCCTGATGGGTCGCGAAGTGCGACGAGTGCCCCTGGACTTCGACTGGCCACTCAACAGGGTTTGGAGCGGCTACCTCATGCCGGACGAACTTCGAGAAGACCCGTGCCCGGACTGCGAGAGCGGGTGGTCGCCGCACGCCCAACACCTCTACGACCAGTGGTACGGCAAGGCCCCCTTCGACCCCGCGAGCACCGGCTCGACGCCCCTCCGGCACGAAACCCCCGTCGTGCGCGCGCTCGCCGAACGCAACATCCAGCACGCCCCCTCGTATTACGGCAGTGGCGAATACGCAATCGTCCGCGAGGCGCGGCGACTCGCAGACATGTGGAACACACAATGGGGCCACCACCTCTGCCAGGCCGACGTCGACGCACTGGTCACCGACGGTCGGCTGATGGACTTCACCCACACGTGGACCCGCGAAACGGGGTGGCGGAAGATCGAACCTCCCGTCACACCGACCGCCGCAGCAGTCAACGAATGGTCCATAGGCACCCTCGGACATGACTCGATCAATGCACATATCGTGATCCGCGCGCGTTGCGAACGCGAAGGCATCGACGACACCTGCCCCACGTGTCAAGGCCACGCCACCGTCGAAACCTACCCCGGCCAGCGAGCCGAAGCCGAGGCGTGGGAGCGAACCGACCCGCCCGACGGCGACGGCTGGCAACTGTGGGAGACCGTGAGCGAGGGCTCACCGGTCTCGTCCGTATTCGCGACAGCCGACGAGCTGGCCGAGTGGATGACGCTGCCCGAGCGCGCAGAACGGCGGCTCTCACTCGACGTCGCGCGACGGTTCGTCGCCGACGGCTGGGCGCCCACGTTCGTGGGCGTGCCCGGCATCGGCCTCCTATCGGGAGAGGCGTTCATCGGCGGATTCGCAGACCCCGCCGCAGTGCCCGACGACGCCTCGGACCTGACGGTCGACGGGGAGGAACCCGCATGAGCGGCCTCGTGACAGCCCTGACTACGTTCGTTCGCGCCCGGATCGAAGAAGACGAAACCGTCGCCCGCCAGGCAACCCCCGGCCCCTGGCATCAACGCTGGGAAGGCCAGGAACTCCAGGTCTATGCACCGGGCCAGGCGTACCCGTACAGCGTCGCAACGTGGACCTACCTGATTCACACCGGTCCTCGCGCCGAAGAGGAGCGAGCCACGTGCAACACCTCGAACTCCGACCACATCACCCGGCATCACCCCCTCCGCGTACTGCGCGAGGCCCAGATGAAGCGCGCCATTCTCGCAGCCCACCCGATCACCGACCACGTGATCCCGCCCGGCTACGGACCGGGAGGTGAACCGTTCGGGTGCAAGGTCTGCCACGACTGGGATGGCGCCACCGAAGGCCGCGGATACTGCGTCACGCTCCGACTCCTGGCCGGCATGTATGTCGACCACCCCGATTACGAGGAAGCCTGGAGACCATGAACAGCGAGCGCGTCCGGCAACCCTGTACTTCCGACGCAGCCGGCAGTACAGGGACTCCGACGGCCGCCGACAGGGCGAACCTCGACCCGAAGCCCTGGATCTACAAGGACCACCCCGCGAACGGCGACTGGTCCACCGAACCCTGGCAGTGGACCATCCCCGGCTGCCCCTGCGACATCGACGGAGGAGACCTTCGGAACCACCACTGGATCATCGTCTACGCCCACGCCCTGGCGCACGCCGCACGCTGCCCGGCGATGCCTAGACCGGCCGCGCCAGGCCAGGGCGCAGCCGCTCGAACACCGGATGCCTGAGATACCCGCCCGACGTCCACCCCGTCGCGCTCACCTCGGCAACCAGCCGCGGCTCCACCCAGCGCGCACCACGACCCTCACTCACCGGCCCCGCGAACGGCGACGTCTCGCGCGGCACAACCGCGAACAGCTCCGCGAGCTGCCGCTGCTCCGCACCGGACATGCCCGATCCCACGGCCCCGACGAACCGCAACCCGCCGGCCTCGGCAACGCCCACCAGGAGCGCACCGGGAACACCACCGGACCGGCCCCGAACCGGCAGCCAACCGCCGATCACCACGTCGATGCGGACCTGGTGCTTGATCTTGATCCACTCGTCCGAGCGCACCCCGGGCCGGTACGGCGACGTCAGCAACTTGCAGACGATCCCCTCGAAACCCTGCTCCCGCGTCAGCTCGAACGCCCGGCGGCCGTGGCCCACCGTGTGCGCAGGCGTCGCCCAGCGGGCACCCGCCAGACCCAGGCCCAGCAGTTCGCCGCGGCGCGCCGTGTACGACTCGGTCAAAAGGCTGCGACCGTCCAGGTGCAGGACGTCGAAGATCATCAGATGTACGGGCGTCGTGCGCGCGAGCCGACCCGCCCTGGCCCCGTCGCGCACGGTCATCCGCGTCTGAAGGGCCCCGAAGTCGGGGCGGCCCCGCTCGTCCAGGACGACCACCTCTCCGTCGAGAATCGCCGGACGGCGCAGCGAGGCTCCGAGCGCGGCCAGCTCCGGATAGGTACCCGACGCATCCCGGCCGGTGCGGGTTACCGGGCGCGCCGTCCCGTCGCCCGAGCAATAGACGAGCAGCCGGGCGCCGTCCCACTTGACCTCGTAGCCGTAGAGGCCGTCGACGGCTGCCGACGGGAGACGGCCGGGGGAGGCCAGCATCGGGGACAGCCGGGGGAGGCCCACCGGTCCCGCCGCCGAGGGGCGCCGCGTCGCCATGCAACGAGCCTCACGCCGCTCGGCCCTCCCCGCACCCGGAGTCGGCCGACCGGGCGACAGCACAGAAGAGGGGCGCTCGCCGCAGCGAACACCCCTCCCGAACCTCTCAACCCAGGCGACCGGCCAACATCGCCCACGCGCCCACCGGCACGACGATCACCGGCGACCACGCGTCCTTGCTGTCCCGCACACCCACCCCAGTGACCAGGCGCGCGACCTCTACGCAGTAGTCCTGTTCGCTGTGGCGGGACTTTCGCCACTGCGGTACGCGGTTACCTCCAGAGCCGTACACACGTCTCGCCTTCGTCGATCCACCAGTTCCAGTGACGCCTCGGGCGACAGGGCAGCCTCGACCAATCGGTCGAACGTCCTCCGGAACGTACCGATGTCGTCCGGCGCGTCGACCAACTGGGACCCCGTCAACTGCTCAAGCCACGCCGCGAAGTGCCCAGGCTCAGTCTCCATCAGAACCATCGGAGACGACACCGTCCACGGCGAAGTGAACGGCAGAACCTGGAAGCGCAGCATGGGCCAACGGGACGCCAACATCAGCACGTGCTCCAACTGGTCGGCCAGCACCGACAGGCCGCCGATCGGGTGGTACAGCGCGGCCTCGGACACGACGAACCAGGCCGGTACCTCGCGCTCCACGTAGTCCACCGCACGCGCCACCCGGATCCGCTGCCGCTCTGCGGCCACCTCCGGCAACAGCGTCGGATCCTGCATGTGGATCGTCGCCCACGCACACTGCGGCGACTGCAACGGCCCAGGGAACCGCAGCGTCTCGAAGCCGAACACGCTCAAAGCACCTTCCTCGAGGCGCATCAGTCGGCGCAGGCGATCGGGCACGCCGTTCAGCAAGTCCCGCATGCCTTCGCCGTAGCCGTCCTCCTCAGCGTCCATCTCGAAGTCCAGCGGACGAAAGCCGAGTTCGGTGAGCCTGCGCCCGAACATTGCCTCCAGGATGTGCTGGTAGACCGCCGTGGGCCTCGGCGGATTCGCCGACTCCCACCTGCGGATGTGTCGCACCGACAGACCGACGGGACGACCCAGAACTTTCGCCGCTTCCTCGAAGGCAGCGGCGAACTCGGCTTGCGAGTACCAGCCCATGGCCAAGCGAGCGGAGACCAGCGCGGGGTTCCCGGGAGTATGGGTGCGGGTCATGACGCCCGTCCCAGGGAGCTTCGAAGGCTCTGGACTCGCGGCTGCCGGAGGCGCGGGACGCGGTGTTCGCGTGCCAGCGTGCGCAGCGATTCGTAGGTCCACGGGGTCAGAGGGGCAATCTTGGTGGCGGAGACACCCGCGCGCATCTCCTCGAGGATGACTTCCTCGAGGCGGGTGCGGGCGGCGGTGAGTGCCTGTTCGGCGAGGTGGTAGTCGGCCCTGCGGCTGGTGAAGTGTGTGGACGGGGTCCAGGTGCTTCGGCGGGGCGGACGGGCCACCTCGGCGCCGAGTACGCCGGGTGCCACGTTCCATCGGGGCCGGTCGTGGGCGATCGTCAGTGCCTCGGCGGATTCCGCCTCGTCGCGCGTGTCGAACCACTCGACCTCACGGGTGACGACTTGGCCCCACCAGGGCGACTGACTCGTGTGGTCCGCCCAACGCCGGCGGGGGTTGGTGGCGATGCCGACGTAGATGAGTGCGTCGCCGGCGTCGAAGAAGCGGTAGACCGCGGTGCGGCCCTTGTGCACGGCCATGCATGCCTCCGGATCAGCCGGAGGCGGGGCCTCCGGACGGGTCTGACGTGTCCCTGATGGATCGAACGGTGGGTGGTCGCTTCAGCGGAACGCCGTACTCGCGGGCAATGCCTCGTAGCTTTTCGTGGGACCACGGCACGACCTCGGCGACCTTCTTGGGGCTCGCGTCCGGGTGCCGCAGTTCCTCGGCTGCGGTCTCGCGCAACTTGGTCTCGGCGAGTGCGAGTGCGGCTTGCGCCGCCTCAAACTCCGCCAGTACCGCGAGGAGCCGAGCGCTCGGTTCGTAGGTGTCCTTGGCCATGACGGCATGTTCGCACAACCGGTTTGGCCATTGCGATTGCCCTGCACCGACCATAGATAGGACAGGCGATTTGGTCAAGGTAGCTTGGTCACTCTTGTTTGGCCAAACTATCTGTCCTAAACTGGAGTCAGAAGCACCCGGTGATTCCAACCGAAGGGGCCTGCCGTGTCCGACACCCTGTTCCGTTCCGCCGACCTGATCGAGCCTTACGACCTGGTCGTGTACGCGGGTTCGAAGGCCGAGTTCCACGGGTTCTACGAGGCCGTGCCGTGCTTCTGCCGTCACTGCATTCACGACTTCGCGCGGGGCCGGAACGACGTGCGGTACGAGTTGGTGGACCCGTGGGGCGAGTCGGCGCAGTTGCGCTGCGTGCGGCGGGCGTCCATTCGGCCCGCGCGTCTCGGCTGATCGAACCGGTCCGGGGCGGCGCACCGCCCCGGACTTCCCGAGTCCGTATCCGGTCCACTCGTTCCCGAAGGAGAAGCAGATGTCTTACGACCTGTTGATGGTTGAGCCGGCCGGCCGCGCGGACGAGGGCTGGTTCAGCATGGCGAGCGGGAACATGGCGGCCGTGCGCGGCGCCATGACCGACCTGGGCATGCTCGTGCCGGGCGCGGACGACGTGGACGCGTGGGGTGAGACCGCTCTGCCGGTGGGCATCCCCGTCCACAAGCTGTCGGACAACGGTGGTTGGCGGGTGACTCCGCGCGAGATCTCGGCGGCCCTGCTGGCGTACTCGATGGCGTCGCACACGGATCGGGCGACGGCGCGTGGCGTGTACGGGCGTTGGGACGAGTGGGTGCTGTTCCTGGTGGACGCGTGCGAGACGGGTGGGTTCCGTGTCGAGTGAGGGGGTCATCCGGACGAAGTTCCGGTACGCGGTGGGTCGTCCTCTCGTCGTCGTGGAGACGCGGGGGGCCGGCCCGGGAGCCCAGGCCGAGCACACGAAGCGGTACTTGGCCGCGATCCACGCCGAACAGGATGCCTATGCCGACGAGTTGGAGGCGTCCGGCGGATATCGACCGGCGATAGAGGCCATCCGCGCGAAGCGGTGGAGGTTCACCCGCGGGCACGCGGCGACGTTGGGTTGCCGAGCGGTGCCGCGCCCGTCGAAGTCGGCGTTCGCGCCGGCGTCGTGGGTGGCGTGGACCGACGTCAACACGGGCGCGGCCCGGCGCGGTGTCGTGGTGGGCCCGGTCGAGAGGTGGTCGGTGTCGATTGTCCCGGCGGACGGCGGGGATGTCGTCTCGGCCGTGAGGCGGGGCGATGGAGTGTTCCTGGACGGGATGACCGTGGTGTCGGTCGACCCGCCGGAGTGAGGTCGGCCCGGCCCGGCCGGGCCGGGGTGGAGACAACCGTTCGGGAAGGGGCGGTCGTGAAGGCGTTGTTGCGGGGGTTGGGGCTGGTGTTGCGGGCCCTGGCGGACGAGTTGCTGCGGGAGCCGGAGTGCCCGCGGGACATGGTGACGGTGGATGCGTATCTGCGGGCCGCCGGTGCGTCGGCGGAGTGGCGGGCGCGGTGGTCGCCGACGGTGGGGCGCATGGTGGCGGACTCGTACCGGTCGCGTACCGGTGCGGAGCCGGCGCAGGTGCGGGAGTGGCACAACGGGGCGTGGCGGGCGGTGTACGCGTATCCGTTGACGCACGTGTCGCAGATCCAGGTGGCGTGGTCGGACTGCGCGTTCCTTCCGGTAGCGAAGGCTCGGGTGTGACGGGTCTGCGGGTGTGCGACGGCGGTCTCGCCGGGGGCTGCTCGCGTGCTGCGCAGTGGTCGGTGTGCAGGGCGGGTGAGGCGCACGAGGCGGGAGCCCGGTTCGCGTGCGGCCGGCATCTGACCATCGCGGTGGACGAGATCACGGGTGGCGAGTGCTGCCGGCTGGACCTGCGTCGGATCGTGTGCCTGGAGCGTTGAGGTGGCGTCCGCGCCACGGTCGTGGCGCGGCGTCCGGTGTGGGATCACAGACTTGAGCAGGGCCCCGGGACGTCGAGATGCGAGGTCGCCGTCCGGGGCCCCAGAGACACGGGAGTGTGCACTCCGATGTCCCAGATTTCGAACCCTAGCCGGGGTGATGGCGTGGGCGCCATGCCGGTGGCGCGGGGGCGCCCCGGGGGGTGGCTTCCGGTTGCCGCTGCGTGTGCTGCGGATGCGTTCCTCGGGTTCCTTGCGTTTCGGTTGTCGTTCGCGGCGTTGACGGCGATCGCGGTGGAGCACGGCGTCCAGGGCGGCATTGCGTGGATGTTCGCGGTGATGGTGGACGGCGGCGCGGTGACGGGCACGGTCGGGGTGGTGATGGCGAAGCGGTCCGGGCGCGGAGTGGGCCCGTACTGGTGTGTGGTGGTGGGCTCGACGGGGGTGAGTTTGGCGTTCAACTGTGCGCACAGCGACGGGACGGGCCTGGGTGTGGCGATCGCGGTGACGCCGCCGCTTGCGCAACTGGTGGCGACGGAGCTTTTGGTGCGGCTTCTGCCGGAGCCCGACGCGGTGCCCACGGACGTCCAGCTCGCCTCGGTGGAGCGGGCCGTGGCTGTGGCGGTGGACGCGGCCGATCGGGCGCGCGAGAGTCTCGCCCTGGTCAAGCGGGCCCGGGAGGAGGCCGGCGCGGCGGCGCAGGTTGCGGTGAAGGAGGCGGCCGGCGCGGCGGCGCTCGAGGTGGATGCGGTCGCGGAGCGCGCGGAGCGTGCGGCGGATACCGCGATGGGGGCGGCGGAGCGTGCGGCGGAGGTGGTGGCGTCGGCGCACGCGGAGGCCGCCGACGTGCTCGATCGTGTGGGCACGGCGGCCAAGCACGTGGCACGCGACGCCACGGCCGTGGCGCGGGACCTGGAAGCCGTGGCGGCCGGGGTCGTGTCGGTGGAGCGGTGTGCGTCGGAGGTCGGCGAGCACGTGGCGCGGGTGGAGCGGATCGCCGACGGTGCAGAGGCGGCGGTGGCGCGGGCGGCCGAGGCCGCCGGGCGGGACGCCACGGCGGAGGCGCGACGGGCGGCGGACGCTGCGGTGGGTGCGGTCGATCGTGTGTCGGGGCACCTGGTGGAGGTCGGCGTGGCGCGGCGGGAGGAGGCGGAGGTTTGGGCCGCCTCGGTGCGTGAGGTCGAGCGGCTGGTCGCTGTGGCGCGGGGGCATGCGGAGGCCGCGGAGGCGGCGGCGCGTCCGGTGGTGGACGAGGGGCCGTATCCGGTGGGGACGTCGGAGCGGGTGGTGTACGACCTGTGGGTGGGCGGTGGTCGGTGGCCGGAGGAGAGTGAGATTCAGGCCGCGTTGCGTGCGGCGGGTCTGGGGTCGAGTCGGCAGCAGGCGCAGAAGAAGCGGACGTTGGTGGGTCGGGACTTTCCGGAGTTGCCGCGTAAGCGGGAGCAGTTGGAGTTGGCGGCTGCTGGGCGTTGATGTGGGGGTGTGCGGTGGGGTGCCCTTTCCTTGCTTCAAAATAACCCTTGCCAACGGCAAGACTTATTGATAGATTAAGTCTTGCCAACGACAAGGGAAGGGGCTCACAATGGGCAACAAGGAGATCAAGAACCTCATCAAGGCGCTGGAGGCGCAGGGCTTCACCGTCGTCCAGTCCAAGAGCAACCACTACAAGGTCTACAAGGGGGGCCGCCTGATCGCCACGCTGCCCGCCACCCCGTCCGACCGTCGCAGCCTCCTGAACTGCATCGCGGTTCTGCGCCGCGCCGGCTACAACGGCTGACCGCAAGGGTCCTCCCGGGGGTGCCGCCCCGGGAGGACCCCGGTCCCTCCCAGACCAACGACAAGGAAGGAACCAACCACATCATGACCGCCATCGCCTGGTCGGCGCGCATCGACATCGAGGGCGCGCCCCACGAGGACGACGTGGACACCGTGCTCGAACAGCTCGCCGCCCACTCGCCCGCGATCGGAACGACCGCGGCCGGCAACCTGACCGTCCGCATCGCCGTCGAGGCCACCACCGCGCGCCAGGCCGCCGACGCCGCCCTGCGGCTGGCCACTGCGGCGGCCCAGGCCGCGAACCTCGGCCGCACCGTCATCGCCGTCGAGGTCACCCGCTGGGACGAGTTCGAACGCGAACTCGCGCAGCCGACCGTCCCGGAGCTGTGGGGCCTGGCCGAGATCGCCGAGCACCTCGAGGTCAGCCGCAGTCGCGCCGGACAGCTCGCCGCCCGGGACGACTTCCCGCCGGCGGTCCAGCGCATCAAGGCGGGCCCGCTCCACATCGCCGAGCAGGTGCGCGCCTGGACCGAGACCTGGAAGCGCCGCAACGGCCGCCCGCCCCTGACGGAGACCATCGCCTGACCCACCCGATCCCTTGTCCTGGCACAGTGCCCCCGGCCCGCAATGCGGACCGGGGGCACTGCCGTTCACCCCTCGCCCAGCTGCGCCCGAAGATCCGCCGCCTCCCGCTGCGCCGCAGCGAGATCGGCCATCATCCGCCGGGTCCCCTCGGCGACGCCCTCGTCCCACACCTGCCGCACCAACGCCTCGGCCTGCGCCTGGTCCAACCCGGTGGCCTGCATGACGCGTTCGGTCAGTCGCACGATCGGATGCTCGTTCATTCCCTCAGCACACCCGCACCGGCGCGGGGCGGCCACACGGCGGCCGGACGGCGCGTCCGAACGGGTGGACACGTCCGACGCCCGTGTCAGGCTGATGGCGTGCACCAGCCCGGTACGAGACTGCGAGGAACCGTGAGCCGACACGCACGCTGGGAATCGGAACGCGCCGACCGTTCGACACCCGCACGCTTTCGACCACGCGCGCAGGTAGACCTCGAGGTTGCGGACGCGCTGGCCCAGGAGGTCTACGACCGGCGCACCGAACTGGGCCTGAGCCGGTCCGGCTTCGCCGACCGGGCCGGCGTCGCCGAGCGGGTGATCGCGCGGCTGGAGGACGGCCCGCACCTGCCGACGTCCGCAGCCCAGGCCCGTCTTCGTGACGCCCTGTCCCATCCACGACGAGGCCCGGCCCGCCCGACTCGTCCGCTTCCCGGGGGCCGGGCGTGAGCGGCCCGCCGCGCGACCTCGATCCCCGTCTCGTCACCTGCGCGGACTGCGGCGAGCCGTACATCCAGGAGTGGGTGAGTATCGGTGCCACCGTCGCCATCACCGACGACCCCGCCGACCTCGACACAGTCGGGAACAGGGGGACCGTCCACTTCGGGACGCGTCACGGCCCGTGCGTAGGCAAGGCAGTGACGCGGTGACCGGCGACCTGATGGTGTTCCTGACGGCGCGGCTGGACGAGCGAGAGCGCTGGGCTCGCGCGGCCATACCGGGCCCCTGGCACGCCGACGGCGGAAGCGTCTACACCACCCACCCCACCGACGAAGTCACCGGTTACTGCGGCGGAAACGCCGACCACATCGCAGCCCACGACCCCGCGCGCGTCCTCCGCGACGTGGCAGCCCAGCGGGCGATCATCGGCTGGCACTTCGTTCAATACGACGTCCCAACAGACGGCACCTGGGTCCAGGTCTGCCGCTGTGGCTACGACGCGCCCTGCGCAACGCTTCGCCACCTGGCCGCCGTGTATGCCGACCACCCCGACTACCAGGGGGAGTGGCGCCCCACGGAGTGACTGATCGTAACGAGCGCCGGCTTCTTTCGAGGGCAAGTGCAGCGTTGGTAACGCCCAGGGTGTTACCAACGCTGCATGTCCACGCATCCGTCCACGCCGGGCGATTGCGGAACGTGTCAAGCACCCCGCATTAATGCGGGATGCTTGGGCCTGTCCGGCGGGAGCGGCCACCGTGGAGGCCGACACCCACCTGCCCAAGGAGAGCGAATGACCGCCCCTGCCACTCGCTTCGGCGCCGTCGCAGCCATCCTGCTGGCCGCCCACCACGTCGGCGATTACTGGCTCCAGACCCATGGTCAGGCCCAGGCCAAGGGCAAGCCCGGTGCCGAGGGGCGCCGCGCGTGCGCCGCCCACGTCGCCACGTACACCCTCGGCCAGGCCGCCGCTCTGGCCGCCGCCGACCGCTACCTCGGCCTCGGCATCCGCCGTCGGCGCGCTGTGACCGGACTCGCCGTCTCGGCTGCGACGCACTACCTCGTGGACCGGCGGAGGCCCCTCGAGGCGATCGCCAACAGGCTCGGCAAGGGGAAGTTCTACCGCGTCGGAGCGGGCCACGGCTGTCTCGGAACCGGCGCCGGCGCGATGGATCAGTCCTGGCATCTCGCCTGGTGCACTCTCGCCGCGGCCGTCGTTGCCGGGCCCGGACGCCGCTGACCCTCTCACCCCCAAGGAGCAGACATGCACACCGACGACCCGCACACCCTGGGAGCACTCCGCCGGGCCATGGCCGCCTTGGCGAGCCTCCCGGACGACACTCCCGTGATCCTCGCCAAGGACAGTGAGGGGAACGGGTACAGCCCTTTCGCCGGGACCTCCGAAGGCATGTACTTCGCCGAAAGCTCCTACGCCGGCAGCCGGTACCTCACTGACGACGAACTCGCCGAGGAAATGGCGCAGCCCGGGAGCGGTTGGTCGGAGGACGACGGGGCACCCGAGGGGTCCGTTCTCGCCGTGTTCCTGACTCCGATCAACTGACGGCGTCGTGACCCCGGCGTTCCCTGCGGGCGCCGCGCCCGGTGGCGAGTGCCGGCCTGGCACCACACACTCGTGCTCATGGACTTCTCCGAGGTCGACGTCCTGATCGTTTTGGACGGGCTGGCCGTTGACGGCACGGCCGACATCCGGGACTGGTACCCGCCCGGTGCCGAACGTCCGCCGGGCGCACCGGAGCAGTGGTCCGCCTCGATCAGCTCCGAGTACCCCCTGACCGCCGTCGCCCCGGTCGGTGCGCACGGCGATCTCCACGTCGACGAGACCGGGGCACACGCCCGATTCGAGGTCGTCCAGGTCGCCGACTACACCGCCCAGGTGCTCGGCCGGGGCGACATCACCCCCTGATCGGCGCAGCTCCGGTCGGTTCGCGCGCTCTCGACGAACCTCGTTCCGAGGGTCTTCCGCAACCTCCTGCCCAACCCCCTGCGGAACCCCTTCCGGAGGGGGTTCCGCAACCCCCTCCCGTGTTCGCCGTCCCGATCGGCCGCACCCACGCATCCGTTCCTGCGCCGGCCTCCGACTACCCAGGTCACAGGGTGTTCGGAGGGTTCGGTCCGAACGCTCCGAACCCTCCGAAGGAACCCCCTCCGCAACCCCCTCGGGAACCCCCTCCGGAAGGGGGTACGGAGGGGGTCAGGGGAGACGCGCGTCTCCCCGTTCCCCGATCCCCGTACTCCGATCCCCGGGCCCCAGCCCCCGCCCCGCGCACGCACGCGAACCGGGCTGGTCATGTTGCGAGTTCGACGAACCGGCCGACGGAGGGGGAGGGGAAAACCGCGTGTCCGTCGGCTCGGCGTCGGGTTAGAGTGATGACGTCCAGGTGCGCAAGGCATCGGCTACTTCTTTGGGTGAAACTACGCCGACCGCCGTCTCCGATCTCTGGACCTCGACAACTTCATACGCACCTCCCGGTGCGCAGACGACGGATACTTCAATCCAACGGTCGCGGGTTCGAGTCCCGTCCGGTTGCCCAGGTGGCCGGTAGCTCAGGTGGTAGAGCATTGGGCCCTTCCTCCGTCGCCGCTTCGACCTCGGGAGGACAGCGTCGGGGGTGCCCGGTGCGCAGGCCGGGAGTTCTTCCGCTGATAACGGGGAGGTCCCGGGTTCGAATCCCGGCGGACGCGACGTCGTCTGTAGCTCAGTGGCCGAGAGCGCCTTGAAAGCCCAGCCGCCTCGATCTCGGGCACCCACCACGCCGATCCTTCCCCCACCCGCTTGGGGACCGCCACCATGAGCCGCTTCAACACTCGTTCCGCACGCCCTACCGTCTTCTCGCCCGTGACCACCACTGGGCGCACCACGACGAACCACCAGGGCACCGTTGGCCACCTGCGCGACGCGCGCAGCGAGCTGTTCCTGCTTGCCGTTGCCAACTTCGTTGGCACGGATACGTTCTACGAGGCTGGCGGCGAGCGCGACGACCGCTACACCGCGCTCGTGCGCACCGTCGCCGTCGAAGACCCGGCGTGGATGGTCGAGTTCGTGCGGTGGCTCCGCCACGAGGCGAACATGCGCAGTGCCGCGCTGGTTGCTGCGGCCGAGACCGTCAAGGGCCGCCTCGACGCCGGCCTGGACCGTGTCCCCACCACGTCGGTACGCACCGCCACCATGTCCGAGGTCGGCGCCCGCACACTGACGGTGACGGGCGGCACGGGGTATTCGCGCAAGGTCGTGGACGCGGCACTCGCTCGCGCGGACGAGCCGGGGGAACTCCTGGGCTACTGGACCGCGCGCTACGGCCGTGCCGTACCCAAGCCGATCAAGCGCGGCATCGCCGACGCGGTCCGCCGCCTGTACAACGAGCGCTCACTGCTCAAGTACGACACCGCCTCAAAGGGCTATCGCTTCGGTGACGTCATCGAACTCGTTCACCCGGCACCCGAAGCAACGTGGCAGGGGGAGTTGTTCAAGCACGCCATCGACCGACGCCACAACCGCGACGAGGTCATCCCCGACGGCCTTTCGGTACTCCAGGCGGCGAAGACCTTGTCCCACCTGCCGGTCGCGGATCGGCGCGCCTACGTCCTGAACCCGTCGCTGGTCGCCTCCCCGGGTGGCCTGGCCGGCGCGGGATTCACCTGGGAGCGGCTGGCCGGCTGGTTGCAGGGGCCGATGGACGCAGCGGCATGGGCGGCGATCGTCCCGTCGATGGGCTACATGGCGCTGCTGCGGAACCTGCGCAACCTCGACGAGGCCGGAGTACCCGACGACGTTGCCGAGCGCGTGGCGGCCCGCCTGGCGGATCCCGAAGAGGTCGCCCGATCCGGGCAGTTCCCGTTCCGCTTCTACGCCGCGCACAAGGCGGTGCAGTCGCTGCGCTGGGGCCACGCCCTGGAGAAGGCGCTGCGGGCCTCCCTGGCGAACGTGCCCGCCCTGCCCGGACGCACCCTCGTTCTGGTGGACCAGTCGCCGTCGATGTTCCCCGGCTATCCCTTCTCGACGGCGAACACGAGCGACATTACGCTCGCCGACAAGGCGAAGCTGTTCGGTTCGGCGCTGGCGCTGCGCGCGGCCGACGCCGACCTGGTCGGCTACGGAATCGCGAACTACACCGTGCCGTTCCACCGGAGCGACGCCGTCCTGACCGCCATGGGTCGCTTCCACATGGAGGACGGCACCGACACCCCGGCCGCCATCCGCGACCACTACAAGAACCACGACCGCGTCGTCATCGTGACCGACGAGCAGACCGGCAACATGTGGACGCGGACCGGGCTCACGGTCGACTCGACCGTGCCTGCCAACGTCCCCGTCTACACCTGGAACCTGGCCGGCTACCGGACCGGGCACGCCCCCTCGGGGGCGGCGAACCGGCACACCTTCGGCGGCCTGACCGACGCGGCCTTCCGGATGATTCCGCTCCTGGAGTCCGGCCGAAGCGCGACCTGGCCATGGGAGCAGCGCGCGGCGGCGTGATCGCGCTGGGTGGGTGGATCTTGGATTCTGCCCACCCCGCCGGCACCATGGCATGCCCGTGTCGCGAGCACGCGCAGCCCGATCGGCGAAGGAGCCACCATGGCGGAGCTGTCAGGCAGGTACACCGGAGTCCTCGTTCCCGGCGGCGACAACTACACGATCGCGCACACCGCCGAGGTGGGTCTGGACGCCATGGACCTCGCCGCGATCGACGATCTTCACGCGCGTATCCGCGACCAGGTCCCGTGGTTCGAAGTCCCGGTGCTGTCCGGCCGTCACTTCGGGCGTGCCCTCGGCCCTGCCGGTGATGCACAGCTCTACGTCATCTCCGACGAGCCCCTGACCGACGAACAGAACGCCGTCCTCGACCGGTTCGCTCAGACCGGCGAGTGGCCGTGGTTCAAGCGCGAGCACGCGGATTCCTGACAGACGACTTGCGGGCGACCGCGAGTGAACATAGTCTCTGCTCTACTGGTGATCTTGCACTCACGGGCCGTCCGCAAGGGCGGCCCTTTCGCATGTCCGGGGGTGAACTCGTGTCCCTGGAGCAGTACCTCGTCGACGACAAGGCCGCTGCGGCCTGGACCGGCCGGCCTGCGTCGACCATCCGCCGCTGGGGCCTCGAAGGCCGCATCGCCAAACACGGGAACGGACGCGGAGCCGTCCGATACGACCTTCGCGAACTGCAACCCTGGAGCCCCGCTAACGGGCCCATGAAGGCCCCGCCACTGCCCGACCACTTCACCGCCGCGGCGTGACCGCAGCCCCTCGAACCCGGCGCCTCGTACACCCACCGAGGCGGGGCGCCGGCCGATCTCGTGGGTGGGCGTCCGCGCTCCCGACCTGGAGGCTGTGGCGGCCCGGGTACGTGTCGAGCCGCGCCCGCCCACGAGTTCACCTACTGGCCGGGTTGGACGACCGGCTGTAGGTTGTCGTGCTCGTCCGTCCGCCACTGCCTGCCCGCGCGGTCCGTGAACGTCACCGTGGGGCGGGAGTTCTCCAGCGTTGCGGTGCTGAGCCGGGAGGATTCCAACAGCGCCTTGCGGCCGGGCCCCAGGACCGCCACGGGAGATCCGGAGCGGACGGCCGTGCCCCCGTCGGGCGGGAATACCACAGCGTCCGAGACGACGTAGCTCTCTCCGAAGCGGGCATCCAAGTCGGTGATCGGCTCGCTGCTCGCGTTCGTCACCTGGACTATCCACGCGTCGTCGACGATCCGACAGGCGACCGAGATGCGCAGTGCCTGGGCGCTGCGCCGATCCTCGGCGTCCTCGATGAGTGCGGACCGTTGAAGTGCGAGCACTTCGGACTGGTCCTGAATGAACTGCTGTTGAGCGGCGATCTGTCGGCGCTGACTGCGGAGCGTCCAGAACGCGGCCCAGGCCGCGAGCGATGCGCCGATGGCGCCGATCCATGTGGGTGCATCGCCCCACTCGATGTCGTTGATCATCGGCGCAGCGTAGGGCCGTCCCGCCCACCCGTGGGGGTGTTTGGGGATTCAGTCGCCGCGGGTTCCCCAGGGGCGGCCCCCGCCGGTTCCCGCGCCCGGTCGGTTGGCGATGTATTCCTCGATCGTGGAGGGGTACCAGCAGGGCCGGGTGCCGAGTACGGCGTCCGGCTCGGGTAGGACTCCGGGGACCTGGGGGGAGCCCGGCGCGATGCCGTGTTCCCGCCGGTAGACCTTTGCCCGGTTGTGATACACAAGCACGGTGCGGGGTCCCACCCCGAGGCGGCGCGCCACGGCCGCCACGTCCAACAGTTGCTCGGTCGACACGACCCCTCCGTAACCTTGACTCACGTGGTGCGACAAGGTTATGGGGGGCGGAGTCCGCTCGAGAGTCGAACCCCTATTCGTCGTCGAGGCTTTCCCGGTACAGCCGCTGCGCCTCGGCCTCGGCGTCCTCGGGGTCGGACGCGTGGACGGTCTCCGCCCAGCGGTACCAGCCGTCTGCGCAGGGGTCGGAATCGACGACGGCCGTGTCGACCTTGATCACGGCCGAGACGACGAGTCTGCCGCCGCACTCCTCGGTCAGGCCGGTGACCAGGTATTCGGTCATGCCGCAGTTGTCACACGCCATGCTTCCTCCTCGGGGGAACGGGCCGGCGCCCGCAGGGCAGGCGCCGGCGAGGACTTCAGACCCGCAGCGCCTCGAAGGCGCGGGACTTGATCTTGTTGACGGTCGGGCTGGTGACGGTGCGGACCGCGCGGGCGTCGGCGGCGAAGTCCTCGCCGCGCGTCTTGCCCCCGCTTACCGCCGCGTGGTGGTCCAGGTACTCGGTCACGGCCTGGTAGCCGGCCCAGCGGGTCCCCTCGATCCCCGCCATGGTCGGGGCGGTCAGCAGCGCGCCGAGCGCGCCGACGACCCCCGCGTGGTGGCGCAGCCGGCGCGGCGTCCGCACCGTCGGCTCGGGAAACAGGTCGGCGACGATCGAGTCGAACTCGGCGCGGCGCAACTCGGTTTCGATCATCCGCTGCGCCTCGGCCTCGAACGCGTCCACCCATGCCCAGGTCAATCCGAGCGCCTGCCGGGCCTCGGCGATGTGCCCCCGGGCGCCGGACGTGTGACGGATCGCGAACGTCGAATGGGCGTTGCGCAGCGCGGCGGCCTGCGTGTTGGCGCAGACGATCCGGGTCGGGGTGACGATCAGGCGGAACGCCGACGATCCGTCGTGCGAGTTGAGTGCCGCGATGAACAGGTCGACGTCGTCCCCGCCGCCCAGGCGCAGCGTGCGGGGCAGGCGCATGGTGACGAAGACCTGCCGGCCGTCGTGCAGGCTGCCGGCGGTCTCGAAGTGGGCGCCGGCCTCGTCGACGAGGGTGTTCAGCAGGTCGGCGTGCGCCTCGTTCTGGACGGGGTGGTAGTCGTTGCCGACGATGCCCAGGACGTCGGGGCGGCCCGTGAACGGGTGGGTGCGGACGGTGGCGTACCGGTCCGGGACGCGCAGGCGGGTGACGCCGTCGTCGCCGAGAACGGCGCAGTCGACGGGGACGGTGTGCACGTTCCAGTTGCCCAGGTGGGCGAGGCGCATGGCGTCCTCGGCGGTGAACGTGTCGGTGGTGACGGTGCCCAGGCGGTGCCACGCGTCCTGTCGGGCGGTGACGAACGCCGCGCATCCGGTGGCCTTGTCGATCTCGATTCCGTGCACGGTCCGAACCCCCATAACCTTGTATTAGGAAGTGATACAAGGTTACCCTGCGGGGCCGACAAATCCCAGCTCTGAGCAGCGAGTTCACCGAAAAATCGCCCCGGAACCCGGGCCGCGCGCACCGACGGAGGGCCCCATGGCCAACGCGATCTACCCCTCGGGCAAGCAGGGGTTCCTGTCCGACCTCGACCTCACCACCGCCACCCTCAAAGTCGTCCTGGTCGACACCGCCGCCTACACCTACAGCGCGAACCACTCCAACCTCTCGGACATCCCCGCCCCGGCGCGCGTGGCCACCTCCGGTGCCCTCGCCTCCAAGACCGTCACCGGCGGAGTCTTCGACGCGGCGGACCTGACCATCCCAGGGTTCACCGGCCCCACCGTCGAAGCCCTCGTGATCTACAAGGACACCGGCACCGCGTCCACGTCCACGCTGATCGCCTACATCGACACCGGCGGCAACCTGCCCTACCAGCCGAACACGGCACAGGTCGACATCGCCTGGGACAACACGGCCACCAAGATCCTCGCTCTGTAGCCCCCGACTCCGCCGAGGGTGACCCACCGTGACCGACTTCCGCATCTGGCCCAACACGGACGGTCGGACCGAGAGCAGCACCGAAGAAACACCCGTCTCCCTCGGCACCGAGTTCGTGCTCTCGGCGACCGGTTGGGCGAAGGCGTTGCACTACTGGCGCGCCACCGAGGCGGAACTCGGCACCGTCACCGGCGCCATCTACGCCGTCGACACCGACGCCGAGATCGACGGGACCGCCGTCACCTTCGTCGTCTCCGGCGTCGGATGGCAGACCTACACCCTGGCCGCGCCGGTCCGCCTCGAGGCGGACACCCGCTACGTCGTGTCGGTCCACCACCCGAATCGCTACGCCATGGGCCTCGGCGCGTACTTCTCAGCCGGGCCCGGCGCAGCGGGCATCACCAACGGCATCATCACGGCACCACCGACCTCGGCGGTCACCTCACCCAACGGACAGGGCCGTTACGAGTACGGGCCCACCCGCGTCGCCCCCCGCCAAACGTTCAACGCGAACGCCTACCTGTCGGACGTCACCGTCGGCGACACCGACCCGGGCGGCACTGTGCTCACCCCCGTGGGGATCCCCGGAACCGCCACCGTCGGCACCCCCACACTCACCCCCGACCCCGTCACCCTCACTCCCCAGGGCATCGACGGCACCTCGACCGTCGGCCTACCCACCCTGGCACCGAGGCCCGTCACCCTTGCCCCCCAGGGCATCGCATCCGGGGCAATCATCGGCGAACCGACCCTGACAGCGACGGCGACCCTGACCCCCCAAGGCATCGGCTCCACCTCCACCGTCGGCACGCCCGGCCTCACCCCGGGCACCGTCGTCCTGCGGCCCGTCGGCATCCCGAGCACCGCCAGGGTCGGCGAACCCGTGATCCGTCTCCCCGGCGACCACAGCCACGACATCAGCCTGGGCGCGCTCACCGACCCGTGGACCCTCGGCGCCCTCGCATGAGAGGCACCCCGTGATCACTCTCGTCGAAGTCCGCCGCAACCGCCTCACCCGCAAACACCTCGCCGTGCCCGTCGCCCGCGCCGGTGCCGCCCCGGACCCGGCCTGGGGCGTCGAGTTCGCATTCGTCGACCGCGACACACGCCCCGGCGACGCCGACTGGATCACGGGGGAGTGGGACGGACCCCGCGCCCAGATCCTCGTCGGCCCCGGCGGCACCGCAACCCCCGCCGTCGGCATCCACACCGTCTGGCTGCGCATCACCGCCGCACCCGAACTCGTCGTCGAACCCGTCGGCATCCTCGACATCACCTGACGGAGCACCGTGACCGACACCGCCACACGCCGCATCCGCTGCCGGATCCCCTACGCCGTCCACCTCTACCCGGACGGCATGCCCGCCGCCCTCATCGAGGACCTGGCGCGCAAATCGTTCGCACGCTCCGGCATCACCCTCCCCGAACACCCCAGCCTCGAGGTCCACACCGCCGACGAGGACGAGTTGGCGATCATGTTCCTCGGCCGCACCCACGAGGGCCTGGGCGCCCACGTCGTGGAGTACACGACGAACCGGACGGAGCAGCAGTGACCCGCGACCTCCTCGTCCTCGTCCCCACCCGCGGCCGGCCCCACGCCGTCGCCGAGCTCCTCGACACCTGGCACTGCGGGCCGTCCACCGACCTCCTCCTCGGCGTCGACGACGACGACCCCGAACTCCCCGCGTACCGCGCCCTGATCGAAGCCCACAACGAACCGGCAGTCATTCTCCAGACCGGCCCGCGGCTGCGCCTCGGCGGCACCCTCAACGCCCTCGCCGCCGAACACGCCCCCCACTACCGCGCGATCGCGTTCATGGGCGACGACCACCGCCCCCGCACCATCGGCTGGGACACCGCGCTCCTCGCCGAACTCGACCGCCTGCGCGCCGAGCGCGGCGCCGGCCTGGTCTACGGCGACGACCTCCTCATGGGGGAGCGCCTGCCCACCGCCGTCGCCATGACGAGCAACATCGTCACCACCCTCGGCCGCATGGTCCCCACCGGCTTGATCCACCTGTACCTGGACAACTACTGGCTCGACCTCGGCCACGCCCTCGACGCCATCACCTACATGCCGAACGTGGTCATCGAGCACCTGCACCCCAGCGCCGGCAAGGCCGCGTGGGACCAGCGCTACGACGAGGTCAACACCCCCGAGATGTACGACGCCGACCAAGCCACATACGAGGCATTCGCCGCCGCCGGTGGCCTGGACCGCGACGCCGCCCGCATCCGGGAGGACCCGTGTCGATCCTGACGTGCACCGGATGCGGGGCGACCAAGGCCGAACCGGACGGCACACCCACCGACCACTTCCCCTCGGAGCACTGCGGCCAGTGCCCGCCCTGGCGCTGCAACCAATGCGGCGACCCGTGCTCGGCCACGAACCCGTGCGGCTGTTGGGTCACCTTCGAAGGCATGGCGTTCGCCGACATCAAGGCCCACCTGGCCGCAGCCGGCTTCGACCTCGCGATCCCGACGTGACCGAACACCGACTCTTCCCCGAAGGCACGGTGCCCGAGTACACCCGACCCGACTGGTACGCCGGCCGCGACCGCGCCCCGCACCTCGAACAGGCAGCCCACACGGCGCGCCTGCACGAGGCGGCGCGCCTGGTCGGCGTCGCCTTCCGCCAGACCGGGCCGACGCCGCGAACCGTGGTCGACCTCGGGGCCGGCGACGGAGGACTCCTCACGCTGCTCCCCGGCGAACTGACCGCCTGGGGTTACGACCTACAGCCGACCAACGTCCGGGCCGCCAACGACGAGCGCGGCGTCGACGTGCGCCTCGGCGACGTGGTCGACGGCGACATCCAGTGGGGTGACATCGCCGTCGCCACCGAGATGCTCGAGCACCTCGTCGACCCGCACGCCTTCGTCCGCCGCATCGCCGAGCACTCGCCGATCATCATCGCCTCCTCGCCCTGGAACGAGACCCCGGAGCAGCACTACGAGTTCCACACCTGGGCCTGGGACCGGGACGGCTACGCCGCCCTCCTGGAACAGGCTGGCTACGAGATCCGGGCACACAGGACCGTCGGACCGTTCCAGCTCATTGCGGGGGTGAAACCGTGATACGCACGCCACTCGAAGACCCGACGTACACCCCGAAGCACCCACCCGTCGGCGGTCGGATCCCGGCCGTCGTCGAACGATGGGGACCACGCAGCCAACGCCGCTGGTTCCGGCGCTTCGGCCGCAACCTCGCCACCCCCCTCGCCTCCCTCACCGCAGCCGAGTACCAACGGCACCTCGACATCATCGACGCCATGCACGTCCACTCGCTCGAACACGCCGGCCCCTGCTGCGCCGGGTGCTTCCTCGAGCGCGAGGAGACTGGCATCCCCGTCAACGACCACGGCTGCTGCTGCCAGTCGACCCGACAGGAGGTGTAACCCATGCCCGCCACCCTCGGCACCGTCGTCATCCCCTGCCCGACCTGCAACCGGGACGTCGACGTCCACCTGCGTGTCATCGGTTCGGACCCCTACACCGGCCTCGAAGTCGCCCCCTGGATAGACCACACCTGCGCCGATCCCGCACAGGAGACCGCGTGAAGGTTCTCCTGACCGGCTCCGAGGGCTTCGTCGGCCGCCACCTGCGCCGCGCCCTCGAGGAGCGCGGCGACGACGTCACCGGCGTCGACCTCGGCCGCGGCCTCGACTGCATCCACCTGTTCCGCCGCGGTGACCACCGCAAACCGACCGGCTTCCCCGACCTGCCGACCCGGTACGACCTCGCCATCCACTGCGCCGCCATCGTCGGCGGCCGGCAGTCCATCGACGGCAGCCCCCTGTCGATCGCCACGAACCTCGCCCTCGACGCCTGGTTCTTCCGCTGGCTGGTCGACCGCCACGGGGCCCGCCGCGCCGTCTACTTCAGCTCCTCCGCCGCCTACCCGGTCGCCCTCCAGGACCCCGAAGGCCGCGCCTTGACCGAGTCCGACATCGACCTCGCCGACCCGCAACTCCCGGACCAGACCTACGGTTGGGCCAAGCTCACCGGCGAGCAGCTCGCCGCGCACGCCGAGGCGGCGGGTACCCGCGTCCACGTGTTCCGGCCGTTCTCCGGCTACGGCACCGACCAGGACAACGACTATCCGTTCCGGGCGTTCGTCGACCGCGCCCGCCGCCAGGCCGACCCCTTCACGATCTGGGGCGACGGCAACCAGGTCCGCGACTGGATCCACATCGACGACGTCGTCACCGCGGTCCTCACGGCCGTCGACCAGGACGTGCCCGGCCCGGTCAACCTCTCCACCGGCCGCGCCACCTCGTTCAACGACCTGGCCGACATGATCATCGCCGAGTACGGCTACCGGCCGGCGATCCGGCACGAACTCGCCGCACCCCGCGGTGTCGCGTACCGGGTCGGCGACCCCACCCGGATGAAGACCTTCCACACCCCCCGGGTCTCCCTCGAGGAAGGCATCCGGCGGGCCCTCGCGAACCGGTAGGGCTCCCCGGGCGTCCGGGCCCAGGTCGGGCATCATGGTCGTGCCCTGCACTCGGCGTTGGGAGCCACGGTGAGCGACCCCAGTCCGCGCGGTACCTACCTCGTCATCGCCGACGTGCTGCGTCGCGAACTCGAGGAGGCGCAGCCCGCAGGCGACGCGCTCCTGTCCGAGTCCGGCATCCAGGAGCGCTTCGGTGTGGCGCGCACCACCGCCCGGCGGGCCCTGACCGTCCTTGCCCGTGAGAAGTTGATCACCCCGGTCAAGGGCATCGGATGGAAGCCCCGCGACCCGGCGGATACGGGCGCCACGCCGCTGCCCGAGCGCATCCTCGCCGACCTCGTCGACGCGGTCCGCCGGGAGGAGCTGGCCGTCGGCGACCCGATCCGGAGCGAGGCGGAGCTGTCGGCGGCGTTCGAAGCCTCGCGCGGCAGGGTTCGCCAAGCCCTCGCCGTCCTCGAGGGCCGCGGCATCGTGACCGCCGTCCCCGGCAAAGCTCGCCGCCTCGCCGCCCTTCCGGATCCAACCGGCGACACCGACGGCGCTCCCGACTGACCCGGCCGACGACCGCACGACCTCCAGGGAGGCCGCGTGTCCGTTGCCGTCGTCCTGCCCTGGCGCGCCGGGGATCCGGCCCGGACCCGCAACCACGGCCACGTTCGCGCCTACCTGCGCGACCACCTCCCGCGCGCCCTCCACCTCGACGCCGACAGCCCCCACGCCGCGTTCTCCCGCGCCGCCGCCCGCAACCACGGCATCCGCCACGCCGCCGACCTCGGCGCCGACATCGTCGTCCTGTGCGACGCCGACACCCTCCCCGACCCCGACGCCCTCCACGCCGCCGTCGAAGGCGCAGCCGACGGCCGCCTCCACCTGCCCCACACCTGGTATCGCGGCCTCGACGCCCAGGGCACCGCCGACTACCTCAACGGCGCCCCCCTCGCCGCCTGCGGCACCGAACTCACCATGACCGGCTCCACCGGCGGCGTCCTCGTCATCCGTCCCGACGCCTGGACCCTCGCCGGCGGCATGGACGAACGCTTCACCGGCTGGGGCTGCGAGGACACCGCGTTCCTCGCCGCCGCGGACACCCTCCTCGGCCACTCCGTCCGCCACCCCGCCCAACTCGTCCACCTCTGGCACCCCAAGGACGACGCCCCCGGGCCCGGCCGCGACGCCAACTACGCACTCCTGGCCCGCTACAGGGCCGCCGAGGGCGACGTCCCCACCATGCGCGCCCTGGTCACCGAACGAGCACACGCGTAGTCACACGGCTCTCCCGAACCCATCGAGCGGGGGTGCACGCATGGCAGCAACGCCCAACGACGAGTCCAGGCTCGCCGACCTCCTGCCCGACGGCTGCGTACTCCTCGAATACGCCGTATCCATCAAGGCGTTGGACGAGGACGGCGACATCGTGCTCCTCAACTACCGCACGCCCGGCCTGGCCGCGTGGGAAGCCCTCGGCATGCTCACCTGCGCCGCCGACACCCTCCGTGCACGGATGCAGGAGTGGGAAGCCACATGACGGTTCCTCTGATCGTCCTCACCAACGGCCGCCGCGACTGCCTCGAACAGACCATGACGGCCCTCCGCCGGCACCTGCACGGCGTCGCCCACACCACGATCGTCGACGACACCGGCGACCCGGAACACCGCTCCTGGCTCGCCGACAGCTTCACCGCCGACATCGTCCCCGTCGAACCGGACTCGCCCGCCGGCTACTGGCGCGCCATGCGCACCGTCTGGGGCCTGGCGGCAGGGGAGCGGGCGATCGCCTTCTGGGAGGACGACTTCGTCCTGGAGACAGACGTCGACCTTGACGCGCTCACCGCGGTGCTCGACACGCACACACACCTGACGCAGATCGCCCTGCTGCGCCAACCCTGGTTCGGTAACGAGCACGCCGCCGGCGGCCTCATCGAAGCCCTGGAGGCCCAGGGCAACGAGTTCACCCAGCGCACCGACGGCGAACGCGCCTGGATCGAACACCGGGCCTGCTTCACCGGCAACCCGTGCGTCATCCCCGCCGCCACCCTCGCGCGGCCCTGGCCCGACACGCCCTGGAGCGAATCCGTCTTCGGCCGCGCCCTATTCGCCTCGGACCCCACGCTTCGCGGCGCCTACTGGGGGCGCCGCGGCGACCCGCCCCGCGTCCGCCACATCGGCCGGCACCGCACCGGCACGGACTACTGAACCGCCACACCGCCACGGAGACCCATCCCATGACCTGGTTCCTGTACGGCCTCGCCGCCTGGTGGACCCTCAGCGTCCTCCTCGTGATCGCCAGCGTCGGCAAGCCCCGCCAACCTCTCACCGCACCCATGGCGGCGGTACTGACCATCCTCAACTTCGGCCTCATCGCCGGCCTGCTCATGGTCGCCTCGAACATCGGATGACGGCATGAGTGAACCCACGCCCAAGGCCCGCCACGAGCTGCGCCCGCCCACCATCGACGAGGCCCTGACCAACGCCAGCCGGCTCCTCAACGGCGCCGAGATGGAAGTCGGCAACCCGCCTGTTGCCCAGCGCCTCGACGAACTCGCCTGCACCTGGCTCAACATCGCCCGCTTTCTCCACGAACGCAGCGAGCCCTGACCGCCACACCCACCACGTCCGCGGCCCGATCACCGCGGACAGGCAGCCCCGGCGGCCGAGCGCCGGGGCCGCCGACCCCTCGGGAGACACCCATGCACTGGCACAGCATCGACTACCGCAAGCGCGACGGCGCCAAGCCCGGCACGCCCTTCGACCGCGGCTTCTGGCTCCACCTGCCCCGCGCAATGCCCCTGTGCCGCCTCGTCGGCCACCGGGCCGTCGTGGACGGCACAACCGGCTTCGGGCCCGACGACCCCGGCTCACGCTGGGTCTGCTGCGACCGGTGCGGCACCCGCCCCGACCCGCAGGGCCACCTCGACCCGGCCCGCTGGAACATCGGCGACCCCTACGACGACGAACGCGCACCGGAGCCCCACCACCCCTTGGGCCGGCCCACGCGCGCCACCAGCGAGGTCCCCGGCCCCTGGCGCACCTCACCCGAGGGCGTCATCGGCGGCCAGGTCGTCGTCGGCAAGACGTTCGGAGGGATCGGCATCGACCTGAAGCTGGGCCACGCCGGCAGCGAACACACCCTCGCGGCGAGCATCACTCTCAACCCGCTCGGAGCCGTCTACATCCACACCGAGGGCTACGGCACCTGGCTGCAACGCCGCCTCAACCCCACCGGCTACCACCCCAAGCGCATCGAATTCCGCACCTACAAGGGCAGCGTCTACTGGACGCTCGGCACCGACCGGGACTCCTACTCAAAGGGCGACCCGCGCTGGCGCCACGGCAGCACCGTCATCGATCCCCGCGACCGCATCCTCGGCCCGCGCCGCCACACCTACGACAAGGTCGGCGACCCCGTCACCGCCACCGTCCGCATGCCCCACGGCGACGACCACGGGGTCACCCTCCAACTCGAACGCTGCACCACCGGCCGCGCCAGGGGCCGCAAGACCACCTCCTGGTCGGTCGACTGGGAGAGCAACGGCATCCCTTACAAGCCCGACGGCACCGGCCGCTACACGGGATCCGCCGTCACCGTCTCCGACCGCTCCGTCCAGGCCGGCACCTGGCCCCACCACGCAACGGCCGCCATCGCCGCCTCGATCACCACCAGCCGCGACCGCCACCGATGGCCGGTCCCGACGGCGGCCGTCGAAGCACCCGCATGAGCCGGCTCTACCGGATCACCCGCATCCCACGCCCCGCCTCGCGATGCCTGTGGCGCGGGCACGACCCCGTCATCGCCGGTGCCCCGGGCGCGCCGGGCACGAGCCCGCCGACCCGCTGGGTCACCTGCTCCCGATGCGGGATGGAACCCACGGGACGAGGCGACCTCTCGCCTCTGGTCGGGAACATCGGCGACCCCTACACGGGCCGCTTCGACGGGCCCAACACCAACGACCTTCGCCACGCCACCGCCGAGGGCTACCTCGTTCACACACCGCCCGGCCCCTGGCCATACAGAGCCCTCCCACGCAGCCTGAGCATCCGGATCGCACCGAGCGGTCGCGGCGTGCGGGCGGGCTTCGTGCTGCGCCCGCGGCGCAGCGAACGCGTCGCGGCCTGGCTCGAACTCGGCCGACTCGGGTCGATTCACGTGGACACCCGCGTAGACGCCGACTGCGGGCCGGACCACTGGACCGATCGCCTCGTGAGCGTGTCCTACGTGGCGCGCCGCCTGAGCCTCGACGGATCCGCACGCCGCATCGCCGAACTGGACCTCGACTGGCGCAACCACATCCTCGGCCCCGTCCGGGTAACCGTCACCGAACTCGCCACGGCCTCGGCGACCGCGCGACTGCCCGACGGACGCACCTGCGCCCTCCGCCTCCGCCTCAGTCGCCGCGACGTCCGCCGAACCCGAGGCCGAACCCGCCGCGAATGGCGCGCCGACTGGAACTGCCCGCAACTTCACCCGTACCTCGAACCACCCGGTTCGGGACGCATCCACCTCCCGGCCGAGCCCCACGGCGACACGTGGATCGATAGAGCGACGGCCGCCGCAGAAGCGGCCCTTCCCGGCGCCGTGATCACCCCGGCAGCCGCCCACGACCACCCGTGACCCACCCCGGAGTACCCATGCCCCAGCCACGACCGACCGTCGGCCGCATCGTCCACTACGTCGGCCACGGCAGCCCGGTCCGCGACGACGGCACCCAGGCATACCCCGCCGAGTGCCGAGCGGCCATCGTCACGGAGGTGCCCCACGACGGCTTCGGCACCGAGTCCGTCGGCCTGTGCATTCTCAATCCGGGCGGCGTCTTCTTCGGCGAGCTGATCATCCACGACGAGAACGACCACGCCGGCGGAACCTGGCACTGGCCCGAGCGGGAGGCCGCGTGAGCGTCGCCGTCGTCCTGCCCTGGCGCGACACCGGCCCCGAACGCGCCCGCGCCCACGACCTGGTCACCGCCCACTGGGAGCGCATCCTCCCCGGCGCCCGGCTGGTCGACATCGACACCACCCACGAACCGTTCTGCCTCGCCGCGTGCCGCAACGCCGGTGTCGCCTGGGCCGAACGGCACCACGTCGACGTCGTCGTCCTCGCCGACGCCGACACCCTCGCCGAAGCCGAACCCGTCGGCGCGGCCGTCCACGCCGCGGCCCGCTCCCACGTGGTCCAACTGCCCTACACCGAGTACCGCTCCCTGCGGGGCGACGGCACCGCCCAATACCTCGCCGGCGTCCCCCTGCCCGACTGCAACGCGTTCGTCGTCCCCGGCGCCTGCTCCGGCGTGTACATCACCACCCCCGCCACCTGGTGGGCCCACGGCGGCCAGGACGAACGCTTCCGCGGCTGGGGCTTCGAGGACGCCGCCTGGCACACCGCACACACCACCCTCCTCGGCGCCGACCCCGCCCGCCACCCCGGCCGCGTCTACTCCCTGACCCACCCCAGCGCCGTCAAGGAAGGCGAGCAGTACACGGCCAACGCCGCACTCTGCCACCGCTACCACCGCGCGGCCGCCGACCCCGACGCCATGCGCGCCCTCATCGCCGAAGCCCACACCCCGGAGCACGCGTGAACACCGGCACACCCGTCACCTACACCTGGACCGTCACCTATCTCGGCGACACCGCGGCCGCGCCCTACACCGCCACCGTCGAGGCCGTCGAAGCCGTCGACGGCGCGGCCAACGGGTGGGTCCGCTTCCGCGACGCCTCCGACGACTACGTCCTGATGGTGCGCACCTGCGAGATCCGCAGCATCCGCCGCGGCGCACCCGTTACCACCCCGGTTGCCCCCGGCGGCGCCGCACCCGGCGAGGGCTGACTCGGCGCCCCTGTACGACCCGCACGGCGTCCCGGCGGCTCCGGGCGGCACTCAGGAGTCGGCGGCGGCCCGGCGAGCCTCCTCCGCCCGGCGCACGGCCTTTGCGACGGCCGTGCCCGTCGTCCCCAACTCCCGGCCCATGGCGGCCTGGTTGCCGCCGAACTCGGTCCGCAACCCCTCCGCGATCGCCAGGGCCCGGCGCAGCGCCGACGCCTCGGCCAGCCGCCTCAGCCGGTCCTGTTCCGCGTCCTCGGCGGCCACCCGCTCACGCCACGTCCTGCGCCTGCCCATCCTGGTCCTCCATGCCTCCGGCCGGTCGGCCGGGTCGTCCCGTCGCTCCGCTCCGTACCGGCAGGGCGGGCGAACCACCGGCGGGCCACAGGGCCCGCCGGCCCGGCGGTCAGGCTGCCAGTACCTCGAACACGTCGTTCGGGCCGCACTGCTGGCTCATCTCGGTGCCCCAGGCGTCCACCACCGTCAGCCGCACCCAGGTGCCGCGGTTGACCGCTCCGGCGACCCGCAGCGGGCTCGTGCCGCCCATGCCGTCGTCCTCCAGCATCCGCATCCCCACCCGCAGGTCCCGGCCCAGGACCGACACCATCGCCGGCGCCGGCGCGGCTACCGGGGCGGCCGGAGCGGCGGGCTTCGCGGTGCGGCGGGCGCAGGTCTTGCAGGTCTTGCGGCCGTGGCCCGCCTCCAGCGTGGCGTTCACCCGGCGCCCGCAGGTGGTGCGGCCCTGGCCGCGGACCTCGTGGGCGACGACGCCGCGGCCGACGGTGACCTGCGCGGTGGCGGTGGCGGTGGTGGTCATCTCGGGCTCCTCGGTTCGCTGTTCCCCTGCCGGTGACACGAAGGTAAACCCCGGGGTTGAGGTATGTCAACCCCGGGGTTCAGATCGATGGGAGTCGGCCAATGCCCCACCCCCGACCAGCCCCCGACATCGGCGCCGCGGCCCGCCGGCTCGCCGCAGCCCAGGCAGCCCAACGCCACGCCCAAGCCGCCCTCCTCCACGCCCGAGCCGAAGCACGCCGCCGACTCGCCGACCTCCCCCGGCCCCGTAGATGGCCGGCACCCCCGGAGCCTGGGTCGGCAGCAACCGCCGCAACCGCCTCCCCACCGACTGGGCCGCCCGCTGCGCCGCCGTCTACGCCCGCGACGGCCACACCTGCCACGTCTGCGGCCGGGACGGCGCCGACCAGATCGACCACATCCGACCCGGCGACGACCACAGCCTCACCAACCTCGCCCCCATCCACGACGACCCCTGCCACCGCGCCAAGTCCAGCCGCGAAGGCATCCGCGCCGCCGCCGCCCGCCGCGCATTGGGACGCCATCCCGAGGAACCCCACCCCGGCATCCGGAGCTGACATGCCCCGCTACGTCGTCAACGCCGCCAGCACCGAGGCTAGCGTCATCGTCGAAAGCCCCGACCTCCACCTCGGCATCACCGACGGCTGGGCCACCTTCACCGACGACCGCGGCATCCTCCTGACCGTGCCCCGCGAACACCTCCACTCCATCCAACGCATCGACCAGGACCACCCCGCCACCAACCCCGACGGGCCGCCGAAACAAGAGCCGGCCACACCGCAAGCCGACCCCGCCCCGACCCCGCCCCGCCCGTAGGCCACCCGCCGCCACACCCGCATCCGCACGCCAGGAGGCGACCACCCATGGCGACCAACACCAGGACCCACACCGGCAGGCGCGGCACCGGCAACCCGGCGCCCCTGCGCACCTACTGGTCCACCGGACGCGGCGGAACCACCAAGATCAGGTGGAACACACCCGGAGATCACACCCGGTGCACCAGGCAGCTCCGCACCTACCTCGGCCCCAGGGCCGCGGCCTACTGCGCACGCCTGCACCGGGACATGACCGGAGTCTGGCCCGGCGACCGCCGCAACATCGGCCGCATGCCCACGCGCCGCCGATGACCCGGTCGCGGGGCGCCGGCGGATGGATGGCACCCGACACCCTCCACGTCACCCCGGCCCGGGAGACGACCGACCACCCGCTCCGCCCCGACTGCTCCTGCGGGCCCAGGGTCCAAGGTGTCCGGCGGGCCGACGGGACCAACGGTTGGGTGGTCGTCCACCGCGCCCAGGGCGACGGCGAGCCTGCCGGCAGCCGACCCGGCGACCACCCGAGCCCGCCGGGCGGGCATCACACACACCGGTCGGTTGGGCCGACCGCCGAGCCCGACCAACCGTGCTGTCGGGCAAGGTGTCCAATCGGTCGGATGATCGTCCGATCGATCAACCAACCGAACGGGTCGATCGGCGAACCATCGAGCCGGTTGCTCGACCTCCAGGTGCAACCGACCGGTCGGATATGCCAACTCTGTTGGCCTCACGCATGCCAACTCTGTTGGCATGACAGCGCCACCCGAGGCGGCCAACACTGTTGGCCTACCGAGGTGGGGGGTTGCCCCCTGGACCAAGATCCGCTCATCGGGGCGTGTACGCGCTCGGGCCGGCTACGGGTCTGGGGCATCCGCGCGGGGCTCCGACCTGCGATGGAATCGAAGTGGTCTAGACCACACTTCGGGAGCCGATGAGGCAATGATCTTCATAGATCCAGGTCAGCGAGCCATAGCCTACACAGATCACGTGCTACAGTATTGGCATGAGTCTTGCCTCGACAGCCTGCGTTCAGTGCGGTGGTCCGCTGCCGACGATGCACCGGGCCGATAGGAAGCACTGCTCCCGTTCCTGCGAGGCGCGCGCCTACCGGGCCCGCAAGCAGGCCAAGGCAGCTGCCGAAAGGGCAGCGGGAGTACGCCACGTACCCGCGGTCCTGCGCGAGCGGGCACGCTGGGTCAGGCACGTGGCGAAGCGACCGATGCGCACCGACGGCCGATGGGCCTCGACAACCGACCCTTCGACCTGGTCGGACTTCGACACCGCATACCGCTCGACCGTGGGCGAGGGCATCGGCTACGTCCTTGCGACCGGTGACGACGTCTTGGTCGTCGACCTGGACGATGCCCTCGAGCAGGGCGAACTGCTCCCCTGGGCGCAGCGGATCGTGGACGCGCTCCCGGCCACGTACATGGACAGGGGACGCTCCGGCAACGGGCTGCACCTGTGGTTCCGGGGCAAGGTCCCGGCGGGGCGGCGCATCCGACGTCGGGGCGTCGCCATCGAGTGGTACTCGGACCGCCGGTACATCATCGTCGGCGACCGAGTGC
Source organism: Embleya scabrispora (assembly GCF_002024165.1). NCBI lineage: Bacteria > Bacillati > Actinomycetota > Actinomycetes > Kitasatosporales > Streptomycetaceae > Embleya > Embleya scabrispora. The sequence continues at coordinate 6,330,232 of NZ_MWQN01000001.1, forward strand.
CCGACGCTCCTCTGCAACTGGCCGACCTGCCGAACGCCGCCGCGATACTGACGGCTCTGCTGTGAGCACCGCGGGGCAACCGAGGGCGGGCGGAGTGTGTACCGAATGCGGCATCGCGTTCCCCGCCCCGAAGCGCGGGCCCGTCGGGACGTACTGCTCGCCTTCGTGCCGGGCGGCGGCCGGCTACGTGCGCGCACGAGCCGACGGGCGAGCCGCCCAATGGGCCGCAGATTCGCGCGCCCGGCGAGCGAAGCCGGCCACCGTGTTCGTGTGCCCCTTCTGCGGGAGCGAGTTCCCCACCGTGCGGGACGATCGCAAGACCTGCGGGGCGCCCGAGTGCCGCCAGGCGCTGACGGCGCGACGCATGGCCGCCTACCAGCGCAACTACAAGGAGCAGCACGGCCGGTGGCAGTCGGCGCAGCATCACCACAGCGACCGGGCACGCGCACGTCGGCGCGAGCGGCAGGCAGAGATGCCGGCGCGTCAGCGCTACGCGGCCCAATACAAGGCATACGACAGCGCGCGGCGGCTCACCCTAAAGGCCGCGCGCGTCGAGGTGTTCGAGCCCCGCGAGATCTTCGAGCGGGACGCGTGGACCTGCGGCATCTGCGGTGAGCCGGTGGACCCGGCGATCGCATGGCCCTCCGGGCGAAGCGCCTCTCTCGATCACGTGATCCCGCTGTCCGGGGGCGGCGAACACAGCCGCCGGAACACCCGGTGCACGCACCTGGCCTGCAACCTGGCCAAGGGCAGCCGCCTCACGTAGCACGAGCAACAACCAAGCGACCACGTCTCCACGGAGAGCGGACCCCGGAGGTCCGCGCCGTCGGGCCGTGGTCGCTCGCGTTTCCCGGAGGAACGCGCACGACCCAGGAGGTCGCCCCGATGACCGTCATCACGACCGGGCGGAACGGCTGATGGCCGGCCGTGGCCCCGCGCCCAAGGACCCCTCCCGGCGCGCGCGTGCGAACAAGGATCCCGTAGCGCAGACGCTGCTCCGCTTCGAGCACGCCGAACCACCCGACCTGCCCACCTTCCACATCGAGAAGGACGGCGAGCTGATCGAGTATCAGTGGCCGCACCGCACGGTGGAGTGGTGGGACATGTGGAAGGCAAGTCCCCAGGCCGACAACTTCAGCTCCACCGACTGGGACTTCCTCCTGGACACCGCCATCGTGCACGCCCGCCTGTGGTCGGGCGAGGTGACCGCCGCAGCCGAACTGCGGCTTCGCGTGGCCAAGTTCGGCGCCACCCCGAGGACCGCGCGCGACTGCGCATGGCGTTCGCGGAGGCCGACGAGAAGGACTCCAAGCGGCCCGCAAGCCCGACGTCGCGTGAACGGTACGGGACGCTGCGCGTCCTCAAGCCTCCGACCGCGGAGGACTGATGCCGTGGCGGCCGTCCGTGGCGGGCGAGCTGCCGACCCTCGGGTGGGGCGTCCTCGACTGGATGACCGACATCCTCGCGGCGCCCGATCGGCCGGAGTACGAGCCGTTCGTCCCCACGCGGGAGCAGGGGGAGTTCATCCTCCGCTTCTACGAACTCGACCCGGTCACGGGCAAGCGTCTCCGCCGCCGCGCCGTGCTCTCCCGCCCCCGAGGTTGGGGGAAGTCCCCGCTGTTGGCCGCGATCGCCTGCGCGGAGGCCCTGGGCCCCGTGCTGTTCGCCGATTGGGACGACGATGGGCAACCCGTCGGGAAGCCCTGGTGCGAGGTCAGAACCCCGCTCGTCCAGATTGCCGCGGTCAGCGAGAAGCAGACCCAGAACTCCTGGGTGCCGCTGCTGGAGATGCTGCGCGAGGGCCCCGCCCGGGACGAATACCCGGGGCTCGAAGTCCTCGACACGTTCGTCAACCTGCCGCGCGGACGCATCGAACCCATCACGTCGTCACCCGCCAGCGTCAAGGGCAACAAGCCCGTTTTCGCGGTCCTGGACCAGTCCGAGGAATGGGTCCGGTCCAACGGCGGACTGAAGATGGCGAAGACAATGCGGATCAACGCCGCGAAGATCGGCGGCTCGACCATCGAGTCCCCGAACGCCTTCACCCCTGGTGACGGCTCAGTGGCCGAGGAATCCGCCGCCTACTGGGCCCAGATCCAGGAAGGGCGCGCCCGCGACGACGGCCTGTACTACGACCACCGGGAAGCTCCTGCGGCAACGGACCCCGCCGATCGCGAATCGCTGGTTGCGGGCCTGCGGGTGGCCTACGGGGACTCCTCCGATCACCCGGACGGATGCGTTCTCCACGACCCGCCCTGCGAACCCGGCTGGTCGCCGATCGACCGCCTCGTCGCGGACTTCTACGACCCGTCCAATGACGTCCAGACCCTGCGCGCCGACTTCCTCAACCAGGTCACCCACGCGGCCGACGCCTGGGTGTCCGCTCCGGATTGGGCCGGCGTCGCGGCCACGGCCAAACGCATCGAACCCAAGGACACCATCGTCCTGGGCTTCGACGGTTCGCGTCGCCGCTCGCACGCGGTCACCGACGCCACGGCACTGGTCGGCTGCCGAGTCTCCGACGGCCACCTGTTCCTCCTCGGCTGCTGGGAACAACCGGACGGAGCCCTCGGCAAGAACTGGCAGGTACCCACCACCGAGGTCCTGGCCACCGTCGACGAGGCATTCGCGACATACCGCGTCGTCGGCATGTACGCGGACCCGGCGAAATGGGAATCGCACGTCGCGACGTGGGAGGCCCGCTACGGCAAGCGCCTGCGGGTGAAGGCCACCGTTCAGCATCCGATCGAGTGGTGGATGGTCGGCGGTCGCGCGGTGCAGATCGTGCGTGCCCTGGAGAAGTTCCGCTCCGCGATCACGGACGAGGAGCTGACCCACGACGGATCCTCCGCGCTGACTCGCCACATCCTCAACTGCCGGCGCCGCATGTCGCGCTCGGGACTCCAGATCGCCAAGGAACACCCGGAGTCTGCCAACAAGATCGACGCCGCCGTTGCGGCCGTCCTCGCCTGGCAGGCCCGGGTCGACGCCGTGTCCAAGGGACTCGGCAAGAGCAATAGGGCGGCTCCCGGCGGGGGCCGCGTCATCGTACTGCGCTGAGAACTCAAACGGATGGGCGGTGAACCTTGGCCGCCGACATCATTTCCCTGCCGCTGACCTACCTGACGGATGATCAGAAGCAACTCATGGCGGTGATGCGTCAGGAGTTGCAGGCGAACCGGTTCAAGCTCCAGTTGCGGGACGCCTACTACGACGGCCGGCAGTTGATTCGGGACCTGGGCATCAGCATCCCCCCGCAACTCAAGGGCCTGCATACCGTCATCGGGTGGCCGCGGATCGGCGTGGATGCGTTGGAGCAGCGCCTCGACCTCGAGGCGATGCGCTGGTCGGACGGTTCGGACTCCTCGGAGTTGGAGGAGATCGCCGAGGCCAACGACCTGTACGACGAGTCGAGCCTGGGGCACACCGACGCGTTCGTGTACGGGCGCGGCTACATCAGCGGTGGTTCGTCGTGCGAGTGCGACGGGCCGGGTAGGTGCGACGACTGCCCACCGTTGCTGACGGTGGAGTCGCCCCTCGACATGACGATGTTGTGGGATCCGCGGCTGCGTATGGGGTTGTCGGCGCTGCGCGAGTGCATCCAGGACGAGGAACGCATGTCTGTCCTGATGCTTCCGAACTCCACCATTTGGACGGTCGAGACGGAGAACGGGTACGAGATCGTCGACCGTGACGACCACGGTCTGGGCATGCTGCCGGTGCTGCGGTTGGCGAACAGGCAGCGCACCGCGGACAGGATCGGCCGGTCCGAGATCACCCCGGACGTCATGTCCATCACCGACGCCGCCTGCCGGCGCCTGCTCGGCATCGAGGTGGCCGCAGAGTTCTACGGCGCTCCGCAGCGATACATCCTGGGCGCGTCCGAGTCCGCGTTCCAGGATGCCGAGGGCAACGCGACCTCGGCGTGGGAAACGTACATCGGCCGCATGCTCGCGTTGGAACGGGACGAGGACGGCAATATCCCCGAGGTCGGCCAGTTCACGGCGCACGACCCGTCCGGCCAGACGAAGATCATCGACCTGTATGCGCGGATCATGGCGACCCAACTCGGCCTACCGCCGCACATGTTGGGCTACACCAGCGACAACCCGGCGTCCGCCGACGCGATCCGCAGCGCCGAGTCCATGCTGGTGAAGAAGGCCGAGCGGCGTATCCGCCGTTTCGGTCGGGTGTGGGCGCAGGCGATGCGCCTGGCGCTGTGGATCCGCGACGGCGAACCCCCGGACAAGTCGCGACGGATCGAGACCGTGTGGCGCAACCCCGCCACGCCGACGGTCGCGGCCTCCACCGACGCCGCCGTGAAGTTGGTCCAGGCCGGGGTGCTCCCGGCCGATTCGGACGTCGTGCTGGAGATGGTCGGCCTGACTCAGTCCCAGCAACAGCGCGTGCGCGCCGATCGGCGCCGTCGCGGCGCGTCGCTGCTCCTGGAGCAGCTGGGCCGGGACCTTCCGCCGGCTCCGACCGGTGCGAATCCGGGAGCGGTCGATGGCCCGCCGGATCTCTGACGGCTCGTCCGCCGCGCGCCGGCTGCGCACTCAACAGCGCGGCATGCTTCGCATGCTGTTCCGCGACATCCGCGCGCGCATGCGCACCCTCGACCCGGCGCGACCCGCGTCCGCGCGGCCGTGGATCGCGGGCATCGCCACCGAGGTGGACCGCTACGCGCAGATCGCTGCGGAACTGTCGGCCCGCGCCTACGAGGCCGAACGCGAAGCGGCCGGGCTGCGCAGTACGTTCCGGCCGGCGCTCGCCGACTCGCCGCCCGCCGAGCAGATCGAGGCGACGATGCGGTGGGCGGCACACGACGTGTGGACGCCGCCTGACCCCGAGCCGTCCGGACCCGCCGACGGCAGACCCCACTCGGCGCGCATCGCCGAACGGCTGCTCGCCGGTGTGCAGCAGCGCGCCGAGGCGGCGGCGGGACGGCTCGCGCTGGACGCAGGGCGGCGCACGATCGTCGAGGCCGTCGAGCAGGACCCGGACGCCCGCGGCTGGTACCGCTCCGCCCAACCCACCGCGTGCGCGTTCTGCCGGCTGATGGCGAGCAGGGGAGCGGTCTACAAGACCCGGGGAACCGCCGGGACGGACGCCAACGAGAACTTCACCGGCGAGGGCCTGTTCAAATTCCACAACGACTGCGCCTGCGTCGCGCTCCCGGTGCTGCGCGGCGACGTCTTCAGCCTGTCGCCCGAGGCCACCGAATGGGACCGGATCTACTTCGAGTTCGCCTCCGGTCACCCCGGTGACCAGCTCCGGCGCTACCGCATCGCGATGCGCCTGATCGATCAGGGACGCACCCCCACGCCCGAGGACTTCGGCGACCGTCCCTGACCCCACATACCCGCCGTGCGCGAGCGCGGCGCCGTCCCAACGCCCGCCCAGGTGGCGGGCTTTCGCATGTCCGCCCCAGGAGGGCCAACCGCATGAGCACCCCCATCGAACTGACCCCTGCCGCCCCCGAGCAGGAGCCGGTCGAGCCCGTCACGCCCGCGCCCGTCGATCCGCAGGCGCCCGAGCCGGAAGAGCCCACCACCGAGCCCCAGGCGGGCCCGACGGACCCCTGGGCGGATCCGGACGTGGCTCGACGCGAGATCGAGAAGCTGCGTCGTGAGGCCGCGGCCAGCCGAACCAAGGCCAAGGACCGCGACACCCTCGCGGCCAAGGTCGCCGAGTACGAGCGGGCCCAACTCTCCGAGCAGGAACGGCTCCAGGCGGAGCTGGCCGAGGCCCGACAGCAGTCCCAGGCCCTCCAGACCCGCACGGCCCGCGCCGAACTGCGTGCTGCGGCAGGGGAGTTCAAGGACCCCGAGGACGCGGTCGCGTACCTCAAGGACCGGCTCGGCTCCTACGTCGACGCGCAGGGCGAGATCGACGAGGCGCAGATCGCGGTCGACCTGGCGGACCTCGTGGAGCGCAAGCCGCACCTGGCCAAGGCCGCCCCCGCCGCGCCGCCCGCAGAGCCCGCGTCCCCGCGCCGCCCGGCGCCGGATCGCACGCAGGCCGCGGGCGCCAACCCCACCCGCACCTCCACCCCCGGCGACGAGTTCGCCGAGTGGTTCACGAACGCGGCCTTCGGCCGCTGAAAGCAGGACCCCGATGGCGGCTACGCCCCCGATCAAGCTCTCCAATGTCGACGCCGCACTTTTGCCCCGCATCCTGACGGGGCCGATCTTCGAAAAGAGCGTCGAGCAGTCCGCGGTCATGCAGCTGTCGAAGCGCATCCCGCTCGCGATCGACACGACGACCAGCATCCCGGTGCCGCTGGACGTGCCTACGGCCGACTGGGTCGGTGAGGCCCAGCGCAAGCCGATCTCCTCCGGCGCGGTCGCGATCAAGACCATGACCGCGAAGAAGATCGCGGTCCTGATCCCCGTGTCCGAGGAGGTCGCCAAGACCAACGCGGGCGGGCTGTGGACACAGCTCCAGAACGACCTGCCCACCGCGTTCGCCAGGGCCTTTGACTTCGCGACCATCCACGGCAAGACCATGCGCGGTGCGACGGGCCCGTTCGCGGACTACCTGACGAAGACCTCGCAGTCCGTCACGCTCGGTACCGCGACCAAGGCCAACGGCGGCCTGTGGGCCGACTTCGTGACCGGCATGAAGACGATCACGAACAACGACTACGACCTGACCGGGTTCGTCGCGGACTACCGGCTGAAGCCGGACCTGATGCTCTCGACGGACCTGAACGGGCGGCCGTTCTTCGCCGACACCACGACCTCCCCGGTCACCGACCGGGCGCTGTCGGGTTCGCTGCTTGCGCAGCCCCTGGCGTACTCCCGGTCGGTGTCCGGGAAGCAGCGCCGCCAGTCCACCTCCACCGACACCGGCCTGCGGGCCGTCGGCGGCGACTGGTCGCAGACCGCCTACGGCGTCGGCATGGACATCACCGTGCGCATCTCCAACGAGGCGACCTACATCGACGAAGAGGGCGCCGTTCACAGCGCGTTCCAAGAGAACTTGGTTTTGCTCCTGGCGGAGGCGTACTACGGCTACGTCCAGGGCGACGACGACGCGTTCGTCAAGTACGTCGGCACCCCCAGCGGTTCGTGACCACGACGGCGGCGAGGCCGCTGCGCATCGTCGCCCGCATGGGCCAGTACCCGCCCGCGCACAACGCCGGCGGCGAGATCGCGACCCACGCCATGCTGCGCGCCCTGGTGGCACGCGGCCACGACGTCTCGGTGTGGCTCGCCCGCTACGGCTCCGCCGCACGGCCCTACGAGGTCGACGGTGTGCGCGTCGTCCCCTTCGAGACCCAGGCCGACTTCGACACCGCGCTGCGCCGGTCACACGCGGTGCTCGGCCAGTACGAACTGGTCCCGGCGACACGGGCGTTGGCGAACGGCTACGGCAAGCCCCTGATCGTGCCGGTGCACACCTCGCGCCCTCCGACACTGCGGAATCTGGTGGCCGGCACCACGGCGCTTGCCGTGCACAACTCCCAGTGGGTCAGCCGGGAGGCTGAAGCGCTCCTTGCGGAGCAGCCCGACGCGACGCGCCCGAACGCGTCGATCGTGGTGCGGCCCCCGGTGGTCGCCGCGGAGTACGCGACGACACCGGGGGACCGGGTCACCCTGGTCAACCCGTGCCACGAGAAGGGCGGCACGGTGGTGCGGGAACTCGCCCGACGGATGCCCGACACCGCGTTCATGGTGGTGGCCGGCGCCTACGGCGAACAGGTCGACTACACGGGCCTGAACAACGTGAGCGTCGTCGGCCACACCGCCGGCGCCGCCGCCATGCGGGACCGGGTCTATGCCCGCTCCCGCATCGTGCTCATGCCCTCCACCTACGAGTCGTGGGGCAGAGTCGCCGTCGAGGCCATGGCGTCCGGCATCCCCGTGATCGCCTCGCCCACACCCGGCCTGCGCGAATGCCTCGGCGACGCCGGGACGTTCGCCGACCCGCGCGACATCGACGCGTGGGAGACGGCGCTGCGCCGACTGGAGAAGCCCGCCGCCTGGAAGGCGGCGTCGAGCCGGGCGCTCGCCCGGTCGGCGGAACTCGATCCCACCGACGACCTCGAGGCGTTCGTGAGCGCCGTCGAGGCTCTGCACTGAGGGAGGTGCGGTCGTGGCGTTCGTGCCCCCCTCCGCCGAGGACCTGGGGCTGTACCTGTCCCTCGGCGAGATCGACGGCGCCCGCGCCGACCTGATGATCCATCAGGCCGTGCTGCTGTGCGAGTCCGTCGTCACACCCCTGCCCGACGCTGCCTCCGTCGTCGTGCTGTCCGCCGCGGGCCGCGCCTACGCGAACCCCCAGGGCGTCAGCTACGAGACGATCGGCCCGATCAGCGTGCAACGGCCCCAGGCGGGCTTGTACTTGACCAAGGCCGAACGCACCGCGCTGAAGGCGATGGCCGGGCGCGGCGGCGCGTTCACGATCGACCCCACCCCTGCGGACGCGACCCCCGTCCCGACCTATCCGATCGACGACGACGGCTGGTGGGGCCTCGAGTGGGAACCGGGCTGGGGGTGGATCTGACGTGGTCTTCCCCGTCCCGTTCGGGGTCACCCTGATCCGACTCCGGTCCGGACCGTCGCCGGGCCGGGATCCCTACGGCAAACCGATTCCCGGGCCGGTCGTCGAAACCCCCCTGCCCGGCTGTGTGGTCACGCCACGTCAGGCTGCTCCGGCCCCCGGAGGGTCCGAGCAACAGGCACGCGACACCGTCATCAAGGGCCTGACCGTGTACGCGCCCCCGGGAACGGACGTGCGCACCACCGACCGGTTCCGCCACCGCGGCCTCGTCTACGAGGTCACCGGCGAGCCGGGGGAGTGGGGGCCGTCGGCGTTCACCGGCACCGCCGGTTGCACGCAGTTCCTCCTCGACCGCATCACCGGCTGACGAGGGGAGACCGACATGCCCACCCGGTTCAAGCTCGACAACAAGGGCGTCGGGGAACTCCTGCGCTCGCAGATGCTGCTGCGCGAGATGATCCGCCGGGCCCAGGCGATCAAGAGCACCGCCGAGGCGCTGGCCCCGGTGAGCCCACGCCCCGACGACTACCACTCGGGCCTGTACAAGACGTCGTTCAAGGTCATCGTCACCGACCGCGGCGCCCGTCGACACGACCGCGCCCAGGCCACCGTCCACAACTCCGCGTGGTATGCGGCCTGGGTCGAGTACGGCGCCGAGGGCGGACGCGGCGGCGGACACCACGTCCTGCTGCGCGCGGCAGAGGCAGCAGGCGGCGGCTGATGGACGCCTTCGTCGACATCGAGGTCCTGCTCATCGCGTGGTTGTCGGCCGGCAGGCCCGGTACGACCTGGGCGGCCGAACTCGACAACGACCTCCTGTCCTACCTGCCGTGCGGCCAAGTGGTTCGCGTCGGCGGCGACGACGACGGAACCCGGCTGGACCGGGCCCTCGTCGACGTCGACATCTACGCGGCCGGCCGGGCGCAGGCCGCCGACATCGCCGCGTGGACCCGCACCGCCCTCACCAGGAACCTGCCCGGGAGTTCGCTCCCCGGCGCGGTCGTCGGGCGCGTCTCCACGGTGTCCGCGCCCGCGTGGCGCCCCTACGAGAACACCGCGCTGCGCCGCATGGGCGCCACCTACGAGGTGTTCCTTCACCCGGCCGTGACCTGACCGGCCCACTTTCCTTTCCGGCCCCGCCGCGCGTGGGGCCTTCGCACGTCTGGAGACACCCCCGATGTCCCTTGTGATTCCCCGCGATGCCGATGTGACGATGGCAGGTGTGAACGGCGGAGGCTGGGTCGGCCCCCTGGGTACGGCCAAGCCCGCCAGTCCGCTTGCAACCCCTCCGCCGACCTGGGCCGCCCTGGGCCGCCTCACCGAGGACGGCCTGGTCCGCGGCTGGGACGAGGACTCCACCGAGTTCCGTTCCTGGGGTCAGACCGCGCCGTTCCGCACGATCATCACCAAGTCCAACAGGACCTTCAAGGTCGCGTGCCAGGAGATCAACCGGCCTGCGGTGATGAGCCTGTGGAACCGCATCCCCGAGGGCTCGCTGACGCCCGACGTCGACGGATTCGTCAACTTCGCCGAGACCGCGACGCCGGTTCCCGACCGGCGCGCCTGGTGGTTCATCGTCCTGGACGGCACGACGTTCCGCGGGTTCTACGTCCCCCAGGGCGAGATCAGCAACCGCGAGGACGAGACGTACAAGAACGACGAGTTGGCGACCTACAACATGACGATCACCGCGTACCCGGACGACGCCGGGAACACCGTCTACCACACCTACAAGGTCGCCACGGTGGACAGCCCCAGCAGCTGACCCGCCATCACCGACCGGTGGGCGGGCGGCACTTCGCGGGACCGCCCGCCCACCACCTCTCTACATCCCGCGACCCGCGACCCGCGAACCATCAGGAGTGAAACCCATGAACGACGCCCCCACGCAGCCCTACGTCGACCTCGACCGGCCCCAGGCCGCCACGGCTGCGGAACCGCGGCAGGACATCGCGCGCGAACCCGTCGTCGCCCGGGAGGCGAGCCCCGAATTCCGGGCGCAGGAGATCGAGGCCCTTGCCCCGGACGGATACGTGCGCGCGGACCTGGCCGGCGAGATCGACGGCGAGACCGTCGTCGCCGAGGTCATGGCACTCATGCCCGGCAAATGGCGGGCATCGGTCATGCGCCTCCTGCGTGCGGGCGACTTCGACGGCTTCATGTCCGCCGTCCTCACCGCGGACGGCTACGACGCCTATCTCGAACTCGACCCGAACCAGGACCAGTTCGCGGCCTTCGTCGAGGACCTGTCCACGAAGGGCGGCGAATCGGTGGGAAAGTCGAGTGGACGACGGGGATCTGCGACGCGTATGCGGAGGAGGTAGAAGCGGACCTCCGTTCCTACAGCGGCGTGAACTTTCTCGACGTCCATCGCGGACTCCTGACCTGGCGTCAGGTCCGGGTGATGATCGAGAAACTGCCGCCGGAGTCGGCGACGTGGACGGCGATCCGCAACGACGCCCCCGAACCCGCCGCCGACGATCCCCCCGGCCGGCCGCCCGAGGAGGGCCGCTGGTCCCAGGTGGAAATGCTCCTGGCCGCCGTATTGGAGGCCATCCGCGATCTCCACCACCACGAGATCTGCGTGAACTGGGACACCTCCAAGGCCCCCCGCCCCGCGCCGCCCGACCGCATCCGGCGACCCGGATGGCGGCCTCCGACAACGCAACTCGACCCGTCGCCCGCATGGGCGCGGGCACTGTTCGACGCCATCGTCGACGGCCCTACGTGACCCACGTCTGACACCAGCACGAGGAGGTGACTCCTCGTGCCGATCACCGTGGGCACCGTCGAGGTGCACGTCATCCCCAACACCCAGGGGATCCTGACCCGGCTGCGCAACGGCATCCTGCCCGCCGCGAACACCGTCGGCACCGAAGCCGGTCAGCAGATGGGCAACCGCCTCACCCAGGCACTCCAGGTCCAGGTCGTCGGGGCGGGCATCCGCATCGGGCGCCAGCTCGGCGAGGAGATCTCGCGGGAACTGCGCCGCGCGGTGCGCGACGCGCTCCCGGACACGATCCGCACGAGCGGCAAGTTGGCGGCCGCGCAGGGCGGGCGCGCTGGCGCCGAGACCGGCGGCGCATTCTCACGCGAGCTGAAGACCCGCGTCGAGGCCGCGGTTCGATCCCTACCCAACATCAAGGTCGGCGCCAACACCTCCGAGGCCGAGTCCGACCTCCAGGCGCTGCGGGTGCGGATGGAGTCTTTGCGCGACAAGCGCATCGGCATCGACATCGGCGCCGACGAGGCGCGCATCGAGGCGGAAGCCCTCGAGGCCGAACTGCGCCGCCTGGGCGCGATCAGCCCGAACGTCCGCGTCCGGGTCGACACCGCCCGTGCGATCGCCGAACTGGAGGCGATGCGCGAGCAGATCAGGCTCGCGACCCTCAAGCCCTGGGAAGTCCGCCTCGAGGTGGACGGCGGGTTCGGCGCCCGGCTGCGCGCCGCAGTCCAGGCCGCGCAGGCGAGCCTGCCGAACATCAACATCGACTCCAACACGTCCCCGGCGCGTGCCCGGATCCAGGGCCTGCGCGCCGAGCTGGAGCAACTGCGCGACGTCCGCGTCGGCATCGACATCGACGCCGCCGCGGCGCAGGCGAAGATCGACCAGATTCGGGCCGAGCTGGCCAAGCTCGGGATGAACAAGGACGTCGACCTCGACGTCCGCGTCGACGCCATGAACGCGCGGCGCGAACTGAAGGCCGTCGAGCTCCAGGCCGACATCCTGGACCGCAAGCGGATCGACATTCCGATCCACACCAGTTCGGCGATGAGCAACATCCTGCAACTCGCCGCCGCGCTGGGCGCCGTGATTGTGCCACCCGCGATCGGTGTCCTGGCCGCCGGCCTGGGCGCCGTCACCTCGGCCGCGTTCGCCGCTGCGGCGGGCATCGGCGCGGTCGCGCTCGTCGCCGTGCCCGGGATCATGAAGATCGCCGGCGCGTTGCAGGCACAGAAGGCCGCCAACGAAGCGGCAGCCACAGCCTCCGGGAAGTCCGGCGCGGCTGCCGCTCAGCAGGCGATCCAGGCCCAGCAGCAGGCCCTTCAGATGGAGGGCGCGCAGCAGACTCTCACCCAGGCGTACCGGCAGGCCGCCCAGCAGCGCGAACAGTCGCTGCGGCAGGTCTCGGCCGCGCAGCGTGCCGTCGGCGATGCCCAGGTGCAGGCGGCGGAGCGCGCGAGGCAGGCGGAACAGCAGCTCGTCGACGCCCAGGCCGACGCGCGGCGGGCGCAGATCGCGCTGACCGACGCCCGCAAGGCGGCGCGCCTGGAGTTGGAGGACATGCGGTCCCGGCTTGCCGGGGCGGCCCTCGACGAGCGCAGCGCGGTGCTGGCGGTCGAGCGCGCCCAGCAGCGGCTGGCTTCGACGCGCGAGGCCGGTGCGTCGGTGTCGCGGTTGGACCGCGAGGAAGCGCAACTCGCCTACGACGAGGCCGTACAGCGCCTGGAGGACCAGCGGCGCGAGAACGGCCGCCTCCAGGAGAGCGCGGCGGCTGCCGCGAAGGCGGGGGTGGAGGGCTCCGACCAGGTCGTCAAGGCCAAGGAGGCCGTGACGCAGGCCGATCGGCGCGCCGTCGAGGCCGCCGCCGGTGTCCGCACGGCGCAGACCGAGGGTGCGCGTGCCGTCGCGGACGCGCAGCAGCAACTCGCCGACGCGCAGCGCAACGCGGCACAGGCGGCTCAGCAGTCCGCGGACCAGGTCGCCTCCGCGCAGCGCGGTATCCAGTCGGCCCAACTCGCGGCGGCAGCCGCGGCCGAGCAGTCGGCCGGCGGCATGGATGCGGCGGCGACCGCCGCGCAGAAGTACCAGGACGCGCTCGCGAAGATGAACCCCGCGACGCGCTCCACCTACGACGCGGTCCTGCGGCTCAAGGACGCGTTCAAGGCGTGGTCCGATGCGGCTTCACCTGCGGTGATGCCGCTTTTCACGCGGTTCGTCGACGGTCTCACCAGGACTCTGCCGACGCTGACGCCGATGGTCATGGCAGCGGCCGACGGCATCGGGCGGCTGATGGACCGGGCCTCGCGCTCCTTCGCGCGCGACCCGTTCTGGGCCTCCTTCAAGGCCGACCTGACGATTGCGATGCCGCGTGCGATCGAGGGGATGGGGGTCTCTTTCGGCAATCTCTTCCGGGGGATCGCCGGGATCTTCGATGCCTTCAACCCTCACATGGACTCGATCGCCGCCCGCATGGAGAAGGCGACGGGCCGGTTCGCGAACTGGGGTACACAGCTCAAGGGTTCCCCCGAGTTCGAACGGTTCCTGGACAACGCCTCACGCAACGCCCCCCTGTTGAAAGAGGCGTTCGCCGCGATGGGGCGGGCGATCCTCGAGGTGAGCAACGCGCTGGAACCTCTGCGCGGGCCGGCACTGGTGATCCTCACCGCCGTCGCGCAGTTCATCGCGCTGCTGGCCGAGCGGCTGCCCGGCGTCATCCAGTTCCTGGTTCTGTACGCGATCGCGTGGCGCGCGATCAACACGGCGATGGCCATCAACGCGGCGGTGTCGAAGATGACGCCGATGGGCCAGCTCATCATGATCATCGCCGCCGTGATCGCGGTGATCGTGCTGTTGGTCCTGCACTGGGACAAGGTCACCGCCGTGTTCCGGTGGGTCTGGGAGCACGTGCTGCGGCCGGTGTTCCTCGCGATCGCCGACGCGGCCGGAGTCATGTGGCGCAACGGCATCAAGCCGGTCGTCGACGGCCTGGTGGCCGGCTGGAACGCGGTCGCCGAGGCCGCGAACTGGCTGTGGCGCAAAGTGCTTTCGCCCGTGTTCGACGGCATCGGCGTCGGTGCGCGCATCCTCGCGGCGATCGTCCTCGTGATCCTGATCGCGCCGCTGCTGATCGCCTTCCGCCTTCTCGCGGCCATCGGGCTGTGGCTGTGGCACGACATATTCGAGCCCGTCTGGACCGGCATGTCCATGGCTGCGGACTGGGCCTGGCGGAACATCCTCAAGCCGACACTGGAGGGCATCGGCGCCGGGCTCGGCTGGGTCGGCGACCGCCTGGGCGACCTGTGGCACGGCGTGTTCGAGCCGGCCTGGTCGGGCATGTCCGGGGCGGCCGACTGGGCTTGGCGGAACATCCTCAAGCCGACGTTGGACGCCATCGGCGCCGGATGCGGCTGGGTCGGCGACCGCCTGGGCGACCTGTGGCACGGCGTGTTCGAGCCCGTCTGGTCGGGCATCTCGAGCGCGGTGTCGTTGGCGTGGAGCATGTTCCTGAAGCCGAGCTTCGACTCGATCACCGGCGGGATGCAGGCGGTCGGCTCCTGGGCCCAGGACCTCTACCAGGTCTGGATCAAGCCCTGGTTCGACAAGATCGGCGCGGTCATCGGCGACACGATGACCAACGCCCAGAAAGCGTTCAGGGTTGCGATCGACGGGATCACCCTTCTCTGGGGATTCCTGAAGGAAATCGTCGCCGCGCCCGTGCGGTTCGTCGTCAACCAGGTCTACGACAAGGGCATCAAAAAGGTATGGAACTGGGTGGCCGACAAGGTCGGTTTGCCCTCCCTGCCGGACGGCGTGGCCGGATTCGCAAGCGGCGGTATCTACCCGGGATATACGCCCGGGCGTGACATCGGGCTTGCCGCCGTTTCCGGTGGCGAGGCCATCATGCGTCCGGAATGGACGCGCGCCGTCGGCCCCGGATTTGTCAACTCCATGAATGCCGCCGCCCGCAGCGGCGGTGTGGCCGGGGTGCGTTCCGCACTGTCCACGACGCCGATCGTGGGCGCGTATTCGTGGGGCGGAATCGTCGGCAGTGTCGTCGACACCGTCAAGTCGGGAATCGACGCGATTCCCGGCGCGTCCTGGGTCCTGGACAAGGGTGCCAGTCTCGCCCGGGGTTTCCTCGCGGGTTCCGTCGAGCTGGCGATGAAGCCTGTGCGGGCCATGATCGGGGAGATCCGAGGCGAGAGTCCCTGGTCGAAGGTCGCGCGCGGCCTGCCGAACAAGGCGATCGACGGTGTCATCGACTGGATCCGCGAGGACGACCGCAAGCAGGCGCTTTCCGGCGTCGGCGTCGCGGCGTCCGCGCTGCGCGAGGCCATGACCTATGCGGGCGTGCCGTACCTGTGGGGCGGCACCTCGAGGTTGGGCATCGACTGTTCCGGCCTGACGCAGGCCGCCTACAAGGCGGTCGGTGTGGAGATCGGCCGCACGACCTACGACCAGGTCAAACGCGGCCGGCACATCGCGATGCGGGACGCCGTGCCCGGCGACTTGGTCTTCGAGCAGTTCGAAGGTCCCTCTCCGAGCCACGTCGGCATGTACCTGCGCCCCGGCGTCATCTGGAACGCGCCGCGCCCGGGACTGGGCGTCGGGGAGTCCGGAATCGCGAACGTCGTCGACGTGCGCCGTATGGCGTCCGACGTCATGGGCGGCTCCGTGAGCGCCTTCGGCGACGTCGCCGGCTGGCTGCGGGCCGCGCTCGCGGCGACCGGGAAGCCGGCCGAATGGCTCGCACCGTTGATGACGATCGCGAAATTCGAATCGGGTGGAAATCCGCGTGCGGAAAACCACTGGGACTCGAACCAGCGATACGGCGGGACGTTCGGGTTGATGCAGACCATTCCGCCGACTTTCAATGCATACAAGTTGCCCGGCATGGACGACATCCTGAACCCGATCCACAATGCAATTGCGGCGATTCGCTACATTGCAGCCCGCTACGGAACTCCCTTCAATACTCCGGGAATTCGGTCGCTGTCGGCGGGCGGCGGTTATCTGGGATACAAGGCCGGCGGCATCGTCCCGTTGGCGTTCGACAGCGGCGGCTATCTGCCTCCGGGGTTGAACCTGACGTACAACGGGCTCGGGCGGCCCGAGCCGGTTTTCACCCCGGCGCAGTCCGCAGCACTGTTCTCCGGGGTGCGCGGCGGCGACGGCGGGGGAGTGTTCACCGGCGAACTCCGCCTCTCGGGCGGGGAATTGCTGGGCGTCGTCGACGGCCGGATCGATCGCAAACAGGACGAACTCGCGGGTCGGCTCGGCATGGGCAGGGGGTGACCGGTGGCGATCAGCACGAACCTCCTCGACGCGAACACGTCCGGGTTCGAAACCAACATCGGGACCTGGACGGCCGGGAGCAACACCACGGCGGCCCGGGTCACCGGTGTCTGGTACACCGGCGCCGCGTGCATGCGGTTGACGGCGACCGCGAACGGGTCGGTGGTCGCGACCACCGGGGCGGTGCCGATCACCGCCCTGTCCGAGTACCTGGCGTTCGCGTTCACCGCGAACACCGCGGCGGTCGCGGGCCGCACGGTGTCGCTGACCCTGACCTGGCTGAACGCATCCAACGCCACCGTCGGGACCTCGGTCGGCACCACCCCGACGGCCATGCCCGCGTCCACCGCGTGGGTCACACCCCCGACGTTCGTGGACGCCGTCGCCCCGGCGACCGCGACCCAGGTCAAACTCACCGTCACCGTGACGGGCATGCTCGCCGGCGGGCAGATCCTCGTCGACGAGGTCGGCCTCGGCCCGCCGCTCCTCCAGAGCGGCAACCTGCTGTTCTACAACGACCAGTCCATCGAGATGGACGCGAGCGGCTGGACGGCGTCCGTCAACTGCACGGCGGCGCGTTCGTCCGCCCAGTTCGTCGAGGGCTGGTACTCGCTCGCGGTCACCGCGACCGCGTCCGGCGACGTCCAGGTCCGCTCGGTGGCGACACCGGCCGTCGCCGCCGGCACCGAGTACTTCGGGTACTTCTGGATCCGCACGCCGATTGCGCTCACGGTCCAGGCGGACCTGTGGTGGTACGACGCGTCGAACGCGCAGGTCGGGACGACCAGCACCACCACGGTCACCGCGGTGACGACCTGGCAGCGCCTGGGCGTGGCCGCGAAACCCCCGGCGACCGCGACCAAGGTCCGGCTCGTCGTCCGGCCGCAGGCCACCGCCGCCGCGCAGGTCGTGTACGTCGACCAGATGACGATCCGCACCGCGCCGTTCAGCGTGGCCGGCAACCTCCTCGCGTTCGGCGTCGAGTCGATGGAGTGCGATCTCACCGGCTGGGCCGCGGGGGCGAACGCGAGCATCGCCCGCACCACCGCGCAGGCGTCCGCCGGCTTCTGGTCCATGGAGGTCACGACCCCCGCCGCCGGCCAGGGTCGCGCCCAGACAACCGCGCTCGTGCCGGTCGTCGCCGGCACCTACTACCTGGCCAAGCAGAGCTATCGGTCTGCGACCGCCGGCGCGATGTGGACCGACATCGACTGGTACGCCTCGGACGGCGTCACCTGGCTGGGCAACGCCGGCCCCGACCGGGACCTCGGCCTCACGCCCGGCTCTTGGTGGTCGAACACCATCGGCCGCAAGGCCCCGCCCGGCGCGGCGTGGGCCCGGGTGGTGTCCCTACCGCAGTCCACGCTCGCCGGTCAGGTGTGGTGGGTCGACGCGGTCGGCCTCAGCGTCGGCACTCCGCCCTACGAACTCACCGCCCACCCGGAAACGGGCTCCGCGACCCTGGTCATCAACAACGCCACCTCGTCCGGCGCCACCTCCATCACCGTGCACCGCGTCGACCCGGACGGCACCCGCTCGCCCGTCCGCGGCTACGGCGGCGACCTCGAGAACGTGGCCGTCCCGGGCGCGGTCATGGTCGTCACCGACTACGAGGTCCCCCTCGGCGCCGAGATCCACTACGAGTACATCCGGCACGCCCCCGGGCCGCCCGCCGTCGACTACAGCACCGGCACCACCGGCATCGTCGTGGCTCCGCCGGCCGACCCGGCGTATGTATGGCTGTCCGACCCGGGCCAACCCGCCCGATCCATCCGGCTCATGATCGAGAAGCCGCCGGACTGGACGTTCGGCATCGAACGGGCCGTGTATCGGGTGCGGGGCCGTGCCGACCCGATCGTGCGCTCCGACGTGCGCCGGACCCCGGAAGGCGACCTGGCCGCCTACACCTGGACCACCAGCGACGACACCCAACTGCGGTTCACGCTGGAGACCGGCCACGTCCTGCTCCTGCGGGCGCGGCCCGGCTGGGGCCTCGACTACCAGTACGTGTCCGTGGGATCCGTGCAGTCGCCCCGCGTGGTGCAGATGGGTTCCGAGGCCGGCCGGCGCTGGACCCTGCCGCTCACCGTCGTCGCCCGCCCGACCGGCGGCATGGTCGGGTCCGCGTCCCGTACCTGGCAGACCGTCAAGGACGACGCGACCGCGACCACCTGGGCTGCGGTCCTCGCGAAGTACTCGACGTGGCTCGACGTCCTCCAGGGGGTGTGAAGTGCTCACCGTCACCCCACGGTTCCTGCCCGCGCTCACCCTGAGCCACAACCAGGCCGGGAGGGTCGACGTCCTCCAGGGCGTCACCCTCCTGCTGTCCGGCGTCCCCTACGAGGACGGCACCGTCACCGCGGACGCCGGATCCGACGTCCGCTATTCGATGACGCTCACCGTCTCCGACCCGTCCCTCCTCCCGTTCGACCCCGCGGACTTTCTCGCCCCCTACGGCCAGGCACTGCACCCCTACCAGGGCCTGACCTACACCGACGGCACCACCGAGGTCGTGCCCTGCGGCGTCCACGTGATCACCCAGGTGTCCGGGGACCGCGACACGGGCCCGGTCACCGTCACCGCCAAGGGACGCGAAGTCGTCGTCCAGGCGGCCAGGTTCACCGCCTCGTGGGACACGCGCGGGTTCGGCTCCCACGTCGACGCGATCTCCGCCGCCGTGATCACGGTCATGCCGGCCGTCGTCGTCGACGACCGCACCACCCACGACCGCACCCCCGCCTACCGGGTCTGGAAGGCGGGCGACGACCGATGGTCCGCCTGCCGTGAACTCGCCAAGGCCATCGGCGCGAGTTGCTACTTCGACGCGGTCGGCACACTCGTGGTCGCCGACCTGCCGCCCGCCCCCGACGGCGCGACCCCCGTGTGGGACGTCGCCGCGGGCCCCGGCGGCGTCCAGGTGTCCGCCGGCTGGGGACTGTCCTCCGACGGCCTCTACAACGGCGTCCGCGCGTCCGGCCAGAACTCCACCGACAACGTCGCCCCCGTCACCGACCTCGTCGTCGACACCGACCCCACCAGCCCGACCCGCTGGGGCGGACCCCTCGGTCAGCGCCTGCTCACCTACGAATCGCCGCTCCTGATCACGACCGGGGACTGCACCGTCGCCGCCGAAGGTCTCCTGCGCACCGGCATCGGCCTCAAGACCACCGTCGACCTGCAATCGGTCCCCAACCCCGCCCTGGAACCGGGGGACTGCGTGCGCACGATCTACACCGACGGCACCCGCACCCTCCACATCGTGCGCTCCCTCACCATCCCCCTCGGCGACGGACCCTGCTCCATCAAGACCATGTCGGCGGCCGACGACCCGGAGCCCTGATGGACCTCGCCGACATCATCCACGACGTCGTGCGCCGCCTGCTGGACGAATCCTCCGCCGACTGGCGCATGGGCACCGTCACCGCCCTCACCCCCGACTCCACCGCCGGAACCCTCCTCGTCGACGTCGGCGGCGGCACC
This sequence comes from Embleya scabrispora, assembly GCF_002024165.1. Classification (NCBI taxonomy): domain Bacteria; kingdom Bacillati; phylum Actinomycetota; class Actinomycetes; order Kitasatosporales; family Streptomycetaceae; genus Embleya; species Embleya scabrispora. The sequence goes on from NZ_MWQN01000001.1 coordinate 6,350,240, forward strand.
GTCGTCAAAGCCCGCCGCGCCGCCACCTACACCAGCCCCGTCGTGGGCGACCGCGTGTGGGCGGACCGCAACCGGGCCGGCGAATGGCGCGTGACCGGCAAGCTCGCCTGAACCCACGAACCCCCCTGCAACGCCCGGCAATCACGAGTCCGGGTGGAGGTGACGCATGCCCGCTACCGACAAATACGGCCAGGAGATCCCCTACTCGCTCCTCACCGACTCACCCGACGCCCAAGCCCTCGGCAAGGGCATCGCCGACGCCGCCGCCGGACGCTCCGTCATGCGGTTCGCATCCGCGGCCAACCGCGGCGCCACCCTCATCGGCGACTCCGCCGCCCAGGAGGGCATGGTCACCTACGTCAAGGACGCGGACCGCATCGACTACTACGACGGCGCGAACTGGCAGCCCCTGACGCCCGGCCCCTGGATCCCGTTCCCCGTGGCGTCCGGCATCTCCTACAACTCCGGCAGCCCCGCCTACCGGCTGGTCAACGGCGTCGTGGAAATGCGCGGCACCCTGCGCCGCACCGACGGCGAAGGCTTCGACGCCGAGAGCGTCATCCACCTGGGAACCCTGCCCGGCGGCTACTGGCCCGGCTACTACCGCTACTACATCGTCGCCACCGAGTGGGCCGCGCAGATCCACGCCCGCCTGGAGATCGACCCCACCAACGGCTGGATCAACGCCCTCATCCTCGAGGGCTCCCCGCACTGGATCGCCGTGGACGGCGTGTCCTCCAGCCTCTGACCCCTCGCCACACCCCGGGCCGCAACAGCCCGAGGACCCCCCCTTTTCCCGCGCCCGGAGAACCCCATGCCCCACTACCACGCCGCGATCGTCCACCCCGGCGACGAGACCACCTACTGCGGAATCGTCCCCGGCGAGCACGTCGAAGCGGTACTCGCCGCCTGCGAAACCCACCCCGAACGCGAACCCAAAACCGGCCGCGACGGCGGGATCTACGTGCTCCGCGCCGACGGCGACCTCGACCACTACCTCCCCGTCGACGCCCCCGCGCGCCCGACCGAAACAGCGGTGACCCCATGACCGGACCGTCCTACATCCCCGGCGCCGAACGCCTCGGCCCCGACACCGGCGGCTCCATGGACACCCCGAACCTGCCGCCGCGCGCCGTCTGGCACACCGTCGAATCCCCCTCCGGCAGCGGCTGGTTCACCTCGATGGCGTCCTACCTCAAGCGCGAATCCGTCTGGCCGCAGGTCCTCTACGACCCCGCCTCCGACCGCCTCGGCCAATTCGCCGCCCTCGACACCAGCGGCCGAGCCCTGCGCAACGACGGCACCTCACGCACCAACCGCACCGGCCGCGTCTGCATCCAGGTCGAGGTGTGCGGACGCGCCTCCGAACCGTGGACCGACGGCTTCGACCCGGCCGGCAAACCCAACTTCCTGAAGCTGATCGGCGCGATGCGCGCCTGGGGCATCCCCGACACCTGGCCCGCCGGCGCCCCCCAGCGCTACCCGGGAGACCACGACGACCGCGACCGCGCCACCTGGCTGGGCCGCGGCGGCCACTACGGGCACAGCCAAATCCCCGGCAACGACCACGGCGACCCCGGCGCGATCGACACCTCGAAGGTCCCACCGAACGGCACCACCACCCCCGGCGGCGGATCCCCCGGCGGCGTCTCCCGAGCCCAGGACTCCATCAACGGACTCCTCTACGGCTACGGCGCGCACGGCGACCACGTCACCGCGGTGGGCCGAGCCCTGGTCGCGGCCGGCTTCGGCAGCCACTACACCACCGGACCCGGACCGGACTGGACCGATGCCGACACCCTCAACTACGCCGACTACCAACGCTCGTTGGGATACCGCGGATCCGACGCCGACGGCGTCCCCGGCGAGGAATCCCTCATCCGCCTCCTCGGAGCCCTGCCCTCCCGCAACGACACGCCGACCGTGTCCCTGTCCAACCTGATCGCCGCCGCCCGCGCCGACGTCCCCGCCGCAACCGGCCACCTCACCCACCCCGACGACGTCCTGACCGTGGAGAACGCCCTCGTCGCCGAGGGCCTGCTGGCCTCCTCCTACGCGGACGGCTCCTACGGCACCCGGACCGTCTCCGCCTACGCCGCCTGGCAACGCCGCCTCGGCTACTCGGGATCGGACGCCGACGGCTACCCCGGACGAACCTCGCTGAGCAGGCTCGGCGACGCACACGGATTCAAGGTGACCCCATGACCACGACCATCCCCGGCAAGTACCTCGCCACCCTGGCCGAACGCACCGCAGCGTCCTTCGTCGAGGCATTCGCGTCCGCGTGGATGGTCGCGGACGCCTACAACCTGAGCACGGCCGAGACCGCCGCCCTGGCCGGCGTCATGGCCGCGCTGACCGTCCTGCGCGCGGCCCTCACCTCGTTCCTTGGCCACCGCGCCGCCGACCCCACCATCCGCACCGGATACGCCTACGCCGTCGACGTGTTCGAGCGCGTGGCCGCAACGTTCGCCGAAGCCGGCATCGCCGCACTCCTCCTGGCCGGCACCCTCGACCTCTCGCATGCCCGAGCGGCCGGCTTCGCGGGCCTGACCGCCGCGCTCTCCGTACTCAAGGCACTCCTCGCCCGCTTCGTGGGCTCCACAGCGACCGCATCGCTGCTCCCCGCCGCCAAGGACCCGGGCACACCGCCCGGGTCGCGACCGGCCTGAGCGGGCGGGTGCTGCCATGCCCGATGAGCTGACCGTCGGAGAGTTGGGCCGATCGATCGACGCCCTCCGCGGCGAACTCCGCGACGGCATGGCGGCCCTGAACGCCCGCCTGGACCGCATGGTGACCACCGAGGTGTACGCGGCGCAGAGCGCCCATACCGAATGGCGGATGGCCGAACTCGCCCGCGAACTCGAAAAGTTGCGCAACGAGGCGGCGCGCCTCGAGGACGACTTCGAGGCGTACCAGCGGGCCGAGCAGGAACGCCGGGAACGCGACCGGCAGACCCGCCTGTACTCGGCGATCATCCCGATCCTCCTGGGGGTGCTGGCGGTGGCGGCGACGATATGGGCGGCGATCCGATGAGCGAACAGGCCCCCACCACGGGCCGCCGACGCCTTCGCGGCGCCGAATGGCTCGCCGTCGTCACCGTGATCCTCGCCCTCGCCGGCGCGGGATGGCTCGCCGTCCAGGTCGTGCAACTCTCCGCCGAGCTGCGCGACGCCAACCGAGCACGCGACCAACTCGCCACCCAGGTACAGGGAATGGGCGGCACACCCGTCGCCGGACCACCGGGCAGCCGCGGCGACCCGGGCAAATCCGGCGAGCAGGGACCGCCCGGGGAACCCGGACGCGACGGAGCCCCCGGAATCGGCGCCACCGGGCCGCCCGGACCACCCGGACCCTCCGGTCCTCCCGGCTCCCAGGGCGGCGACGGCCGCAACGGCGCCGACGCCACGGGCCCGCCCGGCCCCCCGGGCGCCGACGGCACGACCGGCGCGGCCGGACCCGCCGGCCCCCAGGGCGAACCCGGGCCTCCGGGGCCGGCAGGCGCAGCGGGGGAGCGGGGCGCCTCCGGCCCGCCGGGCCCGGCCTGCCCGAGCGACTACGGCCTCGCGACCCCGACCTGGGACCCGAACGCACTCGTGTGCACCCGCACCGCCCCGACCGGCACCCCCACGACCACCGCCGCACGGCGCAGATAGACAAGGCGGCCCCTCGACACCCGGCCGGGTGTCGAGGGGCCGCCCTTTCTTGCGTACTCAGGTCGGCGAGGTCCCCACCAGACGTGCGGCAACCGCCACGGCCGCGATGCGCGCCACGTCCTCCACCGTGCGCTGCCCCTCGCAGGCATCCCGCAGGAGCCCGGGCGCGCCGGTCGGCACCGATCCGTCCCACGCCTCGACGATCGCCTCCACCAGATCCGTGCGCACGCCGATTCCGTGAGGCCCGTACACGTAGTCGGGGCGCGGAGGCGCGCCGAACGTGTAGTGGAAGAGGCTGCTCATGTCCCCAGATTCGCAGGTGGGATGGGGCCGCGCATCGCGCTTGCGAGTGAACAAGCACGGTCGCGGTCACGACGCGGGCAGAGAGCCCGTCACCACCACGTCTGGGAACGGGCCGCCGAAGCCCGGTTGCATCGCCACCGTGATCCTGAACGCCGAGGCGACCGGGCCCGGAACGACGTAACCCACCGCGCCGGACCCTGTCGACCCGGGCGCGACCGAACCCGCGAACGGCTCCTCGCGAACGTTGCCCAGGTCCGTGTAGTTCGCCTTCCCACCAGACGTGGTCCCGACCATGTCGCGGACGAACACCTTCGACAGGTCGAACGGCGCCTGCCCCGTGTTCGCCACGGCAACGCGAACCATGACCGGACGCGAACCGGCCGGGATGAACTCGGCGTTGACCTGTCCCTCGGGCGTCGAGGCGCGGGCGCCGGTGAACACCGGGACCGGCTGCACGGTCGTGGTGACCTCCAACCCCGGTAGGACGAACGGCTGCCCCAGGCCCACCGGCGAAGCCTGCGCTGCGGGGATCGTCCCCGGCGGTTCCGTCGGCGCGCCCGGAGCCGGCAGGCCGCTCGTCGACGTCTTCGAACCTCCATCCGACGAGCAGGACGCGAGCACGAGCGCGAGCAGCGCCGCGCTGCCTGCGGCGACGGTACGTCTGTACATGAACCCCCCCGGGTCTTCGGTGCGCGCACGCTACCGCCGCTACCTCGAGGACGGGAGGAGGATCATCGAATTGCGACACGCCCGTGGCGCAGTGGTGATCCAGGGCGGGGATCGATCCGGAGCCGCCTGATCCCTTAGTGGAGGAGTACCACCGAACTGGAGTGTGAACGACGAAGCCCCCGCTGCTGCCTTCGGGCTGCGGCGGGGGCGGCTTCGTGCTGTCCGGGGTCAGGCGCTGTGTTCGCGAGGGGCGACCGCGTCCAGGTCCCGGACGGCGGTCTGAGCCCTGCGCAGGTCGGCTTCGACCCGTTCCCGCCATGCCTCGATGCGCTGGCGACGCAGCCGGGCGGGGTCGTCGTTCGGTTCGAGCGGGTGGACCTCGGCGTCGAGGTGTTCGCGGCACACGCGGATGGCGGGTTCGGCCTCGTTGTCGCAGGTGGGGACCCAGCACAGTTCGGCGACGCTGGTGCCCTCGACGGTGTATCGGGCTCCGCCGGTGGTGAAGGTCTCGCCGTCGGCCTCGACGTCGATGTGGGGGTTGGCGTGGTAGTCGGAGAGGGCGAGGTGTCCGGCGAGGGCGATGATCACGGTGGCGCTGATCTCGGCGGTGCCGCCGTCGGTGGTGGGGACGTCGATGCGTCCGCCGGTGGCCGCGCGGGCGAGGTAGCCGGTGCTGTTCGCGGTGATGGCTTCGGTCACGAGGTCGTAGAGCTTGGTCATTGCGGGTCCTCCTGGGGCGTGGTGTGCAGGTCGGTGCGGGCGCCTTGTCCGGGCCGGTTGGCTTTTGCGTCGCGAACGGCTTGGGCGTTGTAGAGGTTCTGGCCGCCACGGCCGGGCTGTCGGCCTACGGGTTTGACGCCCCAGCGGCGGAGGGTGACGCGGGCGGAGTCGGGGTTGCCGGCGCGGATGTGGGCGGCGGCTTGGGCGAGGGTCCACGTCTCGGTAGGTTCGGACATGGTTCGGGCTCCTTCCGAGCCACGCTCGGCCCGCTCCCGGGATGCCGCCCGGGGCGGGCCGTTCGTGTCGTGCGTCAGTTGCGGTTCTCGACCTCGTCCTCGACGCCGTCCTGGGGGTAGGTGGCGGCGAAGGCTTCGCGGATGGCCTGTTCGGCGTTGTCGCTGATGGTGATCCAGGAATAGGTGTCGAGGTCGCTGGGGTTGTCCTCGGCCAAGTCCGGCCGGATGGGGCGCTTGGAGATGATCGTCGCGCCCTCGCCGTCGATCGCGATGATGTCCGCGAGGAAGCTGTGGATCGCGTCGTGTGCTTCGCGGTCGCTGCCGACGTATTTGCGCATGTCGTCGAGGAGGTCGTAGGGGTGGATGGTGCGGCCGGTGCGGTGGCTCGCGATTTCGGTGGTCATTGGAGGCTCCTTCTCCGTGTGGGCTTCGGGTGGTCCGTCGGCCTCACATCCCTAACCTTGCTACACAGTGAAGCAAAGTTCAAGGGCTTCCCGCCGATTCACCCGAACGGGTGAGTTCGGCGATCCACTGCACACCCGTCGGGACGACCCGATACGGTCTACATACCGGCACCGCTTCGGCGGGATCGGTAACCTGCTCCCCGCATCTGCGGGGATGGCCCTGATTACAGGGGCGCCAGGCACTGCTCCCCATGCATATGGGGATGGCCCGGATTCGATGGGCAAGCTGCATTGCTCCCCGAGCACTCGGGGATGACCCTGATTGCAGGGGTGCCCGACCTTGTTCCCCGCGCATGCGGGGATGCGAAGCCCCACCGCCTCACGGTGGTGAGGCTTTTGTGCTGTCCACACCCGGCCCGGTTGTCCACAGGCCGGCCGCCGCCCACCCGCCCGGGTCCCGCCTCCCGCCACGCTCTCCCCACGGGCCGCCCGGCCCACGGAGGAGGCGTCGTGTGGGATCTGGTGTGCGCGCTGGTCGGCGCGGCGGGCTCGGTGGCGGCGGCCTGGGTGGCTACTCGCCCTCGGCCTGTCGTGTCTGGTGGTCGGCGAGCGGTGTGCTGTCGTGGGTGTCGTGCATCCGTGCGACGCTACCCGCCGGTCCGACACTGCCCGGGTCGGTGCGGCCTTCAGCGAATGCTGTACTCGTAGTACAACCTGCCGTCGCCGGGGTTCTCGCCAGGCTCGTAGTGGTGCACCTGGTCGTCGGTGGCGTCCGCCTGATGGAGGTAGACGCCGCCGATCCCCTCGTGCTCGGCGACGGTCAGTTCGACCTCCCCGCCGTCGAGCGGCCCACCCACCAGTATTCGCGTCGTATCAGCCATGCATCCAGGCTGCCGGCCGCTGCTGCGGCCGGCCATACCCCCGGTGCGTCACCGACCGGCGCGCCAGGGGCCGCCGGTCTCGCCGTCGGGCGGGTCGACGGGGCCGTTGCGCATCCAGCCGGTGCCGCGGCAGTGCGGGCACCGGGTGCCTGTCCACATCGTGATGACGGGACGGCCCGCAGGGACCGGCGTGTTGGGGTTCGGGTCGCCGGGTTTGTACATGCGGCCCGCGGTGTCGAGGCCGCTGCCTTGGCAGCCGTTGCACCTGATCGCCTCGGTACCGGGTTCGTCAGCCATCGATCCAGCCTCGTCCCTTGCACTTGGGGCACTTGACCTCGACTTCTTCAGTCTCGGTCACGGTGGTGCCGTCGGGCTTCTTCTTGTCCCTTCGGACCTGGGTGAAGATGACGCCCGCGTTGTCGCACTGTGGGCATACCTGCTGTGGCATCTCGCTCCTTCTCGAGGCTGGACTCCACCATGCCACGCCCTGCGGGTGTCGGGTGGCCGGTGCATCTGGTCGGGTCCGGACATGCGCCCGCCCCGCCTCCAGCGGCCCTGGAGACTGGGCGGATGCGTTGTACATGGCATCGTCGCCCGGGTGATCGGTAGCCGACGCACTCGGGTGGAGCACGCGCCGGGGGGTGCGCCGGGCTCTACCCACATACGAGTTCGACGACCGCCGCCGTGTCGGACAGGTCGTCGAGCACGTGGTCCGCATGCGAAAGCGCGCCCCTGTCACTCGCTCCGGTTGCAACCGCAATCACTCTGGCGCCGCCCTGGAGGCCAGCGTCGATGTCGGCGGGGGTGTCCCCGATGATCAAAGTGTTCGCCTCGTCGAACGCTGTGCCGTAGCGCACCTCGGCGAGGCGGCGGGCGGCACGCACCAACTCGGGCCGCTCTGTGTGGTCGTCGCCGTAGGCACCGAGGCTGAAGTCGATGCGCTCGTCCAGTCCGAACATCTCCAGCTTGATGCGGCTGACGGAGCGCGGGTTGCCGCTCACGACGGTCTGCACGACGCCGTCCTCTTTGTGCAGGGCGGCGAGGATCGATGCCGCCCCGGGCAGTGCGTGTCCACGCTCGCGCATCTCGGCGGCACGGGCGCGGTAGCCGTCGGCCAGGGCAGTGGCGAAGTCGCCGAAATCGAAGGCATCCGGGTCGAGATCGTGGAGACGTGCCGTGTCGGCGAAGATGACCTGCTCGGTGCGCCCGTGCACGCTCGCTTGTTCGCGCATGCTCACGCCGGTGACGTGTCGGAACGCATCGGCGAACACCTGTCGGCCGACGCCTCCAGTGTCGATCAGGGTGTGGTCGATGTCCCACAGGACGAGGCGGTGGCGTGCCATGGTCACTCTCCGGTGTGTATCGGGCGGTCCGGCCAGCGTTGCATGGTCTGCCCGCATACCGTGGGGACAAGTGCCAATTGCGAGACGAGGACCGGCGATGAGCCACAACTCTCCGACGGACATCCCCATCGGGGAACGCGTGCGCTTCTACCGCACCCGGCGGGGTAGAACCCAGGCCGCAATCGCGGGCCTCGTCGGCATTGCCGAGGACTACCTGTCGCAGATCGAGCGCGGCCTCAAGACGCCGACGATCGCCGTACTCCACGCTCTGGCGCAGGAGTTGGGGGTGCCGACCTCGGCCCTGCTGGGAGAACCGCAACGGGTGCAGGAAGATCGGGTTCGAGCCGGCCTCGACGCGGTGGAGCGGGCGCTGATGGGTCTCGGCTCGTCAGCGGACGACTCGCAGCCCGACCTGTCGGTGCTGAGAGATCGCGTCGAGGCTGCGTGGCGCACGTACCAGTCGTCGCCGACCCGATTCTCCGACACCGGACTGCTCTTGCCGACACTGATCACGGACACCGATCATGCCCTGCGGTCCTGGAGGGCCCCGGGCGAGATGCGGCAGTGCCGCGATGCGCACCGGATCGCCGCCGATCTCTATGCCCTGTTGCGCACCTACTGCAAGCGGACCGGCCGCATGGACCTTTCGCTGCTCGCTGCGGATCGTGCCCGCCGTTCGGCGCAGGAAGCCGACGATCCGTTGCGTATCGCGGCATCCGACTGGAACCTCGGACATGTGCTGCTTTCGGACGGGGAGCCGGAGGGAGCCGAACTCGTGGCTCGGAAGGCCGCATCGGAACTGTGCGATTGGCAGTCGACGCCCGATCTGGCGGCGCTGTACGGATCCCTGCACTTGGTCGTCGCCGTGGCACTCGCTCGCCGCCGCCGCTGGTCCGATGCCCGCAAGGTTCTGCGCGACCACGCCGACCCAGCGGCTTGCGTCGCGGGTGAGGGCAACGTGCAGTGGACGGTGTTCGGGCCGGCGAACGTCCTGCTGCATCGGGTCTCCATCGCCATGGAGGCAGGTGAGACCGGAGATGCCCTGCGTATCGCCAACGGTGTCGATCCCTACGCGATGCCCTCCGTCGAACGGCAGGCCACGCACCTGCTGGAATTGACCCGCTGCTACGAGCAGCGGCGCGAGGACCCGGCGGTACTCCTGCACCTGAAAGAGGCTGAGCGAGTAGCGCCCGAGGATGTCCACAACAGTCTCCTGGTCCGCGAACTGGTGCGGGGGTTGAGGCAACGAGCACGACCCTCCTACTCGCGCGAGGTCGCGGCGCTCGCGGCGCGCATGGGCATGCTCGCCAACTGACCGCCGAACTACGGGAGTACCCGAGCCCACAGCTCGGGTACCTGCCGTCTGTCGCCCCTATCGTGCCTACGTCGGAAGGCAACCGAAGGGAACCGATCGTGGAAGACGAGCAGGTCACCGAGTGGTTTGCCCAGGTCGGCACCTCTCCTGGCGTCGGCGGAATCGTGAGCCAGCTGCATGGGCCTGCGGTTCGGGTTGTCTCGGTCGGCCCCCTGTTCGATGTCGTGGTTGTCGCCACCGACCTCGGACAAGAGGCGTGCTCACTCCTCAAGGCCGCGAATGACCTCGGCCCCGTCGTCGGTACCGAGTTGGGCAGGCTCTCGTTCCTGATTGCACCCCGCGGTCGAGATCGTTGGACGGAACTCGTCGCCGATTCCGGCCTCTCGGCCGTTGCCCAGGCGCGGTACCTGTCCGCAGGTACCTACCTGTGGCTGCCCACCCCAGTCCCACCACCAGCTCCGTGGAAGCCCATGGCCTGGTGGGTCGAGCATCCTCGGATGGTCGACGGCGCGGTGCGGCTCACGGATGGTGCACATCTGTGCGCGGCCATCGGCGTCGCCGTGCATACGCTGGCTGCCAGCGCGCTGCCCGGAAGCGGTTGATGACCCGACTCACCCGTCCCGGCGGCTGACGGGCCGCCTTCCCGCCGCTGCGGTACGGGACCGCACGCGGCATCCGGCCCGGCCCGCGCCTCCCACCGCGCAGCCGGGCCGGAACCCCGGCGGGCCGACCGCACCGTTCGACGGGCGGCCCTCGGCCCGGCGGTGTGGCAGCGCTGCCGGGCCCCCGACTCCCGCCCGGCCGTAGCCAACCCCCGACGGCGGCCGGGCGGGACACCACATGCAGCACCGCAAACCCACAACCCATCGCCGGAGCCATCGTGACCGAGACGTTCGTGCGCCTCACCGCGGCCGTTGCCGCGCACCGGCGCCTGCACGCGACCTGTCCGGACCCGATATCGGCCGCGCAGACGCCTCGCGATCGCTGTCGTGCCGCCGCGGCCGAGGTGCGGACCGCCGTCGCCAACGCCGCCCGCGACCGCGTGCCCGTCGAGGCCATCGCACGAGCCACGGGATTCTCACCGCGCTACATCGACCTGATCCTCGACCGCGATCGGGACTGATACCCACCCATGCCCCGCCACACCGATCGAGATGGAGAAGCCATGCCCGAACCCGGCCGGACACTGCTCGACTTCGAGTACGGGAACGACCTGCTCGTTGCCCGCTACACGTGGCCCGGTCAGGGCCCCGACGACGCCTATGAGTTCCGGACGTTCACGGTTTCGGTCGCGGAGGTGCCGCAGTTGATCGCGATCCTCCTCGCCCGCGTCGACCAGAACCTGCGCGCCGACATCCTGCGGGACGAGGTGCGCAAGGACCGTGGCGTTCGCATTCAGCGCGCCGAGTCCATGGGGCAGCGGCTCGACCCGGACAATCCGCTCACCGCGTCCATCCTCGCCATGGGGGACGGAGACTGACATCCCTTCGGAGAGCGCCTCCCGAGGCGGTTACGGAGCGAAGTCGGTTGGTCGAACGATCTTTCGGGCTCACGTGTCGACCGGCTAGGAATGGAACACGGCATTCCGGATGCGCCGCGGCTTCGCCGGGTGCGCGGGCCCCAGTCTCGAGCGTGCCGAACGGCTTTCTTTTCGAAATGCCGAAAACCTGAATCTGCCGATTCGGGACATAATCTCACCGAAACAATCGAACGTGCTTGCTACTCTCCTCAATCCGGCGCGCGCGCGATAGAACGGATGATCAATTCGTCGACGTCGATCCGCGTCGACGGACGCGCCGGCACCCCATGAGCGCGTCGAGGGTGCTCCCGTCGGTGAGCCGCCGCTATGGGGACGCCCTCGGCGCTTATCCGCCCGACCGCATCGGAAGTTGCGGTCGGGCGGAGCCGTCTCGGACCGTCGTCCGCCCACGGCCTACGCCTTCTCCAGAAGCGCGATCAGCGAGGCCGTGACGACGCGTTGCGAGGTTCCCAGGGTCAGGACACGCACCGGGAACGTGCCGCGCCTGATGAGTTCGTAGGCGTGAGAGCCGGAAATCCCGAGGGCTCGTGCGCCCTGGCTCACGGCGACGGTGGCCGGCCACTCGCGCACGTCCGCGAGGGTGGGCCGAGTCGGGGCCGGGGACGCGGTGTTCGGCATGACGGCTACTCCAGGGGTGCGGTTCTACGGCCGAATCACACGCTCCGCGATGTCCCACCGGTTGTCAATCCACATCTCCCATGTCATTCTCATCCTGACATCACGAGAGGTTGGATTGTGAAGATCGAGCACCTGATCGGCCGAAACGTGCGTCGCATCCGCGAGGCGCGCGGTCTCTCCCAGGCCGACCTCGGACGCGCCGTGGAGGACCAACTGGGCCACGCCTGGAGTCGCCAGGCCGTGTCGGCGGCCGAGAAGGGCCGCCGATCGTTCGCCGCGTCCGACCTCCTCGCGCTGTCGCGCGTGTTGGAATCGACGATCCCGGACCTGCTTCTGCCGGTGGAACGGTGGGCGGAGTCCGCGATCGAACTCGGGGACGGCGTACACGTCGCGGTCGCGGAGTATCGCGACCGCGTCCTGCGCCACGGCGACGAGCGGGGGGCCTCCCGGGCCGTGACCCGGGCCGACGTCCGGGAACTCGCGACCACCGTGGTCCGCCTCAAGCAGCAACTGGACGCGGTGCACGCCACCGCCGCGGGCCTGGAGGCCGATGTCTCGGCCGCCGTCGGGACCGCGGACCCCGTCTCGGATCCACGCGCGCACGACCACGCCGACCGCCTCGAGGGCGGGGCGGGCGGCTCGGACATCTGAGCGTTCGGGACTGGAGTGCAGTGGCGGCAGCGGATCCGACCATCAAGAAGATCAAACTGAAGAACGGCAAGGTGCGATACCGGTTCGTCATCGACATCGGCAAGAAGAAAGAGGACGGCAAGCGCAATCAGCTCACCGTCACGCGGGATACGCTCACGGAGGCGAAGAACGAGCGGGCCCGCATCATCCACGAGCAGGCACGGGGCACGTTCGTCGCGCCCAACAAGATGACCGTGGACGAACTCCTCGACGCGTGGCTGGAATCCGCGACCCGCGGCCTGGAGGAGGGGACCCGCTCGAACTACACGAGCGCGGTTCTGCCCGTGCGGACCCGCCTCGGTCACAAGCAGATCCAGCAGCTGACGGAGTCGGACGTCGAGAAGTTCGTCGACTGGATGATCTCCAGCGGACGGCGGCGCGGGGGCAAGCCGGGTACCGGGCTGAGCGTGCGCGCGGTCGAGCTGACCCTCGGACGGCTGAGGTCGGCCCTGACGTTCGCGAGGCGCCGCTTCTGGGTCGTGTCCAACGTCGCCCAGTACGTGGTTATCACGCGCGAGGCCCGGCAGCAGGCCGCGGCGCTCACGCGCGACGACCCGCCGTGGGACGAGACGGAGGTGCGGACGTTCATCGGGGCCATCGAGCATCGCCGGTTGTACGGCGCCATGATGTTGACGCTGATCGCCGAACGGCCCGCCGAGGTGTGCGGGGTCCGGTGGGAGCACGTCGACCTGGCGGCCGGGACCGTCAAGGTCGCCAGGACCCGGACCATCGTCTACGACCGCGCCCTCGCGAGGGGCGAGCGGAACAAGGTCGTGGAGAAGGAACCGAAGTCCCGGGCCGGGTCCCGGACGTTGCCGTTGCCGTCGCCCGTCGTCCAGGGTCTGAAGACGTTCCGCGCGATCCAGGCCCGGGAGAAGCTGGCCGCCGGCGAGGCGTACAACGCGAGCGGTTACGTCCTGGTCGACGAACTCGGCAACCCGATGAAGACGGACATGCTCCGCCGCAGGGCGTACAGGTTCATGGAACTGGCCGGCGTGCGTCGGGTGCGGTTGTACCTCGCCCGTCACGCGATCCTGTCCTGGATGGCGAACAACGGCGTCCCGGACACGGTGGTCTCGGCCTGGGCCGGCCACACGGACCTGGGCTTCACGAAGCGGACCTACGTGCACCCGGATCCGCAGAGCCTGAAGGCGGGATCCGACAAACTCACCGAACTGCTGAGCCTGGAGAGGCCCGAAACCGGGATGTGAGAAATTGTGAGACGAAACAGGCCCACCAACCGGTCAGGGCCCTGCCTCACCGAAGTGAAACAGGGCTCTGACCTGCGCGTGACCGCGTCAAACACCGTCGGGACGACAGGATTTGAACCTGCGACCCCTTGACCCCCAGTCAAGTGCGCTACCAAGCTGCGCCACGTCCCGGTGTTCGGTTGGCCGAACACGGAAACCATATCGCACTTGAGGGGTGGTCCGCCACGTGGTTGTTCGGTGGTGTCGGGGGTCGGGGTGGGGGAGCGGTCCGGGAAGATCTTCGGGTGGCTTATCCGGTGAATGTCGATGTCGTGCCCCTCGAGACCTATCCCGATCTGGATGAACTCCAGCGGCTCGGGGTCGGGGCGTTGCTGAGTGATGGGCTCGATGCCGTGGAGGGGTTCGAGGAGGCGGATGGGGTCGGGGTGGATCTGGTGGACCATCGGGTCGCGCCTCGGTCGGATGGGGCCGGGGTGTTGTTGTCGGTGGACGCGCCGACACTGGAGGCGGCCGAGCGGACGGCTCGGCAGATCGTGCTCGCGGTGTTGGAGGCCAGCGTGTTGCTCGCGGATTGGCGGGTGGTGCGTAGCGAGGTGCAGTTGCACGACGAACTCGTGTACGAGAGTTTGCTGGCCGCCGAGGGGCCGGACGCGCCGGCGGAGGATCCGACCATGCGGGCGCGGCGGCCGATGCCGGAGGAGCGGCTGCGGATCGAGCGGCAGGCGGCGGGGGTGCGGGCGTTCGGGCTCGACGCGTTCGGGTGTGAGCCCGACACCGCGCAGCCCGACGTGCCGGAGGAGAAGGCCCGGCTCGCGGCGGGCGCCGTGGCCGCCTCCGTCGGGGTTTTGATCGACCTCCTCTTCACCGACCTCGTCAATCTCCGCGAGGAGGACGGCGCCTCGTTCTTCGTCCTCGACGCGTTGCCGCTGACCGAGGAGGGGTTCGTCCGGCGCTTCGTGGTGGCCGCGGTCACCGTCACCGGGCGGCTCGCCGGCAGCGAGTGGGCGCCGCCCGGCTGCTTCGCCGAGGAGATGGCGCTGCGGTTGCTGGTGGATCAGGCGGCGTCGCTGCTGGAGCGGCACGGGCTGTACGACGACGACGTCGAGGCCGCCTTCGTGACCTTCAGCGACGCGGCCTCCGACGACCCCGAGAGCGTCGAGCCGCGCCTGTCGGACCCCGGCCCGGAGGAGTGGTTCGACCCCATCGTGCCCGGGCGGGCCGTACACGGATATCTGAGAGCGAACCGACATGAGTGGTGAGCCCGACCCCGGGGCACGACGCGCGGGCCGAGGCGGCGGCGACGCCCTCGGCCCCGCCGCCGTGGACCGCGCCGTGTGGACCCGCGTACACGGCGTCCAGGACGCGCCCCTCGACCTGATGACCGCCCGCTTCCGGCGGCACCGCTACGCCCCGCACGCGCACGAGGAGTACGCGATCGGCGTCTGCGTCGAGGGCATCGAGCAGATCAACTACCGAGGCGCCGTACACCGCTCCGGCCCCGGCGCGGTGGTCGTCGCCGAGCCGGGCGAGACGCACACCGGCGGGCCGGGCATCCCCGAGGGGTACGCCTACCGGGTCTTCTACCCCTCCACCACCCTGGTCGGCGAGGACCTGCCCGGCCCCGCGCCGCACTTCCCGTCGCTGATCGTCGCCGACCCGGCGCTCGCCGCCGAGATGGTCGCCGTACACGTGCACCTGACCGCCGGCGGGGACGCCTTCGAGGGCGAGTCCCGGCTCGTGGAGGTGCTGCGCGCCCTCGTCGGCCGACACGCGGTCCGCGAGCAGGCGCGCCGCCGCACCTCGCCGGACGCCGCCCGGGTGGCCCGCGCCGTCCGGGAGCGGCTGGCCGACCAGCTCGTCGAGCCGCCGTCGCTGAGCGAGCTGGCGGCCGGGATCGGCCTGTCCCGCTACCAGACCCTGCGCGCCTTCCGCGACGTGGCGGGCCTGCCCCCGTACGCCTGGCTCGCCCAGCACCGCGTCGCCCGCGCCCAGGAGCTCCTGGCCCGCGGGATGACGCCCGCCGGGGCCGCCTTGGCCGTCGGCTTCGCGGACCAGGCGCATTTGGGCCGGTGGTTTCGCCGCGTACTCGGCGTCACGCCCGCCGGCTACCGCAGCAGCGTGCTGCGCGACAGCGTGCTGTAGCACGCCGTGCAACAACGTTCTAGACCGATCGGCCCCGCGTGGTCGATCATCCTCTTCGATCCAGAGATTGAGGGGACACGGCCGTGAGTCGTCGTGGAGCGTTGTTGTTCGCGTGCATGTGCGTGATCTGGGGGATCCCATACCTGCTGATCAAGGTCGCGGTGGACGAGGTGTCGCCGGGCGTGCTGGTGTTCGCGCGTACCGGGATCGGCGCCCTGCTGCTGTTGCCGTTCGCGCTGCGCGGCGGGGGGATGCGCGGGCTGGCGCCGTACAAGTGGCCGCTGCTCGTCTTCGCGGTGACCGAGTTCGTCGGGCCGTGGTGGCTGCTCTCGGACGCCGAGCGGCGGCTGTCCAGCTCGACCACCGGGCTGCTGATCGCGTCCGTGCCGATCTTCGGGGCGGTACTGGTCTACCTGACCGGCGGCACCGAGCGGATGGGACCGGTGCGGTGGGCCGGGCTCGCGATCGGGTTCGGCGGGGTCGCGGTACTGGCCGGGCCGACGCTGGGCGGCGGCGACCCGTGGGCGGCGGTCGAGGTATTGGCCACGGCCCTGTGCTACGCGGGCGCGGCGCTGGTGGCCGAGCGCCGGCTCAAGGATGTGCCGAGCCTGCCGATGACCGTGGTGTGCCTCGGCTTCACCGCACTGGTGTACACCCCGCTCGCCGCCGTGCAGTGGCCGGCGCACGCGCCGGGCGGCAAGGCGCTCGCCGCGATCGGCGTACTGGCCCTGGTGTGCACGGCGATCGCGATGGTGATCTTCTTCGAACTGGTCCGCGAGGTCGGCGCGGCCCGCGCCACGGTCATCACGTACGTCAACCCGGCGGTCGCGGTGGCGGCCGGCGTGCTGATCCTGGACGAGACGTTCACCCTCGCGATCGGCGCCTCGTTCGTCCTGATCCTGGGCGGAGCGGTACTGGCCACCCGCAAGAACGCCGCGCCCGCCGACGCGGACACCAAGGGGATCGAGGCGGCCGAGGCGACCGACGACCTGCCCGGGGCCAAGGACGCCTCGACGCGGAGCAGTTGACCCCGGGCCGGGTGGAGGGCGCCGGCGGCCGGGACCGCACCCGCAGCCGCCCACCCCCACCACAACCCATCGACGACAAACGCCCGTTCCCCTCGGACGCCGCCCGCCCCCGCGTGGCATCGTGGCGGGATGACGAGCCATGGGGGAACCGATCCGCACCCGAGCGGCACCGGCCGTAAGCACCGCTCACGCCGGCCCACGGAAGCCGAACTGCGCGCCGTGATCGAGCCGTTGGCCGAGATCGAACGGCTGCCCACCTCGGCCGGCGAGCGGGAGGCCGCGCACCGGATAGCCGATCTGCTGCGCACGCTGGGCGCGACCGACGCCGCGGTCGAGGAGGAGCCGGCGTACACCTCCTACGCCCGCCCGATCGGCACCCTCACCGCCCTGGCCACCGCCGCCGGCCTGCTCGCCGGCCGCTCCCGCCTCGCCGCAACGGCGGTCGCGGCCGCGGCGACCCTGGGCATCGCCGACGACATCTCCTACCGCCACCAATACGCCCGCCGAGCCCTCGGCGGTCGCCGGCGCAGCGCCCACAACGTGGTTGCCTCCGTCGGTGACCCGGACGCGCCACGCACCCTCGTGGTGACCGCCCACCACGACGCGGCGCCCACCGGCGCGGTGTTCGACGAACGAGCCGCACGCTGGTTCGCCACCCGCTACCCGCACCTGATCGACCGGGTGAGCGAGAACCCGCCGCTGTGGTGGCCGGTCGTCGCCGGCCCCGCCCTGATCGCGCTCGGCGCGGCCACCGGCGCCAAGAGCCTGCGCCGCGCCGGCATCGGCCTCGCCGCCCTGTCCACCGCCGCGTTCACCCAGATCGGCCGCAGCCGCGCGGTCCCCGGCGCCAACGACAACCTGTCGGGGGTGGCCGTACTGGTCGCCCTCGCCCGCACACTGCGCGCCGAACCCGTCAACGGCGTAAGGGTGTTGCTCGTCTCCGCCGGCGCCGAAGAGGCCCTGCAGGAGGGCATCCGCGGCTTCGCCCGCCGACACTTCCCCGACCTCGACCGCGAACGCACCTGGTTCCTGAACGTCGATACCGTCGGCTCCGGAAACCTCGTACTCCTCGAAGCCGAGGGCCCGTTGCGCATGGAGCCCTACGACGTCCCGTTCAACAACCTGCTCTCCGAGTGCGCCACCCGCAACGACATCAAGGTCCTGACCGGCCTGCGCTCGCGCAGCTCCACCGACGGCGTGGTGCCCAACCGGCACGGCTACCCCACCGCGACGCTCGTCTCCATCGACGACCAGAAGCTGATCCCGCACTACCACCTGCACACCGACCTGCCCGAACACGTCGACTACGACTGCGTCGCCGACGCCTGCGCCCTGGCCGAAGCCGCCGCCCGGGCGCTGGCACCGCAGCCAACCGAATAGGCCGACGCCCGACCCGCGCCCGCGCCCGACCCCCGCCCACACCCGCAAACGACCCACACCCGCGCCCACACCCGCACCCGCAGCCGATCCCTACCCACTCCCGCAAAACGCCTCGCGCCCGATGCCGAAACCACCGACACCGGGCGCGAGTCGACGCACCATCACCTCGAAGCAGTTCCGGCTACGAACGCTCGAACAGCTCCTCCCACAACCGCTCCAGCCGGTCCAGGAAGTCGTTGCCCGTACTGGGATGCACGCGCAGCACCTGCGGATCGTGATCGCTCGCCTGGTCCGCGAACGCCGCGTTCACGTGCACGATGTCGTACTCGAATCGGGTGAGCCGAGGGCTGGTCAGAATGTGGTCGAGCATCTGGCTGTTGCCGTTGAACACATACCCCCACCGCTCGTTCGCCGGCAGCGTGTCGACCATCGTGCGCAGCGCCCCGCCGTCCGTGAGCGTCTTCAACGTCGGGGAGAACGCGAAGTCGTTCAGGTCGCCGAGCAGTACCAGGTTCGCCCGCGGGTCGGAGCGGAGCAGTTCGTCCACGAAGGCGCGCAGCACCTTCGCCTGCGCCACCCGCTGCACCTCGGAACCGCGCGTCGGCGGCTGGAATCGGCTGTCCAGCGCCTGGTCGCCGCCCTTGGAGGCGAAGTGGTTCGCGATCACGAACACGGTCTTGCCGCGGAAGCGGAATTCGCCCGCGAGCGGCTTGCGGCTGTTGTCCCACGCCGCGTCCGTCGGGGCCACCCGGCCCGGGGACTGGGTCAGTTGGGTGCGCCCGAGCCAGTCCTTGCGCACACCCACCGCGCTGGTCGAGCCGCCGCCGGGACGGTCCACGAACTCCACGCGCGTAGCGTCGAAGAGGAACGCCGTGCGGATGTTCCCGCCCGGCTGGCCGCCGTCCTTGCCGTCGACCGGCTCGATCGAACGCCACGAATAGGCGGGCCCGCCCGCGGCGCTGATCGCCGCGACCAACTGGTCCAGGGTCTGATTCGCGGCCACCACACCGTCGTTGGTGGGCCCGCTGTTGTCCTGGATCTCCTCCAGGGCCACCACGTCGGGCGTCGACAGGTTGGTGACGATGCCCTTCGCGAGGCGGTCGAACTTCGCCTGCGGGTCCTTGGGGGAGAGGTTCTCCACGTTGTAGGTGGCGACCGCGAGTTCGGAGTTCTTCTGATCCCGCGTGGTCTCCGGCGTCAACGCGCCCTTGGTGACCTTGCCCAGGGTCGTCGCGGCCAGCGTGTACCCGCCGAACTGGTCGTAGGTGAACGGGCCCGTGGTCTCGCCGGTGAGCGTGTCGCCGACGTTCGCCTGCGGGAACGGCTCCTGGGCGAACGGGATCAGCGAGGAGACCTTGATCCGACCGCTGTTCTGCGCGTCGTAGCCGGCGTACAGCGTGCCGCCCTGCGCGGTCGGGTTCTGCGTCGGCTCGACGGTGACCCACAACTCGCCGTGCGAGTTGCTCGGGCCGACCACACGCGAGTCGGCTACGCGCGTCAATTGGCCTTCGAGCGACTCGTACAGGTCCAACGCGTACTTCGTCGGCTCCAGCGGCAGCGCCTCGATCGACGGCGCCCCGACGGGCACGTACGCGTCCGGCACGGTGGCCGCGTCGAGCAGCACGGGGGCGGGCAGCGCCTGACCGGAGGCGTCGATTACCCAGGTGGCGTCGGCGAGTTGGGTCAACGACTGGCCGCCGATGTCCGCGCCCCCCGGATAGAACTCGTCGACCCGACCGGTCACCTTCACCGCGTCGCCGACCGCGACCTTCGGCGTCACCGAACCGGTGAACACGAACAGCCCCTCGGACGTGCGCGGATCGTCGTCCGCCAGGGTGTCCTGGAACCAAAAGCCGCGCGCGGTACCGAAACCGCGGATGCCGGTGACCACACCGGGCACGCTCGTCACCCGCGCGCCCTTCTTCGGCGACACCCGCGTGGTGCCCTGGATGTCGTGGATCCGCGCACTGGTCGGCTCCGGCTCGCCGCCGCCCGGGTCGGTCGGACCCTGCCCACGCGCGTTGAGCGGCGTCGGCGCGCCCGCCGCGAAGTCGGCGCCGTTGTCGTCGGTGTCCGCGAGCGCCGAAGTGCGGGCCACCGAGGTGGAGTTCGTGGTGGCCGCCGCCGGGGTGCCCTCGCGGACCACCGCGTCGCCGTAGCCGACGACGTCCACGACCCGCCCGTCCGCGAGGCAGTCCGCGGCGGTCAGGCAGGTGAGCGCGGCGGTGCCGCGGACCAGGGCGACGGTGCCGGTGGTGCCGGACATGTTGATCGCGCCCGCGGCGTCCGGAGCGGGCAGCGCGACGGTGCCGCCCGCGCCCTTGGCCTCGCCGATCAGGTACCGGCCGCCCGGCGCCACCGAGCCGGTCAGGGCGGTGACCTGCCAGGCCGAGGTCGGCTTGGGCGCGGCCGGGAGGTATTGCACGCTCCAACCGTCGACCGCGACCGCGGCCGAACCCTTGTTGGCCAACTCGACGAAGTCGTTGGTCAGGGTCGCGCCGCTGTTGCCGCCACCGCCGTACACTTCGGCGAGCAGTACGTCCACGGCCGGCGCCGCGACGGCCGGAGCGGGCGCGACGACGAGCGCGGTGCCGGCGAGGGCGCCGGCCACGGTCGTGGCCACGACACCGATCCGGCGCCGCGATACCGACGCGGATCGTCGTCGAGACGATTGCTGACGGAATGTCACCCAGAGCCTCCGAAATGTGAAAGGGACAGGTTCGGGACATTCTCCGGACTCCGGGTGAACGGCGTCCATCGTTTGGGCGGCCCAAAGGGAGCCAAGGTTCACCCGGCGTCCGAATCTTTTCCGCCCGACCCCTTCGGGCCCGTCGGCCTTCACACAACGACGCGCCACGCGCCACGCAGCGCGCACAACGCAGCGCGCACATGCACCACGCACCACGCACCGCACCGCAGCGCCCGGCCCGTCGCAGCCGGCACGCATGGACATCTACGCGACGCCCGCGCGCCGCTTCGGAGATGGAGGCGGGATTCGAACCCGCGTACACGGTTTTGCGGACCGCTGCCTTGCCTCTCGGCCACTCCATCGGGACTACGAGGTGGAGACGGGATTCGAACCCGCGTGAACGGCTTTGCAGGCCGCTGCCTAACCTCTCGGCCACTCCACCAGGCCTTTGTGCTCAACCTTTGCCGCCGCCTCGGCCCGGGCGATCCGATGGGCCTCCGCACCGGATCGCCCGGCCCTACGGGGCTGCGCCGCCGGCCCCCTCCGTCCGGCCACGCACCCTCGAACCGGTCCCGCACCTCGGGATCCCCGTTACGCACGCGTCCCGACGTGCGCACATCCCACAGGACCGACACCGACCCGACCGAAGCCGGACCGGCGAACTCCGCGAACCTCGCGGGTCGTCCGGCTCACCCCAACGCGGCCCGATCCTGCGCCGACGCCCACTGCGCGGCGGTCGGCGACGCCGGCGATTCGGGGAATCGCCGCTGCCGGCTCTCCGCCAGCACCGCGAGATCCGTGGTCTCCCGGAACTCCGGCCGGCTGTACAGGTCACGCGCGTACGCCCACAGGTGCGGGTAGTCGACCAGCGTGCGCCCGTCCTCGGCGATCGCCGCCCGGTACGTCTCCGTGAAGCGCACCAGCTTCACCCAGAACCGGACGTCCGAGATGGTCAGCCGATCCCCGAACAGGTAGCGCTTGTCGGCCAGATGCGCGTCCGAGCGCTCCAGGGTATGGATCGTCTCACCCTCCTCCGACGTCCACAGTCCGCCCTTGCGCGCGGCGGTGGCGAAGTCGGTGTCGGTGATGTCGATCGCCTCGCGCAGATCCTCCGGGTACAGGTCCACGGCCTGTTCGCCGACCAACTCCGGGAAGGCGACGGCGAGATCGTTCGGGATGGCGTCGTAGGCGTTGGACACGATCCGCTGCGTCTGCCGATCCCACAGCGTCGGCACCGAGATGTGTCCCGCGTACCCGGGCACGGTCGCTTCGTACGCCTCCCGCAGCAGGGTGAACCCGTTCACCGGATCCGGGCCGAACCGCTCCCGGAACGCCCAGCCGCGGGCGTCGCGTTCCTCGTCCACGTACGACGCGCCGACGATCCCGGTGAGACCGCGCGCATGTCGTACGATCGCGACGATGTGCGCCCACGGGCAACCGTGCGCCAGGTACACGTGATATCGCCCGGCCTCCGCCGGAAACTCGGCGTCACCGATCGCTCCGACGAACGGATACTCCGGGTTCGTCACGCCGTACGGTCCGTAGCGGTCGAGATCGACGGGGCTCGCATAACCGAGTTGTATGGTCACTGACTTGCTCCTGTCACGAGTTCCAACCGATCGCCGCTCGGCTCACCGGTCCGCCTCCCGACCCGTGTCCCGGTCCGGTCGGCGGCGCCGTCGACCGCCCGATCCACCGTCGGATCGGCGGTCCGTACATGCTCCAATACGCCTCGGGCCAACGCGTCGTTGACCCGGAACGACGGTGCGTCGAAGCGCGGCCGGGAAAACCCCGCGCTCCCGGCACCGCCCGCCACGCCGTGCCCCACCGCGAACCGGTCCGGATGTACCGCGCCCCGCGCGTCGACCAACCTGCGGTCGCCGACCCGGGTCGCCAGTCGGCCCGTCGGATCCGCCGCCGCGTCGCCGCGCGCGGCCAGCCGGCGCAGCAGCGCGTCCCGGGTGCGGGCGAGCGAGGGCTCGGGCAACCGGGCCTCCACGAGCGCCCGGGTCCGTATTCGCGCCGTCGGCACGGTCGGACTCGACGCCCACCACGCACCCGCCTCCTCGTCGGCGGTGATCGTCACATCCTCGCCCAGGAAACGCACCACGCCGGCCCTGGCCAGCGCCGACATCTCCTCCAGGCGCGGCCCCGGCGGTCCACTGGCCAGGTAGCTGAAGAAGCCGAGAAGCCTGGGCACTTGCGCCAAGGACTGTGCACCGCCGTCGCCGCCGTCCTGGAGCCGCAGCAGTACCCCGTACACGCTCAACAACGCGTGTATCACCGCCAGATCCTGGCTGTACGCGGGATCGTGCCGCCGGGCCAGATCGCCCTCGATGTGCGCGAACATCCAGTCCTGCAAGGCGGCTTCATCGGCGAACCGCCGCCCCTGTATCGGCCGATCCAACCGCTCCGGGTCGAACCGGTCGGCCGGATCCGGCACCGCCCGGGCGACCACCTCGTCCGGATCGTCCGCCGCCGCGAACTCCGCGTCGAACTCCGCCCACTCCATCGTGGTCCGCTCGCCGTGCGCGGTGAACAGCCGGTGGTAGTGCGCGCCGGCCAACTCCCGGAGGATCAACGGCCACAGGTCCGTCGCCTCCCGCGCCGCGGCCACGGTGAAGTGGCGGGGGAGCGGCGGCCGTTCGCCCGCCCAGGCGTAGCCGGTCTTGGACCGGTACGGCACCCCGCGCCGCGACGCCGCCAGCAACAGCGGCTCGCGCCCCGACGGCCGATAGCGCAATACGCCCTCCGCGTCGCGCTCGAACGTACCGCCGCGTCCGTGGCTGAGCCGCACCATCAGATCGACGAACGCCAATCCGATCCCGCGAACCAACACCGGCTCGCCCGGGCGCAGCGCGTCCAGGTCGAGGTCGGCGGTGTACCCCGTCGGGATGTAGGCCAGCCCGTGCCGGCGGGCGAACCTGATCTGCTCGCGCTCGTCGGGCGAGGGTTCGACGTCCAGGTGGCCCTGGGCCAGGATCACCGCGTCCACCTGGAGCGGCGGCCTGCGCCCGGCCAGGTGCACCCGCTGTCGACGCGGTCCGTCGGTGACGTCCACCACCACCGTCTGGTGCACCAACACCCGTACGTTCGCCGGCGCACCCGCCACCGACGCCCGAAAGAACCAGGCCAGATAGGCGCTCAGCAACGGTCGGGACGGAAACGACGTCGGTGTGCACTCGGCCAACTCACGGGCGAACGGCGCCAGATCGTCCGAACCGCCACCCTCGCTCAGCTCCCGGGCACGCGCCGCGGCCCACTCGGCAAGCGAGGGTCCCGGCCGGATCGCCCCCGCGATCGTGGATGCCTCGTCGGTGAACAACGTGATGTCGGCGGCCAACGAATTGGCCCACAGCAGCGGCGACTGGGCCCGCCGCCACACCCGGCCCGCACCCGGCGGGTAGGGGTCGACGACGTGTATGTGCAGCGGGCGGTCGCCGAGGAGTTCGGGAACGTTGGCCAACAGGCGTTCGAGCACGGACGCACCGCCCGGACCGGCGCCGACGATGCAGACGGCGACGGGGCGGAAACGGCCGGACGGATGGTCGGGCATGGCTCTCCCCTCGTGGGGCACAGCAGGAGTACCCGAACCGGCGCGCGCGGACATCCGGACTGCGGGACACCACGCGGCAGCGGTTCGATCGGGTGGGAATCGGGTGAGAGGGGCCTTGCGCCACAAGGCCGGGTGCGCAAACCCGGGCGGGAGCTCAGGAGTCCTCGGGGCGGCACCGCGGATGGCGGCGCACGGTCAGACCGAGGAGCGCGGCGGCGAGGTCAGCCGCGCGGACGACACAGCCCGCCGGCCACACGACACAGGTCGATGGGGCGGCACGACACGAGGAAGAGGTCGGGGCTCACGACGTCGACGCTACGGAGCCGTCCGACGAGTTGTCAACGTCGAACGGCCCCGATCGGCCGGCCGCCGCGCCTGGAGCGCTCACGAAATGCCTTGAGGGCAGCGCAAGTTCGGGTTCCTAGAATATGTAGTCGTAGATGCGGAACACGGTCAGCGTCGCCAACTTGGCGGCGCACCCGAAGGTGTGCCGCGCCCTGATGTGCCAGTCGAGCGCCATCATCTTCAGGACCAGCATCAGGCCCAGGAATCCGCTGAGGGCCTCCGGGTCGAACACCACGACGATCCCCGCCGCCACCAGCACCGTGAGCACGATCCCGCACAGCGAGTCCCGGACGACCTCGGTCCACCGCACCGGCCCCGACGCCCACTCCTTCTTCCGGCCGAACGAGAGCGTGATGTGATCCGAGGTGGAGCATCTTTCCCTGTCCACAGAGCGAACCTTTCGCCTATGACGCCCGGTTTGGCCATGCCCGAGGGAACCACGAGCCGCTTGGCTCCCACTTCGGATCGGATGGGTCCGCAGCCCCGCAGCCCCGCAGCCCCGCAGCCCCGCAGCCCCGCAGCCCCGCAGCCCCGCGGCCCACAGCCCGGCGGCCCACAGCCCCCGAGTCCGCAGCCCCGCAGGCAACCGCGTCGCAGCCCACCGCCCCCGCCCGCCCACCCGACGAATGCCCGATGCCGACCACCCCGGCCGGCTTCGGACAATTGACCGAGCACCGCCCGGCGGGTTAGGTTCCGGACCATCTCGCCGTGGCACTCCGCCACGGCCCAGCGAGGGGATCCCGGTGGCGCACCACGCGCGACGCAGCGACGGGGCGGTCAGGTCCGCCGCCGGTTGGCTGCTGTCCGCCCGCCTCCACATCGACCTCGGGCGCGTCACCAGCGCCGCCTGTTGTCGCTGACCGCAGCAGGGGTACGAGCACGCGGCCGAAGCCGCGCGGCCGGCGCCCGATCGTCCCGGATCGGCACACCCGACCGACTCGTCACACGCCACCGCCGCCACGCCCGGCCCGCCGTCGAGGCGCACGGGTAGACCCGCCACGGCCCGCTTCGGCGGCCCGAAAAGCGGCGAATACCCCAACCCCGGACGGCCATAGCGGGCAAGTCGCCCCCGGGTACGGACGGCCGCCGGTCACCCCGCACCCCGGCCGACCGCCGCGCACCCCATCCGCCTCCTCGACACACCCGCGCCGCCCCGGGGCGCACGACCCGACGCCCCCGGACCAAAACGCCGCCGATCCGTACCCCCGCCCCCAACCCCACCCCAGAACCACCCGAACCGAGGTAATCCCATGGCAACCGTCCTGACCGTATGGGGCAGCCCCTCCGCGACCTCCCGCACCGGCGCCGTCGCCCGCCACGTCGCCGCCCGGCTGGCCGCCGACGGGCACGACGTGTCCACCCTCGCCGTGCGCGACCTGCCCGCCCAGGCCCTCCTGCACGCCGACTTCGCCGACCCCGACCTGCGCGCGGCCCTGGCCCGGGTCGCCGACGCCGACGCCCTCGTCATCGCCAGCCCCGTCTACAAGGCCGCCTACAGCGGCGTCCTCAAGACGTTCCTCGACGTGCTCCCCCAATTCGCCCTGCGCGGCAAGGAGATCCTTCCGGTCCTCACCGGCGGCACCCCCGCACACGTCCTGGCCCTCGACTACGCGCTGCGCCCGGTGCTGACCTCGCTCGGCGCCGACCACGTCGCGCAGGGCTGGTTCGTGCACGAACGCTTCGTCACCGCCGCCGGCGGGATACAGACCGAGGGCGTGGCGCCGCTGGAGGAACTCGCCGACGCGTTCTCCGCCCGGCTGCGCCGCCCCGCCGCCGTCGCCTGATCCGCGCCGCTCGGCGCCCCGCCCCGCCGACCGGCCCGGTCAGACCCACCCCTCACCCCAGGGAGTTCGCATGACCACCGGCCACCCCCACCTCGGCGTCGCCCTCGACGGCGCGGGCCGTCACCCCGCCGCGTGGCGCTCGCCACACGCCCGCCCGGCCGACCTGTTCGACCCGAACTACTGGGTCGCGCTCGCCCGCACCGCCGAACGCGGCCTCCTCGACTTCATCCGCCTCGACGACTCGCTCGGCCCGCCGTCCGCCCGCCTCCCCGGCCGGCTCGACGCGGTCTCGGTGGCCGCCCGCGTGGCGCCGACGACCGCGTCCATCGGCCTGATCCCGGCCGCCACCACCACCCACACCGAACCGTTCCACGTCTCCACCGCCATCGCCACCCTCGACCATGTCGGCCGCGGCCGGGCCGGCTGGTGGCCCAAGGTGTCGCGCACCGCCGCCGAAGCCCGCCACTTCGGCCGCAAGCCGGTCGCCCCCGACGGCGAACTCATCGACGAGCAAGGAGAGTTCACCGACGTCGTCGGTCGACTGTGGGACAGCTGGGAGGACGACGCGGTCATCCGCGACGTCGCCACCAGCCGTTTCCTGGACCGGGAGAAGTTGCACTACGTCGACTTCGAGGGCACCTACTTCGACGTCCGCGGCCCCTCCATCACCCCCCGCCCGCCCCAGGGCCGGCCGGTGGTCGGGATCAGCGTCGACGGGCCGGACACGCTGGAGATCGCGGCCCGGTTCGCCGACGTGCTGTTCATCGACGCCTCCGGCCCGGACGAGGCCCGACGACTGCGCGAACGCGCCCACGCGATCGCCGAGGGCAACGACCGCGACCCCGCCGAGCTGCGCGTGCTCGCCGACATCACCGTGCACCTGGCCGAGAGCGAACCCCAGGCCCGCCGGCAACGCGCCCTGCTGGACGCGCGCTCGGACGTCCCCGTGCCCGACGGACTCGCCTTCGTCGGCACCGCCGCCGTCCTCGCCGACCGCATCGCCGCCTGGTACACGGGCAACGCCGTCGACGGATTCACACTCGTCCCCGGCGTGCTGCCGTACGACCTGGACCGGATCGTCGAGGACCTGGTCCCGATCCTGCGCGAACACGGCCTCGCCCGCACCGCCTACACCGCCGACACCCTGCGCGGCCACCTGGACCTGCCGCGTCCGGCCAACCGCTACGCCCACACCTGAGGAGGGTACGCATGCCCCACTCCCAGCACCCCCGCCTCCGCACGCGCATCCACCTCGCCGCCCACTTCCCGGGCGTGAACAGCACCACCGTCTGGAGCGACCCGCACTCGGGCAGCCAGATCGACTTCGCCTCGTTCGAACACCTCGCCCGCACCGCCGAACGCGGCAGGTTCGACTTCTTCTTCCTCGCCGAGGGCCAGCGGCTGCGCGAACACCAGGGCCGCATCCTCGAACTCGACGTCGCCGGACGCCCCGACGCCCTGACCGTACTGGCGGGCCTGGCCGCGGTCACCGACCGGATCGGCCTGGCCGCGACCGCCACCGCCACCTACAACGAGCCGTACGAACTGGCCCGCAGGATCGCCTCGCTCGACCACCTCAGCGCCGGCCGCGCCGCCTGGAACGTGGTCACCTCGCCCGACGCGTGGACGGGGGAGAACTTCCGCCGCGGCGGCTTCCTGCCCCGCGAGGAACGCTACGAACGCGCCGCCGAGTTCGTCGACGCCGCCCGCACCCTGTGGGACAGCTGGGCCCCCGACGCGCACCTCGCCGACCGCGACACGGGCACGTTCGCCACCGCCGACGCGGGGCGATTCGCGCACCACGGTCGGCACTTCGCCATCGAGGGCCGATTCACCGTGCCGCGCGGCCCGCAGGGCAGGCCGGTGCTGATCCAGGCAGGCGACTCCGAGGACGGCCGCGAGTTCGGCGCCGCGTACGCCGACGTGATCTTCTCCCGGCACGGCCACTACGACGCGGGACGCGCCTTCTACGCCGACCTGAAGGGCCGCGCCGCCCGACACGGGCGCGCCCCCGACGAGATCAGGATCCTGCCCGCGGTGACCGCCGTCGTCGGCGCCACCACCGAGGAGGCCCGGGAGAAGGCCGCCTGGATCCGCCGGCAACAGGTCAGCCCGCGCAACGCCATCCACAGCGCCGAACAGGTCTGGGGCCGCGACCTGTCCGACCTGGACCCCGACGGCCCACTCCCGGACTTCGACCCCGTCGCCGACGGCACCTCGATCAGCCGCGGCCGGGTCCGCTCCGGCACCGACCCGCTGGAGACCGCCCGCGCCTGGCGCGAACTCGCCGCCGCCAAGGGGGGCTTGAGCCTGCGCGAGGTGGTGATCGAGGTGGCCGCACACCAGACGTTCATCGGCACCGCCGAGCACATCGCGGACCGGATGGAGGTGCACGTGCGCGACGGCGCGAGCGACGGCTTCATCCTCGTACCGCACCTGACCCCGACCGGCCTCGACGACTTCGTCGACCAGGTGGTGCCCATCCTCCAGGAACGCGGCGTCTTCCGCGCCGAGTACGAGGGCACCACCTTGCGCGAACACCTGCGCCTGCCCACCCCCGGCCCGGCGGCCGGCAGCCACCGCCACGACGACGTGGCGGTGTGAGCCCGGCCCGAAGCCGAAGCCCCCACCGCCCGCGCCGACTCAGCTCCAGTCGTTGAGCGCGATCGACACCCCCGAAGCCGCCGGGCCACGACAGTGGCTCCGGTGGTTTCGGGCGATGTGGTCCAGGCGCAGGTTGTCGCGGAACGCCGGGATCAGGTTCAACCGCCGCGCGTACGCCCACAGATGCGGGTGCGCCGCGAGCCGGTGCACGTCGGCCGCGTCCAAGTGCCGCTTGTGCACCGCGTCCAGGTGCACGAGGGTCACCCACAGGTGTACGTCCGCCGAGGTCAACCGATCGCCCAGCAGGAACGGCCGCACCGCGAGCCGCCGTTCTGCCACCGCCAAGGTGGCCAGCACGGTGTCCATCGCCTCCGCCCGCCGCGACCCGGCCGGCGCCCGCCCGGCCCGCTGCGCCGCGTCGGTGACGTCCTCCTCGAACAGGGTCTCCAGCGCGCACAGTTCCTCGCGCCGATCGGCCGGATACAGATCCGGCCCGCCCCCGAACGCGGTGGCCAGGTCGCGCAGCACGTGCGGCGCGTGGTTGCTGACGATGCGTCCGCTCCACCGGTCCCACAACACCGGCACGCTCACCGGCCCGTCGTAGTGGTACTCGGTCGCCTCGTACGCCTCGCGCAGGAACGCGAACCCGCCGACCGGGTCCAGGCCGTGGCCGTCCCCGTCGCGAAACGCCCAGCCGCGCCCGTCGCGGACCGGGTCCACCAGCGAGGTGCCCACCACGTCGCCCAGGCCCTTCAGATCCCGGGTGATCGCCACCCGCAGGGACTTCGGGCAGGCCAGGCACAGGTACAGGTGGAAGCGGTACGGCTCGGCGCGGAACCCGGCGCCGATCCGGCCGCGGAAGCGCTGCATCGGCGGGCGGATGGTCTCCAGGCCCGGCAGCGGCGACCCGGAGTGGCGGGCGCGGTAGCGCCCGTGGGTGCGGAAGTCGATCGGTCCGGCGGCCTTCGGGGGTGTCGTGGACATACGGGTCTCCCTCGCGCGGGTCGTTGAGTGTGGCAACGGTCGAGACGGCACGGCACGGCGCGATCCGACCCCGAAACGCGGGCGGACCGGTGGCGTGAAACTCAGACCGCGCGACAACTCGCGCTGCACACGCGCAGGAAGTCGATGTGGCGGCGGATCAACAGGTGAACGGCGATCAGGACCCGCGCCCTCGGCAGAACCGGGCGGGGGCCCGCGTGACACACGCAGCCGTCCATGGCTCGGATTATTCGCTCTGCGGAGCGCCCCCGCAAGGGCCTTCACCGATCCTCGGCGCCGATTCCCGAACCGGCCGATCCGGCCCCCTCCCACACCCGTGAGGGCAACGCACGACGCAACTCCGGCGCCACCTCGTCCGCGAACAGCTCCAACACCGCGCGCCGTTCCGCCCGATC
This sequence comes from Embleya scabrispora, assembly GCF_002024165.1. Taxonomy (NCBI): domain Bacteria; kingdom Bacillati; phylum Actinomycetota; class Actinomycetes; order Kitasatosporales; family Streptomycetaceae; genus Embleya; species Embleya scabrispora. The sequence goes on from NZ_MWQN01000001.1 coordinate 6,380,751, forward strand.
CAGCCCCTCCGTCCCGATCGCCTGCACCTGATGTCCGTACGCGGCGTGGTAGCGACCGATCTTGTCCACGATCTGCGCCGGACTGCCCACCAGCGCCGGGCCGTTGGCGACGTTGTCCTCCAGCGACGTGAACGGCGAACGGTTGTGCTGCGCCGCCGCCGACTTCGCGAACGCGTCGTAGTACGGCCGATATCGCGCCAACGCCTCCTGCGAGGTCGGCGCCACATAGCAGCCGCCCGCACCCGAACCGACCACCGCGTCCGCCGGATCGTGCCCGTACGCCGCCCAGCGCTCGCGATAGTGGTCGATCAGATCCGCGTACTTGGCCATCGGATGGAACCCGTTCGCGGTGAACAGCGGATCCGCCCACTTCGCGGCCAACTCCGTGGACGCCCGGCTGGTCGCGCTGCCGAGCCAGATCACCGGCGCCCGTCCGTCCGCCCGCGGGAACGGGCGCGGCTGGGTGGTGACCTCGTGCAGCGGGCTGCGAAAACGCCCCGACCACGTCACCTTCTCCTCGCCCCACAACCGCCGCAGCAGCTCGAACTTCTCCTCCTGCAACTCCCACTGATCCGCCTCGTCGAGGCCGAACAGCGGGAAGTGCCGGGGATCGTTGCCCTTGCCGACCATCAGATCCAGCCGGCCCCCGGACAACTGGTCGACCGTCGCGTAGTCCTCGGCCACCCGCACCGGATCCAGCACACTGATCACGGTCAACGTGGTCAACAACCGGATCCGCGAGGTGCGTTGCGCCACCGCCGCCAAAATCACCGGCGGCGCCGAGGACAGGAACGGCTCGCCGTGCCGCTCGCCGACCCCGAACGCGTCGAATCCCAACTCCTCCGCCAGCGCCGCGCTCTCCACCAAGTCCCGGAACCGCTCGTGCGCCGGCGCCTGTTCGCCGGTGAGCGGATGCGGCGCGTTGGCACCCAGGGTGAACACCGCGAACTTCACGACACCGCCCCCAGCGGTCGCGGGCGCCGCCGCCCCGGAATGGCCGCGATCAACTCGCGCGTATACGGATGGGCGGGCGCCGCCAACACCTGCTCGCAGGTGCCCTTCTCGACCAGCCGACCCGCGCGCAGCACACCCACCCGATCGGCGATCTGCCGCACCACGGCCAGGTCGTGCGAGATGAACAGGTAGCTCACCCCCAACTCCTCCTGGAGCCGGGAGAGCAGATCCAGGATCTGCGCCTGAACGGACACGTCCAGCGCGGACACCGGCTCGTCGCACACCACCAGATCCGGCTCCAGCGCCAACGCCCGCGCGATCGCCACCCGTTGCCGCTGTCCACCCGACAACTCCGCGGGTCTGCGGCGCAACACCTCCGCCGGCAGCGCCACCTGGTCGATCAGAACCGCCGCCCGGGCCCGCTGCTCCGCCCGGGAGCCGACCCGATAGGCGCGCAGCGGCTCCTCGACGATCTCGGACACGGTGAAGCGCGGATCCAGCGACGCGTACGGGTTCTGGTACACCAACTGCATACGCCGGCGCAGCGCCCGTGCCTCGCCGCGCCCGGGCCGGGTGACGTCCCGGCCCTCGACCAGGACGCGGCCCCCGGTGGGCGTCTCCAGGCCCAGGATCATCCGCACCGTGGTCGACTTGCCCGAACCCGACTCGCCGACCAGCGCGAAGGTCTCGCCGCGCCGCACGGTGAACGAGACGTCGTCCACCGCGCGCAGCGTACGCGGCCCCTCCTTGGTCCTGGGCAGCGCGAACTCCTTGACCAGCCCGGTCACGGTCAACAGCGGCTCGGTCCGCGGCACCGGATCGCGGACCGGACGCGGCCGGGCCCGCCGCCCGGTCAAACTGGGCGCGGCGGCGATCAACCGCCGGGTGTACGGGTGTTCGGGATCGGTCAGGACCCGCTCCGCCGGCCCCTGCTCGACCACCTCGCCCCGCGACATCACCACCACCCGCCGGGCCCGGTCGGCGGCCACCCCCAGATCGTGCGTGATCAACAACATCGCGGTGCCGTGCGCGGAGGTCAGTTCCTCGATGTGGTCCAGGATGCGCCGCTGCACGGTGACATCGAGCGCACTGGTCGGCTCGTCGGCGATCACCAGCTTCGGCCGGCACGCCAGCGCGATGGCGATCAACACCCGCTGGCACATGCCCCCGGACAACTCGTGCGGGAACTGCCGTGCGCGCAACGCCGGTTCGGGCAGTCCCGCCTCGTCGAGCGCGGCCACCGCCCGTTCGGCGGCCTCCTTCCCGCCGGCCAACCCGTGCACGATCAGCGCCTCGGCGACCTGGTCGCCGATCCGCCGCACCGGATTGAGCGAGACCATCGGGTCCTGCGGGATCAGCCCGATCGCACGGCCGCGCACCGCACGCAGGTCCCGCTCGCGCAGCCCCAGCAGGTCCCGATCCTCGAACAACACCCGCCCCGCGCCGACCCGTCCGCCCGCCGGCAGCAGCCCCACGATCGCGTGCGCCATGGTGCTCTTGCCCGACCCCGACTCGCCCACCACCGCCACCACTTCACCCGGCAGCACGCTCACGTCGGCGGCCGTGACCGCGTCCACCGACCCGTTCGACGAGCGATACGACACCCGCAACCCGCGAACATCCAGCAGCGGCACGTCGGCCGAAGGCACCTCGGACGCCCCCGACACCCCCGACACGCCGGGCGCGCCCGCCACCCCCGAAACCGCCCCCTCCGCCCGCCGAGTCCGCCCACCGCGTACCAAGCCGCCGCTCACCGCTCCCGCCTCCGCTCTCCGTCCAGCGCCCGCGACACGCGGTTCGCCGACAACACCGTCGCCGCGATCACCAGACCGGGAAATGTGGTCAACCACCACGCCGTGGCCACGAACCCGCGCCCGTCGGAGATCAACACGCCCCACTCCGGCGTCGGCGGCGGCGCGCCGAACCCCAGGAAGCTCAGCGCCGACACGGACAGGATCGCCACGCCGAACTCCAACGCGGCCAACACGAACACCGGCCCGGACGCGTTCGGCACCACATGCCGCGCCAGGATCGCCCCCGACCGCACCCCGCTCGCCCGCGCCGCCTCCACGTACACCGACGAACGCACCCGCAACACCTCGGCGCGCATCACCCGGGCGAAGGAGGCGACACTGGCCACCCCCACCGCGATCGCCACCTTCGTGGTGCCGAAACCCAACGCGCTCACCAGCGCCAGCGACAACAACAGCCGCGGAATCGCCTGCACCACGTCCACCGTGCGCATCAACACCGCGTCGAGCCACCCGCCGACGAACCCGGCCACCAGGCCGAGCCCGCCGCCGACCACCAGGGCCACCGCCACCGCGACCACCGTCGCCCGCAACGAGAGCGAACTGCCGTGCACGACCCGGGTGAACAGGTCCCGCCCGAGCTGATCGGTACCGAACAGGTGCGCCCCGCTCGGCCCCCGCAACCGCTCGCGCGGCGTACCCACCAGCGGATCCCCGTCCGCCAACCACGTCGGGAACAGCGCCGCGACCGACACCAGCGCCAGTACCACCAGCGAGAGCAACAACCCGGGCCGGCGCAGCACGAACCACGCGTGCCCACGCGCCGCGGGCACCACCCGCGCGCCGAACGCGGTCGCCGTCGTCACACCGTCCTCCCCACCCGCGGATCCAGCAGCGGATACAGCAGATCCACCACCAGCGCGACCACCACGAACACCCCCGCGGCCAGCAACACCACGCCCTGCACCACGGCCAGGTCCTGGGTGTCCACCGCCGCCGCCGTCAACCGGCCCACCCCGGCCCGGGAGAACACCGTCTCCACCACCACCGACTCCATCAGCAGATTCCCCGCCACCACCGCCGCCAGCGTCAGCGCCGGCAACGACGCGTTGCGCAGCGCGTGCCGCAGATGGATCCGCACCCGCCCCGCCCCCTTGGCCCGCGCGGTCTCCACATACGGCTCGGCCAACGCGGTGGTCAGGCTCTTCGCCAACACCTGCGCGATCATCGCGCCCGCCGGCAACGCCATCGTGATCGCCGGCAGCACCAGGCTCTCGAACCCCTCGTTGCCCATCGCCGGCAGCAGCCCCCACTGGAACGACACCACCTGGACCAGCAGCAGACCCACCCAAAAGCCCGGCATCGAGATCCCGATCGCGGGCAACGACAACAACACCTGACGCAGCGCCCGCACCCGGGTGAACGTGGCCGCCAGCGCCACCGCCCCGCCGCCGAGCACCGCCAACACCATCGCGCACCCGGTCAGCGCCAGCGTCTGCGGCAGCGCGTCGGCGATCGTGCGCACCACCGGCGCCCCCGTCTGGGCCGATCGCCCCAGATCCCCGCCCAGCGCGTCACCCAGGGCGTGCGCGTACTGCAGATACAGGGGGTCGTCCAGGCCGTACTCGGCACGCACCGCGTCGATCTGCGCCGACGTCGCGGTGCCTTCCAGGCCGCCCAGCTTGATCGACAACGAATCCCCGGGCAGCAGATACAGCACCACGAACGAGACGGTGAACGCCGCCCACAACACCACCACCGCCTGGAGCAACCGGCGCACCAGATACCCGCGCATCAGCCCACCCACGTGTCGTGGAACTGCAGCCGCGAGGACGCCTCGAAGGTCAACCCGTGCACCTTCGGACCCAGCCCGTGCACCTGCGCGAGCTCGAACAGCGGGACCACATAGGCGCGATCGGTGACGATGCGCTGCGCCTCGGCGACCTTCGCGAAGCGCTGCGCCGGGTCGAGGTTCTGCGCCTGGTCGTCGAGCACCGTGTCCAGGTCGCCGGAGGCGATCCTGAGCCGGTTCACCGTCCTGGTGCCGAACAGGGTGCGCAGGATGTCCGGGTCGGAGCGGGTGACGTTGTAGTAGGCGAAGTCGTAGTCGCCCGCGTTCTGCGTCTGGTTCTGCTCACCGGCGGCCAACTTGCGCAGCCGCAGGTCCACCCCGACCCGGCGCAACTGCTGCTGGACCAGCTCCAGGACCGACTGGCTGGCGTTGAACAGCGGCGCGAAGATCACGTCCACGCTCAGCCGGCGCCCGTCCTTGACCCGGACGCCGTCCGAGCCGGCCCGCCAACCGGCCTCCTCCAGCAGTCGTTTCGCCCCCTCGGGGTCGTATCCCAGCTGCGCGGACAGGTCGACGTAGCCGGGTGTGACCGAGGCCAGCGGCGAGGTGGCCGCCTTGTACTTGGGGGTGAGTACGGTCTGCGCCACCTCGGGCCGGTCGACCGCCTTGGCGATCGCGCGCCGGACCGCGTCCTCGCCCAGGATCGGGCGCGAGACGTTGGCCTGGAGCATGAACACCACGCCCGGGTTGGGCCGGGTCAGCACGGTGTAGCCGGCGGCGAAGCGGGCCTCGTCCTGGGGCTGGACGTCGCTGATCGCGTCCACTTGGCCGGACTCCAGGCTGCCGGCGCGCACCCCGGACTCGGGCACGATCTTGAACACCAGCCGATCCAGGTACGCCTCGCCCGGGTGGGCGAACAGCGACGAGCCCCAGCCGTACCCGGTGCGCTTGGCCAACTCCACGCTCTGGTTCGGCTTGTACGAGCGCAGCGTGAACGGGCCCGAGCCGACCAGGTCGCCCTGGCAGCGCTGTTCGGGCGTCTTGGCGAGGGTGGCGGGGGAGAGCAGGCCCAGTGACATGGTCGAGGTGGCCTGGAGGAACTGGGCGCTGGGCGCCGCGAATTCCACGCGCACGGTGGTCGGGTCGAGCACCGCGGTGCCCCGGTAGCCGGCGAGGTAGCTGCTCGCCACGGTCGCCTTTGCGCCCAGCGCGAGCACCGCGTCGAAGTTGGCCTTGACCGCCGCGCCGTCCAGCGGGGCGCCGTCGGCGAAGGTCACCCCCGGGCGCAGGTGGAAGGTGAACGCGGTGGCCTGCGGGTTCACCTCCCACGAGGTGGCCAGCCACGGCTTGATCTCGCCGGTGCGCCCGTCCTGGTCGGTCAGCGAGTCGACGAGTTGGCGGCCCACGTTCAGGCTCGCGTTGGTGCCGAACTGCTGCGGGTCCAGGCACGTGGGGTCGGCGGCCAGCGCGAAGGTGAGCGTGCCGCCGGCCTTCGGCGGGCCGACCTCGACGGAACTCGCCGAAGGGCCGCCGGCGCCGTTGCAGGCGGCGACCAGGGCCAGGGCGGCGGTCGCGGCGGCGCCGGAGCCGGCGACGCGGCGCAGTCTTCGGACGTGGGCGGAGGCGGGGTCGGCGGCGAATCGCGAAAGGCGCATGTATATCTCCGGGCAGGACGAATTCACGCGGCGGCGCGCGGGATTTCGGGCAGGCGATATCCATCGATGCACGCGCGCGCGGCGGCGTGTGAAACCCGACGGAAATCGGGCCGGCGCGGGACGCGGCGCATCGAGGGCAGGAATGTGGAACGGCGGGCGGACGCCCCGCGATCACCGGTGTCGGCGGGATCGACGAGGGGGGTCCGGCGGCGGAGCGGGCCGGTCCGCGGCGGTCAGCGAGCCCGACAGGCCGAGCTGTGGACCCGGCCGAAATCGACATGCCTGCGCGTGCACAGGGGAGTTCGCGGGCGGTGCACGGCCGCGCCCGGCGGCGCGACGGCCTCGACACGCCGCGAGGAGACCCCCGGCGTGGAGGCGGTGACCGGCACCACGAGCGTCATGACGTCCTTCGACAACAATGGATCGATATCCGTACCGGCGAGAGCCTATCGAGTCCGCAGTGGCGACAACAAGTGGTAATTCCGCTTTTCGGCGCGGGTATGCGAAAACCCGCATCCGGCGGGCAATACCCGCGGCCCCGGCGCCGCGATATCGCCGGCGCCGGCGCCGCACCGCGCGGCCGCCGACGGCCTACGGGACGTCGGAGGAGTGGCCGGGAAAGACGTGCGCCGAGGGGTCGATCACGGTCATCGCGTTGTTGACGGCGGTTGCCGCCTCGCCGAAGCCGGTGGCGATCAGCTTGACCTTGCCGTCGTAGTCGACGATGTCGCCGGCGGCGAACACCCGCTCCAGGTTGGTGCGCATCGCCTGGTTCACCACGATGTGCCGCTTGCGCTGCTCCAGGCCCCAGTGGGTCATCGGGCCCAGGTCCGCGATGAAGCCGAGCGCGGCCACCACCGCCTGAACCGGCAGGGTGCGTACCGCGCCGTCGAGTTTGCCGACCACATCCGCCGCCCGCACCTGCCCGTTGCCGTGCAGCGCGGTGACCTCGGCGGAGGTGATCACCTCGGTGGTGGAGGCCAACACCCGCCGCACGGTGTGCTCGTGCGCGCGGAACTTGTCCCGCCGGTGGACCAGCGTGATCGACTTGGCGATCGGCTCCAGGCTGGTCGCCCAGTCGAACGCCGAGTCGCCGCCGCCCACGATCAACACGTCGAGTCCGGCCAGATCGGCCAGGCGCGGCACGAAGTAGCGCACACCCTCGCCGGTGAACGCGTCGGCCGCCGGCAGCGGGCGCGGACTGAAGGTGCCGATGCCGCCGCTGATCAACACCACCTTGGTGCGCACCACCAACCCGTTCGCGCAGGTGACGGTGACACCCTCCTCGTCCTGCGCCAACTGCTCGGCGCGGTGCCCGAGGAGGTAGTTCGGCTCGAACGGGGCGGCCTGTTCGACCAGCGCGTCGACCAGGTCCTGGCCCTTGATCGCGGGGAAGCCCGCGACATCGTAGATCATCTTCTCCGGGTACATCGCGGAGATCTGCCCGCCGGGTTCGGGCAGCGAGTCGACGAGCGCGGTGCGCAGGCCCCGGAAACCCGCGTAGTAGGCGGCGTACAGGCCCGTCGGGCCCGCGCCGACGACGAGCAGATCGGTGTCGACGGTGGTGGACACACGCGCTCCTTCCCGAGCGGGGTTGCCCGGACACTAGCCCAAGGACACACGGGCTTCTCCGAGTTCGTGCCCCGCGTCACACGAACGGAAGCACCGACCGCGCGCGAGGTAGCCCAACGGTGGGCAAAAGTCCATACGTGGCCGTATGGAAACCGTGGAACTTGTTCTCATCCGGCCCGCCGGTCGTTAGGGTCCCGTCCATGGAGTTCTCCTGCGCGCCGCGGCGACGATCGGCGCTTCGGCGCAGATCGCGATGGGCGCCGACCACGGCCGCGCCCGGCCTCGGCGCCACGGCCCGCCCCGGGTTAGCCCCACGGCCGCACCGCCCGCCCGCGCCGCGCCCGGTCGACTCACCCTCACGGGCGAAGGCGAACGCGTGTGCGGCAAACTGGCGGCGCCCGCGCACCGCGGCGTGATCGAGGTCGCCTGCCGGCGGCTCGGTCTCGATCCGGTACGCGAGTTCGCGGTGCCGCGCCCGAGGGGCGAGGCGGCCGCACCGACCGATCCGCTTCGAGCCCGTTCGAATCCCGCACGACCGCGAGGACGCACATGACCCTGTTCCCCGGCAGGGACTCCGACGTCACCACCGCCGTCGCCGCTCTGCTGGCGAAGTGCCGACTGTCGATACCCCGCACCTGGATACTCACCGCGCTCGACTACGCGTGGCACGACGAGCGCCCCGTCGTGGTCCTGCGCCATCAACCCGCCGGCGATCCGCGCCCCGGCGGCGCACACGCCAGCGTGGTGGTCGACCGCGCCGACGGCACCCTGCTGGGCTGGACCCGGCTGGACGGCCCGCGTCCGGGGCCGCTGCCCGGCACCGAGGAGGCGCACGCCGCCGCCGAGGCGTTTTGGCACCACGTCGATCCGCTGCACGCCGAGGGGCTGACCGTGCAGTGGGTCGCCCAGCACGACGAGACCATCGCCACCACGTCCGGCCGGGCCGGCGCGGTGAGCGGAATGAGGGTCAACGCGCGTCACATCAACGGGCTCTACACGTGGGCGGTGCTCGCGGGCGACCTGTCCGTGCTCACCTACGAGCGCGACGTGCAATGGGACGAGCGGGCCGCCCGGCGGCGCACCCAGATGTGGCTGCACGACCGCTGGCGGGCCGCCGTGGACGGCACCGCACCGGCTCCCGGCGCGCCGTACGCACCGGCCCGTCGCTGACTTCGTACCGAATCAACTCCCGGAAAATTCCGGCAAGTTCATCAAACCCCCAGCTCACGCGGGTCCTTCGGGGCCCGCGTGCGGCGTTTTCGGCGCCGGGCACGATGGTTGGTCCAGACCATTTTGGTACAGACCATTGACCTCTGGTCCAGACCTTTCCTACGCTCACGGAACCCGCGGTGGGGTGCTCGTCGAATCGTTTCCCCACCGGCAGGTGCACGTCCCCGCATGTCTGGCCCCACTCGAGGAGCACCCTTGAGCACAGGAACCAAACAACGCACCACCCTGTCCCGACGCACTCTCGTCGCCATGATGAGCGCCCTGCTGCTTCCCCTGGCGGCAATGGTCGGCCTCGCGTCCCCCGCACAGGCCGCCGGCACCACCGCGACGTTCGTCAAGACCTCCGACTGGGGCTCCGGCTTCGGCGGAAGCTGGACCGTCAAGAACACCGGCACCGCCGCGATCAGCTCGTGGACCCTGGAATGGGACTTCCCCGCCGGCACCGCCGTCGGCTCGTCCTGGGACGCCACCGTCACGCGCACCGGCGACCACTACAGCGCCAAGAACGTCGGCTGGAACGGCACCGTCGCCCCCGGCGCCTCGGTGACCTTCGGCTTCAACGGCACCGGCCCGGGCAACCCGACGGGCTGTAAGATCAACGGCGCCTCCTGCGACGGGGGCCCCACCAACCCCGGCGACAACCCGCCATCGGCGCCCGGTACGCCCGTGGCGAGCAACGTCGGCGACAACGGCGCCACGCTCACCTGGAGCGCGGCGACCGACGACCACGGCGTCAAGAACTACGACGTGCTGCGCGGCGGCACCAAGGTCGCCACCGTCGCCACGACCACCTACACCGACGGCGGCCTCGCCGCGGGCACCGACTACACCTACACCGTCGTCGCCCGCGACAACGCCGACCAGACCGGCCCGGCCAGCGCCCCGGTCACCGTGCACACCACCGGCGGCGGCAACCCCGGCGGCGGAAACGCGGTCAAGCTCGGCTACTTCACCAACTGGGGCATCTACGGCCGCAACTACAACGTGAAGAACATCGTCACGTCCGGCTCGGCCGCCAAGATCACCCACATCAACTACGCCTTCGGCAACGTCCAGGGCGGCAAGTGCACCATCGGCGACTCCTACGCCGACTACGACAAGGCGTTCACCGCCGATCAAAGCGTCAGCGGCGTCGCCGACAACTGGGAGCAGCCGCTGCGCGGCAACTTCAACCAGTTGCGCCAGCTCAAGGCCAAGTACCCCAACATCAAGGTCCTGTGGTCCTTCGGCGGCTGGACCTGGTCCGGCGGCTTCGGCCAGGCCGCGGCCAACCCCGCCGCGTTCGCCGAATCCTGCTACAACCTGGTCGAAGACCCGCGCTGGGCCGACGTGTTCGACGGCATCGACCTCGACTGGGAATACCCCAACGCGTGCGGCCTGACCTGCGACACCAGCGGCGCCGCGTCGATCAAGACGCTGCTCGCGGCCACCCGCGCCAAGTTCGGTGCCAACAACCTGGTCACCGCGGCGATCACCGCCGACGCCTCCTCGGCCGGCAAGATCGACGCGGCCGACTACGGCGGCGCCTCCGCGTCCGTCGACTGGTACAACGTGATGACGTACGACTTCTTCGGCGCCTGGGACGCCAAGGGCCCCACCGCCCCCCACTCGCCGCTGACCTCGTACACCGGCATCCCCAAGGACGGCTTCAACTCCTCGGACGCCATCGCCAAGCTCAAGACCAAGGGCGTACCGGCGAGCAAGCTCCTCCTCGGCATCGGCTTCTACGGCCGCGGCTGGACCGGCGTCACCCAGGACACGCCCGGCGGCACCGCCACCGGCGCCGCCCCGGGCACCTACGAGGCCGGCATCGAGGACTACAAGGTGCTCAAGAGCAGCTGCCCCACCACCGGACTCGTGGCCGGCACCGCCTACGCCAAGTGCGGCAGCAACTGGTGGAGCTACGACACCCCGGCCACCGTCGCCTCCAAGATGCACTGGGCCAAGGCGCAGAACCTGCGCGGCGCGTTCTTCTGGGAGTTCAGCGGTGACACCACCAACGGCGAACTCGCGGCCGCGATCCACAACGGCCTGGGCTAGCCCCGAAGGCGCGGCCACGAACGCGGCCGCCTTCACCGCTTCGTGACCGCACGGTCGTGACCGGGCCCACCGGGGTGCCCGGTCACGACACCCCCCGAGCGGGCCCGCCGTCCACCGGCGCGGACGACGGGTTCGGCACAAACCGCGCGGGCGAGGTCCCAGGACCCCGCCCGCGCGGCCGTCCGCTTACCCTGGCCCGGTGAAACCCGCGCACCCCACCCGCCTCGACCTCGGCCTGCGCGCCCGCACCGAAGGCCCGGCCGCCGCCGCGGGCCCCACCGTGAAGCCGGCGCGCCACCCGGACATCGAGACCCGCGCCGACCTGGAGACCCTCCTGCGCCGGTTCTACCGAGCCGCCTTCGCGGACCCCCTCATCGGCGCCCACTTCACCGAGATCGCGGGCACCGACCTCGAGACCCACCTGCCGCGGATCACCGACTTCTGGGATCGCGCCCTGCTACGCGGCGCCGACTACCGAGGCGACCCGCTCGCCGTCCACCGCGCCCTGCACGAGGCCGCCCCCCTGACCGCCCGCCACTTCGGCCGCTGGCTCCAGCTGTGGCACGCCACGGTGGACGGCGCCCACACGGGCACCCGCGCGGAGCGCGCCAAATCCCAGGCCGAACGCATCGCCCAAGCCATGCTCCGCCGCCTCCCCACCCCCGACACGCCGGCCGAGCGGCCCCGAGGCGGCTTCATCCCGCTGAGCACCCTGCACCTGCGCCACCCCGACACCGGACACAACGCGCCGGGCTCGGCCCCCACGGCGCGCTCGCGGCGAGAGGCCGATCGCGCCCGCTGACCCGGCGGGCGGCGCGTGGCGCGGCCGGCGGCGGCCGAGGACTCAGACCGTGACCGTGACCGTGTAGCGCCCGGGCGTCGGCGTGGTGATGCGGGCCGTGTCGTCGCGTTGCTCCGTGCGGGCGCGGCCGGGGCCCGACACCCGGACCGTCGGGGGCTTGGCGTACACCTCCTTCGGGAGGGTGATCTCCGTGGGCGCGTCGGCGCCTCGGCGGGTGGTGAAGGTCAGCGTGTAGGTGCGGGTGTCCGCGTCGTAGCGGTAGCTCTCCGGGTTTCCGGCCACGACGCGCGCAAAGGGCTGGATCAGCAGCCTGTTGTTGGGCTTCATGCGGCCGTCGGCGTCGAAGGTGCAGTAGCCGCCGCCGTCGCACCACTGCCAGCCGGCCCAGCCGGTGCCGAAGCGGTCCATGGCGGCGGTCATGCGCCGGTAGAACAGCGCGATGTTGGGCAGCGACTGGTCGGGCGGGCCCCACTCGCCCACGATCAGCGGGAGTTCGTTCGCCCTGGGATAGGCGGTGATCGCGGCCTCGTAGTTCTCGATGAAGCCGCCGGCCGGGTCGTAGTCGGCGCCGGTCTCCATCGCGCTCTCGTAGAAGTGCGGGGCATAGGCGACCTTGTCGTCGCTGATCGGGCCGAGCGCGGTGGGCACGCCGAGGCCGACGATCGGGGTCGGCTCGACGAAGATCCAGTTGCGCCGGTCGACGAGGCGAATGGCGTCGGCGAGCCGATTCCACGTGTCGGTGATCTGCGTCGATTCGAGCCGGGCGGCGGCGGTGGGGATGTCCTCGCCGTCGCGGAAGCGGCCCATCGGCTCGTTCATCAGGTCGTAGCCGAGCACCGCGGGATGCCGGCCGAAGGCCGCGGCGACCCTGGTCCACATGGCCGCCTGCGCGCGCCGCAGATCACGATCCTCATACAGATGATCGAACGCGGCCTGCACGCCGGGCGTGTAGTACTCGGCGAACCAGTCGCCGGGCACCGGCTCGTACGGCAGGCCCTCGTCGCGCGTGGTCCACTCGGGATTGCCGCGGTGATCGGAGAAGTACGGCCCGTACACGTCCTGGTGCGCGTCGAGGATCACCTTGACGCGGTACTTGTCGGCCCAGTCGAGAATGCGGCCGACGCGGGCGAGATAGTCGCGGTCGTACCGGCCCGGACGCGGCTCCAGGTCGTCCCAGAAGAACAACACCCGGGCGAGGTTGAAGCCGCGCGAGGACAGTTCGCGGAACTGGTTCTCGGTGACGTCCTCGAACGCCCGCGCGCCGCGGTGTGCCTTGTCGCCGATGTTGAAGCCGCGCCACTGGGTGGCCCGCCCGTGCTCGTCGGCGATGAAGGTGCGCTCGCCGACGGTGATCTTGTCGGGGCCGCGGCCGTGGTGCCCGCCCTGCGCGTACGCCGGGCCGGGCAGACCCGCCAGGAGCAGGCCGCAGGCCAGTGTCGCGGCGCCGAGCAGTCGGGTGCGGATGGGGACGCGCATGGAACCTCCGTCGGAACGAGGGGGAGGGGACGGGGAAGGCGTGCGTGGAGGCGCGGGCCGGATACCGCGCCTCGCGGAGCCGGACTCTACTGACTGGTAGTCGCGATGGACAGGGCCTTCGACCCGCGCGGGGCGCACAGGGTGTCGCCGTGCGCGCATAGGGTGTGCGGCATGAGTGCCAGCCCCTCCGAAGCCGCCGACATCGTGTCGGCCGATGTCGATCCCGCCGCCGCGCCGAGTGTCACGGTGCCCGCCCAGGCCGGTGCGCCGGAGTCGCGGCCGCCGGTGTCGTTGTCGCCGTCGCGGGCCGCCGACTTCATGCAGTGCCCACTGCTGTATCGGCTGCGGGTGATCGACAAGCTGCCGGAGAAGCCGAGCGCGGCGGCCACGCGCGGCACGGTGGTGCACACCGTCCTGGAGAAGCTGTTCGACCTCCCCAGCGGGCAGCGCACGCCGGAGCGGGCGGTGGCGATGGTGCGGCCGGCGTGGGACGCGCTGTTGGCCGAGCGGCCGGAGCTGGCCGAGTTGTTCGGCGAGGACGCCGCGGGACTGGGCACGTGGCTGGCCGACGCCGACAAGCTGGTGGAGCGCTACTTCACGCTGGAGGACCCCAACCGCCTGGAGCCCGCCCGGCGCGAGCTCTACGTGCAGACCACGCTGGAGGACGGCCTGGTGCTGCGCGGGGTCGTGGACCGGCTCGACGTGGCGCCGGCGGGCGATCTGCGGGTGGTGGACTACAAGACGGGCAAGGCGCCGTCGCCGATGTTCCAGGACAAGCCGCTGTTCCAGATGAAGTTCTACGCCCTGGTGTTGTGGCGCCAACACGGCCGGGTGCCGCGCCGGTTGCAACTGGTCTACCTGGGCAGCGGCGACGTGATCACCTACGACCCGGACGAGGGCGAACTGCTCGCGGTCGAGCGCAAGCTGCGCGCGCTGTGGGAGGCGATCGACCTGGCCACGCGCACGGGCCAGTGGCTGCCGCGCAGGTCGAAGTTGTGCGGCTGGTGCGACCACCGGGAGGTGTGCCCCGAGTTCGGTGGCACACCCCCGGTGTATCCGCTGCCGGTGGTGCCGGCCCCGTAGCGGTCCGGCCGGGCCGGGCGGGGCGCTCAGATGGCGCCGGGGCGCACCAGGCCGCTCTCGTAGGCGTAGACGGCGGCCTGGACCCGGTCGCGCAGGCCGAGTTTGGTCAGCACGTGGCCCACATGCGTCTTGACGGTGGTCTCGCTGACGTACAACTCGGCGGCGATCTCCGCGTTGGACATCCCGCGCGCGACCAGGCGCAGCACCTCCACCTCGCGCTCGGTGAGCATCGCGAGCGTGTCGGGGGTGGGGTCCTCGGCGGAGGGCAGCCGGGCGGCGTACATGTCGAGCAGGCGCCGGGTGATGCTGGGCGCGAGCAGCGCCTCGCCCTCGGCGATGACCCGGATGGCGGCGACGAGGTCGTCGGCGGGCACGTCCTTGAGGAGGAAGCCGCTGGCTCCCGCGCGCAGCGCCTCGACCACGTACTCGTCGAGGTCGAACGTGGTGAGCACCAGGACGCGGGCGGCGTTCTCCCCGTCGCGGCCCGATCCGGCGATCCGGCGGGTGGCCTCGACGCCGTCCATCCGGGGCATGCGGATGTCCATCAGCACCACGTCGGGCTGTAGGGCGCGGACCTGTTCGACGGCCTGTTCGCCGTCGGCGGCCTCGCCGACGACGGCGATGTCGGGCTCGGCCTCCAGGATCATCCGGAAGCCGGTGCGCAGCAGCGGCTGATCGTCGACCAGGATGACGCGGATCGTCATGGGCGGGTCTGCTCCAGTCGGTCGGGGGCGACACCGTCCGGCGGGGCGGCGGTGTCGGTGGGGTTCGTGGCGGACAGGGGGATGCGGGCGAGGACTTCGAAGCCGTCCTGGGCGCGGGGTCCCGCGTACAGGCGTCCACCGTAGAGGGAGACCCTCTCACGCATGCCGAGCAGGCCGTGTCCGGTGCGCTCGCCCGTGGGCGCGGTGCTGCCGCCGCGGCCGTCGTCGGCGACGCGCACCAGCAGTTCGGTGCGGCTGTAGCGCAGCAGCACCCGGGCCTCGGCGGGGCCGGCGTGCTTGAGCGTGTTCGTGAGGGCTTCCTGGACGATCCGGTAGGCGGCCAGGTCGATGCCGGGCGGCAGGGCGCAGGGGGCGCCCTCCAGGGACAGCTCGACGGGCAGCCCGGCCTCGCGGACCTGGGTGACGAGGGTGTCGAGTTGGTCCAGGCCGGGCTGGGGGGCGTTGTGTCCCTCGTTGGGACCGCCGACGGCGTCGGTGGTGTCGCGCAGGATGCCGACGAGGCGGCGCATCTCGACGAGGGCGCCGCGGCCGGTCTGTTCCACGGCCGCCATCGCCTCCTTCGCCCGGTCGGGGTTGCGCGCGACCATGCGCTGCGCGGCGGAGGCCTGCACGGTCATCACCGAGACGTGGTGGGCGACGACGTCGTGCAGTTCGCGGGCGATGCGGCCGCGCTCCTCGGCGATCGCCGCGCGGGTGTCGGCTTCGCGGGTGCGCTCCAGGCGCTCGGCGCGGGCCTCGAGCTCGGCGGTGTAGGCGCGGCGGAAGCCGACGCTGCGGGCGAAGGCCCAGACGGCGAAGATCGCGGCGAGGTTGGCCACCACGTCGAGGAAGACGACGTCGCTGTCGCGCAGCGCGAGCCAGACGACGGTGGCGCTCTCGGTGAAGCCGAGCGCGACGGCGGCCGGCACCCGGGAGCGGCCGACGGCGACCGCGTACAGCGCGACGATCTGGCCGATGCCGGCGCCCGCGGACTCGTAGTGCGCGCCGGCGAGGAGCAGCCCGGCGGCGCTGACCGCGACGAGCACCCGCAGCGAGTGTGCGCCGCGCCACAGCAGCGGCACGGCGGTCAGCAGGGCGAGCAGCACGCCCCACACGTCGGGGTCGCGCACCTCGCGCAGGCCGAGCTCGCGAAAGTACAGGCCGCCGACGGCGAACACCGACAGCAGGACCACCAGGGCCAGGTCGAGCACGGTGGGGCGCGGCCACGGCTGACGCGCGTCGCGGCCGAGTTCGTGGACGATGTCGGCGAGGCGGGCCCGTGGTCGCACGACCCGGGGCGCGAGGTCGCTCGGGGCGGGTCGGTCTGAGGTCCCGGCGGGGGTGTCCGGGTCGGGGGTCACGGCGCGCACGTCTCTTACGGTAGGGCCCCCGGCCGGGGGTTTTGACCCCCCGGGGGCCCGGTCTCGTCCCCTGGGAGGAGCGGTGGGGCGATCTCCTCCCAGGGGCGGAGTCGCGGTCCGTACTCAACGGTGTGGCGGGGCGCGCGAGGGAGTGCGGGACAACGCGAGGGACTTCCCTGAAGCCCCGCCCTTTCCGATCGCGAACACTGGACATCACACGGGGAACCCGGCAACGGGAACCACGGGCAGTACTACGGGGGTAGTACTACGGGGGTCCGATTCCTTCGGGGATCGGGCGGAGCACGACCGGGAGGCCTCTCGGCGGTCACGGGGACGGGGGAAACCGCCGCCGGGAGGTCGACAGGACCGACGGGGAACTGCGGGTCGGAGCACGGGGGCTCCGATTCGGGGGAGCACGGGAACCGCGATTCGGGGGAATCGCGGGGACCGGACCCGGGAGTAGGGCAACCGCGGTTCGGGGGAACCGCGGGGAACCGGGAAACAGTACGGGGGCAACACGGGGATGTGGGAGCGGGCGGGCCTTCGGGCCCGCCCGCTCCCACCTGTTTGCGGGTGTGCCGGCCGCGGGCGCGGCGGCGCCGCCCGTCAGCGGGCGACGCGGGCCCGGGCCAGGTCGCGCAGATACGCGAGGTCGACCTCTTCGAGGGAGCCGACCACGGTGCGCGTGGGCGCGGGCGGGATGGGCGTCATGCTCGGCACGGCCAGCACGGCACACCCGGCGGCCTCGCCGGCGGCGATCCCGGTGGGCGAGTCCTCGACGACCACGCAGGCCCAGGGTTCGGCGTCGAGCCGGCGGGCCGCGGTCAGGTACGGGTCGGGGTGCGGCTTGGTGCGCGCGATCTCGTCGCCGGCGAGGGTGAGGCGGAAGTGGTGCGCGCCGATCGAGGGCAGTACGGCGTCCACGATCACCCGCTGCGAGGCGGTGACGAGCGCGCACGGCACGCCCGCGTCGTCGACCTCGGCGAGCAGTCGTTTGGCGCCGGGCCGCAGGTCGACGCCGTCGCGCAGGCGGCGCACCATGTCGGCGTTGATCCGCTGCTCCAGTTCGCCGGGCGCCACCTCCAGGCCGGAGACCGAGATCAGGTAGGCGACCGCGCGCTCCATGGGGCTGCCGAGCAGGTGCTCGGCGTGTTGCGCGGTGAGCGTGAAGCCGAGGTCGGCCATCACCGCGGTCTCGGTGGCGAACCAGTGGCGTTCGGTGTCGACCAGGGTGCCGTCCATGTCGAACAGGACGGCTTGGAGGCCGTGGCCCGGGCGGGCTCCGGTGGTGGTCGTCAGCGCTGCCGTCATCGGGTGGCCGCCTCTCCGCCGGTTCGCGGCGTGGTGCTGTGGATGGGGTGGGGAAATCTCCTCACGCGGGTTCTCCAGGGGTCGGATCCGCCGGTTGGCTCCGGCGGGTCCTCGATTGTGCGGCGTCGTCAGGCATTGGGCAACCGCCGAACGGGGTCGTATGCGGAAACGGTGATCGAAGCGGTCACGACCTGCGGGTTCGCCAGTGCGGCGAGCCGGGTGCGCAGGCGCTCGGGGTCGGTGTGCCAGGCGCTGGGGCCCATCGCGACCACGGTGGCGATCGCGGCGTGATCCAGCGTCATGGGGTAGGTCAGGGTCCGCCGGGCGCGCACGGTGAACCAGGGGGCGAGTTTGGCGTCGATCCGCTCCTGCTTGTCCGCGTCGACGCGCAGCAGGTCGAGGGCGGGGACGAGTTCGCCCAGGTGTCCGGGGGCGGGGGCGGCGACGATCAGGGCGCCCTCGGGATCGAGGACGCGGTGCAACTCGGGCGGGTTGCGCGGGGCGAACACGTTGAGTACCCGGGCGGCGACGCCGTCGCGCACCGGCAGCGGGCGCCAGGCGTCGCAGACGGCCGCGCCCATGCGGGGGTGGGCGCGGGCGGCGCGGCGCAGCGCGTATTTGGAGATGTCCAGGGCCAGCCCGTGGCGGTCAGGCAGCGCGTCGAGGACACGCGCGAGGTGGTGTCCGGTGCCGGCGCCGACGTCGACGAGGACGCCGGGCGGCGCGTCGGCGCAGGCGGCGGCGAGCGCGTCGCCGAGCCGGTCGTAGTGGCCGGCGCCGAGGAAGTCGACCCGGGCGGCGACCATCGCTGCGGTGTCGGCGGTGCCGGTCGGCCCGGCGCCGGTGAGCAGGTTGACGTAGCCCTGGCGGGCGATGTCGAAGGTGTGCCCGGCGGCGCAGCGCAGGCCGGTGTCTTCCCCCGCCAGGTCGGCGCCGCAGTGCGGGCAGGCGAGGGTTCGCAGGACGTCGCCGAGCATGTGCCTCGTTCGGGCCGCCGGTCCCGGCCGGGGCGGACGGCGCCCCGGTCCGGGACCGGTGTGGACGGGTGGGTCAGCGGGCGTTGAAGTAGTTCGCCTCGGGGTGGTGGAGCACGATGGCGTCGGTGGACTGTTCGGGGTGCAGCTGGAACTCCTCGGACAGTTCGACGCCGATGCGCTCGGGCCCCAGCAACGCGGTGATCTTGGCCCGGTCCTCGAGATCGGGGCAGGCGCCGTAGCCGAGCGAGAAGCGGGCGCCGCGGTAGTGCAGCTTGAGCATGCCGTCGAGGTCGGCGGGATCCTCGCCGGCGAAGCCGAGTTCGGCGCGCACACGCGCGTGCCAGTATTCGGCCAGGGCCTCGGCGAGTTGTACGGACAGCCCGTGCAGTTCGAGGTAGTCGCGGTAGGAGTTCTCCGCGAACAGCTCCGCGGTGGCGCCGGACAGGCGCGGGCCCATCGTGGCGATCTGGAAGCCGACCACGTCGATCTCGCCGGACTCCTCCGGGCGGAAGAAGTCGGCCAGGCACAGGTGCCGGTCGCGGCGCTGGCGCGGGAAGGTGAAGCGGGTGCGCTCGTTGCCGGCGTCGTCGAGCACGATCAGATCGTCGCCCTTGGACACGCACGGGAAGTAGCCGTAGACCACGCCCGCGTCGAGGAGGTTGTCGGTGACGATGCGGTCGAGCCAGTAGCGCAGGCGCGGGCGGCCCTCGGTCTCGACGAGTTCCTCGTAGGAGGGCCCGTCGCCGCCGCGCGTGGGCTTGAGGCCCCACTGGCCCATGAAGGTGGCGCGCTCGTCCAGCCAGGACGCGTAGTCGTTCAACTGGATGCCCTTGACCACGCGGTCGCCCCAGAACGGCGGGGTGGGCACGGGGTTGTCGATCGCCACGTCGGAGCGCGCCGGCATCTCCTCGGGCTCGGTCTCGATCACCTTGGCCGCGGCGACCTTGCGCCGGCGCAGCGCGGGCAGCTCCACCCCGGGCACGCCGCGCTTGACACCCATCAGCGCGTCCATCAGGCGCAGGCCCTCGAAGGCGTCGCGGGCGTAGCGGACCTCGCCGGCGTAGATGTCGTACAGGTCCTCTTCGACGTAGGCGCGGGTCAGGGCGGCGCCGCCGAGGATGACGGGGTAACCGGCGGCCAGGCCGCGGGTGTTCAGCTCCTGGAGGTTTTCCTTCATGATCACGGTGGACTTGACCAGCAGACCGGACATCCCGATCACGTCGGCGCGGTGTTCCTCGGCGGCGTCGAGGATGGCGGACACCGGCTGCTTGATGCCGATGTTGACCACGTTGTAGCCGTTGTTGGACAGGATGATGTCGACGAGGTTCTTGCCGATGTCGTGCACGTCGCCCTTGACGGTGGCGAGCACGATGGTGCCCTTGCCGTCCTCGCCCTCGACCTTTTCGATGTGCGGTTCCAGATGCGCGACGGCGGACTTCATCACCTCGGCGGACTGGAGCACGAACGGCAGCTGCATCTGGCCGGAGCCGAACAGCTCGCCGACGACCTTCATGCCGGCCAGGAGGGTGTCGTTGATGATCACCAGCGCGCTGCGCTCGCGCAGCGCCTCGTCGAGGTCCTCCTCGAGGCCGGCGCGCTCGCCGTCGATGATCCGCCGCTCCAGGCGTTCGTTCAGCGGCAGCGCGGCCAACTCCTGGGCGCGGGTGGCGCGCACCGACTTGGCGTCGACGCCGGCGAACAGCTCCAGGAAGCGCTGGAGCGGGTCGTAGCCCTCGCGCCGGCGGTCGTAGACCATGTCGAGGGCGACCTCGCGCTGCTCCTCGGGGATGCGCGCCATCGGCAGGATCTTGCTGGCGTGCACGATCGCCGAGTCGAGGCCGGCTTCGATGCACTCGTTGAGGAAGACCGAGTTGAGCACGATGCGCGCGGCCGGGTTGAGGCCGAAGGAGACGTTGGACAGGCCGAGAGTGGTCTGCACCTCGGGGTGGCGGCGCTTGATCTCGCGGATCGCCTCGATGGTCTCGATGCCGTCGCGGCGGGTCTCCTCCTGGCCCGTGCCGATGGGGAAGGTGAGCGCGTCGATGATGATGTCGGAGACCTTGATCCCCCACTCCTCGGTGAGGGCGGTGATCAGCCGCTCGGCGACGCGGACCTTCCATTCGGCGGTACGGGCCTGGCCCTCCTCGTCGATGGTCAGCGCGACCACGGCCGCGCCGTGCTCCTTGACCAGCGGCATGATGCGCCGGAAGCGGGAGGTGGGCCCGTCGCCGTCCTCGTAGTTGACCGAGTTGACCACGGCGCGGCCGCCGAGCAGTTCGAGGCCGGCTTCGAGCACCTCGGGCTCGGTGGAGTCGAGCATGATCGGCAGGGTGGAGGCGGTGGCGAGACGGCCGGCGAGTTCGCGCATGTCGGCGACGCCGTCGCGGCCGACGTAGTCGATGTTGAGGTCGAGCATGTGCGCGCCGTCGCGGGTCTGGTCGCGGGCGATGTCGAGGCAGTCGTCGTAGCGGCCTTCGAGCATGGCCTCGCGGAACGCCTTGGAGCCGTTGGCGTTGGTGCGCTCGCCGATGGACAGGTACGACAGGTCCTGGCGGAAGGGCACCGACTGGTACAGCGACGCGGCGGCGGGCTCGTGGCGGGGGTTGCGCGGGGTCAGCTCGCGCCCGTGCACCCGCTCGACCACGGCCTTCAGGTGCGCGGGGGTGGTGCCGCAGCAGCCGCCGACCAGGGCCAGGCCGTAGTCGCGGGTGAACGTGTCGTGCGCGTCGGCCAGTTCGTCGGGGCTGAGCGGGTAGTGCGCGCCGTCCTTGGTCAGGATCGGCAGGCCCGCGTTGGGCATCGCGGTGACCCCGATGCCGGCGTGCTTGGACAGGTGGCGCAGGTGCTCGCTCATCTCGACCGGGCCGGTGGCGCAGTTGAGGCCGATGAAGTCGATGCCCAGCGGCTCCAGCGCGGTGAGCGCGGCGCCGATCTCGGAGCCCATCAGCATGGCGCCGGTGGTCTCGACGGTGACCTGGGCGAAGATCGGCAGGTCGACGCCCGCCTTCTTCAGGGCGCGCTGGGCGCCGATGATGGACGCCTTGGTCTGCAGCAGGTCCTGGCTGGTCTCGATGAGCAGGGCGTGCGCGCCGCCGTCGATCAGGCCTGCGGCGTTGACCTCGAACGCGTCGCGCAGCGTGGCGAAGGGCACGTGGCCCAGGCTGGGCAGCTTGGTGCCGGGGCCGATCGAGCCGAGCACCCAGCGGGGGCGGTCGGGCGTGGTGTAGCCGTCGGCGACTTCGCGGGCGATCCGGGCGCCGGCTTCGGCGAGTTCGTAGATCCGGTCCTGGATGTCGTACTCGCCCAGGTTGCCGAGGTTGGCGCCGAAGGTGTTGGTTTCGACGCAGTCCACGCCGACGTCGAAGTATTCCTTGTGCACGTTGCGCACGATGTCGGGTCGGGTGACGTTCAGGACCTCGTTGCAGCCTTCGTGGCCCTGGAAATCGTCCAGGCTGGGATCCTGGGCCTGGAGCATGGTTCCCATCGCTCCATCGGCGACGACGACGCGGGTGGCGAGTGCTTCGCGAAGCTGCTGCGGGGTTGCTGTCATGAGAATGCGTCTCCGATGGGTGCGACGGCTGTCGGCTTGCCCGGTGCCGTCGTGACGGCTCGGGCCAGAGCGCCAGCTTAATGCGATCCTCGCCGGGAGCTCGATGGCGCGCGGGTGACGTGTCCCACTGGTCACCGTGTGGTCACGCACGTTTACCGCGCCGTTCGAGGTGCGTTGGCCGTGTGGCCGCCGGACGGGGCGCCGATTTCACTGTGGGCGAAGTCGGCGCCGGCGGGTCTGGTCGCGGGTGCCGCAACCCGTAATGTGGGGACCGTACAGCTCTCGCGGTCCCGGAGTACGGTCGGCCGCGGCGCACGGATCCCGGCCCCGGCCGGAAGGAGGCACTGGGTGATCGAGCTCGACGACCTGCCCGAGCTGATCGACCCCGTCATGGTGGCCGCGTTCGAGGGCTGGAACGACGCCGGCGACGCCGCTTCCGCCGCGATCGAGCACCTGGACCGGGTCTGGAAGGGCGAGGTGTTCGCGGCCCTGGACGCCGAGGACTACTACGACTTCCAGGTGAACCGGCCGACGATATGGCTCGACGGCGACACCCGGCGGATCACCTGGCCCACCACGCGGCTGTCGGTGGTCCGGCTGACCGAGCCGCGCCGTGACCTGGTGCTGGTGCACGGGATAGAGCCGAACCTGCGCTGGCGCTCGTTCTGCAACGAACTGCTGGGCTTCGCGCACGAGTTGGGCGTGGAGACGGTGGTGGTGCTCGGTGCGATGCTGGGCGACGCGCCGCACTCGCGGCCCGTCCCGGTCAACGGGACGACCTCCGACCCTGTGGTGGCGCGCAACGTGGGGCTGGAGCAGTCGCGGTACGAGGGGCCGACCGGGATCGTGGGCGTGTTCCAGGAGGCGTGCGCGCACGCGGGCATGCCGGCGCTGACGTTCTGGGCCTCGGTTCCGCACTACGTGGCGCAGCCGCCGTCGCCGAAGGCCACACTGGCGCTGCTGCGGCGGCTGGAGGACTTCCTCGACGTCAACGTGCCGATGGGCGAACTCGCGGAGGACGCGCGGGCGTGGCAGGTGGGCGTGGACCAACTCGCGGCCGAGGACACCGAGGTGGCCGACTACGTGCGGTCGCTGGAGGCGGCGCGGGACACCGAGGATCTGCCGGAGGCGTCGGGCGATGCGATCGCGGCGGAGTTCGAGCGGTATCTGAAGCGCAAGGGTGACCACCCGGAGGGGTGAAAGGCTCGCGGCCACATGGCCCCGATGGGGCTGGGACGGTGGCCCGGTGCGCCCGGCGCCGGCGGCGCGGGTCGATGGCCGGCCCCCGGCCCGGTTGCCCTCAAACGCCGGACGGGCTGGATGGCCCCGGGTCGCCCCGGGGGCCGGGCTGCGCCCCGCCTTGTCCTCAAGCGCCGGACGGGCTGGATGGGCCCGCGTTGCCCCGGGGCCGGGCTGCGCCCCGCTTTGTCCTCAAGCGCCGGACGGGCTGGGTTGGGCCGGCCTCCGGCCCGGTTGTCCTCAAACGCCGGACAGGCTGAAACGGGCCTGGGTCGCCCCCGGGGCCGGGCTGCGCCCCGCTTTGTCCTCAAGCGCCGGACGGGCTGGGTTGGGCCGGCCTCCGGCCCGGTTGTCCTCAAACGCCGGACAGGCTGAAACGGGCCTGGGTCGCCCCCGAGGCCGGGCTGCGCCCCGCCTTGTCCTCAAACGCCGGACGGGCTGACAAGGGCCCGGGGTGCGCCTCGCCTTTTCCTCGAGCGCCGGACAAGCTGGGGTTCGGTTGTTGTTGGGGGCCGGGCGTTGGGTGTGCTCGTGTCGCGGGGGGCCTGTGGGGCTGGGGATCCGGTGGTGGCGGGCGTTCAGGCGCGCATCATGGCCACGAACGCGTGCTCCACGTCCGTCCGGGCCAGGACTCCGTACACCCGCCCATCCGGCTCCACGACCAGATACTCGCTCGCGGGAGCGCCCCGCATCGCCACCAACAACTCCTCACCCGCCAGATCCGCCGGCACCCGCATCCCCTCGGCCAGATCCCGCGCCAACGCCCCCACCGCCACCCACGGCCGGCGATGCTCCGGCGTCGCCAACACCGCCGCCTCGCGCACCAGCGCGACCGGATCCCCGCCCCCGTCCACCACGACCAGCCCCCGCGCCCCCTCCTCGTGCGCCCGCCGCAGCGCCTCCGCCAACGGCACGCTCGCCGCCACCGGAATCGCCCGCCGCGTCAACACCCGCACCCGCAACTGCGGCAACCGCTCGCGCAACCGCTCCGCCCGCAGCGACTGCACCGCCCCCGCCCACATGAAACCGGCCACCAACGCGCCGAAGATCATCGTGTACGTACGCGCGCCCGCATCCGCCCCCAACGACCACGTCACCGCGGCGACCAGCACCACCACCGCCAGCACCCGCCCCGCCCACGACGCCGCGATCGTGCCCGCCAACGGCCGCCCGCTGACCCGCCACACCACCGCCCGCAACATCCGGCCACCGTCCAACGGCAGCCCCGGCAGCAGATTGAACGCCGCCACCAGCAGATTGGACACCGCCAACAACGCGATCATCCGCCCCGCCAACGTATCCACGTGCAACGCCAGGCCGATGACCCAGAACCCGCCGCCCAGCACCAACGACAACGCCGGCCCCGCCGCCGACACCAGGAACTCGTGCCGCGCCGTCTCCGGCTTGTCGATCTCCGACACCCCGCCCAGGAACTGGATCGTGATCCGCCGCACCGGCAGACCGAGCCGCAGCGCCGTCACCGCGTGCGCCAACTCGTGCACCAGCACCGACAGGTACAACAACACCGCGAAGCCGAACGACAACACGAACCGCCACGGCCCCAGATCCGGGAACAGACTCTCGAACGTCGGCGCGAACAACACGGTGATCACCGCCGCGATCACGAACCACGTCGGCGCCACATAGACCGGCACCCCGAACGGGCGCCCCATGAGCAGGCCACGCCTCGGCTCCCGGCGCGGAGCCTCGTCCTGCCGCACCCGGCGTCCCTGCGGCCTGCTCGAATCAGTCACGGTCAAGATGCTATGCAACCGAGCCCCGGTTCGACCCCCATGGGCCCCGGACCCACGCGTCGGAGCGTCGCCGCCGACCGACTAGGCTGACCCCCATGTCCGAACCGACCGGTACCGCGCGCAGGCGCGGACCCTTCCAGGTCGGGGACCAGGTTCAGCTGACCGATCCCAAGGGCCGCCACCACACCTTCACCCTCGAAGCGGGCAAGGCGTTCCACACCCACAAGGGCTCGTTTCAACACGACGCGCTGATCGGCGCCCCCGAAGGAACCGTCGTACGGTCCACCGGGAACACCGACTACCTCGCGCTGCGACCTCTGCTCCCCGACTTCGTCCTGTCCATGCCCCGCGGCGCCGCGGTGATCTACCCCAAGGACGCCGGCCAGATCCTCGCGATGGCCGACATCTTCGCCGGCGCCCGCGTCGTCGAGGCCGGCGTCGGCTCCGGGGCGCTGAGCACCTTCCTGCTCCGCGCCATCGGCGACAGCGGGCAGCTCGCCTCCTACGAACGCCGACAGGACTTCGCGGACATCGCCCGCAAGAACGTCGAACGCTACTTCGGCGCCCCCCACCCCGCGTGGAAGCTGACCGTCGGCGACCTCCAGGACAACCTCGTCGAGACCGACGTCGACCGCGTCATCCTCGACATGCTCGCGCCCTGGGAATGCCTCGACGCGGTCTACAAGGCGCTCGCCCCCGGCGGCCTGGTGTGCTGCTACGTGGCCACCACCACGCAGCTCTCGCGCACCGTGGAGACCATGCGGGTGATGAACTGCTTCACCGAACCGCAGCCGTTCGAGTCGATGGTGCGCTCCTGGCACGTCGAGGGCCTCGCGGTGCGCCCCGACCACCGGATGATCGGGCACACCGGCTTCCTGGTCACCGCCCGCCGGTTGGCCGACGGGGTCGAGCCGCCGCTGCGCCGGCGCCGCCCGTCCAAGGGCTCCTACGGCGACGACTACGCCGGCCCCGGCGCGGAGGCGGGCGACCCGGCGGCATCCTGACCCGCCGTCAGCGATGCGTCGAACCGCCGGTAATGGTTGAGACAAGGCGGGCCGGAAACCCTGTACCGGGGCCCGGCCCGCCGCCTATCGTCATCCACCGTGGCGGACGATCACACCGAGAACCGGCCCGTGCGCGGCGACAGTCCCCGCGGGCTCGCGACCACCGACGGACCACCCGACACCCCGGTCCCCCCGCACCGCGAGATACCCGACGTGCGCAACGGCATCGCCTTCGCCGCCGCCGGCATCGTGTTCCTGTTCGTCGTCGCGACCGGCCTGGTCATCTGGGCCGCCGCGTCCCTCGACGGCGGCATACCCGGCGTCACCGCACCGGCCCGAGACCGCCCCAACCAGCAGGACCCCCCGGCCGCGCCGCGCACCCTCGAACCCACCCACGCCGGCACCACCACCGAGCAGGGGCGAAAACCGGCCGGCCCCTCCACCGAGACGGTGCAGGCCGCACCGCTCGCGGGCAACCGCCGACCCGCCGGCGGGCCGAGCGCCGCCGAACTCTCCGGACTCGCCCTCCCGCTCGACTGCCCCGGCGTGGGCACCCGCATCGAGAGCGTGCTGACCGACCCCGACGGGCCCACCGTGGTCCGCGTCACCTGCGCGGCCGGCTCCGGCAGCCCGCCCACCGCGCTGCTCGCCTACGCCTGGGACGCCGGTGCGCCGCGCCTGGTGGCCACCCTCCTCGGCACCGACGAGGGCCTGCTCGTCGACGACCTCACCCGCGCCGGCGACACGATCACCGCACAGGCGCAGGGCTGGTCCGCGCCCACCATCCCGCGCTGCTGCCCCGACACGAGCACGACACTGCGCTGGCGACTGACTCCACTGGGTGCCCAACGGATCTGACGCGTCACCAGACACGAGGCCACAAAGCGGAATTCAGGAGGCTTCCGGCCCGAATACCTCGACTCCGTCGGAAACACGACGCATGTGGATGCATTCCCCCGGACACTTGCGTGTGGCGTCGATCACGTCCACGAGCAGCGGCGCGGGCACCGGAACCACCGCGCCCGGCTCCGTGCGCAGCTCGTCGTCCGCGCCCTTGACGTACGCCAGCCCGTCGATGTCCAGCTCGAAGACCTCCCGCGCGTACTGGACGCAGATGCCGTCCCCGGTGCAGAGATCCTGATCGATCCAGACCTCGAGGGGTTCGTTTTCCGCGGACATACGGCCTCTCTCTTCACCGATTCGTACCGACACGCGACCAACAGACCCTACTCGCGCCTGCTTCCCGACGCGGTCGGGTGGGTATCTGATCCTCACAAGCGTGGGGGCAATCGCA
This sequence comes from Embleya scabrispora, assembly GCF_002024165.1. Classification (NCBI taxonomy): domain Bacteria; kingdom Bacillati; phylum Actinomycetota; class Actinomycetes; order Kitasatosporales; family Streptomycetaceae; genus Embleya; species Embleya scabrispora. Next base: position 6,408,300 of record NZ_MWQN01000001.1, read on the forward strand.
CGGGTGAAGATCGGACACGCCCGGACAGTCTTGCTGATCAAGGGGTTTCAACCCCTCCTGCCATAGGTAGGGTCGGAGACGTCGCAGCTCCCAGGAGGAGGTGAGGGCCGTGGCAGTCCACGACGACGACATGAACCGTGGTGGGAGGCCGGCTCGGGGTACGGACGACCTCGTAAGCCAGGTTTCTTTTCTAGAGCAGGAAGTCGCCGTCCTGCGTCGCAAGCTCGCCGACTCACCGCGCCAGAGCCGTTTGCTCGAGGAGCGGGTCGTCGATCTTCAGACGTCCTTGGCCGGCATGACCACACAAAACGAGCGACTGGTCGCGACCTTGCGAGAGGCCCGCGATCAGATCGTGGCCCTCAAGGAGGAAGTGGACCGACTCGCCCAACCCCCCTCGGGGTTCGGCGTGTTCCTACAGGCCAACGAGGACGGCACGGCCGACATCTTCACCGGCGGGCGCAAGCTGCGCGTGAACGTCAGCCCCAACATCGAGCCCGACGAACTCCGGCGTGGCCAAGAGGTCATGCTCAACGAGGCCATGAACGTCGTCGACGCCATGGAGTACGAGCTGATCGGCGACGTCGTGATGCTCAAGGAACTCCTCGAGGACGGCGAACGCGCCCTGGTCATCGGGCACACCGACGAGGAGCGCGTGGTGCGCCTCGCCGAGCCGCTGCTCGACGCCCCGCTGCGCGCGGGCGACTCGCTCCTGCTCGACTCCCGGTCGGGCTACGTGTACGAGCGCGTGCCCAAGAGCGAGGTCGAGGAACTGGTCCTCGAAGAGGTCCCGGACATCGACTACACCAAGATCGGCGGTCTGCGGAACCAGATCGAGATGATCCGCGACGCGGTGGAACTGCCCTACCTCCACCCCGACCTGTTCAAGGAACACGAGCTGCGCCCGCCCAAGGGCATCCTGCTCTACGGTCCGCCCGGCTGCGGCAAGACACTGATCGCCAAGGCCGTGGCCAACTCCCTCGCGAAGAAGGTCGCCGAGGCCCAGGGCAACGAACAGGGCAAGAGCTACTTCCTCAACATCAAGGGCCCCGAACTCCTCAACAAGTACGTCGGCGAGACCGAGCGGCACATCCGCCTGGTCTTCCAGCGGGCCCGCGAGAAGGCCAGCGAGGGCACCCCCGTCATCGTCTTCTTCGACGAGATGGACTCGCTCTTCCGCACCCGCGGCTCGGGCGTCAGCTCGGACGTGGAGAACACCATCGTCCCCCAGCTGCTGTCCGAGATCGACGGCGTGGAGGGCCTGGAAAACGTCATCGTCATCGGCGCCTCCAACCGCGAGGACATGATCGACCCGGCCATCCTGCGCCCGGGCCGACTCGACGTGAAGATCAAGATCGAGCGTCCCGACGCCGAGGCGGCCAAGGACATCTTCGCGAAGTACCTCAAGGTCTCGCTGCCGCTGCACGACGACGACCTGGCCGAACACGACGGCAACCGCGACTCCACGGTCACCGGGATGATCCAGGTCGCGGTGGAGCGGATGTACTCGGAGAACGAGGAGAACCGCTTCCTGGAGGTCACCTACGCCAACGGTGACAAGGAGACCCTGTACTTCAAGGACTTCAACTCCGGCGCGATGATCGAGAACATCGTGGGCCGCGCGAAGAAGATGGCGATCAAGGACTTCCTGGAGCACCGCCAAAAGGGCATCCGGGTGGCCCACCTGCTCGCCGCGTGCGTCGACGAGTTCAAGGAGAACGAGGACCTGCCCAACACCACCAACCCCGACGACTGGGCCCGGATCTCCGGCAAGAAGGGCGAGCGGATCGTCTACATCCGCACCCTGGTCTCGGGCAAGCAGGGCGACGAGGCCGGGCGCTCCATCGACACGGTGGCCAACACCGGTCAGTACCTCTGATCCCCATCGAGCATCGATTGACCACCGCCGCCGCGACCCGTGTTCCGGTCGAACACGGGTCGCGGCGCCGTGCCGGCACGACACTTCCGCACAGGGCAAAAGTTCCGGCCGTATCCCCAAGGCAATCCAACGGCAATAGGCTCGGCAGCATGACCAGGGTGTACCCCGACCACGGAGAGTGCGGGACGGGTACCGGCCGGGTGAGGGACGAGGGGGTCGCATGACCGTCCGGCGTGTGATGGGCATCGAAACCGAGTACGGGATCTCCGTACCCGGACATCCGAACGCCAACGCGATGTTGACGTCTTCCCAGATCGTGAACGCGTACGCCGCAGCGATGCAGCGGGCCCGCCGGGCCCGCTGGGACTTCGAGGAGGAGAATCCGCTGCGCGACGCGCGCGGGTTCGACCTGGCGCGCGAATTGGCCGACTCGAGCCAGCTGACCGACGAGGACGTCGGTCTGGCCAACGTGATCCTGACCAACGGCGCTCGGCTCTACGTCGACCACGCCCACCCGGAGTACAGCGCGCCCGAGACCACCAACCCACGCGACGCGGTGATCTGGGACAAGGCCGGCGAGCGGATCATGGCCGAGGCCGCACGGCGCGCCGGCGAGCTGCCCGGCGGGCAGCAGATCCTGCTCTACAAGAACAACACCGACAACAAGGGCGCGTCCTATGGCACGCATGAGAACTACCTCATGCAGCGCGCCACGCCGTTCGCGGACATCGTTCGGCACCTGACCCCGTTCTTCGTCTCCCGGCAGGTGATCTGCGGCGCGGGCCGGGTGGGGATCGGCCAGGACGGCTCCACGCACGGCTTCCAGATCAGCCAGCGCGCGGACTACTTCGAGGTCGAGGTCGGCCTGGAGACCACGCTCAAGCGGCCGATCATCAACACGCGCGACGAACCGCACGCGGACGCGGAGAAGTACCGGCGCCTGCACGTGATCATCGGCGATGCCAACCTGTCCGAGGTGTCCACCTACCTCAAGCTCGGCACCACCGCGCTGGTCCTGTCGATGATCGAGGACCGCTTCCTGGGCAACGACCTGACCGTCGACCAACCGGTGCGCACGCTGCACGAGGTCTCCCACGACCCGACCCTCAAACAGCTGATCACGCTGCGCAGCGGCCGGAAGCTGACCGCGATCCAGCTCCAGCTCGAATACCTCGAGTTGGCCCGGAAGTACGTCGAGAACCGGTTCGGCAAGGACGTCGACGCCGACACCACCGACGTGCTCGACCGCTGGGAGTCGGTGCTCGCCCGCCTGGAGACCGACCCGATGTCGCTGGCGCGCGAGCTGGACTGGGTGGCCAAGCTCCAACTCCTGGAGGGCTACCGGCAGCGGGACGCCCTCGACTGGGACGCGCCGAGGCTGCACCTGGTCGACCTCCAGTACGCCGACGTACGGCCCGACAAGGGGCTGTACAACAAGCTGGAGGACCGCTTCGAGCGGATCGCCGGCGAGGCCGAGGTGCAGCGCGCGGTGCATCTGCCGCCGGAGGACACCAGGGCCTACTTCCGCGGCCGGTGTCTGGAGCAGTACGCCGACGAGGTCGCGGCGGCCTCGTGGGACTCGGTGATCTTCGACGTCGCCGGTCACGACTCGCTCCAGCGCGTGCCCACCCTGGAGCCGCTGCGCGGGACGAAGGCCCACGTGAAGGACCTGCTCGACCGCTGCCGCACCGCCGAGGATCTGGTCCGCGCGCTTACGGGTGGGTGACCTCGCCCGTTCGCGGGAACAAAGCGAACGGACGGATAAATCGTGTTCCGGAACACCGGGCATCCGACACTCGTTGGCACTTACACCCCCGATCCTTCGGGATCGGGGGTGTGGATCCTCCGGGGAATGGATAAGCACCGGTTCAAGGAAATGATCTCAAGGTGGGGTGAGTGACATGGCCACTAAGGACAGCGGCGGTCAACAGCGCGCGACAAAGCGCTCGGAAGAGGTTGAGGAGACCACCGCCGAAGCCCAGTCCGACGTGCAGGAACGGCACGAAAAGTTGACGGATGACGTCGACGCGGTATTGGACGAAATCGACGAGGTGCTCGAGGAGAATGCCGAGGAATTTGTGCGCGGGTTTGTGCAGAAAGGTGGGGAATAGCACCAAATGTCCGATTTGAAATCGGGCAAGGAATGCCCTGATTGCAAGGCATGGAAGCCTGCTCAGGATTTCAGGCGCAGCGCAGGGAATCCTGACGGGCTTTCGTGGTATTGCCGCGAGTGCTTCCGCAGGCGGGATGCGGATTCGTACCGCGCCCGGCGGGAGCGTGCTGGATTCAAGGTGCGACCCAAAATCGACGTGCCGGATGGGCATAAACGCTGTCCGAAATGTGAAGAGATCAAACCGCATTCCGAATGGCATAAAAGTTCCCGACAATGGGACGGTTTGGCGGCGGCCTGTAAGGCCTGTCGTAAGGTCGAAAGTCGAGCCGGGCATCTCAAGCGCAAGTACGGCATGACCGAGGCGGATTATCGGGCCATGCTCGCCGAGCAAATGGGTGTATGTCCGATCTGTCAGTCCACCAGGCCCGAGCACGTCGATCATGATCACGAAACCGGTAGGGTCCGAGCCGTACTCTGCTTCAACTGCAATGCCGCACTGGGCATGTTCAAGGATCGACCCGACGCGTTGCGCCGGGCCGCAACCTATGTGGAAGGGATCGTGTGGAAGCCAACACTCGTGGCACCGGGCGTCTACCGGCTGCCTTCCTGACCCCCGGGTCGTCCTCGTTCGCCGAATTCCTCGACGCGTATCGGCCCGAGCTCTTGCCCGCGCGTAGGACGCCGCCGCTGCAGCCCGTGACGATCGAGGCGCCGCACGGTACGACGATCGTGACCGCGACGTTCGACGGCGGCGTGGTGATGGCCGGCGACCGGCGGGCCACGATGGGGAACCTGATCGCACAGCGGGACATCGAGAAGGTGTTCCCGGCCGACGAGTACTCGGTCGTGGGTATCGCCGGCACCGCCGGGCTCGCGGTCGAGATGGTCCGGCTGTTCCAGGTCGAACTCGAGCACTACGAGAAGATCGAGGGCACCACGCTCTCGCTGGAGGGCAAGGCCAACCGGCTGTCGCAGATGATCCGCGGCAACCTCGGCATGGCCATGCAGGGCCTCGCGGTGGTGCCGCTGTTCGCCGGCTTCGACGTGGACGGCGGAGTCGGGCGGATCTTCAGCTACGACGTCACCGGCGGCCGGTCGGAGGAGCACGGCTTCCACGCGGTGGGTTCGGGCTCGCTGTTCGCCCGGGGCGCGCTGAAGAAGCTGTACCGCTCCGGCCTGGACGCCGACGGCATCGTCCAGGTGTGCATCCAGGCGCTCTACGACGCGGCCGACGACGACTCGGCCACCGGTGGTCCCGACCTGACCCGGCGGATCTTCCCGGTGGTCACCCTGGTGACCGAGGACGGCATCCGCCGGCTCTCGTCCGATGAGGTCGGCGCCATCGTCCGGACCGTGGTGAACGCCCGTATGGACGCCCCGGACGGCCCGACCGCCCCGCTGACCTGACGTCGATGTCGACGACCCCACCAGCCGACCCTTCGCGACCGGCTTCGACGAAAAGGACTCCACGGTGACGACGCCCTTCTATGTGTCGCCGCAGCAGGCCATGGCGGACCGGGCCGACTATGCCCGCAAGGGCATCGCCCGGGGCCGCAGCGTGGTCGTGCTGACTTACGCGGACGGCATCCTGTTCGTGGCGGAGAACTACTCTCGCGCCCTGCACAAGATCAGTGAGATCTACGACCGCATCGCGTTCGCCGCGGTGGGCAAGTACAACGAGTTCGAGAACCTGCGGATCGGCGGCGTGCGCTACGCCGACATCCGGGGCTATTCGTACGCGCGCAACGACGTCACCGCCCGCGGCCTGGCGAACGTGTACGCGCAGACGCTGGGCACGATCTTCTCCAGCGGGGGGGAGAAGCCCTACGAGGTGGAACTGATCGTCGCCGAGGTGGGCGCCGCGCCCGAGGACGACCAGATCTATCGGCTCACCTACGACGGTTCGGTCGCCGACGAGCACAACTACGTGGCGATGGGCGGCAACGTCGAGCAGATCACCGACCAGCTCAAGCGCCGGCACCGCGAGGGGCTGTCGCTGGAGGAGGCGCTCAAGGTGGCGGTCGACGCCCTCTCGCGTGACGGTGTCGGGGAGAAGCGCTCCATCACGGCCTCGCAGCTGGAGGTCGCGACGCTGGATCGCACCAGGCCGCAGCAGCGCAAGTTCAAGCGTCTGGTGGGCGGTCAGCTGAACCGCCTGCTCGGCGAGGTCGAGCCGACCGGCGAGGCGGCGGCGGAGGAGGGGGCGGCCGAGGCCGCGCCGGAGACCGCTTCCGAGGCCGGCGAGGAGTAGCCGCGCGGCTTTTCCGCTGCCGGGCGCCCCGTCCGCCCGGATCCCGTCACAGGGCCCGTACACCGCCTCGGTGTGCGGGCCCTGACGCGTGTGGCCGGTGTCGGTGCGGGATCAGGCCGGCACCGGGCGCGCGGTGGAGCCGCGGATCACCAGTTCGCCGGGCAGGACCACGTCCGGGCCCGCGTCGCCGGTGTCGAGCAGGTCGAGGAGCGCGGTCATGCCGCGAGCGCCCAGTTCGACGGCGGGCAGCCGGAAGGTGGTCAGTTCGGGCTCGACCACGCGCGCGTAGCGCATGTCGTCGAAGCCGGTGACGGACAGGTCTTCGGGCACCCGCAGGCCCAGCGTGCGGGCGGCCTTGTAGGCGCCGGCCGCCTGGAGGTCGTCGTCGCAGACCAGCACGGTGGGTCGGGCGGGCGCGGCGAGCAGGCGCAGCGCCGCCTCGCGCCCGCCGCCCAGGGTCAGCGGGGCGCACGCCTCGGCGATCACCTCGGCGGGGCCGAGCGCGGCGCGGAAGGCCGCGTCGCGGGCCTCGAACGTCCAGGTCCGCACCGTGGCGCGCAGCCGGGCCACGCGCCGGTGGCCGAGGCCGACCACGTGCTCCGCGATCGTGCGCATGCCCTCGGCGACGTCGTGGTTGACCGTCGGCAGGCCGTGTCCGGGTTCGCTGTCGAGCATGACCAGGGGCAGGTGGCCGGTGCCGGGTCCGGCGGAGCGCAGCACGTCGAGCGGTTCGGCGGCCATCGAGGAGGCGAGTACGCCGTCGATGGCGGCGGGGGAGAAGGCGTTGGGGGCCAGGTCGGCGCCGTCGAGGGTGGGGTAGACGACGACGCCGAAGTCGCGTTCGGCCGCCACCCGGGCGGCGCCGCTGTGCACGGCGCCGAAGAACGGCGAGGTGAGCACCGGTACGACGAGCATCACGGTGCGGGTGCGGCCCAGGCGCAGTGACCGCGCCGAGGTGTTGGGCCGGTAGCCGAGGGCCGCGGCCGCGTCGCGCACGGTCTCGACGGTGGCGGGGGAGACCCGGCCGCGCCATTTGCCGGCGAGGACGAGGGACACGGTGGACTGCGACACGCGGGCGTGTCGGGCGACGTCCTTGCTGGTCGGGCGGCCGGCGGGGGGCGGGGGCGACGACACGGTGACCTCGGGCGGCAAAGTCGGGGCGGGGTGACGGGTTCGGGCCCGGCGGGGTGGCGGGGCGGGGTCCAGCCTAGAACGCGCTTGCCATGCGGCCGAGCGGGCGGGCACAGTGATACGGGATAGTCATACGTATGACTTCGGGATGAGCGGACGTGTCGGGTACGGCACGGGAGGGTGGTACCCGCGGATGCGGACCTATCTGGAACTGCTGCGCGTGCCCTACGCGGGGCGGCTGCTCGGCGGGACCCTGTTCGGGCGACTGCCCAACGGCATGGGCGCGTTGGCGGTGCTGCTGCTGGTGCGCGCGGACGGCGGCGGGTACGGCCTGGCGGGTGCGTTGTCCGCGGTGTACGGGCTGGCCGGTGCGGCGGGGCAGCCGGTGCTCGGGCGGTGGATGGACCGGCGCGGGCAGACCCGGGTGCTGATCGGTTCGGCGACGGTGTCCGCGCTGGCGTACGTCGTGTTCGCGCTGGTGGGCGCCCATCCGCTTCCCGTGGCGGTGGCGGCGGTCCTGGTGGCGGGCTTCACCACGCCGCCGCTGGAGGCCGGGCTGCGGGCGCTGTGGCCCTCGGTGCTCACCCCCGAGCGGGTGCAGGCGGCCTACGCGCTGGACGCGGCCGCCCAGGAGGTGCTGTTCACCGTGGGGCCGCTGATCGTGGTGGTCCTCGTACAGCTGGGCTCGGCGCAGCTGGCCGTCGTGTCGACCGGGCTGGTCGGTGTCGTGGGCACGCTGATCGTGGCCACCTCCCACCCGTCGCGGGTCTGGCGCGGCGAGCCGCACACGCCGCACTGGGCCGGGGCGCTGCGCTCGCCCGGGCTGCGCGTGGTGCTGCCCGCCTTCGCGCTGGCCGGGATCGCGCTGGGCGTGTTGAGCGTGGCGGCGGTGGCGTACGCCGACCGCGAGGGCTCGGACGCGCTGTCGGGGATGTTCCTGGCGGCGATGTCGTTCGGCGCGCTCCTGGGCGGTCTCGTGCACGGCGTACGGGCCTGGCGTACCCCGCCGGCCCGCCGGTTGTTGTGGTTCATGGGGTGGCTGACGGTGTGTTACCTGCCGCTGATCGTGGTGCCCGGGCCGTGGGTGATGATGCCGTTGGCGGTGTTGTCGGGGGTGTTCCTGGCGCCGGCGATCGCGTGCGTGTTCACGCTGATCGACGAGTTGGCGCCGCGCGGCACGGTGACCGAGGCGTTCGCGTGGCTGGTGGCCGCGATGGGCGCGGGTGCGGCGCTCGGCATGGCGCTGGCGGGCTGGGCCGGCGAAGTGGCCGGCGCGCGGGGTGCGTTCGCGGTCGCGGGGGTCGGCGCGGGGCTCGGATTGCTGGTATTGCTGGCCGGTCGGGGCCGGCTGATCCCAAACGTGATCCGGCTCGGAAAAACCGCCGACGCGGAGTTGTCCCGGAACGGCGCGTCGTCGGCGTAATGTTGCAGCATGGACCGCCGCATCTTCGGGCTGGAGAACGAGTACGGCGTCACCTGTACGTTCCGGGGGCAGCGCAGGCTCTCCCCGGACGAGGTGGCGCGGTACCTCTTCCGCCGAGTCGTTTCGTGGGGCCGAAGCAGCAATGTCTTCCTACGCAATGGGGCCCGGCTGTATCTGGACGTGGGCAGCCACCCCGAATACGCGACGCCCGAGTGCGACTCGGTGCCGGAACTTGTCGTGCACGACAAGGCCGGTGAGCGCATTCTCGAGGGTCTTCTCGTCGACGCCGAACGTCGGCTGCACGAAGAGGGCATCGCGGGTGACGTGTATCTCTTCAAGAACAACACCGATTCCGCCGGCAACTCCTACGGTTGCCACGAGAACTATTGTGTGGCGCGGCACGGGGAATTCTCCCGGCTCGCCGACGTGCTCATCCCGTTCCTGGTGACCCGTCAGATGTTGTGCGGCGCGGGCAAGGTGCTCCAGACGCCGCGCGGTGCGGTGTACTGCGTGAGTCAGCGCGCCGAACACATTTGGGAGGGCGTCAGTTCCGCCACGACCCGTTCCCGTCCGATAATCAACACGCGCGACGAACCGCATGCCGACGCCGAGCGCTATCGGCGGCTGCATGTCATCGTCGGCGACTCCAACATGGCCGAGCCCACCACGCTGCTCAAGGTCGGCTCGACCGACCTGGTGCTGCGGATGATCGAGGCCGGGATCGTCATGCGCGACCTGACCCTGGAGAACCCGATCCGGGCGATCCGCGAGGTCAGCCACGACATGACCGGCTCGCGCAAGGTGCGGCTGGCCAACGGCCGCGAGGCCAGCGCGTTGGACATCCAGCGCGAATACCTGACCAAGGCGCAGGAGTTCGCCGATCGCCGGGGCATCCGCACCGGCACGGTCGAGAAGGTGCTCGATCTGTGGGAGCGCACCCTCGAGGCGATCGACTCCGGCAATCTCGACCTGGTCGGGCGCGAGATCGACTGGGTGATCAAGTATCAGCTGATCGAGCGCTACCGGGCCAAGCACAACCTGCCCATGTCCTCGCCGCGGGTGGCGCAGATAGACCTCGCCTACCACGACATCCACCGGCGCCGAGGGCTCTACTACCTGATGGAGCGACGCGGACAGGTCGATCGGATCGGCAACGACCTGAAGATCTTCGAGGCGAAGTCGCTGCCGCCGCAGACCACTCGGGCGCGGCTGCGCGGCGAGTTCATCAAGAAGGCCCAGGAGCAGCGGCGCGACTTCACCGTCGACTGGGTGCACCTCAAGCTCAACGACCAGGCGCAGCGCACCGTGCTGTGCAAGGACCCCTTCCGGTCGGTGGACGACCGCGTGGAGAAGTTGATCGCCAGCATGTGAGCCGGCCGGCATGTGAGACGAGGCAGCCGCCCACCCCCTCCCGACGTCGGGAGGCGGTGGGCGGCCGGCATGCTGGATCGATGGTCGATACACCTGCATGGGACATCGCTCCGCCCGTCTTCGAGCTCGACGGGGTGGACGTGTGGGCGCACGGGCCCGCCGGGCGCACCGACATGCTCGTCGGCGTGGACTGGACGGTTCGCGAGGGCGAGCGCTGGGCGCTGCTGGGGCACAACGGCGCGGGCAAGAGCACGATCCTGGCGCTGGCCGGCGCGCTGCGCTTTCCGGGCAACGGCGCGGTGACGGTGCTGGGCAAGCGGCTCGGCAAGGTCGACGTGCGCGAGGTCCGGGCGCAGGTGGGGGCGGTCAACGCGGCGCTGCGGGTGCCCGAATACCTGACGGTGACCGACTACGTGCTCACCGGCGCGAGCGGCACGGTGCAGCCCCTGTACGGCAAGTACGGGCCGGCCGAACACGCCCGGGCGGCGGAGTTGATCGCGCTGCTCGGCCTGGAGCGGTTGGCGCGGCGCGAGATCGCGGTGTGTTCGCAGGGCGAGCGCGGCCGGGCCCGGATCGCCCGGGCGCTGATGCCCGATCCGAGGCTGCTGCTGCTCGACGAGCCGGCCAACGCGCTCGATCTGCCCAGCCGCGAGGAACTGCTCGAGGCGATCGACTCGCTGACGCGCGAATATCCGCGATTGACCCTGGTGATCGTGACCCACCACCTGGAGGAGTTGCCGACGGCGGTCTCCCACGCGTTGCTGCTGCGGCGCGGTGCGACGGTGGCCTCGGGGCCGGTGCGCGAGGTGATGACCGACGCCAACCTCAGTGAGTGCTTCGGGATTCCGCTGACGGTGCGCGCCGAGGACGGGCGCTGGGCGGCGCGGCTGCGCCGGCCGGGTCGCGAGGTCGCCTGAACGCGATTGTCGTCTTCACGTCGCCCTCACATCGGGACCCCATAGAGTGTCCCGGTCCTTGTCCATCTCAGCAGAGGAACATCGTGCGCCGTCTCGCTGCGCTCCTTCTGGTCCCCGCACTGGCCTTCACCGCGGTCGCGTGTGGCGATGACGACGGAGGAAAAACCGTTACACCCATCGTGACCGGTGCCTTCGGGCAGAAGCCGGACATCAAGATCCCCAAGGGGAAGTCCGGCGACAAGACGACGACCAAGATCCTCATCGAGGGCACCGGCGACGTGATCAAGGATAAGGATTACGTCGTCGCGGACACCGTCGGCAAGAACTGGGACGGCACGGACGCGGGCAACTCGTACGACACCAAGACCCCCGAGGTCTTCCAGGCGGGCAGCCAGGAGCTCCTGAAGGAGATCGGGCAGGGGATAATCGGCAAGAAGGTCGGCACCCGGATGCTCGTGGTGGTCCCGGCCAAGGTCACTCAGGAAAAGCAGGCCGTCGTGCTGATGCTGGACCTGAAGTCGACCAAGACGATCGACGGCAAGGCCGAGGCCAAGGGCGCCGCGGTGACCCCGCCGGCCGGTCTGCCGGTGGCGAAGGTCGAGTCGGGCAAGGCCGCGGAGATCTCCATCCCGCCGGGCACCACCGCGCCGACCAAGCTGGTCGTGCAGCCGCTGATCGAGGGCACCGGCCCGGTGGTCCAAAAGGGCCAGACGCTGGTGGCGCAGTACACCGGCGCGCTCTTCGACAAGGGCACCAAGTTCGACTCGTCGTGGGACCACGGCGGCGCGACCGCGTTCAAGATCGGTGTCGGCCAGGTCGTGCCAGGGTGGGACGAGGGTCTGGTGGGCCAGAAGGTCGGCAGCCGCGTCCTGCTGGTGCTGCCGGCGGACAAGGGCTACGGCGCCGAGGGCAAGCCGCCGACCATCCCGGCCAACTCGACGCTGGTGTTCGTCGTGGACATCGTCGACGCGCTGGGCGGTACGGCCGCCTGACGGCTCGGGCAGTGACCGAACCGGGCCGGTGGCCCGGTACGTTGGACCGGATTCAGCACTCGAACGGATACGGATACCGCAGTGAGCAAGCTTACGAAGCCCGAGATCGACTTCCCCGAGGGCGGCGTGCCCGCCGACCTGGAGATCACCGAGATCTGGGAGGGCGACGGCCCGGTGGCCCAGGCCGGCCAGGACGTCAGCGTGCACTACGTCGGCGTGTCGTTCTCCTCCGGTGAGGAGTTCGACGCGTCCTGGAACCGCGGTCGGCCGCTGGACTTCCGGCTCGGTGTCGGTCAGGTCATCGAGGGCTGGGACCGCGGCGTGCAGGGGATGAAGGTCGGGGGTCGGCGCAAGCTGGTCATTCCGGCGCACCTGGCGTACGGGGACCGCGGGGCGCCCGGGGCGATCGCGCCCGGCGAGACGCTGATCTTCGTGGTGGACCTGATGAACGTGCGCTAGCCGCACGGGTGGACGGCCCCGGTTCGCGCAGGCGCTGCGCGGGTCGGGGCCGTTTGCGTTCCCGGCCGCCCCTGCGGGTCCTCATGCGCCGGACGGGCTGGGGGGCTGGCGGTTCGTGGCACCGGTCAGGCCGGGTGTCGGCCGGCCTGCCGGTCCTCAAGCGCCGGACGGGCTGTATGTGCGGTTGGGCTGGTGTGCGTGGCCGTGGGCTGTGCCGGCTGCCCCTGCTGGACCAGGCCGGTGTCGGCCGGCCTGCGGCCTGCTGTCCTCAAGCGCCGGACGGGCTGTATGTGCGGTTGGGCTGGTGTGCGTGGCCGTGGGCCGTGCCGGCTGTCCTTGCTGGACCGGGTCGGGTGTCGGCCGGCCTGCGGCCTGCTGTCCTCAAACGCCGGACGGGCTGTATGTGCGGTTGGGCTGGTTGTGCCCGGCGAGCTGTATGTGCCCGTTGGGCTGGGTGTGTGCGGCAGGCGGGCTGTGCCGGTCTCTTGCGGGTTGGACCGGGTCGGGTGTTGGCCGGCCTGCGGCCTGCTGTCCTCAAGCGCCGGACGGGCTGGATGTGCCCGGGCGGGCGGTATGTGCCGGTTGGGCCCGGCGGGCTGTGTGCCGGGCGGGTTGCATGTGCCGGTTGGGCTGAGTGCGTGCGGCAGGTGGGCTGTGTTGGGGTCTTCGCAGGGTGGACCGGGTCGGGTGTTGGCCGGCCTGTGGCCTGCTGTGCTCGAACGCCGGACGGGCTGGATGTGCCCGGGTGGGGTGGGTCAGGTGGGGAGGTGGGTTGCGGCCCAGTGGCCGGCTGCTGCTGCGGCCAGGAAGTAGGCGTGGTCGGCTTCCAGGGGGCGGCCCATGGTGGACAGGCGGGCCGGGCTTGATTGGAGGGCTTCGTTCAGGCCCTCGGTGGGTTCGATGTGGATTCGGTGGCGGGCGCGGAGGGGGGCGATGTCGGTCGCCACCCGCGTGGCCAGGGGCTCGGGCAGGGCCGGGACGATCACGTCCGCCGCGGCCAGGGCGACTCGGCCGTATGCGGTGAGACTGTGGTGCGAGACGCCGCGGTGGCGTTCGCGGCCGTCGGCGTCGGAGATGCGCAGTGACGCGACCGGGCGGCCGCCGAGGGTGGCGATCGCGTTGATCGCCTCACCCGCCGCGACCCCGGAGAAGCCCCACCGGGTGCCGGTGCCCAGGTTGCCCGGGCCCTGCGCGACGATCGCCACGTCGGCGCGTTCGACATGGCGCGCGGCCAGCAGGCCGGTGTGCAGGGTGACCGCCTCCAGGTCGCCGCCCAGCGCCTGGCCGACGGTGATCGAGGCGGCCAGCCATCCGTGCGTGCGCAGCGTGTCGACGGTCATCGAGAACCACAGCGGCAGTGTGCCGCCGTCGGTCATCACGTACACCACCCGCGCGTCCGGTCGCGCGGCGCGGATCCCGGCGCAGATCGCGGGCAGCGCCGAGTGCAGGTCGGCGACCACCACCGGCATGCCGTCGAGCGAGTCGGCCGCGCTCAGCGCGGCGTGGTGCGGCGAGTCCTGCTCGTCGACGCCGAGCACCACCGCCTGCATCGGGGTGTAGCGGGCCTTGACCACGTGCCCGGGCCCGGCCGGCGGGTCCGCGGGCAGCCGCTCGGGCAGCGCCACCACCAGCGCGTAGCCGCCGGTGCCCAGGCCCATGTCCTGCGCGGTGGTGTTGAGCAGCACCGCGTCGCCGACCTCGGGGGTGCCGGTCAGGTGCGGGTAGGCGATCGCGCGCACCACGCGGGCGGGCTCCGGTTCGGGCACCGCCACCGTCACCTCCACGGCCCCGCGCCAGGCCCGTCGGATCGCCGTCACTTCGCCGCGTCGCCAGGTGATCACGGTCCGGGAGCCTAACGGCGCCGGCCTGCGGCGGGCGAACTCGGGGGGCAGATCGGCGGGCGGGACCACCCCGCGCGCCGAACGCGGTACGGTCGGGGCTGCGCCGTGTGGGAGGGACTGGGATCTGATGGCGATTCCGAAGCAGGAGCGGTTGGTGAGTCTGGTCATGTGCCTGCTCGCCGCCCGTCGCTACGTCACCAAGGAAGAGTTGCGGCAGTCGATCGAGTCGTATCGGCTGTGCACGTCCGACGAGGCCTTCGACCGCATGTTCGAGCGGGACAAGGACGACGTACGCGAACTCGGCTTCATCGTCGAGACCGGTGCCAACGACCCGCTGATCGAGTCGGCCGACGGCTACCGCATCCGTCCCGAGGCGAACACGCTGCCCCCGGTGGAGCTGGACCCGGAGGAGGCCGCCGCCCTCGCCCTGGCCGCCGGCGCCTGGCAGCAGTCCGCGCTGGCCGGCGCAGCCACCGGCGCGCTGTACAAGCTCAAGGCCGCCGGCGTGGAGATCGACTCGGCCCCGCTGACCAGCGTCGAGCCCAGGGTCACCGCCCGCGAACCGGCGTTCGGCCCGCTCCTGGACGCGCTGCGCACCCGCCGGCCGATCCAGTTCGGCTACCGCCGCTCGGGCGCCGCGGAGGTCACCGCGCGCGTGGTCGAGCCGTGGGGGATGAGCTGCTGGCGCGGCCGCTGGTACCTGGTGGGCTTTGCCCGGGACCGGGGCGAGCAGCGGGTGTTCCGGCTGGACCGGATCGCCGACAAGCCCAAGCCGAAGCCGTTGAAGGAGCCGTTCTCGGCCGAGGTGCCGGCGAAGGTGGACGTGCGCGCCCAGGTCGCCCGCTTCGCCGGCGAGGGCGGCGAGGGCATCGCCCGGATCCGGGTGCGTACCGGCGCGGGGTTCCCGCTGCGGGCGCGCGCTAGCGCGGTGCGTCCGGCCGGCGAGGGCTGGGACGAGTTGGAGCTGAGTCACGGACACGGACTGCACCACTGGCTCGCCGAGTTCGGCCCCGACGTGGTCGTGCTCGAGCCGCCCCACCTGCGCGACGCCGTGGTCGCGCAACTGCGCGAGGCCGCCGGAACGGCGACGGGACAGGTGAAGGTCGGATGAGCAACGCGATCGACGACACCCGACGGCTGCTGTCCCTGGTGGCCTACCTGCGCGAGCGCCCGGGCACCCAACTCGACGACGTGGCGCGCGCCTTCGGCCTGCCGGTGAGCCAGGTCGAGGCGGATCTGGGCACCCTGCACATGTGCGGCACCAGCTTCATGGCCGACGACCTCCTGGAGCCGCACGTCGACTTCGAGGGCCGGGTCTTCCTGGACAACGCCGACGCCCCGGTGCGCCCGGTGCGCCTGGCCCCGCACGAGGCGTTGGCGCTGCTGGTGGCGCTGCGCGCGCTGGCCGGGCTGTCCGGGCTGCGTGAGCGGGACAAGGTCGCGCTCGGCCGGGTGACCGCCAAGCTGGAGGACGCGGCCGGCGAGGCGGCGCGCGCCGCCGAGGGGGTGACCGTCGAGTTCGAGGGCGACGACGCGGCCCAGGAGTCGGCGTTCGCCACGATGGACCGCGCGGTGAGCGAGAAGCGCCGGTTGCGGCTGCGCTACTACGTGCCGCGCCGGGACGAGATCACCGAGCGCGAGGTGGACCCGATCCGCCTGGTCCTGGTCGACGGACACACCTACCTGGTGGCGTGGTGTCGCCAGGCCGAGGGGCGCCGGTTGTTCCGCCTCGACCGGGTCGCCGAGGCGGTGCTGCTGGACGAGGCGTCCGAGCCGCAGCCGATCGAACCGCTCGACCTGGCCGACGGCTTCGCGCCGACCGCCGCCGACGGCATCGAGGTGGTGCTCGAACTCGGGCCCGGCGGACGCTGGGTCACCGAGTACTACCGCTACGACAAGGTCGAGGAGTTGGCCGACGGCGGTCTGCGCCTGACCCTGCGCACGCCCGACCCCGCCGGGATCCGCCGGCTGGCGCTGCGTCTGGGCGGACACGGCAGGGTGATCTCCCCGCCGGAGCTGGTCGACGATGTACGACGCACCGCGTCGGCCGCGCTCGCGGCCTACGCGGAATAGACCGAGCGGCCGGGTCCGGGGGCGACTGTCCAAAAACGGCACACGCCCCCGGATCCGGCCCGCCGGCACCTCCCGGTACCACCGACGACAACCTTCCCGACCTTGCGAGGAGGCCCACGGTGTCGACGTTCACGGCGCGCTGCCCGGTATGCGGACGGGTGGAGCTGACGGCGGATCAGCTACGGCTGGTGCTGCGACCGAACAAGTCCTTCTATCTCTTCCGCTGCCCCACCTGCGCGGACTCGGTGCGCCGCCCGGCCGGTGAGCGCATCGTCGAACTGCTCACCGACGGCGGGGTGTCGTCCATGCAGGTGGCACGCTGAAGCGGGGCCTCCGCGGGCTGTTAGGGTCGCCGCATGTTGCCGTGGGTCCTGCTCTTCCTCGTGCTCGTGCTCGTCGGACTCGGCGTCCTCGCCTGGTTCGCCGTGCGGTTGTTCGGTGACGTACGCCGATTGGGCAAAACGGTCGCGGACGCCGCCGACCGGTTGTCCGTGGCGGCGGCCGAACTCGACGAGGCGGGCCGCCCCGCGGCGCGAGACGACGTCGTACCGCACGCGCGGTCCGCGTCCGCGCACCGGCACTGATTCGCCCGCGTGACCCCTGGGGGTTACGCCCGGTGCAGTTGTTCGCCACCATTGCGTTGCACGTGCGTCATCCGCACCGGCGTACGATCGAACCCGTAACCCCCCGGCCCCGGCAATGAGGTACTGACTATGTTTGGCAAGCTCGGTTGGCCCGAGATCATCCTGATCCTGGTTGTCGTCGTGCTGTTGTTCGGCGCCAAGCGTCTGCCGGACACGGCGCGGGCGCTGGGTCGCTCGCTGCGCATCCTCAAGAGCGAGACCAAGGCGATGAAGGAGGACGGGGCGGCCGAGGCCCCCGCGTCCGACAAGAGCGCCAAGACCACCGAGGCGCCGCCGCGCACCATCTCGGCCGCTCCGGGCGATGTGAACGAGGCGCGGCCGGTCGGCGAGCCCGACCACAACCGTCGCTGAGTCCGTACGCGCCCTATAGGAGTCGGCCCTCAAGGTGCTTGACAAGGCAGGGCGCGGACGACAGTCCGGCCCGAAACAAAAGAAGATCAAGGACGCCGAGGGGCGCATGCCCCTGATGGAGCACTTGCGCGAGTTGCGCAATCGCCTCGTCAAGGCGCTCCTGGCCATCATCGTCGTGACCATCGTCGCCGCGTTCTTCTACGAGGACATCGGCCGCTTCCTGGTCCATCCCGTCTGCGATCTCAAGGACGTCAAGGGCACGGGCGTCACCAAGTGTGGCCAGGGCGTCCTGGTCCAGCAGGGCGTGCTCTCGCCGTTCTCGATGGCCTTGAAGATCTCGTTGGCCACCGGCATCATCGCGGCCTCACCGATCTGGCTCTACCAGATGTGGGCCTTCCTGGCGCCGGGGCTGCACAAGCACGAGAAGAAGTACTCGCTGGCCTTCGTCGGCGTGGGTGTCCCGCTCTTCCTGGGCGGCGCCTACTTCTCGTACTGGATCCTGCCGCACGCCCTGCAGGTGCTCCTCGACTTCACCCTCGCGGACGCCAGCAACCAGATCCAGTTGGACGACTACCTCAACTTCGTCATCCGCATGGTCGTGGTCTTCGGCATCGCCTGTGAGCTGCCGCTCGTGCTGATCATGCTGAACATCGGCGGGGTCGTCACCGCGAAGCAACTCGCGAGCTGGTGGCGCTGGGTGGTGATGGGCATCTTCGTCTTCGGCGCGGTGGCCACCCCCACCACGGACCCGCTGACGATGATCCTGCTGTCCATCCCGATCACGATCCTGTACGGGATCGCGCTGATCGTGGCCTGGATCAACGACCGCCGACGCGGCAAACGGCGCGAGGAAGTGCTCGGCGCCGACCTCGACGACGACGAGGCGTCGGTCCTGGACACCTCGGTACGCCCCGTCGAGCGTCCGAGCGCGGTCGGGGACGACTCGGGCCCCGGTTCCGCCACCAGGGTGGACGACATCACCTGAGTCCGGTGGGCTACTCTCGCGCCTTGTGTCTCGGGAGATCGCAATATTCGTCAACCCCACCGCGGGCCGCGGGCGCGGCCTGAAGGCCGCGTCGATCGCCGCCGACCTGCTGCGCGACCGGGGGCTGACGCCGCACCAGGTGTCGGCTCCCGGTGTCGCGGAGGGCATCGCCCGGCTGCGTGCGGTGGTGCGCACGGGTGTGGACGCGGTGGTCGCGGTCGGCGGCGACGGCACGGTCGCGGCCGCGCTGCAGGCGGTCGCCGGCACGCCGACGCCGCTGGGCGTGATACCGATCGGCTCCGGCAACGACTTCGCCCGCGCGCTGGATGTGCCGCTGGGCGACGTGGCCGCGGCGGCCCGCGTGGTGGCGGATCGGCACATCCGCCCGGTGGACCTGGGCCGGGTCGGCGAGCGCTGGTTCGGCACGATCCTGTGCACCGGCTTCGACTCGCGGGTCAACGAGCGGGCCAACCGGATGACCTGGGCGGGCGGGCGGACCCGCTACAACGCGGCGCTGCTGGGCGAGTTGGGCGCGCTGAAGGCGATCGACTACGAGCTGGAACTGGACGGCAAGCCGTTCCGGGTCGAGGCCACGCTGATCGCGGTCGGCAACGGTCGCTCCTACGGCGGCGGCATGCGGATGTGCCCGGGCGCCGATCTCGCCGACGGGCTGTTCGACATAACGGTGGTGGCCGCGTGTGGGCGGGCCGAACTGTTGCGGGTGTTCCCCAAGGTCTACGGCGGGCGGCACGTGAGCCATCCCCTGGTCACCGTGCACCGGGCCGCCACCGTGTCACTGACCGCGCGCGGGCTCAGCGGCTGGGCCGACGGAGAGCGCCTGGGCGCGCTGCCGCTGACCGCGGACTGCGTACCGGCCGCGGTGCGGGCGCTGGTTCCGGCTCCGGCCGGGTGAGCCGGGCCCCGAACGCGGCGGGGTCGACCCGGCGGGGGCGGATCGTACGGGTGTGCCTCGGTCGATCGTTCGACCCGGCGGTCGGCAAGATCGAAAAAAGGTGATCACAGTCGTCGGTCGCGGCCGGTAGTCTGCTTGACGAGATGCCTCTCGATCCCGCACGCGGCACGGACCGCGATACCCAGATGTCCCCGGCCGAGCACTACGCGGCCGCCCGGCGCCGTGCCGCCGACGAACGCACGAGTCTGCACGCGTTCCGCGAGCAGTACCCCTTCGGCCTCGACGGCTTCCAGGTCGAGGCCTGCCGCGCCCTGGAGGCCGGCAAGGGGGTCCTGGTCGCCGCGCCCACCGGTTCGGGCAAGACCGTGGTCGGCGAGTTCGCCGTGCACCTGGCCCTCGAACAGGGCCGCAAGTGCTTCTACACCACGCCGATCAAGGCGCTGTCGAACCAGAAGTTCGCCGACTTCCAAAAGCTCTACGGCGCGGCCAACGTGGGCCTGCTCACCGGCGACAACTCGGTCAACGCCGACGCCCCGGTGATCGTGATGACCACCGAGGTCCTGCGCAACATGCTCTACGCGTCCTCGAACGCGCTCGCGGGCCTGGGCTACGTGGTCATGGACGAGGTGCACTACCTCTCCGACCGCTTCCGCGGCGCGGTGTGGGAAGAGGTGATCATCCACCTCCCCGAATCGGTCACCCTGGTCTCGCTCTCGGCGACGGTCAGCAACGCCGAGGAGTTCGGCGACTGGCTGGGCACCGTGCGCGGCGACACCGAGGTCGTGGTCTCCGAGCACCGCCCGGTGCCGCTGTGGCAGCACGTGATCGCGGGCAACCGCACCTACGACCTGTTCACCGACGAGAACCACACCGAGGTCAACCCCGAGCTGGTGCGCCTGGGGCGGATGGAGAGCGAGCGGGCCGGTCGCCCGCAGGACCGCTACCGGCGCAACCGCGGCCAGGAGACCCGGCCGGTGCGCAGCCGGATCTGGACGCCCAGCCGCGCCGAGGTGATCGACCGGCTCGACGCCGAGGGCCTGCTGCCGGCGATCACCTTCATCTTCAGCCGCAAGGGCTGCGAGGCCGCGGTCCAGCAGTGCCTGCACGCGGGTCTGCGGCTCAACGGCGACGCGGAGCGGGCCGAGGTGCGCACGATCGTCGAGGCGCGCACCACCGGCATCCCCGACGAGGACCGGCACGTCCTGGGCTACCACTCCTGGCTCGACGCGCTCCAGCGCGGCATCGCCGCACACCACGCGGGCATGTTGCCGACCTTCAAGGAGGTCGTCGAGGAGTTGTTCGTCAAGGGCCTGGTCAAGGCGGTCTTCGCGACCGAGACGCTGGCCCTGGGGATCAACATGCCCGCCCGTTCGGTGGTGCTGGAGAAGCTGGTCAAGTGGAACGGCGAGACGCACGCCGACCTGACGGCGGGCGAGTACACCCAGCTCACCGGCCGCGCCGGGCGACGCGGCATCGACATCGAGGGCCACGCGGTGGTGCTGTGGCACCAGGGCTTCGACGCGGCCCACCTGGCCGGCCTGGCGGGCACCCGCACGTATCCGCTGCGGTCCTCCTTCAAGCCGTCCTACAACATGGCGGTCAACCTGGTCGGCCAGGTCGGCCGGCACCGCTCGCGCGAGCTGTTGGAGACCTCGTTCGCGCAGTTCCAGGCGGACCGCTCGGTGGTCGGGCTGACCCGCCAGGTGCAGCGCAACGAGGAGGGCCTGGCCGGCTACCGCGAGGCGATGACCTGCCACCTCGGCGACTTCGCCGAATACGGGAGCCTGCGGCGCGCGCTCAAGGACCGCGAGAGCGAACTGGCCCGCGAGGGCGCCGTCCAGCGCCGGGCCGCGGCCGCCGCGTCGCTGGAGAAGCTCAAGTCGGGCGACATCATCATGGTGCCCACCGGCAAGTACGCGGGCCTGGCCGTGATCCTGGACCCCGGCACCGACCAGGGCCCGGAGGGGCCGCGCCCGTTCGTGCTCACCGTGGACCGCCAGGTCCGCCGGCTGGCCGGGATCGACTTCCCCGTGCCGGTCGAGGCGATCGACCGGCTGCGCATCCCGCGGTCGTTCAACGCGCGCAATCCGCAGTCCCGCCGCGACCTGGCATCCTCGCTGCGCACCAAGGCCGGCCACGTGGACCACCCCCGGGGGCGCAAGCAGCGCTCGCCGGCCGCCGACGACGCCGAGTTGGCCCGGCTGCGCCAAGCGATCCGGCAGCACCCGTGCCACGGCTGCGACGACCGCGAGGAGCACGCGCGCTGGGCCGAGCGCTACCACCGCCTGCTGCGGGACACGCAGGTGATCGAGAGCCGGATGAAGGGCCGCACGCACACCATCGCGCGCACCTTCGACCGGGTCTGCGCGATGCTCACCGACCTGGGCTACCTGGCGGGCGACACGGTCACCGAGGACGGGCGCCGACTGGCCCGGATCTACGCCGAGTTGGACCTGCTGACCGCGGAGTGCCTGCGCGAGGGCCTGTGGGAGGAGCTGTCCCCGGCGGAGCTGGCCGCGTGCGCGTCCGCGCTGGTGTACGAGTCGCGTCAGCCCGACGACGCGATGTCGCCGAAGGTGCCGGCCGGGACGACGACGTCGGCGCTGGTCGACATGGTCCGGCTGTGGGGCCACCTCGACGCGCTGGAGGGGCAGCACCACCTCGACTTCCTGCGCGAGCCGGACCTGGGCTTCGCCTGGACCGCGTACTCGTGGGCATCGGGGATGAGCCTGGACGCGGTTCTCGGCGACGCCGACCTGCCGGCCGGCGACTTCGTCCGCTGGATCAAGCAACTGGTCGACGTACTCGGCCAGATCGCCGCAGCGGCGCCCGACGACAGCAAGGTCGGCGGCACCGCCCGCAAGGCGATCGAGGGGCTGCGCCGCGGCGTGGTCGCCTACTCCTCGGTCGGCTGAGCGGGCGGCGCCCCGCCGCGACGCGCCGGATTGTGCCGATCCGCCGAGCGGCCACACGCCGGGTCGGTACGGTCGCGTACGGTGCGGGACGAACGTGTTCCCCCAGCCCAGGAGGTCCCACCGTGCGGATCGACGAGTATCAGTCCCATGACGCCACCGGACTCGCGGGCCTGATCGCCCGCGGGGAGGTGACCGCGGACGAGGTGCTCGACGTCGCCTTCGCCGCGATCAAGGAACGCGAACCCGCCCTGGGCGCGGTGGTCGCGCTGTGCGAGGAACAGGCCCGCTCCGCCGTCGCGGGCCTGTTGCCCGGTGTGCTGGCCGGGGTGCCGTACCTGATCAAGGACCTCGAGTGCGACGTGGCCGGCACGCCCACCACCAACGGCTCGCGCCTGTTCGCGGGCGCGCCGGCGAAGCGGGACAGCACCCTGGTCACCCGGTTGCGGGTGGCGGGCGTATTGATCGTGGGCAAGTCCAACACCCCCGAGTTCGGCCTGGGCACCACCACCGAGTCGGGCCTGTTCGGTCCCGCGCACAACCCCTGGCGGCTCGATCACAGCGCCGGCGGCTCCAGCGGCGGCTCGGCGGCGGCGGTCGCGGCGGGCATGGTGCCGGTCGCGCACGCCACCGACGGGGGCGGCTCGATCCGGATCCCGGCCTCGTGCTGCGGGCTGTTCGGCCTCAAGCCGAGCCGGGGCCGGGTCACCGCCGGGCCCGACCGCGGCGAGTCGTGGGCCGGGCTCTCGGTGGCGCACGCGGTCACCCGCACGGTCCGCGACAGCGCGACGCTGCTCGATGTCACCGGCACTCCGGAGCCGGGCGACCCCTACCACGCGCCGCAGCCCGTGGGCCCGTACGCCGCCGAGGTGGGCACGGACCCGGGGCGGTTGCGGATCGGGCTGATCCTGAACCCCGTGGACGCCGACGTGCTCGTGGACGGCGAGTGCACCCGGGCCGCGCAGGAGGCGGCGGCGCTGTGCGAGGCGCTGGGGCACGACGTGGAGCCGGTCGAGTGGCCGGACACGCTGACCCGGCCCGGCGAGGTGATCGCGCCGATCAGCGCCGCGCACATGGCGCGCATGGTGGACCTGCGACTGGCCGAGGTGGGGCGCGAGTTGCGGCCCGGCGATCTGGACGCGGCCACCGAGTTGATCGTGGAGAAGGGCCGGCGGCTGACACTGGCGCGCTACCTGGCCGCGGTGGACACGATGCACACCATCGGGCGGGCGGTGACCCGGCTGACCGGGCGCTTCGACGTGCTGCTCACCCCGACGATGGCGGTGGTGCCGCCGAAGTTGGGCGAGTTGGACCCCAACCGCGATCCGCGGGCCGCGCTGGCGGGGATGCGCGGGATGGCGGCGTTCACCGGTTTGTTCAACGTCACCGGGCAGCCGGCCATGTCGGTGCCGCTGGGCAACACGGCCGACGGGATGCCGGTGGGCGTGCAGTTCGCGGGCCGCTACGGCGACGAGACCACGCTGCTGCGCCTTGCCGGACAGTTGGAGGCGGCGGCGCCGTGGGCGGGTACGGCGCGCGCCCCGCGTTAGCGGTTGCCCGTCGGCGGGCGCCGGCTCGGGGCGCGCGGCTCAGCGTCGGCACAGGGTGTAGTGCGAGCCGTTCCTGCCCTTGATCTCGGTGCACTCGGCGGTGGAGCCGGCCGGCATCAGCGGCGCGGCCAGGGCACTGGGCACGGTGATGGTCGGGTTCTCGCACCACTTGCCGCCGCCGTTGTCGCACCGGAAGCCGACCTTGTCGTCGTCGGCCCGGAACTCCTTGTTGTTCGCCACCAGTGTCGGGCCGGAGCGGGTGGGCTTGACGGTCGGCGCGGGCCGGGTCGGCGGGCGGGTCGTGGGCGCCGGGCGCGGCGAGGCGGCCGGCGGGGTCGGCGCGGGTGACTCCACCTCGGCCGGCTCGGGCGGCTCGGGTTGTGGGGGCGGGGTCTCGGCGGCGGGGGGCGGGGCCGGTGGCAGTGGGGCCGGTGCGGAGGCGGCGACCGGCGGGGACGGGTGCTTCGGCTTGGGCTTGTCGGTGTCCACCAGGGCGAACGCGGCGACCGCGACGGCGACCACCACCCCGCCCGCGATCAGCGTCGAGCGGCCGGCCGTCTGCCCGCCCTGCGTCGCGCCCTTGACCGCGGCGGTGCCCACGCCCGCCCCCGCCGCCGCGCCGCCGGCCGCGGCGGCGCCCGCGGCCACGCCGCTCGCGACGCCGCCCGCGCCGGTGGCCCCGACGGCCAGGCCGAGTCCGCCGGCCACCGCCGCCCCCGCCGCGGCGGCGCCGGCGGCCGCCGCGGTACCGCTGAGGAAGATCGGCGCGGTGATGCCGATCAGGGCGAGTGCGATCGGCCCGTACCGGTCGCGCACGTCGGCCATCTCCGCGTAGGTGTCGTGACACCTGCTGCACTTCTTCAGGTGCGCGTCGATGGTCTCCCGGCGTCGCTCCGAGTCCATGCGGTTGCGCAGGTGCCGGCCGTAGTGCCGGGTGAACTTCCGGCACTTCTCGTCGTCGACACCGCCGGTGGCGAACGCCACGAAGTAGTTGTCCTTGAGTTCCTGGCGGGCCCGCTCCAGGATCTTGCGCACGTTGTCCGGGTTCTCGCCGACCAACGGGGCGACCTGGACGGCCTGTTCGCCCTCGATGTCCACGTGCCACAACACCGTCCGGGAGCGCTCGGGCAACTCCTGGAACGCCTGGTACGCCAGTCGCGTGTCGTCGGCCCTCACCAGGGGATCCTGGTTCTCGCACGCCGATTCGAACAGGGCGAAGTCCTCGGTGAGCCATTCGCGCCGGTTGTTCCTGGTCCAGCTGATCGCCAGGTGGCGCACGGTGGTGAGCAGGTAGGCCCGGAACGCCTCCCGGGGGCCGCGGCCCGCCCGCAGCGCCTCGAGGGTGGCCGCGAACGCGTCGGCGCACAGGTCGTCGGCGGCCTCGGGGGTGCGGGTGCAGGTGCGGGCGAAGGCGCGCACCGAGCGCACGTGCCGCTGGTAGAGCAGGCCGTAGGCGTTGGCGTCGCCGGCGCGCACCCGGTCGGCCAACTCCAGGTCCGAGGGCCCCTCGAACACGGGTACGGCCTCGTCGTCCGGTGGACGCCAAGGGGCGTCGCCGCCCGATGCGGGCGTGAAGGGGTCGGCCGCTGCGGCGTGGGCCGACCCGGGCTGGGCCGGTTCGGCTGCGGCCGGCTCGGCGGGCCCGAGGTCGCCGTCGTACGCCCGAGGGTGATGCACGCCGCGCTGGCCGGGGACGAAGGGGGCGCCTGCTCCGGTCGCCTCCGCGGCACCGCCGCCCGCGTCGGCGCCGCTGGGGTCCGGGGTCGCCGAGTCGTCCTCGCGTGCCACCGTTTGCCCCCTTGTGCCCTTGCCGTGCCCGATCGTTCGCACAGCATCGTGACCATCCGGCCACGGTCTGTCCAGAAGCGGCGACCCTCGGCAAGACACCCGGAGTGCGCTCCGGCGCAGGTGGTGCGGTACGGGCGCGGATGGTCGAGGTCCGCGCCCGTACCGACGGTGGAACCGCACCCGGGGTGACGCTGCGTCGTTCGGGTGACGAACGGAGATACGAAGAGGTGGTTCGTCACGGTGCTATCGCCCCGTCGGGCCCGGCGTGGTGGTCAGGCGCACGCTCGACCTGGGGATCCTCGGCGCGCCGCCGGGCGCTCCGCCGGGGCCGTCCAGCGGGTCGACGGGGGCGCGGCACAACCGGTCGAGCCGGTCCGGCAGTTCCGGGTCGTCGCCGTCGAGCAGCGCCATCAGTCGGCCGGGCGGCACCGCGTAGGCGAGGTCGCCCAGGGCCCGCTCCAGGTGGCGGGCGGTGAGCAGCAGGTGGCGCAGGTGTCCCCACAGCAGCGACTCGGGCACCTCCAGGCGCACCACGACGATGCGCACGTGTTCGCCGGCGGCGGTGCGTTCGACGAGGCGCTGCTGGAGGAGGGCGGCCGAGGGGAGTTCGGTGATCGGGTCGGTGCCGGGGGGCAGGGTGCCGGGCGGGTTGGCCCGGGCGCGGGTGCTCAGATAGGCCTGGACGAGTGGGCCGGGGGCGCTGTGCGCGAGGCCGCACAGGAACAGCGCGTCCAGTTCGGCCAGAGCCACGTCCAGCGGGATCTCGGCGGCGGCCCGGTCCCGGGCCAGGGCCAGGCACGCGGCGTGGGCCTCGCCGCCGCGCACGAAGGCGTCCAGGCACTGCTCGACGGCGTCGCTGTGCCAGGCGACCCGGGCGGGCCAACCGGCCCGCAGGGTCACCCGCTGCCACTCGCCTCGGAGCCAGTCGCGGTCGGGTTGGGCGGTGATCGGGGTGTCACACTCGGTACGCATGGCGGTCTAGAGGAGCCTTTGCGACGAACGTGACAAAGTTCGCCGAAGATTTCTCGAATGTGGCCCAGGTCACATTCATGCCCGCGCGCCCGGCGCGTTGCGGAGCGACCCTTTCGAGTGGCCGGCCGCCGTCCTTACGTGGAGATTCCGGGCATCACCGGCGGGCGGCGAGCACGTCGAGCAACCGGTGCACCGGACCGGTGAGGCCCCACTGCCGCCGCAACGTGTCCAGCGCCCGCGGATCGGCCGGTTCGGTGGGCAGCGGCCGGTCCCACTCGGCCGCCGGCGGCAGCGGGACGTCGCGCACCACGCGCACCACACCGGGCGCCACGTCGAGGTAGTCGCTCGCCTCGACGATCCGCGCCCGCCGGGCCGGAGTGAGCCTGGCCCGGGGGTCGGCCGCCGCCCGGCGCACCCCCGCCAGGTCGCCGTATTCGACGATCAACTGGGCGGCGGTCTTGTCCCCGATGCCCTTGACCCCCGGCAGCCCGTCGCTGGCGTCGCCGCGCAGCGTGGCGAAGTCGGCGTAGGCCGAGGCGGGTACGCCGTAGCGGGCCAGCACCGCCGCCTCGTCGATCACCTCGTGCGCGGCCACGCCCTTGACCGTGTAGAGCACCCGGACCGAGCGCGCGTCGTCGACGAGTTGGAACAGGTCCCGGTCGCCGGTGACGATGTCCACCGCCGTCGGCGCGCGGGTGGCCAGCGTGGCGATCACGTCGTCGGCCTCGAAGCCCGCGACCCCCACGCGCGGAATGCCCAGCGCGTCCAACGCCTGCTCGATCACCGGCACCTGCGGAGCGAGCGTGTCCGGGATCTCCTCCTCGTCGGGACCGGCCTCCTCGGCGACTCGATGCGCCTTGTAGGAGGGGATCGCGTCGACCCGGAACTGCGGCCGCCAGTCGGCGTCCATGCACGCGACCAGCCGGGTCGGCTCACGGTCCTCGACCAGGCGGGTGATGAAGTCGAGCAGGCCGCGCACGGCGTTGACGGGCGTGCCGTCGGGGGCCTTGACGGATTCCGGGACGCCGAAGTAGGCGCGGAAGTACAGGGACGCGGTGTCGAGGAGCATCAGACGTTCGGTCACGAGCCCGATCATGCCGCACCGGACCGACGCGGAACCCGATCCGCGCGCGTCGCGCGAGCCCGCCGCCCTCCGGCGCCGCCGTCAGTCGGCGAACTCGTCCAGGACTTCCTGAAGGGTGTCACGCACCCCCAGGACGTCGATCAGACCGGTCATCCGCAACGTCGCCCGCACGTTGCGGTCGGGCGCGGCAAGCCGCAACTCGCCGGAGAACGCGTGCATCGACTTGAACGCGTCTATCAGCACCCCCAGGCCGACCGAGTCGCAGAAGTTCAGCCCGGTGGCGTCCACCACCACCCGGCGACACCCGCCGTCGATCAACTCGATCAGGGTGCGGTGCAACAACGGGGCATTGTGCAGGTCCAGTTCGCCGGCCAGGTGGACGACCGCACAACCGCGCCAGATCGTCACCCCGGTGACGGGATGTTCCTGCCCGAGGGTGCCCAAGCGCGCGATCATGGCTGCGACCTTTCACCGGCCGGACGTACCGCCGCGCCGATACGGCGCCGGCAATGGGCATTGTGGGCCATCCGGCGTGGTGCCGGACAGCCCCTCAACGGGTCGTTTTTTGCGCGGTGCGCCGAACGGGTGGGTCTTGTCCGGGTAACGGCAGGTCGGTTCGGGTGCCGACGGCCGCGTCGGCCCCGGCCTTTCCGTTCCCCGGCCTACAGGAACGTGTGGCCCTCGCCCCGATACGTGGGCACCGTACGCACCACCCGGTCGCCCTCGACCAGATGCAGCGCGTCGAAACGTTCGCACAACTCGCCCGCCTTCGCGTGCCGGAACCACACCGAGTCGCCGATCCGCAGATCGTCGGCCGCAGCGCCGCGCAGCGGGGTCTGCACCTCGCCCGCGGCCTCCTGCGCGTGGTAGGTCAGGCCCGCGGGCAGATACGGCTGGGGCAGCCGGTCGGGCGCGGGCACGCCGGACGCGGGGTAGCCGCCGCCGAGCACGGTCACGCAGCCGTGGCCGGGGCGGCGCACCACCGGCAGGGCGAACAGCGCGGCGGGTCGGCCCCGGAAGGCGGTGTAGTGGTCGAACAGGCGCGGCTGGAACAGCCCGGATCCCGCCGCGACCTCGGTGATCGAGGTCTCCGCCACGGTGCGCTCCACGCTGCCGGTACCGCCGCCGTTGACGAACTCCAGCGGCGCGACCGCCCGTACCGCGCGCACGATGTCCGCCCGGCGTCGGCTCAGTTCGGCGCCCGCACGCGCCTGCATCGCCCGCACGACCCGGCCGTAGAGCGCGCGGCCCTCGGGCGCGTCGCCGACACCCGCGATGTGCGCCTCGTAGGCCATCAGGCCGACCAGCCGAAAACCCGGCCGCCGCCCGACCGCCTCGGCGACCGCGGCCACCTGCTCCGGGGTGCGCAGCGGCGAGCGGTGCGCGCCGATGTGCACCCGGCCGCCGAGCAGTTGCCAGGAGGTGTCGATGTCCAGGCACACCCGCACCTCGGCCCGGGGCCGCACGTCGGCGAGCGCGCGCTCGATCAGGTCCAACTGCGCCGGGTCGTCGATCATGACCGTCACCCGCGCGGCGGCCTCCGCGTCGGCGGCCAGCCGGCGATACGCCGCGCGGTCCACGGAGGGGTAGGCCACCAGGATGTCGGTGACGCCCTCGGCCGCCAGCCACAGCCCCTCGGGCAGGGTGAAGGCCATCACGCCGCGGTAGCCGTCCAGGGCCAGCACCTCGCGCAGCAGCGGCAGGCAGCGCACCGACTTGCTGGCCACCCGCACCGGCGTGCCCGCCGCCCGGCGCACCAGGTCTGCGGCGTTGGCCCGGAAGGCGTCCAGGTCGACGATCGCGAGGGGGGCGTCCAGGTGCGCGGTGGCCCGGTCGTAGCGGGACCGGTCGGCGCTCGCGGTCGGAGCGGGAGCGGACACGGGGGGCGCGGCGGCGGAGACCATTGCCGCAGCCTGCCAGATCGCCGTACCGATCGGTAGCACTCGCCGGTAGGACTTCCGCGGGTGGGGCCGGTGGGCTCGTCGGCGGCCCGTGCCCGCCTGCGGCCGAGTCGCGCCGAACCGTGCGGTGACGGTGCGTTAGCTTGATCGCATGAGTTCCCCCGAGCGTGTGCGGGCGCTCGACCTGATCGACCGCGTCCTGGACCCGGGCAGCTTCCGGGCCTGGAACGACCCGCTGCCGACGCTCGCCGCCCCGGACCCGGACTACGCGGCCGAACTGGCGGCGGCCCGCGAGCGCACCGGCCTGGACGAGGCGCTGGTCACCGGCGAGGGCCGGATCCACGCACGCCGGGTCGCGGTGGTGGCCTGCGAGTTCGACTTCCTGGCCGGCTCGATCGGCGTCGCGGGAGCGGAACGGCTCACCCTCGCGGTCGAGCGCGCCACCGCCGAGGGCCTGCCGCTGGTCGCCTCGCCCACCTCGGGCGGCACCCGCATGCAGGAGGGCACCGTCGCGTTCCTGCAAATGGTCAAGATCTCCGCGGCGGTGGCCGCGCACCGCGCCGCGGGCCTGCCGTACCTGGTCTACCTGCGCCACCCCACCACGGGCGGCGTGTTCGCGTCCTGGGGCTCGCTCGGCCACGTCACCGCCGCCCAGCCCGGCGCGCTGATCGGCTTCCTCGGGCCGCGCGTGTACCAGGCCCTGCACGATCGCGCGTTCCCCGGCGGGGTCCAGGTCGCGGAGAACCTGTACGAGCACGGGCTGATCGACGCGGTGGTGCCGCCGGAGGAGCTGCGCCGGGTGGCGATCCGGGTCCTCGACGTGCTCGGCCCCGACACCGCGCCGCCCGCGCCGCCGGGACCGACCGCCGAGGTCTCCGCCGAGCCGCTGCCCGACGTGCCGGCCTGGACGTCGGTGCGGCGCTCGCGCGATCCGCGCCGCCCGGGCCTGCGCACGCTGCTGCGACACGGCGCGCGCTCGGTCACCCCGCTGCGCGGGACGGGGGAGGGGGAGAGCGAACCGGCGCTGCGGCTGGCGCTGGCCCGATTCGGGGTCGAGGGCGGCCCCGGCGCGCCGTGCGTGGTGCTGGGCCAGGACCGCACCCGGCAGAGCGAACACGGCCCGTTCGGCCCGGCGGGGCTGCGCCAGGCCCGGCGCGGCATGCGGCTCGCGGCCGAGTTGGGACTGCCGCTGGTGACCGTGGTGGACACCGCCGGGGCGGCGCTGTCCCCGGAGGCGGAGGAGGGCGGCTTGGCCGGCGAGATCGCCCGGTGCCTGGCCGAACTGGTTCTGCTGCCCGCGCCGACCGTATGCCTCCTGCTCGGCCAAGGCTCCGGCGGCGGCGCCCTCGCGCTGCTGCCCGCCGACCGGGTCGTCTGCGCCCAACACGGCTGGCTGTCGCCGCTGCCCCCCGAGGGCGCGTCGGCGATCCTGTACCGCACGACGGATCGCGCCGCCGAGATCGCCGGCCGCCAGGGCATCCGAGCCGCCGACCTGCACCACAACGCCATCGTCGACCGCGTGGTCCCCGAACACCCGGACGCGGCCACCGAACCCGTGGCCTTCATCCACCGAATCGCCGAAGCCCTCCGCGAGGAACTCGACACGTTGCGAACCATGGATCCCGCGACCCGCTTGGCGAGGAGGCGATCGCGCTACCGAAGATTGGGCCTGTGACCACGGGGGCGGGGGACCCCGGTCACAGACGCCCACCCGACGTGGCATTCCGGAACGCGAGCGGGGATCAGGCCGCGAGCGAAGCAGCGTGTCGGGTGCGAGCGAAGCAGCGTGTCAGGGTCGTGGCGCAGCAAGGCGGAGAATCGGGGTCGTGTCGGCGGCGGTGCTTTTTGTTGGGCGCTTCGCGCCGGCTCGCGAGGGACCACTTTTCTGCTCCCCCGCTTCGCTCCTCCGCAGAAAAGCGGCCCCTCGCTCGGGGTCGGCTGTCCCTCCGCTTCGCTCCGGGCCATCCGACCCACAAAACCGCGGCTCCGCCGCTCTCCGCGCTTCGCGCGTCGATCGCGTGGGCGGCCCGGGTCGTGGGCGCTGACGCGCCATGGGGGTGAGGGGTGGGGAGGCCAGGTTCGCGAGGCGGCGCGGGTCCCACGCCGCCTGGTCACCGTCGCGATGTGGGCCTTGCCCGGTGACCCGAGTCGTTGGTGTATCCCGTCGGCGCGTCAGCGCCCACGACCCTGGTCGAGGTGGTGATCGACGCGCGCAGCGCGGAGAGCGGCGGAGCCGCCGTTTGTTTTTTTGGGCTGGGCGACCCGGAGCGAAGCGGAGGGGCGCACAGCCGCGAGCGGGGTGCCGCTTTTCTGCGGAGGAGCGAAGCGGGGGAGCAGAAAAGCGGTGCCTCGCGAGCCGGCGCGAAGCGCCCAACAAAAAGCACCGCTGCGGGACACGACTTTGGCCGCTAGGGCGGCTTGTGCCGCGAGCCTGGTTGCTTCGTTCGCCTGCGCCGCCCTCCAGGCTCCGCGCCTTGCTCGCCCCGCGACTCCGGCCGGCCCCCGGTGGCCTCCGGGGCGCGGTCGGGACGGTTGTGCAGCGGTTTCTCCTCCGCTTCGCTCCGTCGGGCGCGGAGGCGCGGGACGCCGCCGCTGCGGCGGCGCCTCGGGGTACCGGCTCCGCTCCGCTCCACCGAGGCACCTTCGTCCGCCCGCCCAGCCCCCGACGTCCAGGTTGCCTCGTGCCGTTGGTGTGTCGAACCCAGCCGCAGGGCAACTGGGTGACTCTGGATTCACTCGAATGGATGAGCGTGGTGGGAGTCCCCAACGGCAAATCCCGCCGGATCTACGCTGAACGCGGTTCGGGATCCGGGCCGGTATCAGCCCGACCCGTCCGAGCACGGGCCAGGACGGGCCGGCTCGGCCCGGCGCCTCGTCCGGCCTTCCGGGGCCGTGGCGGCTCGATCGCGCCGTCGCGGGTCGGGTGCGGGGCGGGCGAGCCGGACCTCGGTAGGGGGGTCGCGGGTCGGCAAGTGGTCGCCGACCCGCGATGCTCCCGGGGCCGGTCCGGGGTGGTGGCGGCGGTCGGTCGGTGGCCTACAGTCGACGGGTGGATTTCAGCGGCAAGAGCATTCCCGACACCGGATTCCCCGACGACGACGGCAGCGCCCACCCCGCGCTGGCACGGGCGCTGGCGGCGCCGGAGGTGGACGACGAGGCGGTCTCCCGAGCCCTGTGCGAGGCGCGACTGCTGGTCCCGGTGGTGGCGATCCTGACCGAGGAGGAGGACGTCGCGCCGGGGGAGTTGCGGCGGGAGAAGTCCAGCGACATGGCGGTGCCCACGATCCAGGGCCCGGACGGGCGCCGGGCGCTGCCGGCGTTCACCTCGGTCGCGGCGCTGGCGCGGTGGCGGGCGGACGCCCGGCCGATCCCGGTCGAGGCCGCGCGTGCCGCGCACGCCGCGTACGCGGAGGAGGCGGACACGCTGTTGCTCGACCTGGCCGGGCCGTATCCGTACGAGGTGTCGGGCAGTCGGCTGCGGGCGGTGGCGGAGGGGCGGGCGCATCTGGCTCCGCACCGGGACCCGGAGGTGCTGGGCGCGGTGCGGGAGGCGGTGCACTCCGAGCGTGCGGTGTCGGCGGTGTACCTGACCGAGGGCGGCGGCAACGATCTGACGCTGAGCCTGGTGGCGGCGGCGTCACCGATCGAGGTGACGGAGGCCGCGCGGCGGATCGTGGGGCGGTTGGCCGAGGACGACGTGGTCCGGGCCCGGCTGGATCGTGGGCTCGACCTGGCGATGTTGCCGCCGGGCGCTTCGCTGGAGGCGGAGCCGCTCTTCTCGCGATAAACGCGACCGGGGTCGTCCTCAAGCGCCGGACGGGCTGAGTGGGTCCGCTCGGTTTCGTGGCGCTTTGCCGGCGCTCACTCGCCCGATGGGCCGTGGGCCGGTTGGGCTCCGGGCCGGGCTGCGCCCCGCTTGTCCTCAAGCGCCGGACGGGCTGAGGGGGTTTGCTCGGCCTGAATGGATCTGCGCGGTCCGCGGTTCGTGGTGCTTTGCGGGTGCTCATTCGCCGGGTGGGCCGGTTGGGCTCCGGGCCGGGCTGCGCCCTGCTTGTCCTCAAGCGCCGGACGGGCTGAGGGGGTTTGCTCGGCCTGAATGGATCTGCGCGGTCCGCGGTTCGTGGTGCTTTGCGGGTGCTCATTCGCCGGGTGGGCCGGTTGGGCTCCGGGTCGGGCTGCGCCCTGCTTGTCCTCAAGCGTCGGATGGGCTTTGGTCTGTTCGGCCGAAGTGTCAGATGGGCTGAGGGGGTTGTTTGCTTGGGTGCCGGGCCGGGGGGGGCGGCCCGGCTTTGGGTTAGTGGACTGGGCCGGTGAGTTTTTCGCCTGGGCCCTTTCCTGGGGCGTCCGGGTATGTGGAGGCTTCGCGGAAGGCCGACTGGAGGGTTTTGAGGCCGTCGCGCAGGGGGGCCGCGTGGTAGGAGCCGACCTCCGGGGCCGCGGCGGTGACCAGGCCCGCCAGAGCGGTGATCAGTTTGCGGGCCTCGTCGAGGTCCTTGTGCGCCTCGCCGTCCTCGGCCAGGCCCAGTTTGACCGCCGCCGCGCTCATCAGGTGGACGGACAGCGTGGTGATGACCTCGACGGCCGGCACGTCCGCGATGTCGCGGGTCATGACGTCGACGTCGTCGGCCGGGCCGGGTGCAATATGGGGGGCGCTCTCGCTCATGGGGACCAGTCTCGGCCATGCCCCCGAATCGGGGAACAACGGGGCCCTTCGGCATGTTCGAGCCAGTGGTAGAGTGGTGTATCGACCGACCGGGCATCTGCATGCCCGGCCTGCAAGCGGAGGCTCCGTCTCCCACCCGATCGACCTCACGGACGACGGGTACCGGTCCGGTGCGACGCACATTCGTGTGCGTCCGTTCCACGTTCGCCGCCCTCCGGGCGGCTTCGTCAGCCGGTGGTGGAGCCTCGCATGCAACCGTGCGAGGCTTTTTCGCGTTGCCTGGATGGCTGCGCGCGGAACCTGGCTCGGGGGGAAGTAACACCGAGACACATGTGACCGCTTCGCCCGCGGTCGCTTCAGGTATGAGGAGGCCCCATCAGCGCCGAGCCCCGCATCAACGACCGGATTCGCGTCCCCGAGGTGCGACTCGTTGGTCCTGGCGGCGAGCAGGTCGGAATCGTCCCGCTGGCCAAGGCCATGGAACTTGCCCAGGAGTACGACCTCGACCTCGTAGAGGTCGCGGCCAACGCCCGGCCGCCGGTCTGCAAGCTCATGGACTACGGCAAGTTCAAGTACGAGTCGGCCATGAAGGCCCGTGAGGCGCGCAAGAACCAGGCGCACACGGTCATCAAGGAGATGAAGCTCCGGCCGAAGATCGACCCGCACGACTACGACACCAAGAAGGGTCACGTCGAGCGGTTCCTGAAGCAGGGCGACAAGGTCAAGATCACGATCATGTTCCGTGGTCGCGAGCAGTCCCGGCCCGAACTGGGCTACCGACTGCTGCAGCGTCTCGCGACGGACGTCCAGGAGCTCGGGTTCATCGAATCGAACCCGAAGCAGGACGGCCGCAACATGATCATGGTTCTCGGCCCGCACAAGAAGAAGACCGAGGCCATGGCCGAGGCTCGCGAGGCCCAGGCGGCGCGCAAGGACGCGCGTCGGGTGGCCGTCGAGTCCGGGGACGAACGCCCCGACGAGTCGGAAGCCGGCAGGGCCGAGGCCGCCGCTCAGGTCGCCGAAGCCCCCGTCGAGTCCGACGCGGAGTCGAAGGCCGAAGAGCAGGTCTGACCCGGAACGGGTCGCCCCGCGCCGATTTGCACACACACCTGTGCCTGCCCGGTGGTACCGGGCGGGCACGGCACGACGAGGAGACTGCGGCGACATGCCGAAGAACAAGACCCACAGCGGTGCCAGCAAGCGCTTTCGTATCACCGGCTCCGGCAAGGTGCTGCGCCAGCGTGCGGGTCGCCGTCACCTTCTCGAACACAAGCCCTCGACCCTGACCCGGCGCCTCGCCGGCGTCGTCGAGGTGGCCCCGGCCGACGCCAAGAAGATCAAGAAGCTGCTCAAGAAGTAGTAGTAGGCAGCAGTCGTCGCACCGGCTGACGAGAACCCACCGGTCGGCGACAGGCGACGGTCCCAGACTTACCCGGGCCGCGGTCGACACACCGCGGTCTGACATCAAGGAGTTCATCAAGTGGCACGCGTCAAGCGGTCGGTCAACGCCCACAAGAAGCGCCGCGTCATCCTCGAGCGGGCGTCCGGCTACCGCGGCCAGCGGTCCCGTCTGTACAGGAAGGCCAAGGAGCAGGTCACCCACTCCATGGTCTACAACTACAACGACCGCAAGAAGCGGAAGGGGGACTTCCGTCAGCTGTGGATCCAGCGCATCAACGCCGCTGCCCGCCTGAACGGGATGACCTACAACCGCTTCGTGCAGGGCCTCAAGGCCGCCGGTGTGGAGATCGACCGCAAGATGCTCGCCGAGCTCGCGGTCAACGACGCCCCGGCGTTCGCCGCCCTCGTCGAGGTAGCGCAGAAGGCCCTCCCGGCCGACGTCAACGCGAAGAAGGAAGACGCCGCGGCCTGATCGTCGACCCACGTCGTCGATGTCGCAGCACTTCCCAGGCCGTTGCAGGTCGAGAGCAGAGAACGGTAACGCGATGGCGAGCCCCGAGCTGACGTCCACCCGATCACCACGAGTGGCGGCGGCTCGGCGGCTCGCCAAACGCGCTTTCCGGGCCCGGGAGCGGTTGTTCCTGGCCGAGGGGCCGCAGGCGGTGCGCGAGGCGGTGGCCCTGCCGGGCACGCTGCGCGAGATGTACATCACCCCCGAGGTGGCCGAGCGCTACCCGGATCTGGTCGCGAGCGCGCACGAGGCCCGGGTGCCGGTGTTCACCGCCACCGACGAGGTCGTCGCCGCGATCAGCCAGACCGTCACCCCGCAGGGCGTGGTGGCGCTGTGCCGGTTCGTGGACGTTCCCCTGGAGCACGCGATGGCGGCGCGGCCGCACCTGGTCGCGGTGCTGGCCAACGTGCGCGACCCCGGCAACGCGGGCACCGTACTGCGCGCGGCCGACGCGGCCGGCGCCGAGGCGGTCGTACTCACCGACGCGTCGGTGGACCCGTACAACCCCAAGGCCGTGCGCGCCTCGGTGGGCAGCCTCTTTCATCTGCCTGTCGTCACCGGCGCCCGGATCGAGGACACCGTCGCCGCGCTGCGCGCCGCCGGGATGCGGATCCTGGCCGCGGACGGCGCGGGCGAGGCCGATCTGGACGGCGAACTGGACGCGGGCGCGCTGGCCGGACCCACCGCGTGGATATTCGGCAACGAGGCGTGGGGGCTCCCCGAGGAGACCCGCGCGCTGGCCGACGCCGTGGTGCGGGTGCCGATTCACGGACGGGCCGAGAGTCTGAACCTGGCGACCGCCGCGGCCGTGTGTCTGTATGCCTCCGCCCGCGCGCAACGCGGACACGGGGGCTGCCGCTCCGGCGCGCGAAACGCGTGACGACCCCGACGTACCCGGCTTGACCGGCCGGCGCCGGGGAACGAGGCGGTTGCGTCCGGCGCACCCGGACGGCACGCTGCGCCTTGGGATAGTGTGTCCGGCCCGGAACTCCCTCGGGCCCGAAACGGGAAGGGGGCCGATGGACGCCGACATGCTGCCCGACGGCCTGGTGGTCGCCGACGAGAACGGCACGGTGGTCACCTTCAACACCGCCGCCGCCCGGATCACCGGGACGCGTCCCGAGGACGCGCTCGGCAAACACATCGCCGACGCGCTGCCCCTGGAGGACATGGAGGGCCGGCGCTGGTGGGTGTGCACCGATCCGTACGGCGGACTGTCCACCCGGACCCGTCAACCCGAGCGCAACCTGCTGCTCGCCGGGCGGGAGATCCTGGTCACCGCGTCCTACGTGCGCGCCGACGGCCCGCGCGGCCCGCTGAGCAAACTCGTGGTGTCGCTGCGCTGCACCGACGCGCGTAGGCGGATCGAGCGCGGCCACTCCGACCTGATCGCCACCGTCGCGCACGAGTTGCGCTCGCCGCTCACCTCGGTCAAGGGCTTCACCGCGACGCTGCTCGCCAAGTGGGAGCGATTCACCGACGAGCAGAAGCGGCTGATGCTGGAGACGGTCGACGCCGACGCGGACCGGGTCACCCGGCTGATCACCGAACTCCTGGACATTTCCCGGATCGACGCGGGCCGGCTGCAACTCAACCGCCAGGTCGTCGACATGGAGGAGGCGGTACACCGGCACCTGCGCGCGCTCGAATGCAACGGCCTGCCCGACGAGCGCTTCGTGGTCGTGGTGGACGGGCCGCTGCCGCGGATGTGGCTCGACGCCGACAAGCTCGACCAGATTCTCGGCAACCTGCTGGAAAACGCGGTGCGCCACGGCGCGGGAACCGTCACCATCGAGATGCGCGCGGTCTCCATCGGGTCCGCGCCGGGTGCGTACGGGACGGAGATCACGGTGAGCGACGAGGGCCCGGGCATTCCGGACGAACTCCTCGAGCGCGTCTTCACCCGCTTTTGGCGCGGCAACCGCCGCGGTGGCACCGGCCTGGGGCTGTACATCGTCAAGGGCCTGGTCCAGGCGCACGCGGGCACCATCGGCGTGGATCGCGCCGAGTGCGGCGGGGCCCGATTTCGATTCACCCTGCCGGCCGCGATGCCGGACGTCCTCATGTAGCGCTGCCCGCGCGCAGGAAGTCCCACCCACGTCGTCGCGGTCCGGCGGCCGCGGACACGCACGCCCATCGGGCGTCAGTAAACTCGGAGCGCGGACGTCGCAGGACGTCATTGCCGCCTCCACCACCGGCGGATCCCCCACAGGAGCACTGGACACAGATGTCGGCACCGAACAAGTCGTACGACCCGGTCGAGGTCGAGGCGTTGAAACCCGAGGAAGTCGAGCGGGCCAGGGACGCGGCGCTCGCCGCGGTCGCGGCCGCCGCCGACCTGGCCGCGCTGCAGGAGGCGAAGATCGCGCACACCGGCGACCGCTCGCCGCTGGCGCTGGCCAACCGCGAGATCGGCGCGCTCCCGCCGCAGGCCAAGGCCGAGGCGGGCAAGCGCGTCGGCCAGGCCCGCGGCGCGGTCAAGCAGGCACTGGAGCGGCGCCTGGTCGAGCTGGAGGCGGAGCGCGACGCGCGCGTGCTCGTCGAGGAGGCGGTCGACGTCACGCTGCCGTGGGACCGCGCCCCGCGCGGTGCCCGGCACCCGCTGACCACGCTCTCCGAGCGCATCGAGGACCTGTTCGTGGCGATGGGCTACGAGGTCGCCGAGGGCCCGCAGGTCGAGGCCGAGTGGTACAACTTCGACGCGCTCAACATCCTGCCGGACCACCCCGCGCGGACCATGCAGGACACCTTCTTCGTACGCGCCGAGGACGGCTCCGCGGACTCCGGCGTGGTGCTGCGCACGCACACCTCGCCCGTGCAGATCCGCACCATGCTCACCCGCACGCCGCCGATCTACGTGATCTGTCCCGGCCGGGTGTACCGCACCGACGAGCTGGACGCCACACACACCCCGGTGTTCGGCCAGATCGAGGGCCTGGCCGTCGACAAGGGCCTGACCATGGGCGACCTCAAGGGCACGCTCGACCACTTCGTGCAGGCCATGTTCGGCGAGGGCATCGTCACGCGGCTGCGCCCGTCGTACTTCCCGTTCACCGAACCCTCCGCCGAGCTCGACCTCAAGTGCTTCGTGTGCCGGGGCGCCTCGGTGGGCGATCCCGAGCACCCGTGCCGGACCTGCCGGTCCGAGGGCTGGATCGAGTGGGGCGGCTGCGGCATGGTCAACCCGCGCGTGCTGATCGCGTGCGGCATCGACCCCGAGGTGTACAGCGGTTTCGCGTTCGGTGTGGGTCTGGAGCGCGCGCTGATGTTCCGGCACAACGTCGAGGACATGCGGGACATGGTCGAGGGTGACGTCCGGTTCACCCTTCCGTTCGGGATGGAGATCTGATGCGGGTCCCGCTTTCGTGGTTGCGGGAGTACGTCGACCTCCCCGCCGGCGAGTCCGGGCGCGACGTCGCCGACAAGCTCGTCGCGCTCGGCCTCGAGGTCGAGACGGTCGAACGGCTCGGCGCGGACCTCAAGGGTCCGCTCGTGGTCGGACAGGTGCTGGAGATCGAGGAACTGGAGGGCTTCAAGAAGCCGATCCGGTTCTGCAAGGTCGACGTCGGCGACGCCAACG
Organism: Embleya scabrispora; assembly: GCF_002024165.1. Taxonomy (NCBI): domain Bacteria; kingdom Bacillati; phylum Actinomycetota; class Actinomycetes; order Kitasatosporales; family Streptomycetaceae; genus Embleya; species Embleya scabrispora. The sequence goes on from NZ_MWQN01000001.1 coordinate 6,448,002, forward strand.
GCACCGGCGAGCCGCAGGAGATCGTCTGCGGCGCGCGCAACTTCGAGGTCGACGACAAGGTCGTGGTGATCCTGCCGGGCGGCGTGCTGCCCGGCCCGTTCGAGATCGCCGAGCGCAAGACCTACGGGCGCGTGTCGCGCGGGATGATCTGCTCGGCCCGCGAGCTGGGCATGGGCGACGACCACGACGGCATCATCGTGCTGCCGATCGAGGCGCAGATCGGCGCGGACGCGATCGAACTGCTCGGCCTGGTCGACGAGGTGCTCGACATCGCGGTCACCCCCGACCGCGGCTACTGCCTGTCGATGCGCGGCGTCGCCCGCGAGGCGGCGATCGCCTACGGGCAGCCGCTGCGCGACCCGGCGCTGCTGGACGTGCCCGACGCCAACGGGTACGGCTACCCGGTGCGGGTCGAGGACGCGGCCGGGTGCGACCGGTTCGTCGCGCGCACCGTGGTCGGCGTCGACCCCGACGCGCCGTCGCCGCTGTGGGTGCAGCGCCGCGTGCAGATGAGCGGCATGCGGCCGATCTCGCTGGTCGTGGACGTGACCAACTACGTCATGCTCGAACTCGGCCAGCCGCTGCACGCCTACGACCGGGCCCGCCTGCAGGGTCCGATCGTGGTGCGCCGTGCGCAGGCCGGCGAGAAGCTGACCACCCTTGACGACGCCGAGCGCACGCTCGACCCCGAGGACCTGCTGATCTGCGACAACCGCGGACCGATCGGCCTCGCGGGCGTGATGGGCGGCGAGAGCACCGAGATCGGCGACCACACCACCGACATCGTGATCGAGGCCGCGCACTTCGACCCGGTGGCCATCGCGCGCACCGCGCGCCGACACAGGCTGTCCTCGGAGGCGTCGCGCCGGTTCGAGCGCGGCGTGGACCCCGAGGCGGCCCGCGCGGCGGCCCAGCGCGCGGTCGACCTGCTGGCCGCGCTCGGCGGCGAGCGGGCCCAGGCCGAGGCGGGCGTGACCGAGGTGGACGCGCCGCGCGAGCCGGTGCGGATCACCCTGGCCGCCGACCACGCGGCCAAGGTCGCGGGCGTGCCCTACACCCGCGAGACGGTGGCCCAGCGGCTGCAGGAGGTGGGCTGCTCGGTCGAGGGCATCGACACGCTCACCGTCGCCCCGCCGACCTGGCGGCCCGACCTGACCGACCCCAACGACCTGGCCGAAGAGGTCATCCGGTTGGAGGGCTACGACCGGGTGCCCGCCACGCTGCCGCAGGTGCCGGCCGGCCGAGGGCTGACCGCCGACCAGCGGCGCCGGCGCCGGCTGGGCCGGGCCCTGGCGGGCGCGGGCTACACCGAGGTGCTGAACTACCCGTTCCTGGGGCAGAGCGCGTTCGACGACCTCGGCCTGGCCGAGGACGACGCGCGGCGGCGCACGGTGGTGCTGGTCAACCCGATCTCCGAGGAGGAGCCGGCGCTGCGCACCACGCTGCTGCCGGGTCTGCTGGACACGCTGCGCCGCAACCTCGGGCGCGGCAACGCCGACCTCGCGCTGTTCGAGTCGGGTGTGGTCTTCCGGCCGAACGCCTCGACCCCGCCCGCGCCCGCGCTCGCCGTGGACCGGCGGCCGAGCGAGGCGGAACTGGACGCGCTGGCCGCGGCGTTGCCGCACCAGCCGCAGCGGATCGCGGTCGTGCTGTCCGGAGAGCGCGAGCGCTCCGGGTGGTGGGGCAAGGGCAGGCCGCAGATCTGGGCGGATGCGATCGAGGCCGCGCGGGTGGTGGCGGACGCCGTCGGGGTCGAGCTGACCGTGCGGGCGGATCGGCACGAGCCGTGGCATCCCGGGCGCTGCGCCGCGCTGGTGGCGACCGCGCCGGACGGGAGCGAGCGGGTCGTCGGGCACGCCGGCGAGCTGCACCCGAGGGTACTCAAGACGCTGCACCTGCCGGAGCGGGTCGGCGCGATGGAGTTGGACCTGGACCTGCTCGCCGCCGACCTGGACGGGGAGCACGCGGTCCAGGCCGGGCACGTCTCCTCCTACCCGCCGGCCACCCAGGACGTGGCGCTCGTGGTGCCCGACTCGGTGCCGGCCGCCGCGGTGCAGGCCGCGCTGGTCGAGGGAGCCGGGGCGCTGCTCGAATCGGTGCGCCTGTTCGACGTGTACACCGGCTCGCAGGTCGGCGAGGGCAGCAAGTCGCTGGCCTACGCGCTGCGCTTCCGGGCGGAGGACCGCACGCTCACGGTCGAGGAGGCGACGGCCGCGCGGGACGCGGCGGTGGCGCTCGCGGCGGAGCGGACCGGGGCGGTGCTGCGCGGGGCGTGACGCCTCGCGCCGGATCGGTCGACGTGGGCCCGCACACCGTGACGGTGTGCGGGCCCATTCGCATGTGCGGGGTCGCCGGTCAGGGGCGGGCGGGGGCGGTCGGCAGGATGCCCGGGGCCAGGACGTCGACGCCGCAGATCTCCTTGGCGGCGGCGATCGGGTCGTTGGGGAAGCGGAAGGACGTGCGGCGCACGGCGCCGGTGAGGTTGGCGACGAAGCGGTTCCGGGTCAGCGGGGCGTGGGTCGAGTCCAGCAGTTCCTTGAGCCGGCCACGGTGCGTGTCGCCGCAGGTGAGGGTGTAGCGGGCGGCGGCGATGCGGATCGGGTCGATGCCCGGGGGTGGCGGGGCGGCCGGGTCGGCGTATTGGGCGAGCACCCAGGCCGGGTCGATCTGCTTCTCGTGCCCGGGGCGGCCGCGGGTGGACAGCCGTACGTGCGCGGCGAGCGGATAGGCCAGGCCCAGGTCGTCGAGGGCGACGCCGGTGAGCGGGACGGCCGCGCCGAGCATGCCCAGCGAGGGCCACATCGCCACGATCGGCGCGGCGAGGTCCGGGCGCAGCGGGGCGTTGAAGGCGTGCGTGGGGGAGCGGTCGACCAGGGTGTGTCGGTATCCCGCGCGGGGACCGCGGACGACGGTGGGGAAGCCGGGGTAGCCGTCGACGAAGGCGTCGGCGGTGACGGGGTTGGCCACCCCCAGGACGGAGGTGTAGAAGCCGCGTTCGTCGGCGATGCCTTTCGGGCCGATGCCGTCGTAGGGGACCCGGAAGGCGGATGCGCACAGCAGGGCCCACGCGGCCAGGGCGGCCACGGCGGGGATCGCGAGCCGGCTCGCCGGGACCACCAGGATCGGCAGGAGCAGCAGGAACAGGCCCGGGAGCAGCATCCGGGCGTGCATGAAGTCGCCGCCGACACGGACCACGTAGAGCAGCGTGGCGAGGCCGCACAGGACGGGGGCCGCGTAGAGGGTGCGGCGGACGCGGGTGTGGGGGGTCGTCGTCGCGGTGGTGGGGGCGGTGCGGTGTCGGGTGAGCACGCCGGCGGTGCCGAGGGCGGCGAGGGCGAGCAGGGGCAGCCACAGGTGGTACGGGTCGGCCAGGTCGCGGACGTAGGCCCAGCCCCGGGTCCAGTCGCTTGCGCCGGCCTCCTTGGTGATCGCGGGCAGGGGGAGCAGGACGCCGTAGTAGCCCATGCGGAAGATCTCGTAGGCCAGCGGGAGCGCGGTCGCGGCGGCGGTGAGGGCCGCCGCGCGGCGGGGGCGTGGGCGATGGATCAGGGCGAGGGCGGTCAGGAAGCCGAGCGTGGCGATGGCCAGGTCGGGGCGGACCAGCGGGCCGAGGCCGGCCAGGACGGCGAGGCCGGATGCGCGGTGGGTGTGCGGGCGTGGGTGCGGGCGGGTGCGCGGGTCGGCGGCGAGCCGTACGAGCAGCCACCAGCAGCCGGCGATCCACAGGGTGGTCAGGCCGGTTTCGAGACCGGAGGTGGCGAAGTCCCAGGTCGGCGGCAGGGCGAGCAGGATCAGGGCGCCGCAGGGGAGCAGGCGGGTGTGTCCGGCGGCGGGCAGGTACAGGCGGCGGCCGGCGTCGGCGGCGAGGAACCAGCCGAGTACGGCGCACAGCAGGCCGAGGCGCACGGCCAGGGGCGCGGGGTCCTGGCCGGTGAGGCGGGTCGCGGCGACCAGGAGCCACTGCCAGAGCGTGCCGGTGGCGGCCTCGGCGCGCTCGCCCGGGTTGAACACGGGGCCGTTGCCGGCCAGGATCTGCCGGACCGGGCGGGTGTAGATCAGGCCGTCGTCGCACAGCCAGCTGCGTCTGCCTCCGAGGACGGCGACGAACAGGGCGGGCAGCAGCACCGCGGCGATGTTCCACCGGGTGACGCGGCGAGGTGTGGGCGGGTGCGGGACCGGGGCGGGGGCGGGGCGGTCGGCGGGCGGTGGGTCCTGGTCGGTCGGGGTGGTGGTCAGGGTCATCGGCGGCCTCCGGGCGGGTCGGACGGCGCCGGTGGGTTCGTCCGTTCCGCCGGGCGCGCACCTCGTAGGGTGACGCCATGAGTACTTACGTGATCACCGGTGCGGGTAGCGGTATCGGCGCGGAGATCGCCCGCCTGTTGCGGGAGGACGGTCACGATCTGGTCGCGATCGTGCGGTCGGAGCGGCGGGCGGCGGATCTGGCGGGGCCCGGGGTGCGGACGGTGGTGGCCGACCTGGAGCGTCCGGAGACGATCGCGGCGGCGCTGGCGCCGTTGGCGGACGAGACGTTCGCGGGGCTGGTGCACAGTGCGGGCGTCGCGGAACTGGGCACGGTGGAGTCGACGGCCGTCGCGGTGTGGGCGCACACGCTGACCGTGAACGTGGTCGCGGTGGCGGAGGTGACGCGGGTGTTGTTGCCGGCGTTGCGGCGGGGGCGGGGCGATGTGGTGTTGCTGAACAGCGGGGCGGGGTTGCGGACGAGTGCGGGGTGGACGGCGTACGCGGCGAGCAAGCACGCGTTGAAGGCGTTCGCGGACGGGTTGCGGGAGGAGGAGCCGGGGTTGCGGGTGACCAGTGTGTATCCGGGGCGGACGGCTACGGCGATGCAGCGTGGCGTGCGGGAGCAGGAGGGCGGGGCGTACGAGGGCTCGCGCTACAGCGATCCCGTGACGGTGGCGGGGGTCGTGGTGTCGGCGCTTGCGCTTCCGGGGGATTCGGCGGTCAACGACGTGTCGGTGCGGTCGCGGGGTTGACGTGAGGTCGTGGTCCTCAAACGCCGGACGGGCTTCTTTGGTCCGGTTCGGCCCCGGGGCCGGGCTGGGCCTTGTCCTCAAACGCCGGACGGGCTGGGGTTGGGTCCGGTTCGGCTTCGCGGCCGGTTGCGCCCTGTCCTGTCCTCGAGCGCCGGATGGGCTGGGGTTGGGTCCGATTCGGCTTCGCGGCCGGGCTGCGCCCCGCCTTGTCCTCAAGCGCCGGACGGGCTGATTGGGGACTCGGCTTTGGGGGGCGGGGTGCGTTCCTGCTTGTCCTCAAGCGCCGGACAGGCTGGGGTTGGGCCCGGTTCGGCTCCGGGGCCGGGCTGCGCCCCGCCTTGTCCTCAAGCGCCGGACGGGCTGATTGGGGACTCGGCTTTGGGGGGCGGGGTGCGTTCCTGCTTGTCCTCAAGCGCCGGACAGGCTGGGGTTGGGCCCGGTTCGGCTTCGGGGCCGGGCTGCGCCCCGCCTTGTCCTCAAGCGCCGGACGGGCTGATTGGGGACTCGGCTTTGGGGTGCGGGGTGCGTTCCTGCTTGTCCTCAAGCGCCGGACAGGCTGGGGTTGGGTCCGGTTCGGCTTCGGGGCCGGGCTGCGCCCCGCCTTGTCCTCAAGCGCCGGACGGGCTGATTGGGGACTCGGCTTTGGGGGGCGGGGTGCGTTCCTGCTTGTCCTGAAGCGCCGGACAGGCTGATTAGGGACTCCGCCTTGGGGGTCCGGCTGCGCTCCTGCCTGTCCTCAAGCGCCCGACGGGCTGATTGGGGGCGGGGTGCGTTCCTGCTTGTCCTCGAGCGCCGGATGGGCTGGGTTGGGCCCGGGTCGGCTTCGGGGCCGGGCTGTGCCCTGCCTTGTCCTTGAGCGCCGGACGGGCTGATTAGGGGCTCGGCTTGGGGGTTGGGCTGTGCTTCTGCTTGTTTTTGAGTGGTGGGTGGGCTGGGTGGGGGTTAGCGGTTGGGGTTGTCTTTGGGGAGGATGTTTTTTTGGAGGACGTCTACGCCGCAGACCTTTTTGGCGGCTGTTACCGGGTCGTTGGGGAAGCGGAATGAGGTGCGGTCCCAGGCGCCGGTGAAGTTCTTTTTGAAGCGGCTCCAGGTCATGGGTTCTTGGACCGAGTCCTGGAGTTCTTTGATGTTGCCGGTGTTGGTGTTGCCGCAGGTGAGGGCGTAGCGGGCGGCCTTGACGCGGATCGGGTCGATGCCCGGGGGGAGGACGGCGTCGGGGGAGGTGTACTGGGCGAAGACCCAGGCGATGTCGATTTCCTTCTCGTGGCCGGGGCGGCCCCGGGTGGTGAGTTCGACGTGTGCGGCCAGGGGATAGGCCAGGCCGAGGATGTCGACGGAGACGCCGTCGAGCGGGGTGTTCGCGCCGTTCATACCGAGGTTGGTCCATACCGTGGCGACCGGGGCGGGCAGGTTCGGGTCGAGGGCGGTGACGTAGAAGCCGTCGTACCAGGGGTAGACGATCACGTGCTTGTGGTCGGCGCGGGCGGCCCGGGCGGCGGCGGGGAAGCGTGGGTAGTTGGCCACGTACGAGTAGGCGGTGACCGGGTTGGCGACCTTGAGCGCGCCGATGTAGAAGGCGCGTTCGTCGGCGATGCCGCGCGGGCCGATGCCCTCGTAGGGCACCCGGAAGGCGGCCGCGCAGACCACGGCCCAGCCGATCAGCACGGTCGCGGCGGGTACCGCGAGCCGGTTCGCGGGGACCACGAGGATGGGCAGCAGCAGGGTGAACAGGCCGGGCAGCAACATCCGGGCGTGCATGAAGTCGCCGCCGACGCGGATCACGTAGAGGAGCATGACCAGGCCGCACGCCACGGGGACGGCGAAGACGGTGATCCGGGCCCATCCGGCGCGGTCGATCGTGCGCGGGTCCAGCCGGGCGCGGGCGCGAGCGGGGTCGCGGTGTACCCGGAATATCGCCTGGGCCAGGCCGCACGCGGCGAGTACGACGAACGGGATCCACAGGTGGTACGGCCCGGTCAGGTCGCGGACGTAGTCCCAACCCCGGGACCAGTCGCTCGCCGACGCCTCCTTGGTCACGGCGGGCAGCGGCAGCATGACGCCGTAGTAGCCCATCCGGAAGATCTCGTACAGCAGGGGGAGGGTGAACGCGGTGCCGAACAGCGCGAGGGCACGGAGCGGGCGGGGGCGGTGGATCACGGCGAGCGCGATCAGGAACCCGAGGGTGGCGATGGCCAGGTCGGGGCGGACCGTCGGGCCCAGGCCCGCGACGAAGGCCAGCGCGTAGGCGATGCGGGCGCGCGGGTCGTGCGGGAGGCGGACCAGGAGCCACCAGCAGCCGGCGGTCCACAACGTGGTCAGCCCGGTTTCCAGGCCGGAGGTGGCGAAGTCCCACACCGGCGGCAGCGCGAGCAGGGCGATCACGCCGAACGGCACCAGCAGGGGCACGCGCGCGGTGCGTTCGTGCAGCCGACGGGTGGCCTGGAGCGCGAGGACGTAGCCGGCGGTGGTGCACAGCAGGCCCAGGTAGACCGCGAGACGGCCGACGTCGCTCTGGGTGATCCAGGACGCGAGCACCAGAATCCACTGCCACAGCGTGCTCGTGGAGGACTCGGCGCGTTCGCCCACGTTGAACACGGGGCCGTTGCCGGCCAGGATCTGGCGCACGGTGCGGGTGAAGATCAGGCCGTCGTCGCTGATCCAGCGTCGGCGCCAGCCCAGGATCAGCACGATCAGGGCGGGCGTCAGCACCATCGCGAGGTTCCAGCGGGCCGTGCCGCGGGTGGACGGGCCGTCCTCGGGGGGATCGGCCCGTCGCCCGAAGCGCGAGCGCCCGGACAGCACACTCACGAGGCTCATGGTTCGTTGACTCCAGTCGGGGCGGGCGGGCCGTCCACACCATAACCACTGATGATCGACCGCCGGACCGATGACGGGCTCAGGAGGGCGAGCAGAATTTCTTCTCGGCCTCGATCGGGTTGGCCGGGATCCGCAGCTTGGTTCGGTCCACGGCGCCGGTCAGGTTCTTCCAAAAGCGCGACGCGGACATCGGTTCGCCGACCGAGTCGACGAGTTCGGCGAGGTCGCCGCAGCGCAGTGCGGCCCGGGCGGCGCGGATGTCCTCCTGGGTGGCCGCGTCCGGCGGGACCAGCGCGTCGCCCGCCGGGTCGACGTAGAGCGCGACGTTCCAGGCGAACGGCAGCAGCTTCTTGTGGCCGGCGGCGGTGTGCCGGGTCTCGGTGATGTGCGCGCCGACGGTGTTGGACAGGCCCCACACGTCGACCACGATCCCGCCGAGCGGGGTGATCGAGCCGCCGACTCCGAGCCGGCCGATGACCAGGCCCTTGTCGTGGTCGAGGTCGGTGCGCAGCGGCAGCGGCGGCACCTTCATGTAGTTGGGGTCCACGAAGAGAAGACGTTCGCCGGTGGCCTTTTCGTTGCGGAACGCCTCTTCTATCGTCGGCAGCGTCCGGATGTGCGCTTCCTCGGTGGTGGGGTTGTCGGTCCTGGTCCACGCGGCGTAGGTGTCGCGCTCGTTCCAGACCTGGTTGCCGTTGCCGTCGGGGGCCGGCGTGGTGATCACGCCGGAGCGCAGCGTGCTGCCGCAGACCACCGCCCAGACCGCGACCAGCACGATGACGGGGGTCACGAGCCGGTCCAGCGGGGCGAGCAGCAGCGGGAGCAGGACAAGGAGCAGTACGGGCAGCCACATGCGGCCGTGCATGAAGTCGCCGCCGACCTTGAGCACGTACACGGTCTGGCCCAGCGCGGCGACCAGGGGGGTGCCGATGACGATCCAGGTGCGCCGGTCGGCGGGGCGGCGCCGGGTGAGCGCGAGGGCGACCGCGACCACGATCAGGATCATCGGGATCCACAGGTAATACGGCTTCATGTAGTCGGTCAGGTAGTCCCAGCCGCGGCCCCACAAGGATCCCGACGCCTCCTTGGTGAGGGCGGGCATCGGGAAGATCAGGCCGTAGTAGCCCATCCGGAAGATCTCGTAGGCGGCGGGCAGGAACCCGGCGCAGGCGAGCATCGCCAGGGCCTTGGGCCAGCGGGCGCCGATCAGCAGGAACTGGGCGACGAGCAGGATCACCATGGTCAGGCCCAGGTCGGGGCGGACCAGGGGGCCCAGGCCGAACCAGAAGGACAGGGCGAGGGTGTGCCGGGTGGTGTGGGTGCCGACCGGGCGCAGCCAGGTGCCGATGAGCAACCACCACGACAGGCCGATCCAGAACAGGATCAGGCCGGTCTCCATGCCGGCGGTGGCGAAGTCCCACACGGAGGGCACGGCGATGAACACGAGCACGCCGGCGGGCAGCAGGAGCCGGGTGACCGCCAGGCCGCGGAAGAGCCGGCGGGTGCCGTCCAGGGACAACCACAGGCCGGCGACCGACAGGATCAGGCCGGTGTAGACGGCGGTGGGCGCGTAGTCGAACGGGGTGATGCCGCCGAGCAGCGCGAGCAGCCATTGCCACAGCGTGCTCGTGGAGGTCTCCACGCGTTCGCCGGCGCTGTAGACGGGGCCGTTGCCGGCCAGGATCTCGCGGACCGCGCGGGTGAAGATGAGGCCGTCGTCGGTGATCCAGCGCTGGTGCCAGCCCATGATCGCGAAGACCAGCGTGGGCAGGCCCAGGGCGAGCAGATCCGGCAGTGGGACGCGGGCGCGCCTGCGCTCGGCGGTGGGCCGGGTCGGCGCGGCCGGAGTGTCCGCGGTGCCCGCCTCGGGAGCCGATGGGGGCTCGCCGGTCGGGGACTGTAGGTCCGGGTCGGCGACGCGTGCGGCGTCGGCGGGCCCGGAGGTGCCGGGGGGAGGGGTCACGTGGTCTCGTTCGTTTCCTGGGCCGGGGGCGCCCGCCGTCTGCTGCACGTCGCTGCCGTCCCGCCGGCCGTCGACCGCCCGCCGGGGGGCGCGTATCCGAAGTCCGCTGATCCTAACGCACCGGCATGCGCCCTATCGGCTGGCCCGGGGGCGGGGAAGGCTTGCCCGGAGCGGCCTCGGGGCGGGCGGTCACCCAACGTACTTGCATAGTGATTCGGCTATCCGTATAGTCATGCTCCTGACAAGGAGGCGGTAATGGGGGCCAAGGCGGCACTGGCGGGGGCGAGTGGATACGCGGGCGGGGAGATTCTGCGCCTGCTGCTCGCACACCCGGAGATCGAGATCGGCACGCTCACGGCCGGGTCCAACGCGGGCCGACGCCTGGGCGAGCTGCAGCCGCACCTGCTGCCGTTGGCCGACCGCGTCCTCGTCGAGACCACGGCCGAGAACCTGGCGGGGCACGACGTCGTCTTTTTGGCCCTGCCGCACGGACAGTCCGGCGCGCTGGCCAAGCAACTGGGCGCCGACGTGCTCGTGGTGGACTGCGGCGCCGACTTTCGGCTGCGCGAGGGCGCCGACTGGGAGGAGTTCTACGGATCCCCCCACGCCGGGACATGGCCGTACGGACTGCCCGAGCTGCCGGGCGGGCGCGCCGCGCTCGTCGGCACCCGGCGGATCGCGGTGCCGGGCTGCTACCCGACCGTCTCGCTGCTGTGCACGGTGCCCGCCACCGCCGCCGACCTGGTCGAGCCCGACTGGGTCGTGGTCGCCGCCTCCGGCACCTCCGGGGCGGGCAAGGCGCCCAAGCCGCACCTGCTGGGCAGCGAGGTGATGGGCTCCGCGAGCGCCTACGGCGTCGGCGGGGTGCACCGGCACACGCCGGAGATCGTCCAGGGGCTGCGCGCGGTCACCGACGCGCCGGTCACGGTGTCCTTCACCCCGACGCTGGTGCCCATGTCGCGCGGCATCCTGGCCACCTGCACCGCCCGACTGCGGCCGGGCGTCACCGCCGAGGCGGTCCGCGCGGCCTACACCGCGGCCTACGCCGACGAGGGCTTCGTACATCTGCTCGCCGAGGGCCAGTGGCCCGCGACCGCGATGGTCTACGGCGCGAACACGGCCGTCGTACAGGTCACCGTCGACGAGCGCGCGGGCCGTGTCGTGGTGGTCGGCGCGATCGACAACCTCGCCAAGGGCACCGCCGGCGGCGCCATCCAGAGCACCAACATCGCCCTCGGCCTCGCCGAGGACCTGGGACTGAGCAAGACGGGGGTAGCACCGTGAGCGTCACCGCAGCACAGGGCTTTCGCGCCGCGGGCGTGGCCGCGGGCCTCAAGAGCACGGGCGCGCCCGACGTGGCGCTGATCGTCAACGACGGGCCCTCGATCGCCGGGGCGGCGGTGTTCACCTCCAACCGGGTCAAGGCCGCGCCGGTGGTGTGGTCCGAGCAGGTGGTCAAGGCCGGCCTCGTGCAGGCGGTCGTGCTCAACTCCGGCGGCGCCAACGCGTGCACCGGCACCGAGGGTTTTCGCAACACGCACGCCACCGCCGAGAAGGTCGCCGACGCGCTCGGGCTGAACGCGGGCGAGATCGTGGTGGCCTCCACCGGTTTGATCGGCGTGCAACTGCCGATGGACCGGCTGCTGCCGGGCGTCGACAAGGCGGCGGCGGCGCTGAGCGCCGACGGCGGCGAGGCCGCGGCGATCGCGATCAAGACCACCGACACCGTGCACAAGCAGTCCGTGGTCACCGACCCCGCCGGGTGGACCGTCGGCGGCATGGCCAAGGGCGCGGGCATGCTCGCCCCCGGCCTGGCCACCATGCTCGTCGTGCTCACCACCGACGCCGCGGTCGACGCCGAGACGCTGGACGCGGTGCTGCGCGGCGCCACGCACACCACGTTCGACCGGATCGACTCCGACGGCTGCATGTCCACCAACGACACCGTGCTGCTGATGGCCTCCGGCGCCTCCGGCGTCGAGCCCGACCTCGCCGCGTTCGCCGAGGCGGTGCGCGCCGTCAGCGGCGACCTCGCCCGACAGCTGATCGGCGACGCCGAGGGCGCGAGCAAGGACATCCGGATCGACGTGGCGGGCGCCGCGACCGAGGCCGACGCGCTCGAGGTGGCCCGCTCGATCGCGCGGAACAACCTGTTCAAGTGCGCCGTGCACGGCGAGGACGCCAACTGGGGCCGAGTGCTCGCCGCGATCGGCACCACCGCCGCGACCTTCGACCCCGACCGACTCGACGTCGCCTTCAACGGCGTGTGGGTGTGCCGGGACGGCTTCGTCGGCGAGGACCGCGAACTGGTCGACATGACCCCGCGCGAGACGCACATCGTGGTGAACCTCAACGCCGGCGAGGCCGCCGTGACGGTGTGGACCAACGACCTCACCGCCGACTACGTCCACGAGAACTCGGCCTACTCGTCGTGACCGGTACCGACAGCCAGACGAGGGGGAGCGGGATGCGGACGGAATCGGCCGACAAACAGGGGCGCAACAACGCGGCACTGGCCAAGGCGCACACGCTGATCGAGGCGTTGCCGTGGTTGGAGCGCTTCTACGGCAAGACCGTGGTGATCAAGTTCGGCGGCAACGCCATGGTCGACGACGCGCTCAAGCAGGCGTTCGCCCAGGACCTGGTCTTCCTGCGGTTCGCCGGGCTGCGCCCGGTGATCGTGCACGGCGGCGGCCCGCAGATCAGCGCGCAGCTCGACCGGCTCGGCATCGAGTCCTCGTTCGCCGGCGGCCTTCGGGTGACCACGCCCGAGGCGATGGACGTGGTGCGCATGGTCCTCGCCGGCCAGGTGCAGCGCGAGATCGTCGGCCTGATCAACCGGCACGGGCCGTTCGCCGTCGGGATGACCGGCGAGGACGCGCACACGATGACCGCGGAGAAGCGGCTCGCGGTCGTGGACGGCGAGTCGGTCGACATCGGCCTGGTCGGCGACATCGTCGAGGTCGACCCCGGCGCGATCCGGGCGCTGCTCGACGACAACCGGATACCGGTGATCTCCTCGATCGCGCGCGGCGCCGACGGGCACGTCTACAACGTCAACGCCGACACCGCGGCCTCGGCGCTCGCGGTGGCGCTCGGCGCGGAGAAACTGGTCGTGCTCACCGACGTCGAGGGGCTGTACGCCGACTGGCCCGTCAGCGACGAGGTGATATCGCGCCTGGACGCCGACGAGTTGGCCGCGCTGATGCCGAACCTGTCCACCGGCATGCTGCCCAAGATGGAGGCGTGCCTGCGGGCCGTGCAGGCCGGGGTGCCGGCCGCGCACGTGCTCGACGGGCGCGTCGCGCACTCGCTGCTCCTCGAGGTGTTCACCGACGAGGGGATCGGGACCATGGTGGTGCCCGCTCGGGACAAGCAGGCCAAGGCCGCGGCGGCGGGCGACATCGACCACGCGGACAACGACGACGAAGACTCCGAGGGGGCGGCGTGACCGGCACCGACAGCGGTGCCACCGGTGCGCTGACGCAGCGGTGGAACCAGGCACTGATGCACAACTACGGCACTCCCGCGATCGAGCTGACCAGCGGCTCGGGCGCGCGTGTCGTGGACGCCGCGGGCAACACCTACGTCGACTTTCTCGGCGGCATCGCGGTCAACGCGCTCGGCCACGCGCACCCGGCGATCGCCGCCGCGGTGGGCGCGCAGCTGGGCCGGCTGGGCCACGTGTCCAACCTCTACATCGCCGAACCGCCCGTGGCGCTCGCCGAGCGGCTGCTCGGCCTGTTCGACCGTCCCGGCCGGGTCTACTTCGGCAACTCGGGCGCCGAGGCCAACGAGGCCGCGTTCAAGATCGCCCGGCGTACCGGTCGACCGCAGATCATCGCCGCCGAGGGCGGCTTCCACGGCCGCACCATGGGCGCGCTGGCGATGACCGGCCAGCCCGCCAAGCGCGAGCCGTTCGCCCCGCTGCCCGGCGGCGTCGACTTCGTGCCCTACGGCGACGTCGACGCGCTGCGCGCCGCCGTCGGTCCGCGGACCGCCGCGGTGATCCTGGAGCCCATCCAGGGCGAGAACGGCGTGGTCATGCCCGGCGCGGGCTATCTGGCCGCGGCCCGGGAGATCACCGCCGCGCACGGCGCGCTGCTGATCCTGGACGAGATCCAGACCGGCATAGCCCGCACCGGCGCCTGGTTCGCCCACCAGCCGCTCGGCATCGAGCCCGACGTGGTCACGCTGGCCAAGGGCCTGGGCGGCGGGCTGCCGATCGGCGCCTGTGTCGCCTTCGGGCCGGCGGCCGAGCTGTTGCGGCCGGGCCAGCACGGCACCACGTTCGGCGGCAACCCGATCTGCTGCGCCGCGGCGCTCGCGGTGCTCGACACGATCGAGAACGACGACCTGTGCACCCGTTCGGCGCAACTCGGCGAGCGACTGCGGGCGGGAATCGACAAGATCGCCCATCCGCTGGTCGACGAGGTGAGCGGAGCGGGCCTGTTGATCGGTATCGTGCTCACCGCACCGGTGGCGCAGGCGGTGCAACGGGCGGCACAGGACGCGGGTTTCCTCGTCAACGCCGCCGTGCCCACCCGGGTTCGGCTCGCCCCGCCGCTCGTCGTCGACGACGCGGACGTGGACGCGCTGCTCGGGGCGCTGCCCGCAATCCTGGACGCCGGCCTCGCCGCCGCACCCGCCGGAGGAACTTCGTGAACACCGTCCGACGACGACGCGTGCGGCGCTAGGCGGGGTCGGCCCATGAGCAGCGAGCCCGGCGCCGGCGAGCCCGGCACCGACGCGACCCCGGTCGAGGGCGTATACGCGGTGCCCAGCACCCGGATCGCCCGCCACCGGCGGATCGTCGACATCCTGACCCGACACCCGGTCCGGTCGCAGAACCAACTCGCCCGGCTGCTCGCCGAGGACGGACTCGCCGTCACCCAGGCCACGCTGTCCCGGGACCTCGACGAACTCGGCGCGGTGAAGATCCGCGACGCGGAGGGATCGCTGATCTACGCCGTGCCGGCGGAGGGCGGCGATCGCACCCCCCGGGCGCCGCTGGAGGAGTCCGCGGTCGAGGGGCGGCTGTCCCGGCTGGCCGGCGAACTGCTGGTGTCGGCCGAGGCGTCGGGCAACCTCGTCGTAGTGCGCACACCACCCGGGGCGGCCCAGTTCCTGGCCTCCGCGATGGACCACGCCGAGTCCCGGCTGATCCTGGGCACCATCGCCGGCGACGACACCATCCTGATGGTCTCGCGCGACCCGGAGGGCGGCGCGGCGCTCGCCGCGCACCTCCTGGCGCTCGCCGAGCACAAGGGATAGGCGGAGCCCGGCCCGGCGCAACCACCCGCTTACGCACCCGCACACCGCCGGAGCGCTCGGCTCGGGCCGACCCCGGCACCACATCTGCCGTACCGCTCATTCGTAAGGAGAAAACGCTCGTGACCGAGCGCGTCGTACTCGCCCATTCCGGAGGTCTGGGCACCTCCGTCCGTATCCCATGGGTCGCCGAGGAGACCGGCGCCGTGGTCACCGGTCGGCGCAGCGACCAGTCGCTGTACGACTTCGACCCCGCCACCCGGATCGCGGCGCGGCGCGGCGGTGCGTCATGAGCGACAGCCCCGACCGGGTGAGCCTGTGGGGCGGCCGTTTCTCCGGCGGCCCCTCCGAGGCTTTGGCCCTGCTCTCCGCCAGCGTGCACTTCGACTGGCGGCTCGCGCCGTACGACATCGCCGGCTCCCGGGCGCACGCCCGGGTCCTGCACGCGGCCGGACTGCTCACCGACGACGAGCTGACCCGCATGCTGGCCGGCCTGGACACGCTCGCGGAACACGTCGAGTCCGGCGTCCTGGTCGCCACGATCGCCGACGAGGACGTGCACACCGCGCTGGAGCGCGGCCTGCTCGACATCCTCGGCCCCGACCTCGGCGGCAAGCTGCGCGCGGGCCGCTCGCGCAACGACCAGATCGCCACCCTGGGCCGGATGTACCTGCGCGACCACGCGCGGATCCTGGGCCGGCTGCTCGCCGACCTCCAGGAGGCGCTGATCGAGCAGGCCGCCGCGCATCCCGACGCGGTGATGCCGGGCCGCACCCACCTCCAGCACGCCCAGCCGGTGCTGCTCGCGCACCACCTGCTCGCCCACGTGCAGGCCTTCGCGCGCGACGCCGACCGGCTGCGCGACTGGGACCGGCGCGCCGACGTGTCGGCGTACGGCTCGGGCGCGCTCGCCGGGTCCTCGCTCGGGCTGGACCCCGAGTCGGTGGCCCGCGACCTCGGGTTCTCCGCGTCCGCGGCGAACTCGATCGACGGCACCGCCTCGCGCGACTTCGCCGCGGAGTTCGCGTTCGTCACCGCGATGCTCGGGGTGAACCTGTCCCGGCTGGCCGAGGAGATCATCGTCTGGAACACGAAGGAGTTCTCCTTCGTGACGCTGGACGACGCCTTCTCCACCGGCTCCTCGATCATGCCGCAGAAGAAGAACCCCGACATCGCGGAGTTGGCGCGCGGCAAGTCGGGCCGGCTGATCGGCAACCTCACCGGGTTGATGGCCACCCTGAAGGCGCTGCCGCTGGCCTACAACCGCGACCTCCAGGAGGACAAGGAGCCGGTCTTCGACTCGTGCGACACGCTCGAAGTCCTGCTCCCGGCGTTCACCGGGATGATCGCCACGCTCACCTTCCACCGCGAGCGGCTGGCCGAACTGGCGCCGGCCGGCTTTTCGTTGGCCACCGACATCGCCGAGTGGCTGGTCCGCCGCGGCACCCCGTTCCGGGTGGCGCACGAGGTGGCGGGCGCGTGTGTGAAGTACTGCGAGCCGCGCGGAATCGAGCTGTGGGACCTGACGGACGATCAACTCGCGGAGATCTCGCCGGAGTTGACCCCGGAGGTGCGCTCGGTACTGACCGTGTCCGGCTCGGTCGCCTCGCGTGACGGGCGCGGGGGCACCGCCCCGGTCCGGGTCGCCGAGCAACTCGGCGAGCTGCGGGCGGACCTGGCCGGCCAGCGCAAGTGGGCCGGCGTGTAACGCCGTACGGCACCGGGATCGACCTGAGACGATGGGCCCGCAACCTCCGGGGGGAGGTGGCGGGCCCATCGTCGTGTCCGCCTGCCGTGGCACGTCCGGTTTCGGGGTGGTTGCACGAGTGTGAGCGGAAGTCGCGGTTCCAGTACCAATTGTGAAATCGCGGTTACCAAAAGCGATCGAACATATTCGCTCCGTTGATTCCGTACTAGGGTCGGCTCAAATCGAGGGGAGGGATCGGCATGCTCGATCACCTGCGTCGAATACGTTCCCAGGGGGAGAAGTCCGCCGCCGTGGTCGCGGATCTTCCGGTCGGCGCGCTGCTGCGCAGTGTCCCCTCCTCGGTGGGCTTCGGAGTGCGCTCCTATGTGCGGTCGTTGCGCGCCGAGCGGCGCCGACATCCCGAGATACCCACCGTGTTCCCCACCCCGGGACTGGTCTCCGCGGCCTTCCTGGACGAACTCGTGGTGGCCGTCCTGGCCGGCGGCCGGCTGTCCCCGGACCCCGAGGACGTCCAACGGATCCGGATCGAAATCGCCGACGCGGTGGCCAAGTTCCGCGCCGAGAGCTACCTCGACGATCCGACCCGCTTCCACCCCCGACCGCCCGCCCCGGACGACCCGGTGCTCCGGGACCGGCTCTACGGCACCATCGGCTACGAGCAACTGACGTTCGAGAGCGGGTACATGCCCCGAGCCGGCGTGCCGGGGGCCACCCGGTGGCAGGGGGCGGGCGCCAATCAGCGGGTGTGGGCGTACGTGCTGCGCCACCCCGGCGCACCGCGGCCGTGGCTGGTGAACCTGCACGGCTTCGGCATGGGCCGACCCGGCGACCTGGCCGCGTTCCGCTCGCAGCGGCTGCACCGCGAACTCGGCGTCAACGTGATCCACCCGGTGCTGCCCATGCACGGGCCGCGCAAGAGCACGCGCACCCACGACGGCACGTTCATCTCGTTCGACTACCTCGGCAACGTGCACGGCCTGGGGCAGGCCGTGTGGGACGTGCGCCGCTGCCTGGCGTGGGTGCGCGGGCAGGGTGACGCCGACACCCCCGTCGCGGTGCACGGGCTCTCGCTGGGCGCCTACGTCGCCGCCCTGGTCGCGGGCCTGGAGGACCTGGACTGCGTGATCGTCGGCGTGCCCTCGGTCGACATGGCGTGGGTGATGTCGCACCACGTACCCGAGGACGTCGAGCGCGAGGTGCGCGCGGCGGGGTTGCTCGGCGCGGACGCCGAGACGGTCCACCGTGTGGTCTCGCCGCTGGCGGTGACCCCCCGGGTGCCGCTGGAGCGGCGCTTCGTCTACGCCGGCCTGGCCGATCGGATGGCCACGCCGCAGCAGGCGTATCGGCTCTGGAAGCACTGGGAGGAACCATCCGTCTGCTGGTACCGGGGCTCGCACATCGGAGCCGTGTGGAACCGGCAGGCGCACCGCTTCATCGAGGATGCCCTGACCTCGTCGGGCATCGGGAGGAGGAAAACCTGGTGAAGCTCTCCGGTCTGGATTCGGCATTCCTGGCCCTGGAGTCGCAGGAGTGGCCGGCGCACGTCGTCTGCCTGACCATCGTCGACGCCTCGGACACCGGGGGCCGCGTCGACCGCGCCGCGTTCGCGCGCACGCTGGCCGCGCGACTGCCCCGGCTGCCGCTGCTGCGCCGCAAACTGGTCCGCGGCCCGTGGGGGCTGGCCCGGCCGCACTGGGTCGAGGACCCCGACTTCGATCTGGGCAACCACCTGCGTCGGGCCACCCTGGCGGCTCCCGGCGGCCGGCGTGAACTGACCGCCATGGCCGAGGAGATCTACCGCCACCGCCTGGACCGCGACCGCCCGCTGTGGGAGTGGTGGATCGTCGACGGCCTGGAGAACGGGCGGGTCGCGCACCTGTGGAAGGTGCACCACGCGTGCATCGACGGGCGCTCCGGCGCCGCGATGCAGGAGATCTTCTTCGACGCCGTCCCGAACCCGCCGGCCGAGCAGGCGCCCGCGTCGGCGCTCGCGCCGACCGAGCCGGAAGGTGTGCCCGAGGGATGGGACGCGCTCCGCGAGGGCGCGCTCTCGCTGGCCGGCACGCCCGTGCGGGTGGGCCGGCAACTCGGCCGCCTGGGACAGGGCGTGCTACAGGCCGCGCTGACCGGACGGCTGAGCCGGGCGCTGCCGCTGAACGTGCCCAGGACCCGGTTCAACGCGCCGATCGGCCCGCGGCGGGCGTACGGCTTCTGCAGCGTCTCGCTCTCCGACGTCAAGCTGGTGAAGAACGCCTTCGGGGTCAAGGTCAACGACGTGGTGCTCGCGATGGTGGCCGGCGCGCTGCGCGAACACCTGGACGCGCTGGGCGAGTTGCCCGAGCGGGAACTGGTCGCCACGGTGCCGGTGGACGCCACGCGCGGCGGCGAGCGCGCCGGCGGCAACCTGATCACCGGGATGCTGGTGGGGCTGGCCACCGACGTGGCCGAGCCCGGCGAGCGGCTGCTGTGCGTACACGAGAACTCCGACGCGGCCAAGGCCGTGCAGAGCGCGATGGGCGGCGAGTTGCTCACGGGTCTGGCCGAGGCGCCGCCGCCGGCGCTGCTCGGGGCGCTCGGCGGGCTCTACCGCGAGGCCCGGCTCGCGTCCGTGTTGCCGGCGTTGTGCAACGTCACCGTCTCGAACGTGCCCGGCCCGCGCAGGCCGCTGTATGCCCACGGGCAGAGGGTGGAGGCGTTTCATTCGATGGGGATCATCGCCGACGGCTTCGGGCTGTTCATCGGTGGCATGAGCTACGACGACCGGATCGACATCGGCGTGCTGGCCGATCGGGACGCGCTGCCGGACCCGTTCGCCCTGGCGGACGCCATCGTCGAGCAGTTGAACCACCTGTTGAAGGCGGCGGACGAGGTCGCGCCGCCGCGCCCGACGCGGGATCTGCCGGCCGAGCCCTTCGGCGCGGGTGGCGCGGAGAGCGGGGCCGGGGCCGTCGTGCCCAAGGTGCCCGGTCCGCGACGGGTCGAGGAGGATCGTGCGGTCGATGCCGCCGGATTCGAGGCGGGTCGCGCGTGAGCAGAACGGCACTGGTCACCGGCGCCAACTCCGGGCTCGGCCTGGCCACCGTGCTCGCGCTGGCCCGGGCGGGCGTGGACACCGTCGGCAGTGTGCGTACGGCGGCCAAGGCCGAGGCGGTCCTGGCCGCGGCGGACGCGGCCGGGGTCGAGGTGCGCACCGTGCTCCTGGACGTCACCGACGCGGCCGGCGGCAAGGACGTGATCGAGCGGATCCGTCCCGACATCCTGGTCAACAACGCCGGCGGCACCGCGTTCGCCCCCGTGCTCGACGTGTCGGAGGAGGACGCCCGCCACCAGCTGGAGACCGCGCTGTTCGGCCCGATGCGGCTGGCCCGCTTCGCCGTTCCGCACATGCGCGAACGCGGGTGGGGCCGGGTGGTGCAGATCTCCTCGCTGGCCGGACGGATCACATATCCGCTGCTCGGCTGGTATCAGGCCGGGAAGCACGCGCTGGAGGCGGCGTCGGGCGCGTTGCGGGTGGAGTTGGCCGGGGCCGGAATCGACGTCGTGGTGGTCTCGCCCGGCGGCTTTCGCAGCGGCGCCACCGAGGAGATGGCCGACGCGGTCGAGCGCCATCGCGGCACCGCGTTCGCCACCGCGTTCCGCCGGATGGACCTGGGCTTTTCGATCATGAAGCCGCTGTGGAGCGAGCCGGAGACGGTCGCCGACACGATCGCCCTGGCCGCCACCACGAAGTCGCCCAGGTCGCGCTACGTGGTCGGGGTCGACGCACATCTGACGCTGCTCGTGCACCAGGCCACCGAACCGTTCGCGATGGTGCGCGCGCTCAAGGAGGGAGTCGTCCGCCGAGTCACGGGCCTGTAGCCGGCCGGGCCGGGTCGGCCCGGCCCTCCGGAGCGGTCCTGCGTGCCGCGCGCGGTGGCCACATCCCGCGTTCCACGACACGCACTTTTCCGGCGATTCACCCCATCGGGCGCACTTCGTCGAACACGCTGCCTGAACGCCGGATTGCGCGTAGGTGAGGGCCGGGTAGAAGTCCGGGAAAAGCCGTGTGGAACAGTGACGAATGCAGTGTTCACGCGCGTGTTCGAGAAGGGGACAACCCTCCCCCTTCGCAACGGACACGGGGCTCGACGCTGCGGCACACACATCCGCGCGGTGATCAGGGCGATCAGGGGAGCAATCCGATGGGGCAGAACGTGGGTATCGGCACGGCGGACGTATCCGACGCCGAGCAGATTCTCAAGCTTCAGTACCTCTGTTACCAGGGCGAGGCCGCCCTCTACAACGACTACGGCATCGAGCCGCTGACGCAGAGCCTGGAGAGCCTGCGCGCCGAGTTCGAGACGCACACCGTGCTGGTGGCGCGCCTGGGCGAGGAGGTCGTCGGCTCGGTGCGCGGCACCATCGACGACGGCGTGGCCCGGATCGGCAAGCTGATCGTGCACCCCCGACTGCAGCGGCACATGCTCGGCACCCGGTTGCTGCGCGCGATCGAGGCGAAACTCGCCGACGCGGCGGAGTACGAACTGTTCACCGGTCACCGCAGCGAGAACAACCTGCGGCTGTACGAACGCCTCGGCTACGTCTCCGGCCGGATCGAGAAGGTCAGCCCCCGGCTGAGCCTGGTCTACCTGCGCAAGACCGCCGTCCTCGCGGCCTGATCGACGCCTGCGGCATCGACGCCTGCGGGCCGGGCACCCCAAAGCCCCGGCGACCTTGGAATCCATGGTCGCCGGGGCTTCGTCGGCTCCGGTCGCAGGTGCTTCGGCGGATGACATTTCCATTGCGAGGCGTGTGTCTGCTTTAATCGGATCATGTTCACGACGGCTCACATCTCCGGCACCGCGGCTACCGCCACGGGTTGTCGCTGCATGTGCCGTTCGTGTCAGATGTGTCGAATGTGTGGCTGTTGAGGATTTGAGGGCCTGATCCCTCTCCCGGGCCGAGCGCTCCGCGCCCCCGGTGTCACCCCCGCCACGCCCCCTGTGTGATCGAGTCGCGCGGCCCTTTGTCGGGCCCGATTCGGCACGCACATCCACCCGAGGAATTCACGGTGATCCGTACCACTGCCCTGAGCAAGGTCTATCGCAGCCGAGAACGGCAGGTGACCGCGCTCGACGGGGTCGACCTGCACGTGCGCGAAGGCGAGATCTTCGGTGTGCTCGGCCGCAGCGGCGCCGGCAAGAGCACCCTGATCCGCTGCGTCAACCGCCTGGAGCGCCCCACGTCGGGCACCGTCGAGGTGGGCG